>JBAZFU010000001.1:0-156611 GCA_041653195.1 archaeon
ATAATTCACGTCCCACTGCGCACCACTATTATTATCCGCCCAATTAAAATTCCTATCAACACAATTCACATCCCAATAATGAATCCCTTCAGAAGCAAAATGAACACTACTTCCAAAAGTATTCAAGCCAAAAGAAGGACTCGAAATAGTTTGATTAACATCGCCATCAATCAACAAACTGCAGGAACTAACTGCATTATCATCAAAAACCACAAATGAAAAAACAACACCACCATCATCATCAACACTCGAATCAGAAGGAGAAACCAACTCAACACTCGGTGGAGAAGTATCACCAGGGACGTAATCATCAGTACTTCCTCCGCCACCATTCACATCAGAAGAAGAACAAGGAACAACCAAATCAGAACCGTTGGTAGTGCGCAAAACCCCGTACTGGTCCCGATAAGTAACCCTCAAAGAATAAGTTCTCAAATCACCAATGCAAGGAGGCAACCCTGAAACAGAAACATTAGAAGAACCCCCGCCCAAAATCTTCGCACTAGAAACATTAACATCAGCACCATCAACATTCAAACCAGTAACCGTAACATCCTCAACACCATTATTCGAAAATTTAAAAACCCCGCCACCATTAGAATCAACAGCAGAATTAACAATCCCCAAATCCTGCGAAGACCAATACAACTCGCCCTTGCCCTTCGAAATATTCGGAGCTGAACTCATAAAAGAAGAACTCAGAACGACAATAACCAACCCAATAACAACGATAATTGCAAGAAGAACAACATATTCAATGGTTCCCTGCGCACGGGAGACTGACTCTTTTTGCATATTTGATTAACATTCTACAAGCATATAAACCTTTTTCAAAAAACTGGAACAGTTTCTTTTTTAAAAACAACCACTTCCATTCAATTCAGAAAGATTTGTTTGCTTTGACAATTTGAAATCGGGTGATGGAATGGTTGATGAAAAAAAGTTTGAAGGTGCGGGTTCGCTGAAGCCGAACCACTATGTTCTGATAGACGGCGAAGTGTGCCAGGTAAAAAGTGTTGAAAAATCGAAGCCGGGAAAGCACGGAGCGGCGAAAGTAAGGGTAGTTGCGTTTAACATCTTTACAGGACAAAAAAGAGGATTGCTGAAAGGAACGGACGCGGAAGTTGAAATACCGATTGTTCCAAAAGCGACGGGGCAGGTAGTTGCAGTAATAGGGGACACCATACAATTGATGGATAAAGAAACCTACGAGATTTACACTGCGCCGAAGAACGAGGAAGTTCCCGGGCTCGCTTCGGGAATGGATGTCGAATTCCAAAAATACGGCGAAAACATAAAAATAACCCGAAAGAAATGATTTTCAAACAAAAATTATTTCAAAAAAGTTTTTTGCCCTCACAAAACGAAACCTTTATTAACAACAAAGGGCTCAATCCTACTGAAATGAGGTGAATTTATGCCAGGAATAGCAACAATGAGAGTACCTGCAGCGATTGTTGGGAAAAGAAAAGTATCTGCCAAAGCAGCACAAGAACTTCGTAGAATCCGCCAAAGGAAATACAAAGATGCCGATAGAGCTGTGAGAAGGGTTCCCAGTGGCCCAAAAGCGAACGCTGCATATAAAGATATATTTACCAACGGCAGAAGCCGAAGCTACGCAGTTAGACATTATGGAGAAAGATTCGCTGCCACAATTTGGCCAAAAAAGGCTCGCTAACCTAACTTCGAATAACTAACTTAAAACCAACCACCTAAATAATTCGATTATGGTGGCAACAAAAAACAAGCTGACCGCAGGCAAAAAACCAAAAGCCCTTCTTTTGCTTTCAGGCGGAATCGATTCGCCGGTAGCGGGGTTGCTTGCGCAAAAAAAATTCGAAGTGGAAGCGATTCATTTCTCGCAGGCGCCGTTCACGGACGACAGCCCGGAAAAAAAATCAACTGAAGCAGCAAAAAAACTCGGGCTAAAAGAACTGATTGTTGTTGATGCGGGAAACGAATTCAAAGAAATCGCCGAAAAAGGGGCGAGACCGTTTTACTTCGTGCTGATGAAAAGATTCATGATGAAAGTGAGTGAAAAAATCGCAGAACAAAGGGGTGCGAAATTTTTGGTGACGGGAGAGAGCATCGGACAGGTAAGCTCGCAAACTATAAGCAATCTGAACAACATTAACAACGCGACAAAAATTGAAATTCTTCGCCCGCTGCTATTCATGCAAAAACAGGAAATAATCGATTTGAGCATTGCAAACGGGTTTTACGAAACTTCGAAAGGGCCGGAACTGTGCGACGCGCTCGCAGCCGAAAAACCAAAAACAAAAACAAAAATAATGGAAGTGCTCTTCGAGGAAAAAAACTGCGGAATGAAAGAGCTCGTTGAAAAAGCATCGAAAAAAATAAGAATTGTTCAAATCAATTAAAACTTAATTAACTTGAATTGAGTGAATGCCGTGGAACTGAGTGATTATGTCGGAAAACCCTGCAAGAGCAGAGTCGCCTTTGAATTCAGGCCGAAAAAAGAAATCAAAATCGATTTGGAAAAAGCGGCGAAATCACTCCGTGAAGAATTTTCAGTGGAACTCGAATCAAAACTACTCATAATAGTTGCAATCGACGCGCACAGGATTTCAATATTCCCATCGGGAAAAATTTTGGTGCGCGGAGAAAGAGAAGAAGCAAAAGCCAGAAAGCTCGCGGAAAAAATTTTGAAAAATCTGCCGCAAAACGGGCGGGCAAAAAGTTTTATTAAGTAATGAAACCATTGTATGTGCTATGGAATTCGTTCTGCTATTCACATCATTCCTAATCGCGGGAATAGCACTGATTTATTCAGGGCTAACATTTCAAATAAATTTTTTGACGAACACGGCTATGCTCGCACTCGGCGGAATCGCGCTTGCTATTGATGCCTTCGCACTGCTCGTGCAGGCCGTAAACTGGAAATACTACAAGAAGTGATTTTCGTGAATTTTGAACAAAAAGAAAATTGCATCTTTTGCAAATTCGTTACCGGCGAAATAAAACCAGTCATTGTAATGGAAACAGAAAGCGTTCTCGCAGCGCTCGACATAAACCCTGCGGGCACGCTATGCGGGCACACCCTGGTAATGTCAAAAAAACATTTCGAAAATATTCACGATTGCCCCGATGAGGAACTAAAAAAAATTATTGTGGCGGTGAAAAAAATTTCTACCGCAGTGAAAGAAGCTTCGGGCGCGGAAGGAATAAACGTAATACAAAATAACGGAAAGGCTGCGGGGCAACTGATAAACCACGTTCATTTCCACGTAATTCCAAGAGCGAGAGGCGACGGAATTCACTTTGACGAAAACAGGCGCAAACCAAAGCCCATGGAACTAACCGAAGCCGCTGAAGCAATCAAAAAAGCATTGCAGGAACAATAGGAAGGGCAAATACTAAAGCAAAAAAGGGATTTTCAAGTGAAAAGAAAAAAAGAAAGCGGACAGGGCGCGGTGGAATACCTTCTGATACTTGCAGCAGGAATAATAGTCGCCGCAACGGTAATCTCATTCTTGATAGGCACTATACCTCCGGTTGAGGAAACGGGTTGCGAGGGGCTAAAAAACATGCTCTGCGACAGCCTCGACTCAAACACAGCGTTTTGCGCCTGCCAAAACGGAAATGAAAGCTATTTCGGAGGCATTGACGCGGGAAAAACATACTGCTGCAAACAAAAATGCCCGACTCTAAAATCGCATTGGCTCTGCGGAGAATAAAAAAACCGTCAAAAAAAAAGTTTTTGAATTCGGTTTTCCAGCAAAACCAAAATAATTCTTTTCAGTTTCCGAACCAAGAAGATATTAATTCAAGGTGCGCCCCATAATATAAGAAAAAAAATTTTATAAAATTTCGGGCCTTTTACCAACAAAGTTTCCGAAACTAATTCTCCCACACAATGAGCTGAGTGCCAAAGGCACTATTTTCGTCGGTCTTTTTCTAAAAGACCGATACGAAGCATTATTTTTTGCCGGCTTTTTATTAAAAAGCCGACGCGAAGCATTTAGTTTTTTCGCCAGCCTTTTTCAAAAAAAGGCTGACCGGCATGGAACTCTAAAAAGGGTTTTAAGCCGAAAGAAACGAGCTTTAAGTGATGGGAATGGAAACTAATCTGGAAGAAATCGGAAGAGAAGAAAACGAGGGCGGAGCTTTCACCGAAAAATTCGAGGAATTCTTTAACACCGAATACCGAAAAGAAATAGAAAAAATAATTGAAAATTATCCCGAAAAAAGAAGCCTGAACGTTGATTTTAAGTTGCTCGAAAAATTCGACCCGACACTAGCGGACGAAATAATTGATAATCCTGACATTCTTTTGAACGCGGCGGATATCGCAATAAAAAATGTCAATATTCCATCCCTCAATCTGGAAGAATTCAGCCCCCACATAAGGTTCTCGAATCTGCCAAAAGACAGCGAACTCGATTTGAGAGACATAAGTTCAAAACACATAGGAAAACTTGTCAGCATCGAAGGAGTCGCGAGACTAATAACCGATGTTCTGCCGAAAATAAAACTTGCGGTATGGAAATGCAAAAGATGCGGAAACATTTACCGCACACCCCAGGAAAAACAAAAAGTAAAAATGCCGAATATGTGCGAATGCAATCATCGAGATTTCGAACTAATGGAAGATAAAAGCGAATTCATAGATTACCAAAAAGTACAAATACAGGAGCCCTTAGACAAATTGAAAGGAAGCGAACAGGCGGCACATATTGACGTTTACATAATGGATGATTTGGTAAACAAGGTTTCGGGAGGAGATAAAACAAGATTTGTCGGAATTTTAAGACTCTCTCCGCCGGACAAGGACAAAAAATCCGTTTACCAATGGTTCCTCGAAACAAACTCGTTGGAAGAAACACAAAAAGATTTTGATGAAATAGATGTTTCAAAAGAAGACGAAGCCGAAATAAGAAAATTAGCCCGCGACCCGAAAGTTTACGAAATGCTGCAGGAAAGCATCGCTCCTGCAATCTACGGCCACGACATGGTAAAACAAAGCATTGCACTTCAACTTTTCGGCGGCGTGACAAAACACCTTCCAAATGACCAAAAAATAAGGGGAAACATGCACATTTTGCTGATTGGAGATCCTGGCTGCCTAATCGGAGATGAAAGGGTTGTGATGGGCGACGGTGCGATAAAAAAAATCGAAGACCTCGGCGACAGCCATCTCCAACAAGTTGACTTTCAAGTTCTCACAGGAGAAGGCGGAAAAAAAAGAGACTCTGCAACAACATTCTTTTATTATCCCCAAAAAAAAGTAATGGAAATAATTACTGAAAGCGGAAAAAGCATCAAAGGAACACACGACCACCCGCTGCTCTGCGTCGGAAAAGAAAACGGCAAAGTAAAAAGAGAATGGAAACGCCTCGACCAATTCAAAGTAAAAGACAAAGTGGCGGTTGTAACCAGCATTCCCTGCACCATTAATTCTTATGTTCAAACAGGATTCAAAGAACACAAAAGCGCAAGCGGACCAAAATTCAAAGGAAAATTGCCGGAAAAAGTCACGCCCGAACTCGGCGCACTGCTCGGATACATGCTCGGAGACGGATGGGTGAGAAAAAAAGAAGCGTACTTTGTTGTTTCTGAACCCGAAAAAGATATTCTCCCGGAACTTGAAAAAAAAGTGAGAACCCTATTCGGGATAAAACCTTCAATCACTTCAAAAAAAGAAAAAGGGCGAAACGTTTTGTTGCACCGCGCAGGAATGCACTCAAAAGATGTAGCACAAAACTTATTGTTCCTCCGCGAAAAAAGAGTTCCGACAATAATACTCGAATCGGGAAACAAAGTTGTATCGGAATTCCTGAAATGGCTTTACGAGGCGGACGGCTGCGTTTTCAGCAAAGGAAGAGGAAGCAGGTCGGTGTCGCTGAAAGCAAAAAATATCGAGCTGCTAAGAGACGTGCAAATCCTCCTACTGAGATTCGGAATCCACTCAAGAATCGTTGGAAACTCATTGATGATACGAAGAGGAAACTCGATAAAAAAATTCGCCGCAAAAATAGGATTCGCTTCCAAAAAGAAAAAAGAAAAAATGAAAGAAGCCGCAAAAAATGCGGAAGACCACGCCCGACTCGGACAGCAAAGAAGCGAAAAAATAGTAAAAATAATCGACCACGGATTAGAAGATGTTTATGACATTGAAGTGCCCGGAAGCCATAGGTTTATCGCAAACGGAATAATCTCTCACAACTGCGGAAAATCACAATTGCTTCTCGCATCGCACCACATCGCACCAAAAAGCATTTATGTCGGCGGAAAAACTACAAGCGGAGTAGGGTTAACCGCATCTGCCGTAAAAGACGATTTCGGAGAAGGCGGATGGACACTAAAAGCAGGAGCACTCGTGTTAAGTTCCGGTGGAATTTGCATGGCGGATGAATTGGACAAAATGAGTGACGAAGACAGAAGCGCGTTGCACGAAGCAATGGAACAGGGAATGATATCCGTTGCGAAAGCCGGAATAGTCGCAAGATTCAAAGCAGACACCTCTCTCCTCGCAGCCGCAAATCCAAAATATCACCGCTTCGACCAATACACTCCATTTACCGACCAAATAAATCTTCCCCCCTCCTTAATTTCACGATTCGATTTATTCTTCATGATAAAAGATGTTTTGGACAAAGAAAGGGACAGAAAAATTTCAGAACACATACTTCAAACGCACCAAAGCGGAGAAAAATTAAGACAATCCGAAAAAACCGGAAAACCTCTTTCAAAAAAAGAAAAAGATCACATAGAAAAGATTACTACTCCAATAATTGACGGAAAAGTATTGAGAAAATATGTTTCTTTTGCAAGGCAAACATGCTTCCCTGTCCTAAGCCCCGAAGCGATAGAAAAAATAACCGAATTTTACATAGCGCTGAGAGACCAGGGAAGAAACGAGTCAAGGTACGCCGCAACGGCAAGACAACTTGAAGGACTTGTCAGGCTAACCGAGGCAAGCGCAAAAGTAAGACTCAGCGACATTGCAGGAGTAGAAGATGCGGAAAGAGCAATCGCCCTAGTAAAATCATCTCTTCAAGACACTATGATTGATCCCGAAACAGGAAAAATAGACATTGACATTGCGACAAGCGGCGTAACTCACACAAAACAAAACGCGCTCACAACAGTTTTGAGAATAATAAAAGAAGGACTCGGCACGGGCGCCGATGCAGTTCCAATAGAACAAATAATAGAAGAAGCGGCGCAAAAAGGAATCAATGCGGAAAAAGTTGCCGAAGCTCTGGGCGAACTGGAAAGCAAAGGCGAAATATACAAGCCAAGACACAACCTGATAAAAACAACCAACAAATAAAAAAAGCCCTAATCTTTAACGCCAATTTTGCCGACCCTAAAAAAAGCTGCTTGGCGGAAAAACATTAAAACACTTCATAGCAAAAACTAATTATGCCAAGAAAAAGAAAAACCGTAAAACCAAGACCTGCTGCAAAAAAACAAAAAATAAAATCAAAAAATTCTAAAAGAAACAGAGTAAATTCACGAACAGGAAAAAAATTCAACGCCAACGCATTCGCACTCTTATTCCTCATTTTTGCGGTCACCGAAATACTCGGCCTGATAGTTGCGCAATCGCTTCTGAAAACAATTCAGGTCGAACCGGTTTTCGGACAAACAATAAACGACGCAAGCAACGCAATATACCTTGTCGGGATGATACTCGCAACAACCGCGCTGCTTATTCTTCTGCTGCGAATGAAACGCAAAAGAAACTTCCTGTGGATAATAGAAGCGCTTGCAGTATTTTCCACATCAACAATAGTATTTGGAACAATTATCGGAGACTATTCCATTCTAGTCGCAATACTTCTCGTGCTGCTGCGCCAAATGAACCGAAAAAAATTATGGCTTAGAAACCTGACCTGCATAATACTAATAGCGGGAGCCGGCGCATACCTCGGAATTTCACTCGGCACACTGCCAATACTAATTTTCATAATCGCGCTTGCAATATACGACATTATTGCGGTTTTCGGAACAAAACACATGGTGACAATAGGAAAGGAAGTAAGCGAAGGAAACTTCGCATTCACAATTGCTATTCCAACAAAAGAACACAAATTTGAACTCGGAAACGGAGATCTTGTTGTCCCACTAATGGTCGCGTCAAGCATAATGGCAAACGGTCCGTTCAAAAACAATTACACAGTGGCTGCGGCCTGCCTCTTAGCAAGTTTCATCGGCCTCGCAATAAGCATCGAAACAGTTTCAAGAAAAAAAATTGCGCTGCCGGCACTCCCTCCCCAAACAGCACTCATACTAATAGTGATTGCTGCAACATACCTGCTCGGAGCATAATTCAACAAAAAATAGAGCACTCACTTTTTCTTAAAATAAAATTTTCTAACAAGCAAAAAAACAACCGCCAAAAAAACGACTACACAGATTAGCGGCAGAGCAAACGGAAGCAACCCGCTCAAAACTCCGCCAACCCACTGGGCGCCGAAAAAAACAATATACGCAAAAACAAAATAACGCGCCGCCTTTCCAATTAAACATCCGAGAAAAAAATTTTTGAAAGGATATTTCAACAAGCCCGCAGAAATTCCTATGACATCAAACGGAAGCGGAATAAAAGCAAGAAACGCGATTACCGGAATTCCGCGGCCCGCAATACTTTCCTTCAATTCCTTGAGCCTTCCAACCTCGCTCTTCTTCATGCTCTCAAAACTTTGAATGCCCGCACGGCCGACAAAATAACTCGACATTTCTCCTATCGCGGCGCCGGACCCATAAATTATTCCAAGTAAACCGACTGTAAAAATTCCGAGCCCGAAATAATCAATGCCGCTGCCAATCACCAGAATAAAAACCAAATCTGTCGGCATCGGGAGAATAAGCGAAGCATTCCCAATGATTGCTGCAATGAAAAGCCCGACCGGGCCTATCTGCGCAAAAAACATCATCAACGAAGAAAGTAACTGCACAAGCTGGCTAAAACCGAACGAAAATCCGGACATGAAAATAAATACAAGACGCCGGTTTATATAGTTTTTGCTGGCAAAAATTCTTATGGAAAAAAACTACGAAGAAATGCTCGACGAAGCATATTCGCGCCTGCCGAAAAAGGCGCTCGAACACGAAAGATTTGAGATTCCGAGAGTAGAGTCATTCATACAGGGGAGCAAAACAATCGTGCCCGGATTCAGCGGACTCATAAAAGACATTAGGCGCGACGAAAAACATTTATTAAAATACTTAACAAAAGAAACCGCGACGAGCATAACAAAAGCCAATAATCAGCTGACAATAAACGGAAAAGTTGGCGCGATTCAACTGAACAAACTCATAGAAAATTATTTCAACCAATTCGTTCTCTGTCCCGAATGCAAAAAACCGGATACAAAAATAATTTCAGAAAGAGAAACAAAAATATTGAAATGCGAGGCGTGCGGCGCACTAAGCCCTGTGAAAGGAATCTGATTTTTTCAATAATCCTTAAACAAAATTTTTAATATTTTTAAAAAGAAGGAGATTTTTTGATAGCAAAAATACACCAAATCGATCAAAGAAAAATACTGGCAGTATGCGACAAGGAACACATCGGAAAAACATTCGAAAGCGGAAAAATAACATTCACCGCTTCTGCAAAATTTTACGGAGGAAAAGAAATTTCCGCCGAAGAATTCGAAGAAATGCTCAAAGAAGCAGACAGCGCGAACCTATTCGGAAACAAGTGCGTCGAAATCGCCCAAAAAAAAGGTTTAATAACCGAATCAGGCGTGATTCTAATAAGCGGAATAAAACACTCCCAAATCTACCAAATGTGATTTTTAAATTTTCAAAACGGTGAAACTATGGCAAACTTTAACAGTCAAAAAAGAAAAAACGCTCCTTTCAAAAAGAAAGGCGGCTCGTTCAACAGACCAGCCTTTGAAACCGAAGCGGAAGAAAATGCAGCTTACCAGCGTCTGAGACTTCCAAACAGAGATGAACTCGAACAATTCGGGCTTGTTACACAGCTAATGGGCGGAACACAAATAAAAGCGATATGCGAAGACGGAATCGAAAGGAACTTGAGAATACCTGGAAAAATGAAAAAAAAGTTCTGGATACGCGAAAATGATGTTGTTATTGTAAAATTGTGGGATTTCCAGCCGAGCAAAGGCGACATAGTGTGGAGATACATGGGCAGCCAAATCGGGTGGCTCAAAAGAAACGGAAAACTCGGAAAACTGCCGGTTTAAATTTGCGCATTATTTTTGACCGAACCAATTTCTTTAAAAAATCCAATAACCAACTCTTCTTCTATGAGAGAAATTGAAAAGTCCAAAACACCGGAAAGGCTGCCGAAAAAGTTTGTCGAAACAATGGTAAAGGACGATAATACCAGACGAATATTCAACGACGTTTTCGACGGAGCAACAATAGCCGCGGTACACGAACTCGCACGCAAAAAATATTTTGATGCGGTTGAATTCGTGGTTTCAACCGGAAAAGAAGGAAACGTTTTCAGATGCAAGGGCGGAAAAAATTATTACGCGCTCAAAATATACAAAATAGAAACCTCCGATTTCAACCGAATGCAGGAATACATAATCGGCGATGAGCGATTCAAAAATGTGAGAAAAGGAAAGCTTGAAACTGTAATTGCTTGGACAAAAAAAGAATTCAAAAATTTAACCGAATTCAAAAAAGCGGGCATAAGAACACCTAATCCGATAATATTCAAAAGAAACTGCTTACTAATGGAATTTATCGGCAGCGAAGGAGAAGCGGCACCCACGGCAAAAGAAAAGCCTTTCGCGGAGCCGGAAAAACAGTATGAAAAAATGTGCGAATACCTGGCAAAAATGATTGAAGCGAAACTTGTGCACGCGGATTTAAGCGAATACAATATTCTGAACGATGATGAAGAAATGGTAATAATTGATGCGGGCCAGGCAGTCAGCACGCTCCACCCAAAAGCGAAAGAATTTTTCGAAAGAGATATTAGAAACCTCTCAAAATGGTTCGCGAAAAAAGGAGTAGCCACTGATTTTGAAAAAATGTACGAAAAAATAAAAGCAAAAACCAAAGAAAAAAAAGAAACGCAAAAGACTTCAAAATGAATACGGACGAGAAAAAAGCCTTAAAAGATTTTTAAACATTTGTAATTATTCTTATATTATAGGGCTAATTTGAAAAACCATGCTTTTGAAATTTCCGCCTCTTAAAGATAAGGGTTTCGGATTTAAATTGTTTTTACTTAAAGGTGATTGAATGGAAGAAATAATACGAATTCCTCACGATCGAATCGGCGCACTCATTGGCTCTGACGGAAAAACAAAAAAAACCATTGAGTTGAAAACGAAAACAAAAATAGAAGTCGATTCGGAAAACGGAGAAATAACAGTTTTCGGCGAAGGCGAGGAATTCTTCAAAGCGACCGACATTGTCAAGGCAATCGCCCGCGGATTCTCGCCGTTAAGGGCATTCGCACTGTTCAAAGAATGGAACGTCCTCAAAATAATCGAAATACAGGAATTCACCGGAAAAAATTCGTCAAAACAAAAAGCGCGGCGCGGAAGAGTAATAGGAAAAGGCGGATTGGCGCGCGAACAAATCGAGAAAAAAACGAATTCATTAATCTCTGTTCAGGGAAAAACCGTTGCAATAATCGCGCGCGAAGAAGACATGCGAGTTGCGGAAGCGGCGATTGAAATGCTATTGGAAGGCGCGAAACACGAAACCACAACAAGATTCATAAACAGGGCGCAAACCGAAAGATTCGAACTCTAAAAAACAAAAAACCCAGAAAAAAACTTCAAAAAGCGCCGCCAAAATTGAAAAGTTGCCGAAAAAAAAGCCTGGTGAGGTAATAAAAAGTTTATTGTTTTAAGATTAATGCGCAAAAACAAGAAAAATTGCTGGTGAGCAAATGGCTGAAAAAAACAAAGAAAAAGAAAAATCAAAAAAGGAAATAGAAAAGCCGAAAAAGGAAGAAGCCTCGGAAGAAGAAATTAACGAGAGCAACGCGGCACTCGTAAAAAACATTGACAAAGAATTCAAAGAACACAGCGTAGCCGAATTCTTCAAAAAGAACAAGCAAATGTTAGGCCTTTATGGAAAAGTAAGAACGCTCACAATGGTTGTCCACGAATATGTCACGAACAGCTTAGACGCCTGCGAAGAAGCAAACATTCTACCAGAAATAGATGTTAAAATTGACGAGCTCGGTTCCGAATATTATCAGGTCACAGTAACAGATAACGGCCCGGGAATATCAAGGGAAAATGTGGGCAAAGCATTCGGAAAACTTTTAGCGGGAACAAAATTTCACAGACTAATACAAGCGAGAGGCCAACAGGGAATAGGCTGTTCGGGATGTACAATGCTCGCGCAAATGACGACCGGGAAACCCTCAAAAATAATTACAGGGCGAAAAGGGCAAAAAGCGATTTCGCTGGAAATAACTGTTGATCCGAAAACAAACGAACCGAAAATTGCGGACTTAAAAGAATTCGGAAAAGAATTCAACGGCACTGCTGTGCAAGCAAAATTTAAAGGCGTTATTTACAGGGACTCGGAACAGGGCCCAATGGAATATTTGAGAAGAACGGCCATTGCAAATCCGCACGCTCAAATATCTTTCAGAGACCCTGCAGGAAAAAAAATTGTTTTCAAGAGAACCGGAAAAGAAATTCCTGCGCCGCCAAAAGAAATAAAGCCGCACCCGAAAGGAGTCACAATAGACGATTTGCTTTCAATGAGCAAAGTTTCGAAAGCAAGAACCGTTGCAAGTTTCTTAACGACTGATTTTGATAGGATGGGCGCAAAAGGGGTTGAAGAAGTAAAAAAAAGAGTAAACTTCGACATGGCAAAAGACCCTAAGAAATTGACCTGGGACGAAGCGGAAGAAATAATAAAATCCTTTAAAGAAATTGATTTCATTGCACCAAGCACCGACGCGCTAAGACCAATAGGCGAAGAAAGAATAAAAAATTCTCTTCAAAGCATAGTTCAGCCAGAATTTTTAACAGTGCTTACAAGAAAGCCGGCGGTTTATGCGGGCGGATTCCCTTTCCAGATAGAAATCGGAATAGCTTACGGTGGAAATGCAGGAAGACCGGGCGGAGAGGGCACGGAAAGAAGAATCGAAATAATGAGGTTTGCAAATAAATCACCGTTGCTTTTTGATGCTGGAAGCTGCGCGCTCACAAAAGCAGTTCAAACCGTTGAATGGAAAAGATACGGAATAAAAGATGTGGAACAGGCGCCTCTAACAGTGCTGGTAAATTTTATTTCGGTCCACATACCTTACACTGGCGCAGGAAAACAGGCGATTGCAGACGAAGAAGAAGTGCTCGAAGAAATAAGACTCGCGCTAATGCAAACAGGAAGAAGAGCAGGCATTTACATTTCAAAAAGAAGAAGAGAACAGGAAAACCAGTTAAAGAGAGAACTCTTCTACAAATTCATACCTGAAATAGTTGAAGCACTGCACAAAATTACCGGCGAAAATAAAGCATCGATGCAAAAAAAACTAGAAAAAGTGGTTCTTGAGAAATTGAAACTTGAGGATGCGGAAGAAGCAAAAAAATCAAGAGCTGATGATAAGGCAATGAAAGAAATGGACAGCGACAGCACATACATTCAAAAGAAGAAAAAGGGCGAAGACAAAGTTGAGAAAGAAGAAGAATAAAAAATTTGTTAGGTTTGAAGGGTGAATAAAGATGGCAAGAATAATTCCAAAAGAAAAAGCAAAAACAAAGGAAGCAAAAGTCGGATCGAAAGAAATTGCCGAGAGGCTAAAAAAAATGTCCGAAGGAATAGTAAAAGAAATTAACGCCGGAAAAGATCCAAGCTTTACCACTGCTCAAAGAGGAAAAGGAAACGTTGAATGGGACGAGGAAAAAGGTTACCTTGGTCTTGGAGACAAAACCGCTACAAGAAACTTCCTCAACATAGCGCACGCAAAAAAATTCATGCAAACAACCCTAATCACTGCGAAAACTCACGAGTATTTGAAACACAACAAAACCGCCTCTATTCGTGAAATTTATTACGAATTAAAACACACTGTTGAAGGAACAAAGGAAAACACTTTCGAGGGACAGGACGAAAGCGACCCCATAATAGTTGACATAGAACATAGTGTCGACACCATCAGGGAAAAATTAAATTTACATGCGAACCCGAAAGGAACACTTTACGGAGACATAAGTTTGAAAGACAAAATGCACAATAACGACAAGTTCAACGCATCAAAACTCGGAAGAGGCGGATGGAGCATAATGTCAAGAGTTGAACCGGAAGAAATAGAAATTGTTGATGCCGACGCGGATTACTGTTTAGTAGTTGAAACCGAAGCGATGTTCGAAAGGCTTATTGAAGAAGGATTTCCGCTTGAAAACAAATGCTTACTAATAGGAACAGGGGGACAAGCGGCAAGAGGAACGAGAAGGCTTGTGCACAGAGTGCATTCTGAACTCGAAATGCCAATTTACGTTTTCACGGACGGAGACCCCTACGGATGGTACATTTACTCGGTAGTAAAGCAGGGTTCGATGGCGCTCGCCGCCCACTCGGAATTCCTTTCTGTGCCCGACGCAAAATATATCGGAATGACTCTCGACGACGTCGAAACTTACGATTTGAAAAATGTGACAGAAAAAATGAAAGAAGCGGACATAAAAAGAGCGGAAGAAATGATGGAGTATCCTTGGTTCAAAAACGAAGGATGGCAAAGGCAGCTGAAAAAAGCGCTCACAATGAAAATCAGAATTGAACAACAGGCGCTCGCAAACAAGAGCCTTGACTTCGTTGCAACAAAATACTTGCCGGAAAAAATCAAAAAGAAAGACTTTTTGGAATAAATTGAGACGACATAGCAATGGAACTTAATGACCCTACAGTGTTCTTTTCGAGCTTTTGGGCTATTCTGCTAATAGCGGGCGTGTTGGCCATCGTCATATACAGTTTCATGCGAAAGGGCAAAAAAAATATTTTCACAAAAATAATTCCCCCAATAGATGCAACGCAAGTTTTAATAGTTTTGATAGTTCTTGCACTGGTTGTCATTATAATCTTTGACGAAATAGTGAAATTCATTTATGCTTCCGGCTTAGCAGTTGGATTCATTTTAATTTTTTTACCAATCACCATCCTATATGTTATTGCACTATTTGAAGTGAAATCACTAATATCCAACAAAAAATCCCAAAAAGCATTTGAATGGGAATATGATCTAAGCCCAAAACTTGGATTGGGCGCAATAATTTTCGGCGGATTCGTGCCTGCCGTATTGGCAATAGGCGCAGGGCTGCAATTATTTGCCAATAGTTTCAATTTCCAAAATGAAAGTTTGATGGTAACGATTTTTATTGTAATACAGCTATTGATAATATGCTACGGGCTAATACGCAATTTTGTAATCCTTTTCTTGACAGCCGCCATATACGAAATGAGCACAGGCAATTTGGGCATGGAAACTGCCGCAAAAACTGTTTCAGCTGAAATTTTGTTAAACGTCTCTCAAAGCAAAAAAAAGGTCTTATTCGCTTCAATTTTAACAATATTAATATTCTGCGGCAACTTGGTTATTGGCTTACATTGGGTCGCTAGCGCGTTCTATACAATAATAATTGCACAAACTGTGACAGTCATTATAAAATAACACAATAAAAAAAAATTAATCCACCTCAAGCAACACTTCCTCGGCTTTTTCGTTTTCGCCTTCTGAAAGAAGCCCGAACATCCTCCGTGAATCAAAGCCCTCGAGTTTGGCTTCCTCGACATTTTTTTCCAAAATATCCTCGCCGATTTCAAGAATGCTTTTCCTTTTCAAATGCTCTTCCCTGAAAGATTCCATTTTCTTCTCGAAACGCTCGGAAGAAAACTCCTTCGAAATTGAGAGAATAGTTTTCTGCTCCGCATCCTTCAAGTCAAAAGAAATATCCGACTGCGAAAAGCCTTTCGCGAGAGTGCCGACCAGCCTGAATCTTATGAGCGGCTTTAGTTCAAAATCTTTACACAAAATGTTGGACACTTTTTCTTCCACAGCGCTTTTTACTTCTTCGGGCTTCGCCCCCTTAAAACTAATTTTCTCATAAAAAAGTTTTCTCTGAACAGGAAACGGAACAAATTCGATTTTTTTTGAAACCGTGTCAAACAAAAAAAGTCCTTTCTCGCGCTCCGCCTCTAATTTTTTCATTTGCGTGAAAACGGTTGAGCCGGTCAAAAGCAGGCGCCTGCCTTCTGAGTTCTGTTCATCCTGCCAATGCAAATGGCCGTCAACAATCAAATCAAATCCATTAGGCAAATCGCTGAGGGAGAGCGAAGCGACAGACTCGTCTCCAAAAGGCAAAAACTCTGTGAAAGATTGGTGCAAAAGAAGCACATTCTTCGCCCCTTCAACAAGCACAGGCGCAAATTTCTGGAGAACCGCTTTCGCATTCCTTTCAGGAACACCGCCCATTCCGTGAATCGCAACTTTCTCACCGTTCTTTTCCAAAACCACTTTCGCGCAATGCAATTGAACCAAAAAACCGGCGGATTCCAAAACGTCAAGAGCATTCGCAAAATCCTTTCCCCTGAACTCGTGCGTCCCGTGAATCGCAAAAAAAGGAATCCCCCGCATCGAAACGCTTTCGCTTTCGTCGAACTTTTCTCTCACAAAAGAAGTTTCTTTCCCGCGGTTTTCCGAAAAGCAATCGAAGGCTTTCCGCCAAACTTCCTGCCCCGGAACGGCCTCGTCAAACAAATCGCCGGCATGAAGAACCGCATCAACATTTTTTTTTCTGAAAAAAGCGAGCGCTTCCTTCAAACGCTCAAAAGATTCATCACAAATATCTCCGTCTCCAAAGCCTAGGTGGGTGTCCGAAAAAATTCCGAGAAGCATAAAGTAAATTTGAGAGAAAAGATTAAATTAGGGATTCCTGTGCTGTACCGGTCGAAGGCTTAACTAAAATAGGTTTTTGAAGAATTAAGAATAAACGGGGCGAAAACTTTTTCACCAATAGAAAAATTAATTTTCTCAATTCGATTTGCAGCCGTTTCGGAAGAAAAAAAGGCTAAAATCCTTCCTTCTTCAAACCGCTTTTTTGCCTCTTCAACAGATATTTCTTTGAAATTATTCAATGAATTCCATTCGCGCAGCTTCCCAAAAGTTTTCGAAAATTTTTTCTCTGTAACAGGCAAAACCTTGCAGCCGCTCCTCATCAAGAGCCAACCGAGCGCCAAATCCTTTTTCGCTTTTCCAGACAAAATTAATGCAATCGCGCCCTGAGAACCGACCGGAAAGCCGCCCGCACCAGCATCGCTATCAAAATAAAAAAAAGCTTCTTCGCCCCAAACAATACAATGAACAGTATTGTCTGGTTTTGAAAGATTAACTTTCAGTTTTTTATTTGCAAAAAGAATTTTTTCGCCCATTAGGCAATCAATTTCTTTTGAGCTAATTTCTTTCAAATGGCTTTTCGCGCGAACAGCGAATGTTCCTTTACTAATTATTTCCTTTGAAATTTCAACACCCTTTTCTGAAAGAACCTCGACCGATGTAAAATTTGTTCTTTGGGCGATTGAAATCGCGTGAATACCAAAACATTTCTTCAAAGCAGCGGCAACTTTTTCCGGCTTTGAGGAGCCAATTAAAAACCTCGCACCCAGACCGCTTATCCCATGAAACTCAACGCCATTTGCTTTCAACAAATCCCTTATGTTTTCGCGCAGCTTTTTTTCAATAAAGCGCCTAACGAAAAAAGTTTTCAAAGAAGTCTCTGGCGCAATGGTCACAATAACGCAATTCGGCTCGAACATACAGAAGGACTCTGAAAAAGAGGTTTTTAAAGAAAACGCTCGACAAATTTTTGAAATATGAAGCACGCCATCCCCGAAGGGGACGGCACGCCATTGAGCCAATATCAAAGCCCCGCGGAACAAAATCTATCGAGCATGTCCCCGAATGGGACACTCGTCGCGAGCCGACGTGACGGCTCAGCGAAGATAGATTTTTTCGCCGGCCTTTGAAAAAGGCCGCAGGGGTGGCAGACCGGTCATGCACTCGCCTGCAGAGCGAGTTAAGTGGGTTCGACTCCCGCCCCTTGCTTTTTTCAAGCAAACAAAGAAGCTTTATAAATATTTCAGAAGAGGTTTATTTGGAACTTTTGAACGGTAAGAGTCAAATAGGACTAATTAAGAAATAATTAACTGGTGAGCAAAAATGGGTTTAAGACCGGCAAAGTGCTACAGGAATGTGGGGCATAAACAAAGAGCCAATACACGCGTAGCGCCCGGAAAGCCAAGAAAAAGTTACATCAAGACAGCGCCGGCTTTAAAAATAAGACAATTCAACATGGGAAACCCCCTTCCGGCTTACGACGCCATAGCTGACCTTTATGTAACGGAAGCACTTGATTTGAGAGACAACGCAATCGAAAGCGCAAGAATTGCAATCAACAGAAAACTTGTAAAAGAACTTGGAAAAGAAAGCTTCTTCATGAAAATAAGGTCATACCCCAATCACATACTCAGAGAAAACAAACAGGCACAAGGCGCGGGAGCAGACCGTGTCAGCCAAGGCATGTCATTGTCATTCGGCGGACCGATAGGAAGAAGCGCACGCTTCAAAAAAGGCCAAACTGTTTTCAGCATATTATTCATGAGCCCACAAAAAGCAATTGTTAAAAGCGCACTAATGAGAGCGAAAGCAAAATTCTCCTGCAGCGTAGGAGTAAAAATTCATAACGATTTGAAAAGTATCGGAACACTTCCAAAGAAAGCGGTTGAAGAAGTTGTTATCGAAACAAAAAAAGCAGAAGGAACAATTGCGGAAGGCACAGCAGCGGCAACAACCGAAGCGGGCGCAGAAGCAGGAAAAGCCGGAGCAACAGCCGGAAAGAAAGAAGCGGGCGCAACAAGCGGAACCGAAGCAGGAAAGAAAGAAGCGGGCGCAACCGGCGGAAAAACGGGCGGAAAAGAAACCGAAAAGAAAGGAAAATAATTTTTTCAAAAACTATTCAAAACTTCTGTCACGCCACGCCGAAAAAAATTGTTTTTTTACGCAGGCAAATCTTTTTAATTAGAAAAGCCGTCTCTTTATTGATTAGATGAAAAACATCCTCTGGTTCAACGAAATTCATATCGCAGACATTCCCCAAGTTGGAGGAAAAGGCGCTTCCCTAGGAGAAATGGCAAACAATGATTTCCCGATACCTGGAGGATTCGCAGTAACTGCACAGGCATACTTTTACTTTTTAGAAAAAACAAAAATTGCCGACGAAATAATATCAAAAGCAGATTCAATCGACGTTGAAAACAACGATGAATTAGAAAGAGTCAGCGCGGAAATACGAGAACTAATAATGGCAACAAAAATGCCTCTTGAAATAAAAACCGAAATAATTTCCCACTACAAAAAATTAGGCGAATCGGAATTCGCAGGACTCACTACAAAAAGAGAAGAATTCGTCGCAGTCAGAAGTTCCGCAACAGCGGAGGATTTGCCCGAAGCGAGTTTCGCGGGGCAACAGGAAACTTATTTAAATGTCAGAGGATACGATGCAGTTATTTTTGCCGTAAAAAAATGCTGGGCATCACTATTCACCGCACGCGCGGTTTACTACAGAAAAAAGAACGGTTTCAACACAAAAGACGTCGGCCTCTCCGCAGTAATACAAAAAATGGTGCAAAGCGACGTAAGCGGAATAATGTTCACAACAGACCCTTCAAACGGAGACAACACAAAAATAATAATTGAAGCAGGATTAGGTTTGGGAGAAACCGTTGTAAGCGGAAGCATAACCCCTGACAACTATGTAGTGGACAAGGAATCCTTGGGCATTGTGAACAAAAAAATAAATTATCAAGAATGGCTTCTCACAAAAAAAGGCGGCGAAAACCAGCGAATAGAACTTTCAAGAGAGGCGGGGGAAACACAAAAAATGCCGAACCAAAAAATAGTCGAGCTCGCAATAATCGGAAAAAAAATCGAAGACCATTACAAAAAACCCATGGACATCGAATGGGCCATGGAAAAAAATGTGATTTACATAGTTCAGGCAAGACCTGTAACCGCGCTTGGAAAAAAAGCCGAACAGAAAAAAGTAGAAACTGGAGAAAAGCCGATTGTTGAAGGACTTGGCGCTTCGCCCGGCGCAGTAACCGGAAAAGTCAAAGTTGCAGTGGACATGAGCGAAAGCGACAAAATAAAACAAGGAGATATTTTAGTAACAAAAATGACTTCTCCTTCATGGGTCCCGATAATGAAAAGGACCGCGGGAATAATAACTGATGAGGGCGGAAAAACCTGCCACGCCGCAATAGTCAGCAGAGAACTCGGAATACCTTGCATAGTGGGCACCGGAAATGCAACACAAATACTTTCAGACGGGGAAGAAGTTACTCTCGACGGTTTCAGCGGAAAAGTTTACGCGGGAAAACTCGAAATAAAAACCGAAAAAAGAGAAATAAAAGTTATTGAAGAAAAAGAAATGGATGAACTTGAAGAAGGAATTGAGGAAGAAGTGCGTGAAGAGAAAGAACATGCCGAAGAAACAAAATTCGCCAAAAAGGATGAAAGCAAAATGGGCGATCTGAGCGAAAGAGCTGCAGAAATAAAGGAAAAATACAAAGAAAAATTCGAACAAATGAACCCGGAAAAAAAAGCTGAAGAAGAAAAGGAAATTCTTTCACTGCTAAAGGATCTTTCAATAAAAGTCAAAGTCAATGTCGCACTGCCGGATGCGGCGGAGCAAGCTGCACAAACGGGCGCCGACGGCGTCGGCCTTCTGCGGGCAGAACATATGATTACAAGCTCGGGAATGCACCCTGCCGAATTCATCAGACAAGGAAAATACAATGAACTGAAAGACACCGTGAAAAAAGGAATACGCACGGTTGCAGAAAAATTTTCAGGCCCTGTTTGGTTCAGAACATTCGACGCGCGAACCGACGAATTCAAAGAACTCGAGGGAGGAGAAAAAGAAGACAAAGAAGACAACCCCATGCTCGGCTGGCACGGAATAAGGAGAGACTTGGACGAACCGGAAATGTTCAAAGCACAAGTTGAAGCAATAAAAGAACTCCACGAAGAAGGATTGAAAAATGTCGGAATAATGCTGCCTTTTGTTCAAAGCGTTGACGAGGTTACGGGCGCGAAAAAAATTGCGGACGAATTAGGCTTGCAAAAAGAAGTTGATTTCGGAGTAATGGTAGAAACGCCCGCAGCAGTCTGGACGATTGATGAAATGATTCCGCACATCAGATTCATTTCCTTCGGAACAAACGACCTCACACAACTAACTCTCGGCATGGACAGAAACAACCAGAAAGTTCAGAAACAATTCACTGAACTGCACCCCGCAATTCTGCGAGAACTTGAGTACGTGATAAAAAAATGCAAAAAAGCGGGAGTAACAACAAGCATTTGCGGGCAAGCTGCAAGCAATCCCGAAATGGTGAAAAAACTTATTTGGATGGGAATAGACTCGGTTTCTGCAAACATAGACGCGGTCGAAGATATACGAAAAACGGTTATGGCGGAAGAAAAGAAAAAAATAATCCAAACTTACGAAAACAGCCTGAAACAAAAAAACTCTTAAACCAAAAAACCCTTAATAAAAAAATACTTAATCCTTTCCGAACCCAATTATTGCATGCTGAAAATTGAACTCGCTGAAGCCGTAGGACAGCTAAAAAAAATAAATGCGAAAAAAATATTCCTCCAAATACCCGAGGGATTGAAAACGAACGTCGACACAATTGTTGAAGAACTGGAATTTGAAGGCTTTGAAATAATCACTTCAATGGACCCGTGCTTCGGCGCCTGCGACATCAAAGAGAATGAGGCAAAAGCCCTCGGATGTGACGCAATACTTCATATAGGACACAGCGCATTTCTCGAAAAAACAAAACTGCCAGTAATTTATGCCACTTTGCGATACGACCTCGGAGAAAACTTTGCAGAAGTTTCAAAAGTGCTTGAAAAATATTTGAAAAAAAACGAAATAGAAGCTGTCGGATTAACAACAACCGCACAATTCGTCGAATACCTACCAAAATTAAAGCGGGCACTTGAAAAAAACAAAATAAAAGCAATCATTGGAAAAGGCAAAAGAGTGCTCGACGGACAGGTGCTCGGATGCAACTACTCCCCTGCAAATGTTCAGCCCCAAACAATAATTTTTTTCGGGGACGGGTTATTTCACCCGCTCGGAATTTCATACGCGACCGGAAAACGGGTTATCATCGCAAATCCATTCACAAAAGAAATAAAGGAACTACACGAAGAAAAAGAAAATTTCATTCGGCAGAGAATAATGCTCATAGAGAAAGCAAAGGAAGGAAAAGAATTCGGAATACTCGTTTCCACAAAGGAAGGACAGAACAGGGCAACGCTTGCAAAAAAAATAAAAGAACTTTTGGAACTCGCCGGAAAAAAAGCGAAAATTTATTCGATGGACAACATCTCAAAAGAGTCGCTGCTCGGGGCGAAAGCGGAAGTGCTGATAAACACCGCCTGCCCGCGTTTGGCTTTTGATGATTTCAGCAGCTTCAAACAGCCCATTCTGAATTCAAACGAAATCGGGTTGCTGCTCGGAAAGAAAAAATACGAAGATTATTTTATCGAAGAGATTTATTAAAAAAAATTAATTACTACTAATCCTCTTCTTCGTTTTCCTGCTCTGCCGAGGTTGAAGCGGTTTGCACAATCGTGCCCTTGAAATGCTCGCCGCGAACACACGCCTTGAAGTTTGCCAAATCGCTTCCGTTAATAAAAAAACTTCGAACTCTGCTACGCCACAAAATATGCGCAGCCTGCTGGTCCACAAAAGTGTGCGCGCCGGGCTTAGAAGCAATCGCCTTCAAAAGAGAAAGCATTTTGGTGTGAGTAAGTTCATCAAACATTTTAGTACTCGGATGAGTGGCAGGGTCGGAAGCAAAAATCCCGTCAACATTACTCAAATTACAAAAATCACACTGCAAATATTCCGCAACAGAAGCGGCAACCGCATCAGTGGTCTGACCCGGCATATTTCCTGCAAAAATCGGAATCCTTCCGAAAGAAAGAACTTTGCGCGCCATTTTAACGTCCTGTAGAACATCCTTCCAAGCATTCTCAATAATATAAGTAAAAAGAAGCGCATTGGATTTAGTAACTGAAATCCCCATTTCATCCATCTCAAAATAATTCGCGCCAAGAGATTTTGCCGAAGCCTGATAAGTGCGCGCAACCTGCCCGCCGCCAACAACAAGAACAAAAGCAAACCCCTCCTTTGCAAGATCGTTAATAGTTTCACAGAATTTTGCTATATGGGCGGTGCGCGGCTTGTCGTCAAAAAAAAGAGAACCTCCCACGCTCAACACAATTGTTTTTTTCGAATTATAATAAGCGATTGAAGAATTTTGAGAAGACTGCTGCACAACCGAGGAATCGCCTTCGCCGCGGGCCTCGTAAGCCTGCTTATTTTCCTCCGAAAAATTCTGAAACATTTCAAACATAAAACCACTTCAAATACTCAAAAACCTGCCAAAATCCTGAAGCATTTATTAAGCTTATGATACCGAAATATATGAATTTACTCATTTAAATAAGTTTCTGAGAAAAGAAAACAAATGTGATTAAAATGAAGCAGATAGAGGAGATTTCAAGTTCGGACCTTGCAGTTTTCAGAAAAAAACTAAAAATGCTTGAAAAGTTCAAGGGAAAAAACACAGAACTAATCACACAATACATACCAGAAGCTGCCGACAGGAGTTCAGTAATGAACCAGCTCACGGAAGAAATAAGCCAGAGCTCAAACATAAAAAGCCCCACAACAAGAAAAAATGTTCAGGGCGCATTACGCAAAATAACTACTTTTTTAAAAAAAATAAATTTCAATATCCCAAAAAATGGAATAGTTGTTTTCGCAGGAAACGTTTCTCCCGTGGAAGGAAGAAGCGACATAAGATTATTCACAGTAAACCCTGTAAAAAATTTAAAAGTAAAACTTTACTGGTGCGACTCTGAATTTCATTTGGACTATTTGAAAGAAATGCTCGCGCCAAATGATTTCTACGCAATAGTGACAATAGATAAAAACGAAGCAACAATTGCACAGCTCTACGGAAAAAAATACGAAATACTCGGCCACTTCACATCAATGGTGCCGGGAAAAACGAGAGCAGGCGGACAAAGTGCACAGAGATTCGAAAGGCTGAGGGAAGAGGCAACACAGGACTTCTTCAAAAAAATAAGCGAAAAAATAAACTCCTATTTCGCTAACTATGGAGACAAACTGAAAGGAATGATAATAGGGGGCCCGGGAATAACAAAAAATTATTTCATAAACAAAGGGCTAATACATCATGAAATATCGAAAAAAATAATCGGCGTGCTTGACATTTCTTACACGGACGAATCCGGAATAAGAGAAATGGTTCAAAAAAGCGAAGAACTTTTGAAAGATACCGACTTGATGAAAGAAAAAATTGTGATGGACAAGTTTTTAGGCGAAGTGGCAAGAAACGGGCTTGCAACCTACGGCCAAAAAGAAGTTGAAGACGTTATCGAAAGCGGAAAAGCATCCGTTTTACTGATTTCGGAAGCGATTGAATGGATGGTTGTGAAAAAACTGTGCGGGAAATGCAACTCTGAAGAAATAGAAATAATAAAAACCCAAAAAGATTATGAAGAATCAAAATGGCAATGCTCAAAATGCGACGCAACCGGCGAAATAGTTGAAGAAGTGGATTATATGGATTATATGCTGGAAAAGGCAAAGAGCATAGGTGCAGAGGTAATAGTAGTAAGTACGGAAACTGCGGAAGGAAAACAATTTTATGATGGGTTCGGCGGCTTGGCGGCAATGCTTCGCTACAAATAATAAATTTAAATTAACTTGAAAACTAAAAACAAACTGATTTTTATGGAGCCGATTTTTGTAACAACAACCGAAGCGCTCGGCGGAAAAATAAAACAACGCTACTCAGACTTTATCGTGGAAGAAGTTTTAATAGACGGAAGAATTTGCCAAGTCAAAAAATTTGACAAAGCATTCGGCGAAAGAAAGGAAGAACTCGAAAAAATAATTGTTCCGGCATCAAACGGAAAGGAACAACTTCTTCTTGATTTGGAAAAAATAAATCAGGACACAAATTTCGTTTTTGCAAGACTCGCACGAGGTCTTAATGTCAGCAAAAAAAGAATAGGCTACGCGGGATTGAAAGACAAAAGAGGAATAACCTGCCAAAGAATAAGTCTTTACGGCCCAGACCCAAAAAGAGTCGAAAGATTCGGTTTCAGAGGAATCGAATTAAGAAATCCTGAATGGAGCGACAAAAGAATCGAACTGGGCGAACTGAAAGGAAACAATTTTGTTTTAACAATAAGAGGAATCGAAAAAAGCGAGGACGAAATAAAAAAAATAATTTCCGAATTCGCGGAGCAGGCAAAAGAAGGGTTGCCGAATTTTTTCGGAAACCAGCGCTTCGGAGGAAAAAGAGAAATAACTCACAGAGTGGGGAAACTTCTTCTCGCCGAAAAATTTGAAGAAGCTGTAATGCTTTATTTAACCGAAACTTACTCTGAAGAAAAAGAAGAGCTTAGGAATGCGCGCATTAATTTAGCAAACACAAATAATTTTTCGGACGCACTTAAACAATTTCCCTTTCTTGATGCAAGATCCGAAATCGCAATGTTGAATCATCTTGTGAACAACCCAAAGGACTTTGCCGGCGCATTCGGAAAGCTTCCAAAAAAAATACGTTATCTGTTCGTGCACGCTTATCAAAGCCACATTTTTAATAAAATAATTGAGGAAAGACTACTTCAATTCGGAAAAAAAGGACTCGATGTAATTGAGGGGGACGAATTAATTGAAGGAGAACCTGCCGCACTTCTCCCAGGTTTTGAAAGCAAATTTGCAGAAGGAAAAGCGGGCGAAATTGAACAAAAAATACTTGCAGACGAAGGAGTTGATTTCAGGACTTTCAGAGTTGGCGGAATGAGCGAGCTTTCAAGTAAGGGAAGCAGGAAAAATATTGTACTGCGACCCGAAAATTTTAATTTGATTGAAACAGGGGCGGACGAATTCAACGAAGGGAAAAGGTTTGCAAAAGTCTCATTCTTCCTAAGCAAAGGAAACTACGCAACGACAATTATGCGCGAATTATTAAAAGAAGAAATTTTTTAAATTTCCTAATCTATCCAAGGACCCGAAACATACTGCTTCATAGGAGGCAGACATTTTTCAAATTTTATTATTATACAATCTTGGGTTGTTATTATCTGCGCATTCGGAATATTCAAATCATAAGAATATTCTCGGTAAAGCACAATATTTGTTTCCGATTCAACAAGCCTATTGAAATCCCCTTCCCAACCGACCTGTTCGGCAACTATTCCTTTTGGATAAAAATAAACCCAATTATCGCTTCCGACTCTGCAATTTCTAATAAAATCATTTTCCGGAATGCGGGGCGAATAATTATTGATTCTTATCCCTGTTTGAAAAAAAGCAACCAAAAAAATAGATAAAAACAACAGCGCCACAAAAAAAACTTTTATTTTTTTATTGCCAAAACTCGCGCGCGCCGCATTAACCGCCTGAGACGGCACGAGAACATTAAGAAACCTGCTTTCTTTTATTCCAGAAAAAACGAACTGCACAACAGAAATAAAAGAAACCTGGTTTTTTTCATCAAGAAAATTTTTCTTAACATTTAGGAACACTGTTGCAATGAAAAAAACAATAAGCAAAACAAAACCAACGCCTATTTCAGAAGCGACACCTCTTGTAAAAACATTTATGTAAAGCGTCTGATTGAGACTGAAAAACGGGTTGCCCGTGTGCACAAAATTAAAGGCAAGCCACGGCAACCAAACGAGAGAAAAAATCCCTAAAAAAAGCAAAATTTTTTTTGGGTTTCTGCGAAACTGCCACAAAAACACAGGAAAGTAAAACAAAAAATTATAACGCGACAAAGTCGCAAGCCCGAAGAAAAAACCTTTTTTGAGGGGATTTGAAAAAAAGAGCGCAAGCAAAAGAAATGAAAGAGCAAAAAGATCAGACCCGTAATTGGCCCCGATAAGAATTGTCGGAAAAACAAATGCGAATAATGCAAAAACAAACTGGTCAATTTTTCCGTTTTCTTTTTTATAAATCAAAAAAATTGCTGCGAGGTAAATGAATGATGCAAACACCGTGGAAAAAAACGCCGAATTCATTTCAGCTCCAAAAAGACAATTAAAAAAACCCGGAACAGGCGGCCTTAGATACTCAAGGTACAGGTGCTGCCCGCAGAACCACTTCCCCTGAAAAACGTATGTTATAGAGTCCCATTCTGAAAGTGTTGCCTGATAAGCCTGAAAAACCAAAAAAATTGAAAAAAAAATAAAAACCCATTTAAATTCAAGGATTTTTTTAATTGGTTTCGCAACGCCAACAGAAAAAACATTTTTTTTATTTAAAAAAAGAGGCTGGGCCACTGCAGTCCCCTCATTTGCATCTGAGTTCGTTCAGAAGCGTTTCATTTGTCTGGAGAGAATCAAATTTCTTGTCATTAATAACTATCGTTCCCGCTTTCGTAATATTATATTGTTTTTCAAGTATGCTTGTAAACTTATAGTCCGGCCAATTGTACGGAAATGCAAAAACACCTGCGCCAGGGCATAATTGTTTTATTTGGTCTAGCTGATTAGCTATTGCTCCGCATTCAACATCGCACGAATTATCCTCTGCATAAAAATAAAGAATCGGCTTTATATCCAAATTACAGTCTGCAACAGCCTTCTTGACCCTGCTGTAAAGCAAAAGATTGTTTATCAAATAATTTTTTTTCGCAACAGTATATTCCTGCGAAACCATTGACTCTTTGTAACTTTTCAATCTTAGCTCAAGTTTTGACAAAGTATCGCTTATATTCGCAATATTATCTTCTATAAAATAGCAATAATAATTAGAATCAGAAGCGGATAATTCCGAATAAACTTTGTCGAGCTGGCTCTCAAACGCAATTTGATTTAGTTCCTCGTTCACCTGGTAAAAGCGCGCATCTTCAAAAGCTTTGACGCTAAAGAAGGCAACCGAAAAAATAGCAAGTGTTGCGACAAACGCAATCAAGTAGACACTCTTACCCATTTCGATTTCACCCCCGCCATTTCTTTTAAATAACTCTGAAAATAAACCGTGCTAACGAAGAACGGGTAAAGTAAAATGTTTATTAATATAACCAGCCAATCAAAATTCTTTGTTTTGTAACCAATAAGCTTAAGGCTGAAATAAGTAAAAAGCAAAATAAGCAAATAAGAAAAAACAAAAAATATTGCTGTTGAAGGCACAATAATTTCTTTTACAAAAAATCCAAACGAGTTTGTCAATCCAAAAACAGTTGTCTCGATTGCAAAAAAATTAAAAACCGTGTTTGCAAACAAAACGATTGTTCTGAAAAGAAGCAAAACCGACGATATTTCAAGTGCGAAAAGGTACGGAAGTGCGAAAAATCCCAAATCAGAATTTTTTTTGTTGAAAAATAGCGATTTGTATTTAATCAAATTAAAAATTCTGCCCCTGTACCACCTATCCCTTTGCTTGAACAATTTTTTCCAAGTATCAGGTATATCCGTGAAAGCTTTTGCTTCAAAACAAACCATTATTTTGTAAGAATGCTTTTGAAGCCTCAACGCGATTTCCATATCCTCAGTTAAATTTCCAGGGTCATAGCCGCCGATTTCATCAAAAGCTTTTTTTCGAAACACTGTCAGAGGGCCAGGTATCATAGTCATAGAATTTATTGAAGATAATATTGTGGTCCAAAAGCCAAAGCCTATCGCATACTCAAAAAATTGAAGCCTTTGAATCAGAGACTGAACCTTATCCGGCAGAATCAATCCGGTCACTGCGCCAACCCGCGCATCCTCAAAATAACCCATTGTTTTTAGCAAAACGTCGTTCTCCGGATAGGTGTCAGAGTCTATGCAGGCAACAAAATCGGTTTTAACAAATTCCAATCCCTTGTTTAGCGCGATTGCTTTCCCTGAATTTTTTTTCAATTTTATAAGTTTAATCCCTTTTAATTTTTCCAAATATTCTCTGGAACCATCGGTGCTGCCGTCATCAACAACAATTATTTCAATTTTTTTCGGATATTTTATTTTTTTTATTGCCGCCATGCATTTTCCAATAGTTTTTATAGAATTATAAACCGGGACAATTATTGAAACCGAAGGATATTTTTTAATCAGCTTAGCTTTGCCGTAATCCCCTCTTTCCAAATAAAGAAGCAGGAACAAAATGAGCACGAATAAAAGAAAAAAATTAACAAAAACAATCGTATAAAAAAACGGCAAAAAAAAGCTGAATATTAAAAGCCCGACAGACACTGCGCTTAGGAAAAAAAGTATCGCTTTTTCTAACATATTTAGGGAACTCATTTCCATTTCCATCAACTTACCTTTGCAACAAAACCTTTAAATAAAAATAAAAATATTCTTACTAAAATAATTGGAAAAAAATCAGCTTACTTGCCCGATAATATCATTTATTTTTTTTATTATTTCAGCAGCATCAGGATAGATTTGCTCGATTATTTTCAGGTTAAGGCTGCTGACTGTTTGGCTGTTAGAATAAAATATCTGCATTTTTCCCTTTGAAAGAATAACCTTGTCTTCCCCGCTTTTATCTATTAACACCTTCATTTTTCCGCCATCGGAAAGGATTTCATTGCATTCTTGCGTGCTTATCTGCACGCTTTTGTTGGTGTCTCCCCAATTAGTGTGGCAATAAAGCAGCTGCCCTTCCTGACTGCTTCCCGTCCCACCATAAACGCGAACCAGTTGTATTGCACTTTGTCCCTTTGAAATCAAAACTACTTGCCAAATGTTCATAGAATTCACGACCAGTTGATCAGTTTTACCTTCGATTACCTCGGGCGAAACATACACTTCATTAACATCTTTAAATGCGCTAAAAAATTCCGAAGGAGAGTATTCATTGGAATAATACTGCACACCACTCCTTTGAAAAGAAAACTTATAAGACGTTAATATTCCAGATTGCAAAACTAAAAAAAGAACCGCCAATACAACAATTGCGCTTGCAACAAGAATCAATTTTTTGTTGTTCTTTTTTGCTGATTTTTTTGAAACTTTTTTTTCCGAAACCTTTTCCATAGATAATTATTTGAGTAACAAAGGAATAAAAAAGAAACTAATTAGCCCGGCGAAGGCAATGCTCAAAAAAAACAAGGCTTCCGCGAGCACACAAAAAAAATCAAATTAAAAAAAAGAAAAAAATGGGGAGTTAATCCCCATTTTTATCAAACAGTTATTCGTTCAATATATTTTCAAGCTGTGAAATCAACGCTTGAGCAGCTGAAGCTGTGTCGTCAGCAGTGTATCCGGCAACGATTATATCGCCAGTAACTTCTGAAACGTAGGAAACCTTGTCTCCTGAGCTTACAAGCAAGTCTGATAGACTCTGGCCGTCAACTACCGCACTTGCAGCAGCAGAGTTAACCATTTGTCCTCCGACTATGATTGATTTAGTCGCTGAACTCTTAGCGTCTGTTACAACCAGTTGTCCTGTTATAGGGCTGATTATTACAGCAGTTCCGCCAGCACCGCAGCTTCCTGCGATTGCGTCAACGGTTACTGTTACACCATCTTTTGTCTGAGTTGACTGATCAGCCAAATCAGTGAATGATGTTCCACCGCTCTGAGTAGTCTGAACCGAGTTACTCTCAACAGAGAAGTATGACTTCATCTGTCTATCCGGTATTGTTACCGTTAACTCTCTACCGTCAAGCACTAACTTCGTACCGTAGTCCGAATATGCTTTCTTGTAGTTAGCTGAGCTTTCTCCAGGATTACCAAGATACTCGCTTAGAGTTGTTAAGTTCTGGTTTGCACCATAGTACTCAACAGCAGTTGTCTGACCGTTATAGTTCAATTTAGCTATATTGGCAGTATCAACTGTTCCTGAGTTTCCACCTTCAGTATCTACGTAGACTAAACCGCTAGCAGCCGTTGTAGCAACTTGCCAAGTGGCCTGTACACCTTCAGTGAATTCGAAGACAGCAGTCCTGTATATTCCTGTTGAGGAACCTGACTGCACTCCGTTGAAGTCGTACATGTCTGGAAGATAGTATGGAACACCTGTTACGCTTGGTCCTTTTAGATCAGAGTTATAGTCTCCAACCCAAGACATGTTAGTATTGGCGTCGTTCAAAGCAGTTCCAAGGAAGAACAGCGAGCCAGCACTATACTGAAGATCGTCTATTTTTCCTGTAGATGCTACTGCGTCCGCCGAGTCCTTTCCTTGAAGAACCAAGAACACACCGTTGTTTGTTCCTCTCTTTGCGAGGTACTTGTATGTCTTTTCGTTCTTACCAGTCAAGGTAATTGGCGTATCGTAGTTAACGTCCGCACCACTTATCACGATGTTCTGGTCGGAGGCGTTAAGGCTCGGATTGAAGCCGTTAAGCAAGTTCGTGTCCAACGAGTTTATCCTTATTAGTAAATCAGTTGGTGAGGTTGTACCGTTAGTTGCGTAAGCAACGTCGATTCCCTCGAACTTGAACGTCTGTCCAGAATTCGTTCCGCTTGTAGAGTTCAATGAGATTGCCATTGGTATGCTGTGCGCTTGTCCTGAAACATCAGTGTAGTTTATTGCACCGTAGCTTATAGCCGTTGTTTCAGAAGCAACACTGGTTCCCTTTTTGTAAGAAACCCCTGTTTTCTGTGCGCCAACATCGTAGAATCCTTTGAACTTTACTGATCCGATTGAGTCAAGGCCTGTTCCTTCAAACAAGTTGAAAGAAGTTGCTTTCTCTGTCGGATAGAATGAATACTCTTCTGAATACAGCGGAGTATCGTTGTTCTTGTAGTACGTGTTGTTTTTCAAAGTTATCCCTGTCAAAGTTGAGCCGCTTGTGTTGATTGTTGCAACCCATGGCATGCTTGAACCAGTACTGTTAGGGTCATATGGTACTTCCCTTCCGTTCCTGATTTCAACTCTGTCAGTTCCAACAAGTGCAGTGAAATTGAATACCGTACTATCAGCCGAAGTTGTAGTACCTATAGTTTTCAATCTTACCTTTGTTGAAAGGATTTCCTGACCCTGATTGTTTCTGAAAACAATATCAGAGTTTGCATTGAATGATTGCTCTTGCAATTTAATGCCATTTGCATCATCCAATTCTATTGTAGCCACATTCGCAGATCCTGTGTTGTATCCGCCAGTGAACTTCAAAGAATACATTAATCCGTCTCTTCCCTGCACGTTTGATATTACGTCTCCTGCTTTGTAGAGTTGTTCAGCATTATCTGAAACCAAAACTACTGAAGAAGCAGTAGCACTATCAATAACGTAGCTTTTTCCCATGAAAGAAACCGGAATGTAATCTCCTGTTCCGTTATCCTGGAAATTTAGTGTTATCCCAGGGTTTATTGTCATTACGTAGTTTACATCGTTAGGATCAACGTCTGCAACCAAATCTTTTACATTTTGGCTCGTTACATTCATCCTTGCATCCAATGTAACACCAACAGTTTCCAATACATTTATACTGAAAGTACTGTTACCGTCTCTTGTAGCATTTTTAGTAGTGTTTGCAAATGATTTGAAGTAAGTATTTCCGATTGATTCGGTATACTCTGCAGTACCTATTGTACTGTTCAAATTTGCATTTGACAATTCTCTTGCGCCACCAGAAACTACTGATGTTCCGCCAACAGTTACACTTACTGATTTACCTGCCGCTTCGCCGCTTGCGCAGCTACCGTCAGTTGTTGCCAATTGAGCAACTCTTGCAGCGATGTTTCCTGCCCACACTACGTCCGAAGCCGCAGCGTTTACTCCTACCACAACATCAACCACTGGAGCACCAGCAGTGCTGATAATATCGCCCTTTACTATAGAGCTAACATTATCCTTTACAGTTGCAGCAGAAACTACAGGAGCCAATGCTGATCCAACTAATGCTGCGCCTAAACCTATTGCAGCAAGTCTTTTCATACTAAATCCTTTCATTTTGCTTCACCTCTTGTATATACAATACAAAGAATATAATCCACTCGCCACCGCCCGCGTTAAATCAAAATCTTTATGATTAAGATTTCGAGGCAGCAACTATTGGATTCGAATGTAATAGCTGTCCTTCTCTTTATATATGTTTCGATTTGAACGGAGGCTTAAAAATGCCCCGTTTCAAAAATAAGGCAAAATTTACCCTTTTCGTAGAACTCCTATTCGTCAATCGTCAAACTTATTTTGTGGTGCAAACGTCAAAAAATGAACTTGTTTTTTGAGCAAAAAATTTTAATTTTTTACACACCTGTTCGGAAGGCAATTACTTTGTCGCCCCAGTTAATCATACATCTTGTTATGAAACTTCCTTAATTCATCATCAGTCATTTTTGAGAGGAAATATTTCGAATAATTCTGAAAAATCATTGCTAACTCAACCAAACCCTCTTGGAACTCATATTGTGAAAGAGTCAACTTATCAGGCTTTAAAACCTCTACTGAAGAAGCCCCATAATAGAAAAGAAGCCTCACAGCGGAGGAAAAGTTCTTCACAGAAAGGTCAACTTCTATAAAAGAAGAGTACATCTCACCCTCTTTTGCCGGTTTAGCCCTGTGTATTCCATATATCGTGAACAATTTCTCTTTTTTGAGCGCCTCAACAACCTTATCTGTGTGCTTCTTAAGAAGGCCTTTTTCTATCGCCTGCAGGTCAATTATCACTCTCAGGCGTATCCTAAAAGAATCTACTTCAACAATCGCCCTCCGCCTCAAAACCTCATCAACAATCTCCTGTTTTAATACATAACAATTTTCTTTGTTTTTTGAAACCAACTTCAATTTGAGCATTCTTACAATTACCTCATCAAAGGCTTCCTTTGAAATGCCCAATTTCTTTTGAAGCTCTTCACGGCCCCTTGGCCCACTTAACAACAAATTAGCAATTTTTTTCTGCTCTTCCGGAACATTAACCATAAAAAAACCTTAACACTTGCTCAATTCAATTCCCGATTCCATTAATGCAATTCAAAAATGTTTAAAAAACAGTCCGCGCCCGAAAAAACCTTTTCATAGAAGGCCTGCAAAACATTCCGCCCAAAAGGTAATTATTAAAACACGATTCACAAGAATAATGCTTATATGTTTCCAGACGCACTCGCGATTTTCTCGACGCCATTTTTTCTTGATTTTGCCGATGCGATAAAATGGGCGAACCCGATTGAAACGACACAGAGTGTGCAACAAACCGCCGCCATTTTCAACAATCCGCTGGCGCTCATTGGAATCGGAATAATTCTAATAATTGCAACAGTTATTGTTTTATTTCTGATGAAAAAAATCATAATCAACACCGTGCTCGGACTTATTCTTTGGGGAATAGTGACCTTCGTTTTCAACGCGAATCTGCCTTTCCTTCCAAGCCTTGTAATTGCTGCAATTTTCGGGCCCGCAGGAATCGGCGCGATGCTACTGCTCAAACTATTCGGATTATTCTAAAAAAAATTTCTGCAAAAAAATCATTTTGAAAAATTTGTTTAACGAATACTTTTAGAAAAGTGATTTAAAAAAATGGAACTAAACGAAAGCAAAAAACTAAAAGAAACAAGAGAACAACTCCTCGAACAGGCAAGAAACCATCCACTTTACAAAAATGTTTCCACAACCAACGGAAACATTGTTTTTGGAAGAGGAAGCGACGAGGCAAAAATTCTTTTTATCGGAGAAGCACCGGGTTTTAGTGAAAACGCGCAGGGAAAACCTTTTGTCGGAAGAAGCGGAAAACTGCTGAACGGATGGATAAGCGAACTTGGACTCACGGAAAACGATTATGCAATAATGAATGTCGTTCCCATAATCCCCCTCACCAGCGATGGAAAAATCAGGCCGCCGACACAGGACGAAATCGATTACTTCCTCCCGCTCACAAAAAAAATGATGGAAAAAATTGCGCCGAAAATAATTGTTCCTTTGGGAAGAAGCGCAGGAAGCATCTTCAGCAAATCTCTTACACTCGGCGAGGTGAAGCGCTATGATAACTACAAATTATTTTTCATTTACCATCCCGCATACTACCTGCGCAACGGCGCCGACGGCATCAAAGATTTGCGAAACCTAAAAAAAATTTTAAAAGAAAGCGAAACCGAAGAAAATTCAAAAATCCAAACAACCTTGAGAAAATTCAACACACCCTAACGCACATAGGTGAGACCGCAGGAAGGCTTATCTTCTTCAAGATTTTCCAGCTGCTTGTTCAACTCGGTAAACGCCTTTTCAATATTCTTAGTTTCTTTTTCAATCGAATGCATATTCAGTTTGAAGCCGAAACGTTTCGAAAGAATTTCCAAAACGCTTTTTGCACTGCCATGGTCGCCGTAAACAAGCTGCGCATTAGTTTCACCCATCAGGCACGCGCCCTCAATCCCATGAAGCTTTCCTATTCCCGCAATAAGCCCTGCAGCACCGGAAATAAGCCCTTCTTTTTTGTCTTCCTTCGCGCCGACTTTCTTCCACACAGAAAGAATCTTGTCATCAGTGCCCGCAACAATTACCTGCGGTTTAGTGCTCATTCTCGCGCCCCCGACATTAACACCTGCAAGAGTCACAATTTCCTTGACACCGATCGATTTGAAAAAATTCACCAAAGTTTCAGCAAATTCGTAATGCTCGTGAGAAGAACCGACTTTAAAATCAAGCGCAGGTTGAACGGGGCCTGCAAGAAACAAAAAATCCTTTTTCTTGTATTTAAAATGAAACAAATCGTTCTTAATCAAAAAAATTTTCGAATCCTTGGTATGAATACTCGGCGGAAAAGAATCCGAAAGCACCTCTGCAATTTTATCGGTTTTAAACTGCTTAAGCAGATAATCAACAGCAATTTTTCCAACCAGCCCTATTCCCGGCAGGCCAACCAAAAGCGTCGCATTGGGAAAAGAAACTTTTTTCAAAACAAGAATTCTAGTGGGCATAAAACAAACCGCCGCAAAAGGCAAGCTACAAACTAAAATTGCAGGAAAAGGAATTTAAAACAACGCATTAAAAACAAAAAAATGCTTTTCCAAAAAAACGCTAAATGAATCGCAACAAAAAAATTACTTCGACTCTTCTTTTGTAAATTCGAAAGAAGCGCCAAGTTTCTTCGATTTTTTTTCCAATAAATCAACCGCTGTTGAAAGCCTTTTCTCAGCCTCTTTAAAAGTCGGAGCCGAGCATGAAAGAGAATACCTTCCGGCGCCCAAATAAACCGAATTGCATTTTTTCACTTCGCTTATTTCAGAAAAAATTTCCTTTATTTCAGTTAATCCTTTCGGCGAAAAGGAAGAAAGTTTAACAACACCTTTCAATTCCTTTTCAGAAACAATCACATTCTTCTCAACAAGTTCCTTAACAGACACAATCCATTCTTTCGGAAGCAGGGCATTAACATCTGCGCCGAGAGAAATTTTTTCAAAGCCTGAATAAACGCTGCCAAATTCATCAATAAGCGGAACCGCGACCTGCTCCCACACTTCATCAAAATTTTTCTTATGCTGCTTCGCCAAACCCTCCAACAATTTTTCAACCCTCTTAAATTGCCTGTAATCATTTATCTTTTGCCTTTCCTTTGACTGCGAAACCATTGCAAGCGACAAATCCACCTGCTCCCTCGAAACATCAACGTTAAGCACTTTTGCAACCCTGACCTGTCCGAGCTTAACAAAATTCCTTATATTTTTAACCCATGATGAAGCAACATTACTCACATGCACAAAACCGCGAAGATTTTTGTACTCCAGCAGTTCAACAAAAACGCCGTAATTAAGCACCTTAGTTATTTTCACAACAACTAACTCTTCCCGCTCAGGATATTCAACCATCAAATCACCAAAAAAATAAAACAACTCAATACAACACAATCACAAAAAAATTTTCAAAAATTATTTCTCCTCCGCAAGCTTTCTAGAAAGAAAAAGCTGCGCAATTTTTTTAGGAATCTCTACAAATTCATCCTTTGAAAACGGACCATATTCCCGCATATCAGTGCCGATAAAAGTCGGCACATCTTTTAACATTTTCAAAGCAACTTTCTCAGAATCTTTTTCAATCACTTCACCGAAAAGTCCTGTACAGACCTTGTTATGTTCTTCAAGAACTTTCAAAAGTTTTTTGAACGCGTCCTTTTCCTGCGACGCCATTTTTTCCTCGGAAAAATCCTCGGTACGCGAAACAATAAGCGCCTTGTTCAAAATTTTCTTTTCTCTCAGCAAAAAAATTTCCTCGACCACTTTTTTTAAATTCGCAAATTCGCGTGCGTCACTCGGAGAAAAATTTTTCAGCGAAGCGAGATATGATTTTTTCTGCCCTTCAACAAATTCCGAAACCGAATCAAAAAAATCTGCATCGACCTCGACAAGACGAGAGGTGTTCTTTTCAAGCCTGTGAATTCTTCTCAACTCATCATAATTTATCTTCATTCGAAACAACCTTCAAAACAACTTTCTACTTCAAAACAGCGCCTTTACCGATTAAATAAACCGCACAAAACAAAGGCACCTCCGCTTCCTCATTTTCAAAAGGACCAAAGGACTGCCCACACAAAGAAACCCTTGGTGCCTTACTAATAAAAACCTTTACTAGCGCTTTGCCAAAAAGATTTTCATCGCTAAAAACAACCGCATCGGAAAAAGGATTAAATTTTTTTAACCCTTCAAAAGGAATTTTTGTTGCAAGAAACCCTGTTTCGCCGTGAAGCGTTTCAGGAACGCGCAAAATTTTGTGCAAATCAATGCTCGTCTGCCTGTCAATAGGAAGCATCTCGCTTTGCGCAATAAATTCGAGAATTTTTTTCCAAAAATCCTTGCTCTTTTTACCGTCAAAAGGAAAAAGAACTCCGCGATTCATCGCAGAAAGCACCTCTTCCTTTGAATCAAAAAACTTTTTTATTTTTCTAACTGAAAAACCAGTAAATACAGCAATCCTTTCAGGACTCTTCTCAAACAATTCCCTTAACCCTGAATTTATTCTTTTTCGCCATGCCCCGTTATTATTCGGGCACGTCATCGGCGTGGAAGAAAACCCATAACCAATTTTTTCGAAAAAAATGCCTGATGCAGTTAAATAATCAACAAGCTCGATTCTTGCATTTCTTCCCAAATTCCTTATTTCATCATTCTGCAGGCGAATATGATAGCCCGCTTTTCCCGAAAAATTTATTTCAATCCCTTTTGTGAAACCGAAATCCTTCTCCAAAATATTCAGAAGACGAAAAACCTGATTCTTCGCTTCTCCGAGGCACTCCTCGCAAAACCACTGCGAAACGCTCGCGCGCTCACCACACTCCGGGCAGTTTTCGAGGCTACCGTTGCCCGAATGGCCGTTTTGGCACTTCCACGAATCGTGCTTTTCTTTGCACGCAGTATCAATATCGTCGGCATCAAATTCGTAAATAATGTCCGAACCAAGAATTTCTTTCGCGCCCATTGGCTTCCTGTCAGGATATTTGTAATAAGCTGCGGAATAGGAAAAAAAAAGCGGAGATTGCTGGCGCAAAAAATTATTCATTTCGCGAGAGGAAGAAAACGCCATGTTTCTGTCGGCAATTTTTCTTCCAAAAACGCCGTATCCGAATTCGCGCCTTTCCACCTCACGCACGGAATCAACAAAATTATTTTCATAATATTTTTTGAAATTATTTTTCAAAAAAACTTCTTCATTTTGAGAATTCATTCCGCACCACTTCCGCCAATACTTGCTTTTTCGCGTTCAGGTTTTTCCGAAACGATTTGCTTCTTTGACTGCCTAACTTTCGAAAGATAATATCTGAGAGGATGCTTGTAATTGCATTCCTGTTCGCACTCCTTTATTTTCAGCCCGTATTCTTTTATTTTTTTGCACCCTGGCGCTGAAAGTTTCTTGTCAAAAATTCTCGCAATGTGATAACGCGCAATGTGAGGCTTGTAATCCGGACTCTTTGAAAAAAGAACCAACAACTCCTCCTGAGAAAATCCGACCTGATAAAGAAACGAAGCTATAGTTATGCGCGCAGTATAGGAAAGCCTCTTGCCCGCAAGAAGATCGACATAGAGTGCCTTCATGCACGGCGGAAAGAAATTCGGATTTGCTTTGCCTGAAACCTTAAGATCGAAATCCTTTCTTTCAATCGAACCTATCTGGTTTTCTATGGCACGAGCAAATTGCTTAAATTCTCCAGGAATATCATCCGCACTTATCGGAAGCGAATCAAAAACTTTTTTGTAAGCAACTTCGGAAAGAAACCGCGCAAAATCGTTTGTTGCCAAAAAAATGTTTCCGCCAGAAACCGCAAGATTAACAAGCTTCAATTCTTCATCATTAAAATTTATTTGTAAAAATTCTGTCAATGGAAGTTGGACAAAAAATTCGCCTTCAAGCAAAGAAAAATTTATTCCGAGTTCGAGAGCAAGGTCAACTGAAAGTTCCTTTTGTTTTTTTGCAGTGGTAAGATAAGAAAAAGTTTTTTTTTCAATCATCATCGAAAATTTTTCAATTATCCGCGGATGCTTCATAACAGAAACAAGCATTTTTGCAATCGGAAAAGCCATTAACTCATTCATCAAGTCCTCTTCCGAAGGATTGCTGAGTTCAAACATTTTTTGCTTTCCTGCGGCAGAAAACAAAACAAGCTCTCTTGCAATTTCAAAAGCCTGCTTTGGCGCACTATCCAAAGAGACGCCTGATTTTTTCAAAACATTTCTAGCTTTCTCAGTAAAAGGAAACTCCTGGGAAAAAGAAATATCATCCATTATTAGAAATTAATAGGAAACCATTAAATAGCTTTTTTGGCAACGATTTCCCTCGCAGGATTTTTTTATAAAAAATTGCCAAAAGCCTTTTCGCCGGCCAAGTGCCCTGCAGGGTACGGACAGAGTAAAACCAGGTTTTACTCGGCCTTTTTAAAAAGGCCGATTTATAGAATCATGCTGGCAAGGTAAAAAACAATTCTGCTTTCCCCAATTGAAAAAGAAACCCTCATCGGCGCGTCATTTTTCAATTCTATAACAACCGGCTTTTCATTATCAGCCTCTTTCACAATATTCTGGAAAAAATTTAGAGAAAATTTTACAGTCACGCTTTCCTTGGAAGTAACCTTTATCGCTTTTCCAATAGCTTCGGATTCCATTGCGCCCTGAGGGCTTCTTGCTTCCACCACAAATTTTCCATTCGAAACTTTCAACACAACCGCACTGCCAAAAAGACTCGCATCCTTTAACAATTCCTTCAAATTAAAACCCGAAATTTCAACCTTCGCATCATACTTTATGTCAGGAACCTTGACATCATCCTCGGAAACATCTACAAGTGGAAGCTTAAAGCTCCTCTTCAAATCGGATTCAAGACGGATTTTAAGTTCCGAATCAGAAATACCGAGAACCATTTTATCCCTTGAGGTCGCGCGCTGCATTATTCTGTTAAACGCAACCAAATCAATCCCAATAAAATTCGGCTCAATCGAATATTCATCAAAAAACTTTTTGTCCACAAAGTAGTCGACAAGAATTATCTGGCTAGGATCGGTGGCTTTAAAAAAAATTCCTTTTTCCGAAAATCTGAAATTCCCCTGCGGGACAAAAAAAGAAACAGCTTCTACAGCCCTCTTCCAAAAATCCACTTTTCTAAGCTCAATCAACTCAAACACCTCTAAAAAAAAATCAAAATCAAAAACTTGTGAAAACCAAAAAAACCTCAAAACAGCACTAAAAGAAAAAGACGAAGGTTATTTAAATTATTTTTTAAAGAGAAAAAAATCTTTGAACCCGTGCGACTAAAAAAACAGCCCTTTCATTTTAAAAAAATACCAAAAAATCACTGGCTTTCTATGCGCGGAGCAAGAAAATAAGTTATCGCTGCAGCACCTATGGAGTAGGAAACCCTGATCGGCGCATTGGTTTTGAGGCAAATATCCACAATAGTCGAAGCATCAGCCGCTTTTAACATATCCTGCAGGTAATCCAGCGGAAACATGCTTTTACATTCGCGCTTAACTTTCATTTCCGGAAGAGTTTCCTTGTTTTGGGGCGTTTCTTCATTCAAGTTACCCTTGGACGACACCGCTTTCACAAAAAATTTTTTATCACTAGCGCCCAAAGTAACGTGCGTGCTTATCAAAGCCGCATCTTTAAAAGAATTCTGAAGAAGCGAAGCGGAAGCCCTTATCTCCGCATCAAACTCAATCTTCGGATTTGGAACTTCGGAAGCGGAAATATCAATAAGAGGAACCTGAAACGATTTGTCCCCGGTGCCCTTAAAAGAAACCATCAAATGAGCCTTTTTCTCATCCAATTCAAGCTCAAGAGTCTCCCCTGACTGAACACGCGAAAGAATCCTGTTAAAATAATCCAAATCAAGACCAAGCCGCAACTCCTCGGAATCAAATTTTTGAAAAGCTTCCTTGGGAAGAGAAAAATCAACCATTGAAATCTGACTAGGATCAGTAGCTCTTAGTTCCAACCCGTTTTTTCCCACAACCAGTTCGGCCTCATCAATCAAAACAGAAACAGCTTCAATGCACTTTTTGAAAACTGCCCCATCCTTCAAAACCAGTTTCATAACAAACCACTTAACAACAACTAAAGGCTCCGCTACTTTTTAAAACCAAACTGAAACAACTTCAAAATCATTCACGACGAACACTGCCGTCACGCCACTAATGTCTGCGCCCCAAGAACTCACTTTTCTTTTTTATAATCAATTATTTTTCCAGAACCGTCAAGAATGATTGAAAGCTTCACTCCTGAAATTTCAACCCTTGCAATGAAATTTTTTGAATTATCCACCGCTTTCAAATCAATAACATTCACTTTCGATCCAATTTGCGATTCAAGCTTTGGTTTGAACTTTTTCACAAGCATTTCCTTAATTGAAACATCCGAGTTTGACAATCCGCTTGATGCTTTCTCATTTTTTTCAAAAATTTTTCCAGATTTCATCATCGCCACTTTGTCAAGCACAGTCTCAATATGCTTTTCCTCGTCACTCTTCCTGTTTTTGAACAAATAAATAATTATTGCAACAGCTATGATAACAAAAGAGAATGCAATCACTAAAATAGAAAAATTTATTATGGAACCGCGCGGAACGGAAACAAACATCTCAACTAAATCCATACTGAACTAACCGCCTTCAAAAATAAAAACTCTTCCATTGTGCCGCAATCCCTTCGCCCCAATAAAAAAGGCGATTTCAAATTCTTGATCAAATCAGCAATAACCCCTGAAATCGGACGGAAACTTCCCGGTTGTAAGCAGCGACAAAGGATTATCAATAACCCACAATTTAACGCAGCCTAATTTGGGAATATTAAAAAAATCAATTCCCTGTAAATTTTTGACATCCACTGCGTAAAAAGTTATACAAGGTTTCTCGGACCTGTTCAAAACTATTTTTCCGCAATCCTGGTCAATGGTCGGATTCGTAGAATCGTTGTCCCCCTTTGTCAAAATAAAAACGCCGTCGCCCGCATTAATCTTTACAACCGCGCGATGAATAATCGGAATGTTAATCGGATAGGCATTGTAAACAACTATCGAACCGCTTTTGTTAGGAAAAATCTTTTGTCCGTCAAAAAACTCTATATAATCAATTACCTTTCTTTCCAAATCATAATGAACCGAAGCATATTCTGAAACCGGTACGCCTGAAATATTTTTGTTTAACGAAATTTCCTGCGCAAAAACAGATTTTGAATTCGCGTTGCCAAGCATGACAATATCGCCTCTGAACAAAGTATTCTCCATACTGCCCGAATAAACAATCATGAGGGGCGAGGATGTTCCAAAAGCAATGCCCAAAATGACATAAAGCGCCACTGCAAAAAAAGCTGCAAAAAAAATATTCACTAAATCTTCAACTAATTTATTTCGAGTAATTTTTTTTACGCGCGGCATAACAAACAAATCAACATATGTAAAAGGATCAACCCATTTGAGAAAACTGAGTTTCTCCCTAATTTTTTTCAATACGCCCATAAGTTACACCACAATAATACCAAAATTGGTTCTTAAAAAATTAGCTCCTAAAAACAAATTCGCCGAAAAAAACGCACCTGAAAAAAAGCCCCTAATCAGTGTCGCAAACATCCGAAGAACCCTTTCGACCATAAACCACCACTATAACAATTAACGCCAGCAGATAAACGAAACCCATTCCATAATAGAGAAGCGGACTGCTCCCGGTCATTATTGAAGCTTCCATTATTGCCCCGTAAAAAATCGAGAAAAATGCGAGCCCTGCCAAAAACACAAAGTCTTTGAAAATCACTCCGAACTCGTGCGTCAAAATTTTTCCTTTCGCAACCATTGCGGAAAGTATTGCACCTGCGAGCGCGCCGGCAACATAACCGAGCAACTCCGGAGGACCATGCCCAATCAGCATGCTTTCAAGCATTCCAAATCCCTGAAAAATTTGTCCGGAAGCAATCATTTCGCCGAAAAAAATTCCGAGAACCGAGGCGTTCCACGCAATTAAAAAAATCGCGCCTGCACCGTAAAAAAGAGAAAGAACAAGCGTGAAAACCAATACGCCGGCATTATTCTCAAAAATAAAACCTGCACAACCAAAAAGATTGCTGGTTTCTGGATTCTTACACTCGTCCATTGCAAAAGCAGTTGCCTTTCCCGTTACTCCTCCAATGCTCCCCTGTTGGTCCGCGATTTTTCCAACAATCGAAAATGGAGTGGTTCCTTCACATTTTCCTGAAATAACACAAAATGTTTTTGTTTGCTCCGAAAACATTGTCTGACTAAGCTCCGGCGGCAACACCAAATAAACCGCCGCAAAAACAAAAATCACTCCGATGAAAAGCCAAACATAAATCATTATTATGTTAAAATGGCGCGCGAAAAAAGTTGCACAACTCTTTTTTTCGGTAACTTCCTCCGCCTCCTCATGAATCAAAATCCTGTGAATGAGCGGCGCAAACCCTATCGTAATAAAAGCTATTGAAAGAACACTCGCATAGTCAGGAAAAAAGGCGTTTGCACAAATCATTGCGCCGATGGAAATCGCTACGGCCATCAAAAAAATAAAAAGAGGGTGTTTCCGCACAATTCGCTCTCCGAGAATTGACTCCAAAACCATTGCAACACCAACACAGGAGGCTTAATCAATCTGATTTATATACCTTATCATAAAGATAGTTTCTAGGTATAAATAACTTTGCTAAAAAGAAAAAAACCACCAAATTCTAATTTTTTAGGAGTGGATTTGAATGAATAAAGAAAATGAACTTGTTTTTCCGGGAGAGGAAATAACAACTGAAGAAGAATTTGCGCCAGGAAAGAACACTTTCGCGGAAAAAGGCGCGGTAAGAGCTAGCATAGTCGGAAAAAAAGAATTCGACGATGCGACAAAAGAAGCAAGAATAAAAGGAACCGCAGTAACAAAACTTCGGAGCGGAGACATAGTTACTGCAAAAGTCAGATCTGTAAGCGATTCAAAAGTTTTGACAAGCATAATAAGCGTGGAAAACGAAGAAGGCGGAAAAAAAGTGATAGGTATTAAAGACGCCGCACTTCCCGTAAGAAATGTTTCAAATGCATATGTTACAAACCTCAAAACTCTTTTCAAAATCGGGGACATAGTGCGAGCGAGAGTGTCAATGGCAAACAGACTCGCGGTCGACCTCGAAACAAACTCGAAAGGATTCGGAGTAATAAAAGCATATTGCCACCAATGCAGACAAGAACTGAATTACAGCAACGGAAAACTGATGTGCTTAAACTGCGGAAACGTAGAAGAAAGAAAATGGTTCGAAGCAGAAGATGAACGAAGCGAAAGAAGAGGCGGCTTCGAGGGCGGAGACCGCGGGAGAGGCGGTTTTGGCGATAGACGTGGGGGCGGAAGAAGCTTTGGAGGAAGAGGATTCGGCGAAAGAGGCGGAGAAAGAAGAAGCTTTAGCGGACCAAGAAGAAGCTTTGGCAGACCCGAAGGAAGAAGCTTTGAAAGAGGCGGGTTCCGAGGAAGAAACGGCGGAAGAAGCTTCGGAGGACAAGGCGAAAGAAGTTCCGAAGGCGGCAGTTTCGGAAACAATCCCCAAGGAGACGGGCAAAGCTTTGGAAACAGAAGCGGAGAACGAACGAGTTTCCGAGGCAGAGATGATAGACGGACCTTTGGAAACGGAGAAAGACATTTTGAAAAAGGTTTTAAAAACGAGAGGCGCCACTTTAGTGATAGGCGTTGAATTAAGAAACTGAGAGGGTGATGAATGATGAAAATAGAAGTAATAAAGAATGAGAAAAACTTGTTAGAATTTTTTATAGTTGGAGAGCGACACACGCTCTCAAACCTTTTAAGAGAAAGATTATCTCAAAACAACGCCGTGGAATTTTGCAGCTACAGACTGGACCATCCGCTGGACAAAAAAGCGAGATTCGTTGTCAGAGCACAAAACCCGAAAAAAATAATTGAAGACACGATAAAAGAAATAACCGACGAAGTTTCGGAATTCAAAAAAGCTTTCGAAAAAACGAAATAAATAATAAACATTTCGGGGGAAAAAACAAAATTATTTCTTTCCTTCCAATTTTGCCTTCTTAACCGCTTTGTCCACGTAATCCCTCAAAACGCCTTTGTATTCAGAATTCATTTTCTCAACTACGCGAACCTGCTTCTTCGGCAAATTGTTGCCCAAATTAGAAAAAGATTCTGCGAGTTTTGAAAACTCTGCGGGGAAAAAAATCTTCGACCCTTTACCCTTGGACATTCCTTCAATTGCTCTGATGTAATAATACGCAAGAGCCTTTTCATCCAAATCCGCCGCAGCCTCTTTGACCGCCTGAATCTCTGCCTTATGAGCCAAAGCGCGCTCCATTCTCGCAAGTTTTTCCTGCACAGCGGCTTTCTCTTCGTGCATCGCCTGAAGAACAATATCGGGAATCTGAATGTCTTTTATCTCAACTGAATCAATTGTTATTCCCCAATCGGCAGAAATTTCTTCCAAATTAATTTTAAGCTGCTTATTCAATTCCTCAATATTTGAAAGCACGTCACTCAACGGCATCGCACCAACAACATCACGCAAAGCAGAAACAACAAAAAGCTGCGCCGACCCAATATAATCTTTTACTTCAATTACCGCATTAACAACACTCTGATTATCCTTCTTCACGCGCATGTAAATTATTGCATCAATAATTAATTCGATAGAATCCTTGGTTACCACTTCCTGCTTAGGAACATCAATAGTCTGAATCCTCAAATCAACTTTTGTGTAAGTCTCAATAACCGGCCAAATCCACGCCCAACCCGGGCCGCCGACCCTGTTAACCTTTCCAAACCTAAAAATAACTGCTCTTTCATAGTCAAGAAGCTGCAAAATAAAATCATATTTCCAAATTAGAAAAAGAAAAACCGCTGCCAAAGCGACCCACAAAATATTCTGAATCACAAAATCCCTATATGCAACAAGCGCAATCAAAAAAGCAATTACAATAAGAATTATCCCAAAAAAAACGGCATATTTAAAATTGGATTCAGCCATCAAAATCACACACTTTTCGATTTTTCCACTTTTCTTCAACCTTTTTTAAAAAGCCCTTCGCCAGCCTTTTAAGCAAAAGGCAGATAAGTAACTTGTCACGTTTATATATATAAGTGTTTCTCAGCAACAAATATTTTGAAATATTTTGAAGTGTTTTGAATGAAAAAAACCGTTTTCGTAGTGTGCGTCGACAGAGACAACGACCTTGGAAGAAAAGCAAACATACGGGGCCCGGTAATAGGGAAAGAAAACAACCTCGATGCCGCGATAAAACTTTCTCTCGCAGACCCTACCGAAAGCGACGCCAACACCATGTTCGCCGCAATAAAAAAATTAGACGAAGCGAAAAAAGAATACTCCCATGTGGAAGTGGTTACTCTAACGGGCTACGGAAAAACCGGCCTCCAATCAGACAAAGAAATAAACGCACAGCTTGACAAACTCCAAAAAAAATATTCCATAAGCGGATGGATACTATTGACGGATGGAATGGAAGATTCCCAAGTCATTCCAATTCTTCAATCAAGAGCAAAAATAATTTCAACCGAAGAAGTGATAATCAAACAAGCGCAAGCCGTGGAATCAACTTTTTACACAATAAAAGAGGCGCTGAAAGATCCTGGCGTTGCGAGACTCGCATTCGGAGTTCCCGGGCTTTTACTTGTTCTCATCGGAGGAATGCTGGAATTCGGACAATTTTCTCTTCAAATAATTTCACTGGTCCTAGGCACATATATGCTTCTCAAAGGATTCGGAATAGAGGAAAGAATTTTTGGATTCCTAAAAGAAGTTTCTGCAAGTTTTTCCGAACAAAGAATAAGTGCGTTTATGTACATTGCCGCGACACTCATCCCACTTCTTGGAATCTGGGCACTCTACTGGCAATTAATCACATCAAATTATCTTGATATCAGCCTAAACATAGCGTCGGCAGTAAAATCGACGCTTCCGATTTTTACGCTTGCAGCTTTGTTCCTCGGCGCAGGAAAAGCCATGGACTCATTCCACTTCAAAAAAGTATACCTTCTAGGAAAATATCTCATTTGGATGATTTCAATATTGCTCCTGTGGGCAATAATAGACGCCGGAACATCAGTATTCCTAAGACAGGCAACACTGGACTGGTTCCTCACAACAATAATGATTAGCCTTGTAATTCTTGTAATCTCAATGAGAATAGGAAACGTGTTCGATATCAGGGAAAAGATAACAAAACTCCTTGTAGGGACAAACGTCCTTGATGAAGACGGAAACCTGTTGGGCAAGGTAACACAAATAGACCGAAAAAAAGAAAGCATTACATTCATGAACGCGAAAAAAAAAGAAATTGAAAAAACAAAAAAAGAATTCACACTGCAAAACGGAAAAATAATACTTCCTTCATAGAACAAATAATAAATTTCAACTTCTGGTTTTTTATTTCGCCAAATTTTTATTCAACATCCGGATTAACACACAAATTCATCGAAGACTTGGAGCCTGGAACACAAACAATTTTTTCCAAAAGACCAATGAGCCTGTCGCGCTTCTGCCCTTTCTCAAAAGCAATTTTCAAAACCTCCGAAATGTTAGAAACCGGATAAATTTTTATCTTCGCCAACTCTGCCTTCGAAATAACAATGTCCCTTAAATTTGCTTTCGGGATTATCACTCCTTTAAAACCCGCTTGTATAGCGGCAGTAATTTTGGAAGAAACTCCTCCAACAGGCAAAACCTCTCCGCGAACACTCAAAGAACCAGTCATTGCCAGTTCCTGATTAACAGGAATAACTTCTATTGCGGAAATTACCGCAGTTGCTATCGAAATTGCGGCAGAATCGCCTTCAACCCCCTCATAGGTTTGAAGGAACTGTATGTGCATATCTTGCGTCGAAAAAGTTTTTCCCGAAATTTTTTTAAAAATAACAGACACGTTTTGCACGGCTTCTTTCGCTATTTCTCCGAGCTTTCCTGTCGCAATAACCCTACCTTCGCTTTTGCTTCCCGAAGGCGAAACCGCCGCCTCAATCGGAATAATGCTTCCAGCACTTCCATCCCCAAAAACAGCTAATCCATTTACCCTTCCAACTACACTTCCCTTTGTTAGATAAACCTCGTAATCCTTCTTCATCTCAATCGCCTTATCAATCATTTGCCTCTCAAGAGTTTTTGAAGAAAGCTTTGCTTCATAAACATCCTCGGTCAAAACTAAGTTGTGAGATTTTTCTCTTGCAACATCCCCTGCGGCGCGAACCAATCCGCCCAAGTCACGCAATTTAAGCGTAAGTTTTCCTTTTCTCTCGGCACGACGCCTAGCTTCAAAAATTATTTCATCAACCGCGCCTCTTTCAAAATGAGGAATCTTTTTGTCCTTCACAACTTCCTGCGCGACAAACTGCGCAATCTTGAATCTATTAGCGTCATTGTCCTCCATATCAAGGTTCATATAAACCTCGTAACCGTAACCGCGGATCCTTGAACGCAAAGCAGGATGCACTTTTGCCAAATCATCGTAGCCGCCGGCCGCAACCAAAACAAAATCACATGGAACGGGGTCTGTTCGCGTCATCGCACCGCTCGAATTCTCACTCTGCCCAGTAATCGCATATTTTTTTTCCTGCATCGCCGAAAGCAATTCCTGCTGCGACTTATATGAAAGCGTCGAAATTTCATCAAGGAACAAAACACCGCCCGAAGCACGGTGAATGTATCCAGGCTCAACTCTCAAATGCGCAGGAGTCCCTAACCCTCCGGATTGCAACGGATCGTGCCTAACATCTCCGAGCAAAGCACCGGCTCTGCTCCCTGTCGCTTCAAAAAAAGGCGCTGTTTTTTTTCCAAGATTATTTACCAAAAGTTTCGGAGTCAAAACATTCTCTTTGCCGCGCATCTGACTACCAAGAGAAAGGCCTACGAGCAAAAAAGCGCCAATCAAAAGAAGCGCTGCAAAAATAATGTCTGAATACCAGTTCAACTGCCACAACACGCCGGCAATAATCATCCAACCAAGAGGCAAAATAAAAGAAATCATTCTCATCGAATCAGAAACACGCCTCGCTTCCAGAGAAGCCTCGTCCATAATTTTTTTGCCGTCGCCTGCTTTTACAGTTCTGACTTTCGGATTATTCGGATCCTCTTCATTCGGATAAATTAAAATATCTTCAAGTTTCTGCACAGGCAAAATTTCCGACATGGCCTGCGCGAGCAAAGACTTTCCAGTGCCGGGCACCCCTACAAGCAAAACATTTCTCTTCTGCGCCGCCGCTTTCCTCACAATTTTTACACTATCATCCTGCCCAATTATCTGATCAATAAGCCTCTTAGGCACCTGAATTTCGGAGGTGTCCTTGAAAGAAAATACTTTGAATCCCCCATACATTTTTTGCGCAGGCTGCGCATGCTTGCTCGCCGCCTTTGCTTTGAGACGACTTGAATTCCCGCGTTTAACTTTCTTAGGAGGCATACAAATAATCTCTCAATAAAAGGGTTAAAAAGGTTGTGAAATGATTTGGCATTACACAGTGGCAAAAACGAAAAAAGGAAAAATACTTAAACAACAAACGAGAAATTTAATAATGCCAAAATTAAGAATTCCAGACAGTGCGGTTCTCAAAAGAAAACAGCGCAATGCAAGAAATCATCATTTGGAAAAGGTAAAAAGAAAACGCGCGGAATTCATAAGCGTCCTGCGCGAAATTAAGGGGCAAAAACCTTTGGATGCTCACCCTCACAGACCCTGGATGGAAAGACACACGATGAAAGCACTAAGTAAAACCGTCAGAAACGGCGACAGAAAGCTTACAAATCATCACTCTGAACCTTAAAAAATTTCACCCAACAAAAACCTATTTAAAACAAGGTCAATCAAATTCTTTCATGGAACCGATAAAAATAACTTTTTTAGGCACCTCGGGCTCTGTTCCCCAAAAAGAAAGAAACTTTGCGAGCGCACTAATCGCATTCAGAGGGCATAACTTTCTATTTGACTGCCCCGAAGGAACTCAAAAACAACTGATGATTTCCGAGCACTCTTTAATGAAAATTCAAAACATTTTCATTTCGCACATGCACGCCGACCACTTCCTCGGCCTCTTCGGATGGATAGCGACAATGACACTCAACCAAAGAAAAGAAAAACTCTCAATTTTTTCTCCAAGAGGGGGAACAAAAAAAATAAAAAAAATGATGAAAGAAGTGGTGATGCCGAGTTTCGAAATAGAATACAAAGAAATCAAAAGCGGTTTGCTGATTAAAAACGAGTTTCTTCAGATAAGCGCGTTTCCCCTGAAACACGAAATTCCATGCTATGGTTTTGTTTTCAAAGAAACTGAAAAAATAGGCGCGTTCGACAGGAAAAAAGCGGAAAAACTTGGAATACCTGCAGGGCCATTATACTCAAAACTGGTTGCGGGAGAAAAAATTAAATTAAACGGAAAAACTTTTACTCAAAAAGACGTCATGGATTATTCACAGAAACGCGCCGGAAGAAAAATTGTTATCGTTTCGGACACACGCCCATTGAAAGAAACGATTCTGAATGCAAAAGACGCGAACATACTTGTACATGAAGCGACTTTCATCGAAGAACAAAAAGACAAAGCTATTGAAAGTTTGCACAGCACGGCGCTCGAAGCCGGAGAAATAGCAAAAAAATCATGCGTGAAAAAACTTGTACTGTTCCACTTCAGCGCAAGAAACAACGATGAAAAAAAAATACTTGACGAAGCAAAAAAAATGTTCAAAGAAACCATTGCTGCAAAAGATTTTGATACGATTTCAATATGAACGCGCGACTAGTCTTTCAAAGTGATTCTTTTTTTTCCGCAGGAATTTCATTCGCACTGATTTCTTCCAAAATTTTTCCCTTATGAGAATCCTCAACAAGATGCAGAAGCTCCGACTCTTTTTGGATAAGCTCCGACTCCTTAACAGTCATCATTTTTTCAAAAACGTTGTCCCTTATCTCGCGTTTTAAAAGCTTGGCTTCAAGAACACCCATCTCATGCCTGAGAGCCTCCGTTTCACGAAGCAGAGAAATTATTTTTACCTTTAAACGCTTCGGCGGATTCGGAATCCTGCTCAAAATATCTTCCGCCTTTTTTCTCGCGGATTGCGAAGCCGGACGACTAAGCGCCGCTCTTTCCAACTCATAGGAAACCAAATCAGATTCAAACCCGCTTACAAGCGAATCAAAAACATTCTTTGAAATCTTTCTTTGCAAAAACTTTTTTTCAGCCAAACGAAGCTTGGACCTTGTAATATCAATATGGGCATCAAGTTGCGCAACAACCGCGCTTTCCCTGGACAGCAGATAGTAAAGCCAAAGAAGAATTATCAAAACAACTAGAAGCACCACTGCCAATACTTCAATCATACAAAAATAATGGTTTTAGTTAATTTATTCCTTTCCTTTTAAAAAAATCTAACAAAGAAGCTCAAATTAAAAACAATCAATCAAAGTTTCCTAAAAAAAATATTTCCAAAAAAACAGCTAAATAATCAAAAAAATTAAACTCTCACGGTTTCTCCCGGAGCCAAAACAACAGGCCTTGTTTTAAGCAAACTCTTCTCAATCCGTTTTTTAAAATCCTTCGGATCCGCCCTGGTTGATTCAAAAAGATTATATTGCATTGGAATAACTATTCGCGGCTTAATCATTTTTGTAGCACGTACCGCATCCACAACATCCATCGAATTCCTTCCGCCTATTGGAAGAAGAGCGACATCGGCTTCGGTTCCGCTAAATGAATCGAGCAGTGCGGTAACCCCTGCGTGATAAATTTTCGTGCTATCCAAATCAATAACAAATCCCATCGGATAAAAACTTTTTGGGCAGTGAGCAATCGCGGTTTTTATTTTCGCGCCCTTCAAAAATAATTCTGAATTAGATGAAATCGGAACTTTCATATTCCTTGGAAGACTAAGCTGATTCAATACAATATCATGCGCCATAACAGGCGCCTTGCTTGCACAACAAATTTCTTCAACAGCCCGCTTATCAAAATGTTCAGGAGTTTCATTGGACAAAAGCACGAAAGAAACGTTCTTCAAATCCTTCGGCTTTACCGGAATCTTTGCAATGCGTTTAAAATCAGTTTTAGTAGAATCAAAAATCGGGTCAATTATTATGTTGCCTGATTTGCCTCCAATTCTAAAAAAGGAGTGCCCAAAGTACTGGACCTCTACCATCAAAAAACCCGCGCTCTCGTTCCCTTCAATACAATATAATAGCCAAGTGTAATTTAAAGGTGCCTGAAAAAAAGCTCAAAAAACAGCAAAAGAACGAAAAAATAAAAAAAATACGAAAAACATGTCCGAAAAAGGTTATTTAATACTTAAGAACAAAATATTGATTATGAAAAAAGCTTTCATACTGCCGATTGCATTGATTCTATTCTTTCTAATTGTTCCAGTTTATGCGCAGGAATATGAAATAGGCACTCATGAAGTAAGAATACAAGTTGATTCAAACGGAAATGCTTCCGCTACAGAAAGATTTTACCTTAATTTTCCAAATGAAACCGAAAGAGCCTCGTTTAGAACAACAAGCACACAACTCGGCTCTGACATGGACAAATGGCTGCAATTCAACTCAAAATTTCAGCCAAACATAAAAAATCCGAATGCTAAAGACGGCGGAATTTCAAATAAAAAAATTTATTACAACGAAGGCCAAGACACCTATCTTGAAATAAGTTATAATCTAGACGACCCTCTAATGGCAAAACTTAACGAGACTCCTACCGGAAGCGAATTCGCACTAAAAGCTATTTTTCTCAACAATTTTTTCGAATTCGGACTATGGGTAATTCCCGACAATACAAAAATAATAATTGAATTACCTCTAGAAGCAGAAGTAAGAGAACCTGTAGAACCAGCGGCAGTAGTTTCGCAAATCGGTTCAAAAAAAGTTGTTCAATGGGAAGGATACAAAAGCGGAAACAACCTAGAACTGAGATATGTCCTTTGGAAGCAAATAGCAATAGACTTTAACCTTTTCACAACACTTAACAACCTAATTTTCACAGAAACAGGAATTTCAATTATAATAATCGTGGCAATAATAATTGGCGCGATTTTTTATTCAAGAAAAAAAATATCCCAAAAAGTAGAGGATTTTGTCGCCGACAATTCAAAACTCGAAGACGACTAAAAAATTTTTAAATCACAACCGAACTATTCATTACTCCGAAAAATTTGAATTAATCCTTGCTACCACATTCTCTTTAGAAATCAATTCAGAAGCCGCAATCAAATCTTTTACTTTCTTTGAATCCTTTTTCGCCGAAAGCAATTCGGCTAATTCCTTCTCATCAAAACCGAAAAAATGAACCATTGGCGGCGCAACAGACTTATTCTCAAGCATTAATTTGAAAAAAGGCAAGTCCTTCATCGCCTGACGGCGGGAACAATGAGTTCCCTTCCCTATTTTCGCAGCAACATTTTTGCGAGCTTCTCTGCCGGCGGTGCTCGCTGAAAGCGAACCAAGCAAAGAAGGAAACTGAAAAGGAATCCATCCGTAATATTCTTTAGTTCTTGAAAGGCCAACACCAGCAGTTGCAAGCAAACTCGAATAACGAAGGAAACCGTAATTCTGACGCCTAAAAATTCTGCCGTTAAAAACATCGGCTCGGCTAAGCTTGTCGAAAGCAACTGCAGAATCCTTTGGATCGAACTGGCGCGGAATATTCTCTTCCATCCAGCGAAAAAGCATTTCGCCGGAAACCTCTGAATCGAAAGTCGCCCCTTGAATTTCTTTCACAGAATTTCCTTTGAAAATTTTTGTCATTATTGAAAATATTTTTTCTTTGCGTTCACGCGGAAAAAGCGCTTTCACTTTTTCAATAGTAACTGACGGCGCCAAACTTTCAAGATCAATGATTGCACTCCTAAAATCCCCTGCAGAATTTTTGGCCAATTCCTTTACAGCCTCGTCTTCAAAATCTATTCTTTCAAGTGCTGCTATTTCCCTCAGGCGTTTCGCAATACTAAAATAATTAATTTTTTTGAATTCTTTTAATTCAGCAAGCGTACGAAGAGGCACAAGTTTTTTATCGGAATAAATATTATTAGCTGTTAGAATTACCGGATTGCTTGACTCTTTTATTATTCGCATTATTGCTTCGGCTCCGCCCCTGTCAACGGACTGTAGACCATCAACTTCATCAATCAAAATAAGGCGTCTGCCGCCGAAAAGCGAGGCGTTTGCAACAGCCGCACCCATCACTTTTTCGATTTCATCCTTGGATCTGAAATCAGAGGCATTTGTTTCGAACAACTGCCAGCCGAACTGCTTTGCGATCAAAAAAGCGAGACAAGTTTTTCCCGCGCCGGTTTGCCCGAAAAAAAGAAGCGGCTTCTGCCTCTCGCCCTTCTGCCACTTTTCGGCCCACTTTCTCGCATCATCAACGATTTCGGAATTTCCTATGAATTCCTCAAAGTTTTTCGGAAAATATTTGTCAATAAGCAGGAGCGTCATAAATCAACTATTTACCGCCACAAATTTAAATAAAACCCTTACTAATTATTTCTGATTAGATGCAGATAGGAATAGTGGGAAAGCCGTCGAGCGGAAAAAGCACCTTCTTCAGCGCCGCAACACTCATAGACGTTGCAATAGCAAGCTACCCATTCACCACAATAAACCCTAACAAAGGAATGGGTTTCGTGCGCGTGGAAGACGCTGGAAAATTTTTCGGAGTCCAAAGCAATCCGCGATACGGATTTGTAGTCGATTATGTGCGATATGTTCCGATTGAGTTGGTCGACGTTGCAGGATTGGTGCCGGGCGCGAATGAAGGAAGAGGACTTGGAAACAAATTCCTCAACGATTTGAGCCAGGCGGATGCCCTTGTGCACGTTGTTGATGCCTCGGGAAGCACGGACGCGGAGGGAAAAACCGTTGCGGAAGGAAGCCACGATCCGTGCGAAGACGTTTCGTTCCTTGAAAAGGAAATCGATCTGTGGTTTTTGAAAATACTTGAAAACAACCTGCCGAAAGTGGCTAGAAACCCTGAAAAGGATCCAAGAAAAAGAATCGCGCTGCTTGCACAACATCTTGCAGGAGTAAAAATACTTTCGCCGCACGTGGAAAAAGCTTTGAAAATGCTTGAAATAGAAGAAAAGAGGTTTGACGAGTGGAGTGAAGAGGACAAAAAAAACTTTGCAACAAAATGCAGGGAACTCAGCAAGCCCATAATAATCGCGGCGAACAAGTGCGACCTGCCGTCAGCCGAAAAAAATATTCAGCGCATGAGGGAAAAATTTCCTGGACAGATGATTGTGCCCTGTTCTGCGGCAAGCGAACTATCACTCAGAAAGGCGGCGAAACAAAAAATTTTGACTTATTATCCGGGGCAGAAGAATTTCGAAATAACCGGACAGATAAACGAAAAACAAAAAGACGGACTCGAAATTATTCGAAAAAATGTTTTGGAAAAATTCGGCGGAACCGGTGTGCAAGATTGCCTCGACAAAACAGTTTTCGATTTCCTAAAATACATCTACGTTTTTCCTGGCGGAACAAAGGGGCTCGTCGATAAGGAAGGAAGAACGCTTCCGGATTGTTTCCTCATGCCCCATGAATCCAGAGCAATTGATTTCGCGTACGCGCTCCATACGGATATGGGCGAAGGGTTCATCCGTGCGATTGACGTTAAAACAAAACAGGTTGTTGGAAAAGAGCACTTGCTCAAAGCCGGCGACGTCGTTGAAATAGTTTTTAAGAAAAAATAAAGTCTAAAAAAACTAATACGAAAAGGCTGCCAAAAAAAATGGCTTAAATTATTTTTCCTCTTCGATTATCTCAGTAATCGTTTTAGATTTCACAGGCGCATTTTCCGAAGGAGGTGCGACCGCCGAAGAAGTTGTTTCCTCAACAATCTCAGTCCTCTTAACAGTTGTTCCCTGAACGGGTGCAGACGAAACCTCCGAAGCGAACTTTTCAGCGCCAACAACTTCTTTGCAGGCAATACTGTTTTGTTCTTCGATTATTTTCCTTTCAAACTTTCTCATCGAATCATCTTTGTTCTTCAATCTGTTCAATGAATAAAAATACGAATTTATCATTTGATCAAGATCGAGCTGCCTCTTGAAACCAAGACGAGCGATCTCCTCAAAGTAAAGCCTTACTATCCTAAATGCAACTTCTTCATCCTTCATACCAATCACTTCCAAAAAAACTCCTTAAAAATTATTTTCTTATCCTGCTTCGCCTAACCGCTTCAGCAACGGCAGTCATTTCAATATCCTGCCTTCTAACCCTTGCCAATGCATAAAGGTAAGCGTTAATTATTTCGTCGAGAGTTAGTTGCTTTTTGAAACCCATCCGCGCAACCTCTTTGAAATAAGTTTGAATTATTTTAAAAGCGATTTCCTCTTCACTCTCGCCCAAAAGCTCTTCCACATCAGTTCTTGAAACTGATTTTGAACCCGCAGTTGAAACAACAGACTGCATTATCGAACGCATCTGCGCAGGAGTAACCGTTTCAGTCGAAGAAATCATTGTTCGTTTACGAACACGCGGAACAGAAACCCTTCTGACTATTCTTGAAAATACTTTTTTTCTTTTTCTTTTCGGCTTAACAATAACTTTTCTCGTTCTGTACCTTAATTTTGTTATTACCTTCGGTTTGCTTCGCCTGTACCTTACTTTAGTAACGACCGTCGGCTTGCTTCTGATTCTTTTTACCACAGTTCTTGTTCTCGTCCTGGTAATAACTCTCGGTTTTGATTTTATACGCCTAACCTTAAACACCGTTTTTGTAACAGTCCTTGTTTTTCCTTTTTTTCCGAGTTTGCCAGCCTTCGCGAGTTTCCAAAGAGCAACAGCCTGCTTGAAAGTTTTTCCCAATCGCATTTGAGAACCGATAAATTGGTTGTAAGCGGAAGGCCTTCTCTTGTCCTTGCTCACAAGCGCCTTGTATTTGTTCCACTCCTTAACGGCTTTTGCGAAAGTCGCTCCCGCAAGAATCTGCCTCTTGATAAAAAGATTATATTCAGAAACGTGTCTTGAAGAAAGCTTCTTCGTTTTTTTTAGCTTCTCAATATCAGATTTCAATTTTTCGATTTCCTTTCCCTGCTCGACAGTTTTCTTCTGCGCTTTAACAGCGGCTTTCTTTGCAGACTTAATGTTTTTCTGCGCCCTAACGGCAGCCTTCTTAACGGACCTAATGTCCTTCCTGCTCTTCTTATCCATAACAGTTTTTTTTACAGCCAAATAATTCACCCACACAAAAAAACTTTAACTGGGCAAAAAAAGTTGTCGCCCAATAACCTATACCCTACCAAAATAGTATATAAATGTTCCCATTTAACGGGAATGCGTGAATTAGAGGTGTTTTTTGTTCAAATCGCCAATAAAAGGCAATATAACGGGTTTATAAGCAATTTAGCGAATAATATGAAACAGTGAATTTAATGAGCATAAAACCAAAATGCGACAAATGCAAAAAAGAACTGCGCGAATTCGGAGGCATACTTTTGAGCCCGCCGGACAAAAAATCGAAAGTGAAAAAACACCATTTGTGCAAAAAATGTTACAAAAAGATCGCGTCCGAACTTTGAAAAATTTCAACCCGCAGATTCAAAACTGCCAATTCAACCTTTCTGACAACATTTAAATAGAACGCAATCACAATGTTTTTAGGAGAACGGAAAAAAATGAAAACCCTTAGAAGAAGCGGAAGAATTGCGCGAGGAACGGCAGTAACCGCCGCAATCCTCGGAATAACGACGCGACCGGCACTTGCCACAAAAACAATCCGCGAACTTGAAAAAAATCGTTTGCCAACCGCGCAACATGCCGAAGTACTTCAACACCACCCGGGTTTCGTGAAACTTCTAAATAAACACAAAAAAATTTCTCCGGCACTGGCAAACTCGCTGAACCGCGAATACTGGAAAGCAATCGAAATGATTGACGAAACCTACAAGCTTCAACAAACCATTCTTTACATGAAATCAGAAATGACTTTATACAGCGGCAAACAACTCGAACTCATCAAAAAAAAACTGTCCATATTCATGGAAAAATATGCCAACAAAAGATATGAATTCATAGAAAAAATGGAAAACATTAACGCGTCGCTCGAATTCCCCCAAATTCTGGAAACCAAAAAAGCGAAATACAAAAAAGAACACGGAAAAGAACCCGCAGGAAAAGAACTGAAAAAAATTATGAAGGAATCTGCAAAAGCCGCAAAAGTAAGGGCACTCGGCACCGCCGGAATCGAATTCTTTAACCAGGGCGGCCCCTCAAAATAAAAATGAAGTGATTTTATGCGAATGAAAGAAAAACTGATAAGGGCAACGGCAATTGGCGCAACAGTTGCTTCTGCAGCAGGTGCATTCTGGTTCGGGCAGCGGGCAACGAAACTTGAACAGGAAATTGAACGAAGCCGACCAATAATGAAAGCGAAACAAAAAGCATATCAAGAAAGAATGAAAATTCTTGAAAAGCCCTACGCCGAAAAAAGAGAATTCCTTATGAGAGAACACCAAAAAAAATATTTCAAAAAATATTTTAACGAAATAAAACAGGAAAAAATCGCTGAATTCAAAAAAGCAAACGGAAGGGAACCGGACAAAAACAAATTAAAAGAAATAGAAAGATTCGCAAAAACACAGGCATATGCACTTACGAGAATAGAAGCTGCAGAGCAATTCCCTCCGCCAAATTAAAATCAAAAAAAAAAGCGAAAACTTCAGACTTGCTTACTTTTTGAAATCATTCTGGTAAAACCGCGCCCCTTCGGAACTTTTCTTGTTTTTAAAATCTTTTTGAACTCCAAATCAGAAACCGCTTTTCGAAGAGTGCGTTCGGCAAATTTTTTGTTCAGCGCTTTGTACACTGCTCCCGCATCCACTTCTTTGCCGCCGACAAAATTCAAAACCAAAAATTCCTGTTCGCTCAAATTCTCCGCAATTTCAAACTTCACCGGCTTCTCCTGCATGAAAGAAGCGCGCACATGCTTCAACTGAACCTGCGCCGCGCCTTCTCGTTCAGCAAGACGCGCAGCTTTCAAAAGAACAGTGATTGCGATTCGGGCATCGCCGCCGTTCTTTGCGGCGTGCGCGGCACACAGCGGAATAACCTCATCTTCGAGCGCGTTTGAAAAAAAAGCGGAAGATGCTCTTCCTCGCAAAATTTCTTTCAATTCAATTGAAGAATACTTTTCAAATGCAACGTACGAAGCCTGAAGCGAACTTCTCACCCTCTCGTCCAGAAGCGAAAGAAAAAAAGAATCATTCGAAATGAAAACCATGCCGACAAAAAGCCCCTTGTCCTCGCCCATGCGGGAAAAATCGTAAATAAGTTTTTTCGAATCATCCGACTTCAACAACTGCTCCGACTCATCAAAAACAATTATTGGAACAATTTTTTTGGAACGAAGCAGGGCAACAAACCGCTCATAAACTTCGTCACTGCCTAAACCCCTTTCAGGAACAGGATAGCCGAGCGCATTCGCAATTTTAACAAGAATCCCGCTGCGCGTCGAAGTCTCAAAACAATTCACATAAACACACTTCGCCCTGTCGGAAAATTCCTCAAGCTCGTTCAAAACATACTTCAAGGTAACGGTTTTTCCAGAACCAGGGCTTCCGGAAACAAAAACATTTCCGGGCTTTTTTCCCATCGCAGCCGGCTTCAACGAAAAAACAAGCTCGCCGATTTCTTTGTCCCTGAAAGGCAACCTGTCGGGAACAAATTCGGGATAAAGGAAACGCTCGTCCTTCAGAATCCCTTCACCGAAAGATTTCTCAAAAGAGTTTGCCATAAATAATCGAATAATGCAAAACAATTAAAACTATGCGCCGCGGTTTGGCAATCAGCTAAAAATTTACCGAAAAACACCCCACTCAAATTAGCACAGCGGAAATTCAAACAAAACAACCGGATTCTTCAAGCCGAAATTTTGCAAAACATCGGAAGAAACTTCCCCCACAAACCCTGCTTTGCCGTTTACAAGAATCTCTGCAGAATTTTCGCCCATAAAAGAAAAAGCTTTTTTCCTCAACTCCATCTTAAGCCCCAAATAATTGCAGGCGGAAACAAGCGCCGACTTTATGTCAGTGAAATTCGCTTTGGAAGAAGAAAGCGCTACGCAAAGATTTGTCGTCTGCCTGACCCCGTTTTCGGAATCTTTGTGCAATTCGAGGCAGGTTCCGATTTCAAAAATTTTTTGCGGATAAGATTCGGACTTATTTTTAGTTAAAAATTCGAGCAACTGCGGCGACAGCCTTTTGCGCATAATCGAATAATTTTGAGAAATCGGGTTCATTATTTCCACAAAACCCTCATCTGCAAGAAAATTTTCAGACTGTAATTTTTTAGAAGTCATGTTATACGTAAGAATTTCCTGCAACCCCATTCCGACGCAGGCATCCCTCACCAATTCAAAAAATTCCTCCTCCGCCCTCTGCGAACCTATAACACTCATTTTTATCGGCTGAGGAACTATTTTGTTGAAACCGTAAGAAATAAGCAAATCTTCTATTACATCAACAGGGTGCAAAATATCCGCTCTGTAAGAAGAATATTCTACGGAAATTTTTTTGGAATCTATTTTGACATTATAACGGGCGCGCTCAAGAAGCTCTTTTATTTTTAAATCCCCAAGCTTAAAACCTGTTTTTGTTTCAACCAGCCGCTTTTCAAAAGAAATTTTCTTTGTTAAAAAGCGAGGAGATTCCAAAATACTTTTCGGATAAATTTTTCCCTTGGGATAATGCATTTTGCAGGAATAAATTTTCCCGCCGCGATCGGCAAGAGCCATGCACATAACCTCAAGCGCAGTTTCGATGGTTTCTATAGAAAATCCAGTAACTTCCACAAAAAGATTCCTTGTTTTTTCAGTGACTTTGCCAGTGGAATCGGAATTTATTATCGGCGGCATAGAAGCAACAATTTTTTTCGAATCCATTACAATCGGATAAAATTCGATATTATCAAGCAAGGCCGCATAAGCCTTTCCTTTTTCATGTTGAGACAAAATTTCAGTCGGCCTCATTGGAACCTTCCATTCAAGCGGAACAAACTCTATTTCCTTATCCCTAAAACCCCTGTATTCAATAGGCGGATTCATCGCATCAAAATCATAGAGCCCTATTGCAGCTTCCCTTCTCTTTCTGCCAAAATTTTCACACACTTTTTCCTGCAACTGCACCATCTGCAGCAAAAAATTTTCATTAACAGTTACTCCCCTGACAACCGCGCACACAATAAACGGGCGGACTTTCTCAAGATTCGAATCAACAAAAACATCTACGCCCATTTTTCCAACTTTGTAAGCGCACAACCCCTTTTCTTTTCCAATTCTGGCCTTTATTTCGCGAGCTAACCCTTCGGCGCTCCACAAATCAGGCCGATTAGTCTCCTTACAATCAATTTTGAGAACATCCCCCTCGACGCCGTCAAGCTCCGACTTTGCAAACTCCAAAAGCTCATCCAAAGATTTCATTGAAATAGTTTTTCCGATAAGTGATTCCAAATCTTTTTTTGAAACTTCAAATTTTGGCATTAAAGCATCACCGCCTTTGCTTTTCTCAAATAACCGATATCTTCCGAAAACAATTCCCTGATATCTTTTATTCCTAGCTTGAACATCGCAAGCCTGTCAAGACCGGCACCCCATGCGATTGCCTGCCCCCTGATGCCGAGATTTTCCAAAATTTCAGGCCTAAACATCCCTGCACCCGCAAACTCAATCCACCCGAGATCAGGATGCTTTGCGGAAAGCTGAACACTCGGTTCGGTAAAAGGAAAATAATCTGGCAAAAACTTTACTTTCTCAGCACCCGCAAAATCAACCGCGAAATCCCTAAGCATTCCGAGAAGATGCGTGAAATTCAAATCCTCTCCGACAACAAAACCTTCCATCTGATTAAATTCTATTAAATGAGTAGCGTCAAGAACATCTGGCCGAAAAACCCTTGCTATCGAAAAATATTTTCCAGGAGATTCAACTCCTTCTACAAGCCGCCTCGCACTATGCGCCGTCGTCTGCGAAGCGAGCATAAGCCTTCCCGCAATATTTTCATCCCAATCATATCGCCACCCGACGCTTTCCGATTTTCCGCCGTGTTCGTGCGCAGCGCGAATCGCATCAACCTTTTTTTTCGAAGGAAGATTCCCTGATTTAAGATTCTTCAATTGATAAGAATCCGAAATAGCTCTTGCAGGATGATTCTGCGGCTGAAACAACACATCAAAATTGTAAAATTCCGGAACAACCAGCGGAGAATACATTTCCTTAAAACCAAGAGCAACCAATTTTTGTCTCACCTGCCAAAGAAACTGAACGTAAGGAGCTTTCTTTCCCAAAAAAATTTCGGGAACAGGAGCTTCTACATCATAAGTGCGGGAAACTTTTTGCGTTCGCAAAACTTCCTGCGCGTTTTTTCCTTCCGCAGTTATACAAATTTTCCTTTCAACAAAATCCTTTTTTTCCGCAAGACCCCGCTTAACAAGTTCCGGCGCAGAAACCGCCTTGCCCTCTGAAATAGATTCGAGCAAATTCTGCTCGCCAAAATTTTCCTGCTCCTTTGCAACACCCGTTTCTTCAATAACTCCACCGACAATTGTAATGAAAGCCTTTTTCTTGTTTATTCCAAACGCGGCGGTGAATCCCTGCTGCCCAAGGCCGGATTCTTTCATAAGCGAATTAAAATCAGATTTCCCGCCGAGCTTTGTAAGCGCTTCAAGGAAAACATTTTCAGGCATCCCTTTATCAAGTGCGGTTTTCCCTTCTGCGGTTAAAAAAAGTTTTTCTGAACGCTTCTCTGAAATTTTTGCAAATCCTTTCTCAGCAAGCCATGCGCATGCCCTTCTAACGGAATCAATCGAAAGACCCGTTTCGGACGCGACTTCTTCGAATCCTTTTTCCGACTGTTCGAGAATCGAAAGTGCCTTCCTTTCAATATCGCTTAACTCCCTAATTCTCTCCAAATCAGCCATTTTCAACGCCTTTTAACACTACCAGAAAAGTAAGCTTATTCGTTATTTTAAAGGTTTCCAGTCAATTCGACAGAAAAAACAGCAAGTTATTTAAAGAATAAAACACACAAAATAATACGGCTGATAGGCGGGCGGAATTGAAAATGGCGGACGAAAAGAAAAGCGGACAAGTTGACAAATGGTTCACAAAAATAAGCGACTCTGTTTCCGAAAAAATAGGGGGTTTTGTAGCCTTCATGTTCTTTCTCGTCGCATTGGGAGCTCTCGCATCTCTAATCGTAGTGCACAAATGGCCCGAATTCGGTTATTTGACAGTAATTGTTCCGGTAATTGCGGGAGTACTCGCATACTACGACAGGACCATTGCAACAGTATTATTCACCCTCCTGATTCTTTTCGCATTCATATTATAAAAAAAATCTTCTGCAATCAACGAATTCTTGGAAAAACTTTTTAATCCTTCAAAAAAAACTCTTTTATGCGCGGACTCTTCAGCTTTAGCATAACACTTGCCATGCTCGCAATACTCCTAAGCCTCTCAATTTCAGGAAACAATTTTTACTCAAAACTGGAAAAGGGAAAAAGCGCGCTGATTGAAATGGAAATATCAAGCAAAGAAAGGACTCTGATGGAAAACAACACCGACAAAATAATAGAAAAAAAACTGGAAGAACAAATTGCAAAAAGAAACATGAAACCGGAATTGGCGAAAGATGAAATAAATTCCGCACTCACAAATTACCTTGCGGAGAGGGCGGAAGAATCAACGATATTCGGCGAAACAATTTCAAAAACAACCGGGAAAGAATTTTTGAACGAAACTAGCAACGCTTTCGTAATAGAAACTTCCGTTGGAGGGTACGGAGAATATTCTTTCTCATCAAATCTGCAAAAAAACACCATAATCTCAAAAAGTTTCGGAAAAAACTCAACAACAAAATTCACAATACCCATCGGTTACACAATGAGGCTGGTAAAAAACTAATGCCAATGCAAAAACGAAGGAAATTTTATCGGAGGATTTTTTTGAACACTTTGGAAGCGCTACTTTCGCTGATAGCACTGCTTGCCTTCTTCGCCGCAATGCTTTCCGTTCTTTCGGCGCAAGAAGAAAATATTTCACTCGCACAAGGTTCAATGGAATCAAAAGGGGAATCCTTTCTGTGCGCGGAAATAATCGACTCGATTTATTCGAACGGAATCGATTCATACGCCGGCGAAATGAACTGCACGCTTGAAGGAAAAGAAGCTACTGCATCGCGTGCAGGCGGCAAAAAGGAAACGGAAACGCTGGCGGAAATTGAAAACGGACTCGGTGCAGAGGTGAAAACATTTGGGCATTACCTCAAATAAGGGAATGATTTTTTCAACGGACGCGATTATCGCTTCCACAATTATTCTGTTCTCTTTGCTAATTTTCTTTACAAACATTTCAAATTATTCTGAAAATATTTCAAAAACAAGCAAACAGCTTATTCTTGAAGAAAAAACATTATTGACAGCGGACGCTTTTGTAAAAAATTATTCGCCCGAAAACGCGCTGCTCGGAGCCTGCAAAGTAGATTATGAAAAAAAACGGGTAAAATCGAACGAAATCGAATCAAAAAATTTTTCAACAATAAAACAGACGGCCTCCAAAAAATTTTTCATAAAAAAAATCACTTTAACAAACACGAACGCCAAAAACGAAAAAACGATTTTTACGGAAGAAAAAAATTCAGAAACCTGCATAACCGCAAAAAGGCTGGCGTTTGTCGATTCGGAAAAAACAATTGTGGAAATTACAGGGTGCTTAATTGAATAGAGGTTTTGTTTTTTCGCTTGAAGCGGTTATTTCGGTGCTGCTTTTGGCGATTGCGATTCTGACGCTTTTTCAGCACCAAACGTTTTCATTCAAAGAACTTGTAATAATACAGCAGGAAAACGACCTGTTGAAAGTCTGGAGCGCGAAATTTCCGGCGGAACCGGAAATGGCTTCCGACGCAGAATTGCTGTTTAAAAAAAAATTTAAAATAACCACAAACGGGAATTATATAACCTGCGAGGCGGGCGAAGGAAAAAACTGCGTTTCAAGCGAAGCAACTTTATTGGACGATAGCCTAAATGAAAAAAATGTTTCGATAAAAATTTGCTTCGAGTGAATTAATTTGAATAAGATTTGAAAACAACCGCTCCATTTTCCTTGCCCAATTCCACAAAAAATTTTTCCTTAAACTCCTTTAATTGAAAATTTTGCGGCACCGCAAAAATTACTTCAAATCGCTTTGAGGAAGTGGCAAAAAAAATGCTTCTGCCATCGGAAGAAACGATTATGCTCCGCGCAGGAACAAATTCAAAAACGGTTTTCGAACCATTCCCGAAAAAATCGAAATCGCCGGCAGTTGATTGTACGCGTTCGGCGATTTGCTTTGCCAGCGCAGTGTCATTCGCCTCAAAAAAAGCGTCCATGGAAAAAGAAATTGCGGGAAGAAGAATCGCGAGCGCGGAAAAAAATCCAAGCAATAGGAGCAGGAACTCGAGCGAACTCTGCCCCCTTCCGCCGTCGAACATAAAAACCATTAAACAGAAATGCCATTAGATTTCGTCGATTTTCTTGAAAACGTTGTCGGCAGTTTTCTTGAACTTGTCAGCACCTTCTTCAGAGGTTGATTGCAACTGGCCGACAAGCAAAAGCACAACCGCGACAACCGCTGCGAGAACAATTATGAGTTCGACCGAAATTTGGGCGCGCTCTTCCTCAAAGAAAAATTCTGAAAAAAATTTCATGAAATAAGCTGATTTTTTCGAATTTAAAAACATTTCATTCTTTTCGTCGAAAAACGAAAAAAATTAAACGGGAACCAACCTTCTTGCCTGCCGCTTACGCGCAACACCCATTGGCGTCGTCAATCTACTTCGAGATGCCGGTGCTCTTTCAAGCGGCTTTAATTCCCTTGCCATTACGACAGTATCCACAGGTTTGCCCGTAAGCGGATCCACCCTGTCATGCACATGGCGAGTAACTTCATTGAAACCCACCCACTTATACAACCCCAATGCCCTGGCATTTGTCCCCCAAGTTTTTATCCAGACGTGCTTAATCCCCCTTGCCCTGAATTTGTTAAGAATTGGCCTTTCGAACTTGCGCAAATTTCCAAGCCCGAATGATTCCCGATAATTCTTCTTCACAGAAAGAAATGAAATTATGCCGTGTTCACTTGCAGCGCCTTTTCTGTATGGGCCCAGCGCCTCAATTGAACCGAGCTTTTTTTTCAAAAGCGGGCTCATCGCCAAATTCTGCGGCGAAAACTTCAACTTATACCCTATCAAAGCCGCTAATTCATTCCCGCCAGGTTTTCGTGCAAACGCCAGAAAAAAACCCCTTTCACTTCTGAACCCCTCAAGAACCAATTTTGAAATGCTTTTTCCCCGCTTATCCAACGAAGGAACAAAATCATCTTTGACCGCTTCAAAATATTTTATTACCGCAGGAACATCCTTCAATGTCGCCTCCCTGAACTCAAAATCCATAAATTATCTTTGTTTCCAGAAAATAAATAACTTTTGTTTGCCACAAATTTACTTTTTTAAACCTGTCGCAAAACTGTTATTCACTATGAAGAACCAGGAAAAATTCGACATAATACTTTCGTGGGTTACTCTTAGTATAGCATTCGCAATAGTCCTCGGAACATTCTCATCCGGAATGGAGGACATATTTGTAACACTGCCAATCGCATTCCTTGCAGTTGGAACAGGTTTTGTTTTTCATGAATTGGCGCACAGGCAGGCGGCAAGAAAATTCGGTTTCCACTCGGAATACCGCGCGTGGTACGGAATGCTCGCAATCGCGCTTCTATTCTCATTCTTTACAGGATTCGTTCTGGCGGCACCAGGCGCAACATATTTCTTTGGAAAAAATGTCACAAGAAAACAAAACGGCTTAATTTCAGTAGCCGGACCGATTACAAACATTTTCATCGGATTCATATTTCTGCTATTTGCGATTGCGCTAATAAAAAGCGATATTTACAGTTCCTCAATGGGAATCATTCCAATAATTCTTTATCACGTTTCACAAATAAATTTCTTCTTCGCATTCTTCAACATGCTTCCGTTCTTTGTTTTTGACGGGGCGAAAGTTTTCATTTGGAACAAAAAAATATGGCTTGCGGTAATGGGCATTGCCGCCATACTGGTTTTTTTCCCACAACTACTTTTAGGAATATTCGGAATCGCGCTCGCATAAAATTCAAAAAAATTAGAAAAAACAAAAAAAATTAATTACACTTATCTTACATAAGTTGGCCTGTATTCCAAAGCATTTTCCGCGAATTCTTGGTAAGCCTTTGTCGTCTGATCGTCAATGGTCGGACGCATTTTTTTCAAAATCTGTTCGAAATGCTGCATGGTGACAGGCACGACCCGCAATTTGTTTTCCTGCAAAACAAGCAATGCCGCCTCCCTAACCAACCCGTTCAAATCCGCTCCGGAAAACCCGTTTGTTTTCTGAGCCAAATCTTTTATGGAAACAGATTTATCAAGTTTTACCCCCCCTGTATGAACCTTTAAAATCGCCTCACGCGCTTTTTCATCAGGCGCCGGAACCGCAATCAATTTGTCAATTCTTCCGGGCCTTAGCAACCCGGTATCAATCAAATCCGGACGATTAGTTGCGGCAATAAAAACAACATCCTTTATTGTTTCTATTCCGTCAAGTTCGGTAAGAATCTGGTTGACCATTTGATCATAAGTTCTTGCGCCAGAATGAGAACCGCGCTTTGAAGCAACCGCATCAACTTCATCAAAAAAAACTATGCATGGGGCGACCTGTCTCGCTCTTCTAAAAATTTTTCTGATTCCCTTTTCACTTTCACCGACCCACATACTCAAAAGCTCCGGCCCTTTAACTGAAATAAAATTCGCCTCGCTTTCAGTTGCAACAGCTCTCGCAAGCAAAGTTTTTCCCGTGCCCGGAGGACCATACAACAAAATACCTCTCGGCGGCCTTATTCCCATTTCCTTGAAAGCCTCGGGTTTCTTAAGCGGCCATTCTACAGCCTGCTTCAACTCTTGTTTCACACCCTCCAACCCGCCGATATCACTCCAATGAACATTTGGAATCTCAATAGCGACTTCCCTTAAAGCAGAAGGCTGAACATCCTTCAAACCGTCTAAAAAATCCTGTTTAGTTATCATCAAATTTTCAAGCACTTCTGCAGGAATCGTTTCATCCTCTAAATCTATTTTTGGAAGGTAACGTCTCAAAGCTTTCATCGCAGCTTCTTTTGAAAGCGCTTGCAAATCCGCTCCAACAAAACCGTGTGTTATGGAAGCAAAAAAACTCAAATCCACGTCCTTGTTAAGAGGCATTCCCCTAGTATGAATACTCAAAATTTCCTTCCTTGATTTTTTATCAGGAACACCGAATTCTATTTCGCGGTCAAAACGGCCGGGCCTTCGCAAAGCCTCATCAAGAGAATTAACCCTATTAGTTGCCGCCATTACAATAACTTCGCCCCGCGCCGCAAGACCATCCATCAAAGAAAGAATCTGCGCAACAACACGCCTTTCAACCTCTCCGACAACTTCGTCGCGCTTAGGCGCAATCGAATCAATCTCATCAATAAAAATTATAGAAGGAGCATTCTCACTCGCTTCCTGAAAAATTTTTCGCACTCTTTCCTCAGCTTCTCCGACAAACTTTCCCATAACTTCGGGAGCGGAAACAGAAATGAAATGAACCTGCGCCTCATTGGCAACGGCTTTCGCAAGCAAAGTTTTTCCCGTGCCCGGAGGACCATACAACAAAATTCCCTTCGGCGGAACGATGCCCAATTTTTGGAAAAGCTCCGGATGCTTCATCGGCAGCTCTACCATTTCTCTAACCTTTTGAACCTGCTCGCTTAGTCCGCCGATATCCTCATAGGCAACGCGAGGAATTCCCTCAAGCACATCCTTGACAGGCTTCTCTTTCAAAGAAAATTGTGTAGTGTCAACAACTTTAACGATTCCGCGCGGCGCAGTATCAACAACACTGTAAATAAATCCGGAACCGAAAACAGAAACCCAAACATTGTCGCCCGCAGTGAGAGGTCTTCCCAAAAAACTTTTCTTTAAAATTCTGTCATAACCAGAAGCGATTATTCTGACTTCTTCAATCGGCGCAAGAACAACTTTTTTCGCCTCTTTTGGAACAACCTTTTTCACCTTTACCTTTTCATTCAGACCCACGCCCGCATTGTGTCTTATGAAAGAATCCATGCGCACAACTTTTCTTCCCTCATCCTCTGTACGCGCCGGCCAAACAATCCCCGCAGTCTTTTTTTTGCTTTCCAAACCCTCTATTTCAACAATCTCTCCGGAAGTTATCCCCAAAATATTTTTTGTCTCTTTGTCCAGCGTGATAATATTGCGCCCAACATGCGTAGGATCAGGGTCAAGAACCTGCAAAACAACTTCCTTATCTTCCTTTACCATAAAAATTCACGCCAACAAACTCTGCAAAATAAGTAGAATAAAAAAGGATTAAAAAGACACCATTTTCAAAAAAAATTGGAAAAAAAAGCCTATTATTTTTCAAAAATTTCGAAAAAACCATTCGGAAGCGCCGAAACAAAATCATCCACACTAAAAACGGTTCCTTTCAATTCAAAAATTTTTTTAAGCATTTTTGCCGCGTCGCTTTTCTTCAATCTTCCCTGCTTAATCTCTACAAAAAATGAACAATTTTTTTTCACAGCGGAAAACGGAGCGGACATCAAAACATTTTCCTTTTCAAAATAGCCGATTGCACAACTGAGCGGCACATTTTTGAACCATTTCCTTTCCCCATAAATCATGAAAGCGCCTGTTCCCATGGATTCTCCGGAAGGAGCTTTTTTCGAAACCTGTTCCGGAGAAACAGAATATGCGTCTGCGCCGGCACGACCTTCTTCCCATGCCTTTGAAAAGGAAACCGCAAACTGCGCGGCTTCTTTCATAGTTTGTTCCGGAACGGTTTTGCCACCGGTTTTTATTATGCAGTGCGGTGCGCCAAAAACATCCGCATGAAAATAAACATCATTTTTTTCCATCCGCTTCTTCACAACCTCTTCGTTTGAGTGCGCATCCTTTCCGCCGATAACTAGGAAGCTATCGCTGGAAAAAAACCATCTGTATTTCTCAAACCATTTTTTCGCCCGTTTTTTAATAAAAGTTTTATCCAAAATTGCCGAAGAAATTTTTTCCTTCTCCGCGTTTTCCAAAATCTTTTTTTCAGTATGCGCGACGGCTTTTTTTATTCCATCGATTTTTCTGCGCGCGAGCTTCGCTTTTTCAAAATACTCTGAAGCATTTTTATCAACTGACTTATTCAAATCAATTTCAATCAAATCTTTTTCCATCAAATCAATCCATGCCAGTTTTCTTACGCATGATTTCAATTATTGAATCGGTTCGTGAACCGCGCTTAAAAGTCGGCTCGGTCATGTAAAAGACCTGCCTGTCTTTCACAACATCATAATAATTCGGAATTTTTTTCACATAACGTTCCTGTAAATTTTTGTGGTAGGATTCAACGTCCGAATAAAACTGGGAACTCACAACATTAAAGTTGCCCGAACCCATTATGGAGTACAGCGCATAAACATGCGGATCATTTTCAGCCGCTTTGAGATATTGCTCCACAAGCTCTTGTTTCGAAAAATCCAACTGCAAAAGCTCAACAGCCTCAAGTTTATAACCAAGTTTCCAAAATGCAATTTTTGGGCCATAGCCGAGCAAAATTCCTTCCTTCTTCAAAAAATCAAGAGAGGCTTTAATGGTCGCCAAGTGATACTTTGTTTTAGCCTTAAGCCTACGAAGATTTGGCTGAACAGAATTACTCTCGAGCAAGCCTTTCAAAATGTCAAGCCTTATTGAATCATCCACCCTCATTTTCTGTGCCACAAAAAACACCTCAAAAAAGAAGCGATTCTAACAAAAAACCGCATTAATATCAAAATATTACACAATAACCTATTTAAATGTGTTTTTTAGCACATAAAAAGCCGATTAATACTTATTAAGAATAAGTGGCGTATTATGTCATAGTTTTATGGAGGGGGTTTATCTAAAAGGGATAACGCTGAAAAAATTGGAAAGCTGATTGGGGTTATTGGAGAGGCTCACCAGGATCTCTAATTTTTTTTGTCTTCCAGTAACCCGCCAGTCAGCCGAATAAATAAACTTTAACGAACACTATTTTAGTCTCAGATAACTGTCTTGGGAGTTGTGTAAAAAAATTAGTTTAGTTTTGAGTTCATTTCCTCTTCTTCTTCCAGCTCATTCAAAAGATCTTCAGAAACCGATTTCGCTTTTCTTTTCAAAACTTTTTTTTGCTTTGCCGTTTTCATGTTGACGGGTTTAACCACGATTCCGGAAATCGCCGAATCTTTTTTTTCAAAAACTTTTTCAACAGCACTTTTTTCAATCTTCCCAACCGCTTTTTCCACAGAATCTTTTTGTAAAGAGTTTTTCGTCAAAATTTTTTCTCTCGCTTCTTTCTTCTTGCCCCAATCCTTTTTAGTAACACAAGTCATTGTTAAACACATTTTGTAAGAAAACCTGTTGTTTCTTACCTTTATAATCGGTGCGCCGCACTCTGGGCAAGTGTCTGCAGTAGTTGTTACTGTCCCTTTCTGCGGAAGAGGAAAAGAATTATTACACCGCGGATATTCGCTGCACCCCACAAATCGTTTTCCAGATTTTCCCTGCCTTATTACAAGCTGGCCGTTTTCACATTTTGAACATTTGCCGACAACAGAACTGAAACGCAACGCATTTCTCAACTCACCCCCCACAGTATCTTTTTCCTTAAAAAGCAAATCCATTATTTTTCGTAAATAATTCCCGGACGCAGTTACAACTTCCTCACGCGTTTTCTTTCCTGCCGCAATTTCATCCATTTCTTTTTCAAGACTGGAAGTCATTTCCGGTTTGGTTACAAGCGAGCAGTGTTTCTCCAAAGAATCAATAACTGAAAAAGCAACTTTGCTTGGCTCAATACTGCTTCCTCCGACAAGATAGCGTCGAGAATAAAGTTTTTGAATAATTGCAGGCCTCGTGGATTTTGTTCCAAGATTATTTTCCTCCATTAACTTTATGAGAGACCCTTGACTGTAACGCGCAGGAGGTTCTGTTTCCTTTCCAAGCAATTCAACATTCTCAATTTTAACGCTATTGCCAACTTCAAGTTTTGGAAGCAAAACTTCCGATAACTTGCTGTAAGGATAAAATGCCTTCCACCCTGCAAAAATAATAGTTTGACCCCGGGCGACAAAAGGCTCGCCCTCCGCATCCAAAACAACATTCAAATTTTCAGTTTGCGCATCATCCGAAAGAGTTGCAAAAAAACGCCTTGTAATAAGTTCATAAATTCTCCAATCATCCGCAATCAGCATTTCCTTTTGAACCGCGGAAACAGGATGAATCGGAGGATGATCTTTGGTCTCTTTTCCCGCCGAAGGTGTCAAAATTTTTTTTTCAAGAATTTTTAATGCATCGCGCTCAAATTCATGCACCGACACAAGCCTGTTCAAAATCTCACGCAAATCAAGATTCTTTGGATAAACACAATTATCCGTGCGCGGATAGGAAGTGAAACCGCGTTGATAAAGAGCTTCTGCAACATTCATAGCTTTCCCTGCAGAAAACCCGATTGCAGTTGCGGCACGCAAAAATTCTGTCGTATTAAAAGGAACCGGTTTTTTTAAGGTGCGAGTTTTCTTTTCAACATTTTTAACAATAGCACTTTTGGGCTTTTTTGAAAAAACCTTTTTAGCTTTTTCCTCATTCCAAAACTTTCCTTCCGCATGAGAAGCCAAAAATTTTTGTTTATCCTTTTCACAATGCGCTAAAATCTCCCAATATTTTTTTGATTTAAAAGCAAGACGTTCTTTCTCCCTGTCCACAATGAGAGCAAGTGTCGGAGTTTGAACACGCCCAACACTCAAAAACTCTTTTCCAAGTTGACCCGAAATGAGCGAAACAAATCTTGTAAGCACCGCACCCCACATCAAATCAATTTCACGTCTGGCGTCGGCAGAATAAGCAAAATTATAATCAAATTTCTCGAGCGAATCAAAAGACTTCGTTATATCCTCTTTTATTATTGCCGAAAAATAGGCGCGCTCAACTTTTATTTTCCCATTAGTTTCTTTCGCATAATTCAAGGCTTCCAAACCGATTGATTCGCCTTCGCGATCAGCATCCGTTGCAACAATAATCCTTTCCGCATCAGGCGCTGAATCTCGAATGCAAGAAATTATCGCCTCTTCGGTAGGAGAATAAAGTATTTCAGCGTCAATCAATTTCCTTACATCCGTACCAATCCAGTTTGAGTACTGTGAAGGAAATTCAACATCCGAAATGTGACCTCTCAAAGGAATTAAGCGAATATCATTTCCTTTCCACTCAAACTCAAACACTTTTGCGCCGGAAATGTTTTTGTTCGAAACTTTTCCATCTGCAAGAAGTTCGGCGATTCTCTCGCCCGCAATAGCCTTTTCGGAAATAATAAGGTCCATTAAAAAAAGAAATGCTTAGAAAACAATTAAAAATCCAAAACACTGTTCAGACAATCAACGAAAAAATAATACTTCCAAAAATAGCTGACTCTGAACTTACAATTTATTTTGCAATGGCATGCTTGGAAGCGTGCGAGACTGTTTCTGCTCAGCCATAACAACCATTGTTTTCAAATCAATCACGCCATCAATAAGCCCCAATTGATTTATGAACTTTTCAGCACTTTCCAAATTCGGAACAATAATTTTCGCAATTAAATTATACTCGCCGAGAACCTGATAAAGCTCAAGCACAAAATCCATCGCGGCAAGTTTTCTTAGAACGTCTTTCTGTTTTGAAGTTTCAGTGCGCATCTGCACAAAAATCGGGTTCTCATAACCAAGTGCCTTATAATTTAAGTCCACAGAAATAGATTGAATCACTCTTTTTCGCTTCAATGATTCGACCCTTTTTTTTATTGCAACATCAGTGAGTTTTGTTTCACGGGCAATCGCCGAAAAAGAAGCCCTGCCGTCCAACAGAAGTGCTTTGAGAATAATATTATCTATTTTGTCAAGTGACGCTGCCAACTAAAAACACCTTAAAAGTTCAAAAAACGAAACAACTTATTAAACAACTAAACCCAATAACTATTTAAGGTTTGCTTTTCGAAGAAAATTTGAGAAAAGCAAGTCGCCTATTCGAAAAATTTGCGACACATTTATATATATCAAAGAATAAGTTTTCTGCATGCCAGTGAAAAAACCAACTAACAATCTAATGCACAGATTCTGGAAAAAACTTTCCGGAAGAAGCTCCGTGAACGCAAACTTGACTAGCAGATACAGCCGCGCTGGCAGCGTTGACCTTTATCAAGCTAGACCAACCCAAGTTTTATACGCGGTTAAACCCGATGCACACGCGAGACCGATAAGACAGGACAAAAAAACTGCGCACGACAGACCACGCGTCAAATACTTTGCCGCAGAAGAAAAAAAAGTTTTGCGCGCCAGAAGCAGAAAAAGAAGAGCACGATTTTTAAAAATGAACTAATGAAACAAAATTTTTATAATTTTCCGCCGAAATTTTTTTCCCTGAGCCTTGTTGCATTGATCTTCATGGGCTTTGGAGCAGGAATGGCCTTTGATTGATAATATTCGACACTCCTTAGAAGATCTGATTTCATAATGTAAGAATAGGATTTCATTTGCTCAATTAGCGGGAGCAATAGAACGAGAACAATTACAAGTGAAACAAAATTTCCAGGAAATCCTGCAAGATCCAAGCCAAATTCTATGAAAAAAATTATTGCAAGAATAAAAGATCCTATTAAAACAGCAGATATTGCAAGGAGCGGCTGAGCTAAAACGAAACCTATGCTCTCGCCGATTCCAAACGATATTGAATCCTCGTCTAAAACAATACTTTGAGGAACATACATTAACACAAAAGCAACTATCAAATCAATTGCTGCAATAATTGAAAGGCTTATCCCGAATTGAAGCCCCAAAACAGAAAGAATGTAAAACAATATTGCAAGCCCCAAATAAAACAAAAATATTTTTAGGGAGGAACCGCGCAACAATTCGTTCCAATATTCGTCTAGTGACATGTGCTGCACGTCCCTTCTCACAGAGTAAATTGTAAGGGAAACAAAAAAAGAAAAGAAATACAAAAAAACAAGTCCAACAAGCAAAGCGCCCAAAACCGAAACTGAAGAACTGTAACTCAAAAAAACAGTCCCTGAAGCAATATAAAAATCCTGAAACAAGACAAAAATAAAAACAAAAACAAGCAGAAGAAGATAACTAACCGCGACCTTTATATTTGCCGAATATTCCTCAGCAGTCTTTTTTAAGACGAGCCCAAGCATCTCAAACATAATCGAATTATGAACTAAATATTTAAAAACCAAAAGCAATAGCGCAAACCCGAAAAAAATCATTACTAAATTGAAATTATTTCCCCGTCAAAAAAATTCGAATGCGCCCTGTTCATTCTCACCCTGATAAACTCCCCAAACCGCCCTTTTACTAAAACCGGGCGATAATTCTGGGTGCGGGCGGTGAAAAAGCCGTTATTCGCCATTTCAGAAACAAACGCCTCAAATTCCTTTCCAATTAATAACTTGTTTTTTTCCAAAAACAATTTCTTACAAAAAGCAGAAATTTTACGACTGCGGGATTTCTTCTCCAACTCGCAAACTTGTCCACCCATTTTAACCGCCGCAGTCCCAAGACGCTTACCATAACGCGAAATATTTACCACGTCAGGTTTTGCTTTCACAAGAAGGGAAAGCGTATCTTCAAAATCTTTCTGCGTTTCTCCAGGAAACCCCACAATAATATCTGTAGAAATAGTTATGCTCGGACAGGCACCCCTAGCAAGCCGAACACATTCCAAAAAATCACTCCTCGAATATTTTCTGCCCATCGCCTTCAAAATTTTATCGGAACCGCTTTGAACCGGCAAATGAAGAAATTTGTAAAGATGCTTATTTTTGAATAGGGGAAGTAATTGTCGGTGAACTTTTTTGAAATTATTCGGATTCATCATTCCCAAACGAATAAAATAATTTCCATCAGTTTGCAACAATTTTTTAAGCAACTTTGGAAGAGAAGATTTTCGATCAAATCCATAACAACCCGAATCCTGTGCAGTTAACCAAATCTCTCCAGAAACTTTTACTTCTCTTTCAAAGGCTTTCACTATTTCATTTTCTGAATAAGAACGCAACTCTCCGCGGGCAATTTTTGTGATGCAATAAGTACAATTTCCAACGCACCCTGTTGACAATGGAATTATAGAAATATTATCCTTGCAATTAATGCTTTTTATTTTCGGAGAAAAACTTTGATTTTTTAGAGAAAGCGCTTTACAAAGAGATTCAAGATGCGTATTTAAAACAATGATTTTTTTTGAAATTTTTTTTATTTCCTCGCCCCTCGCGGCGGAAAGGCAGCCGAAAGCAACAAGTTTAGAATTATTCTTTTTTTCCGCAAACAATTTTCTTATTCTGGAAAGCATTCTCTGTTCAGTTGTCAATTTTACCGCACAAGTGTTGATTACAACAATATCTGCTTTTTTGAAATCATCGACCAGTTGAAAACAATTTTTTTCAAGAAATCCCTGCAACTTTTCAGTTTCAGAAATATTAAGCGCACAACCGTACCCCTCAACATAAGCCGATGTTTTTTTTGCCGAATTTTTTGACATAACAAAAAAGTTGAAGATAAGGATTAAAGCACTATTGAAATCACGTTTTTTCAGAACTAAAAACGCAGCTTAAATTATTTTGCTTCTTTCCTTTTATCGTAAAAACCGAAAAGAAAAAACGGTATCCATGCAGCCATTGCACCGAGCATAAACTCCAAATACATGCTCTTTCTAAGCTCCGGCCAATAATTCACCGCGAGAAACTGCTTCACTTCGGTCGTTTGCCCGCTCTGCGCCTGCTGCAAATATTCCTGATTAATCGCACTAACATCCTTTGAACAAGAATTCTCGTTAAAACAAAAATAAACCGCCACATTTATCCCATTACTCTGAGAAATAAGCGCCGCATTATTCCCGTAATACCAATATAAATTTACCAAATAACCCAAATAAAGCGCCACAACAAGCAAAACGAAAAAAATTATTGAAGACGCAAGTTTCGTATCAAAATACTCGTTAAACCATTTTATCGCAAAATAACACAGAATAAATCCCGCAACAGGGGCGAAAAAATACATTATCGAAACCCAATTATCATAGGGAAAAAGCGAACCTATTATCGGAACGTTTCTCAAGCCGTCCAGAGTGCCCGAGGAGATGCATGTTCCGCCGGAAAAAATGTTTGTGCATGCGCCGCCGATAAACCACAAAAGCGCATAAGAAATGAAAAACCACAAAAGAACCATTACAAGAAAAAATTTTTCCTTACTTTCCGAAGCCACCAAACCCACTTCCGCCAAATCACTTAATTTCGTTTAAGAAAAATGTCCGATAATATGCTTTTAATCTTTACTCAGCGCTCATTTCTCAGAAGCAATGAAGCTTCCGCAAAGGAACTGATTTTACATGCAAAACGAAATTCCCTGGGTTGAAAAGTACAGGCCGAATTCACTGGACGAAGTAATGGGCCACAAAGAAATAACCTCGAGGCTAAAAAGCTACGTGAAACAAAGAAACCTGCCGAACATGCTTTTTTCAGGACCTGCAGGAAACGGAAAAACAAGCTCGGCGATAGCACTAGCAAGAGAACTTTTCGGAAAAAATATGGGAATGAATTTTTTAGAGTTGAATGCAAGCGATGAAAGAGGAATTGATGTAGTAAGAAACACAATAAAAGATTTTGCAAGAACACTCGCGTTCGATTCTGATTTCAAAATAATATTTTTAGACGAATGCGATGCGCTCACAGGCGACGCGCAACAGGCACTACGAAGAACCATGGAAAAATATACAAAAACCTGCAGATTCTGTCTCTCGTGCAATTACTCCTCAAAAATAATCGAACCGATACAATCAAGGTGCGTAATATATCGCTTCAAGCCGCTAAACCCCGAAGACATTTCAAATCAAATGGAATTCATTGCAAAAAAAGAAGGACTCACAATAGATGAAGGTGCAAAAAAAGCGGTCAATTACGTTTGCCAAGGCGATTTAAGAAAAGCAATAAACATTTTACAAGGCGCCTCATCCACAGGAAAAAAAATAACCGAAGATATAATTTACAACGTTTCAAGCAGAGCAAAACCCGAAGAAATAAAAGAAATGATACTTCTGGCATTGCAGGCAAAATTTTTAGAGGCAAGAAAAAAACTTGACGCGCTAATGTACGAACAGGGAATGAGCGGCGAAGATGTTCTGCTACAACTATACAGGGAAACCATGGCACTTGAAGAAAAAGACCTTTCCGACAAAGCAAAAATAGAACTTGTTGACACCATCGGAGAATACGACTTCAGAATCGTTGAGGGCGCAAACGAAAGAGTTCAGTTAGAAGCGCTGCTGGCACAATTCATGAAATACAAAAAGTAAATAACTATGCTTGAACGCCAACGAAAAGAAATATAATCAACAAGTCTGTAAATATCTTCGAAACTCATGAATCATCCATCCAAACCCGCAAGAAAACCCATTCTTCTTGATAGACACGACTTGATAAGATTAGGCGATATCGCTGAAAAAAGAACAGGAAGATTTGCATTGGCTGTGCGTCCAGTTCTTGCTGTCCGCGCCCAAGAAATTTACGGAACAAAAATGTTTGAAAAAAAAGTGTGCCACGAAATAATCAAAAGAATCGTTGATCAGACGACACTCAACCCGATTCAAAAATCCCAATTATACAGGTATCTTTTGCGAGAAACTCCTATAAAACTCAGTAAAGAAAAAATCAAAGCCTCCCGTGAAAAAATTGCAAAAATTGTCGGAGGAAAAGAAAAATTAGCGAAACTATTGAAAAAAATCAACGATGCACTCGAAAAAAACAGTGAAAATATCAATGCACAAATTTAATGCGCTCAAAAAAATATTCAAACGACTAAACAAAATTCAATCTAAAACCACTCACTAATTCGCTTCTGTTCCTTAAAATGCTTCAACAAAACCGATTTCTTTTTATAATTTGCAATTGGAACCATCAACTTCTTTGAAAGAAACTCAAGCGCGAGCTCAATATTCGAAAATTCCAGAGGCTTTTGCTTCAGAGCAGCGCGAACATTCTCACGAATCTGCCACACTCCAAGCGGAACCGCGTACCCGCTTCCGATTTCCCTGAAAACGATTGCCGCCGCCTGTTTTTTTTCCTTAACCAAATACTCTGCAATCGCCAGCCGTGCCGCAAAATAAGCGCCCTCGGTTTCTTCAGGATAGCCTTTCAAACCAGAATTCAATTCGTAATCTGCCCCAATATTAATTTCCTTTGCATCAGGCGTCCAAACCCCCCCGGGCATCCAGGTTTCGAGCTGCTCGAAGGACCACGGAAAAGGCAGAAGCATTATCCAAAAATTATTATCCAAATAATTCGAGTGAAACAATTTGAAAGAATCTATTATCGGTTTTTGCCGAATTTCTTCATTAACAAAATACTTTGAAATGTTCGAATCGACAGCGGTTATTGCCCAGCGCGTCGGCACAAGCTTTCTATTTTTTTTTACCCCAAGAGAACCGCTTGACAAAACCTTTGAAAGCGAAGAAACAGGAATTCCGTCCCGAAACAATTCAACTAATGCGACCGAAGATTTAGCATCAGTATCAAAATAAAAATTATCAATTTTTTTTGAAATTTTCGGGTTGCCGGAAATTTTCATGCTTTCCAGCTTTGCCGAGGGCCCCATCGGCGCGGAAAAAGAATCAAACGAAGTTTCCATGCGCGGCGTATCCGCCAGCGACAACTCCAAATCAAGCGAGCCAGAAGACATTGTTATTTCCTGAAAATCGCGCAACTCATAATTTGGATCCTTTGCCGAATTAACCGGCATTGTTTTGTAGGAACGAAGAAGAGATTCGCGAAAAGAAATAATTTTTTCCTGAGGAAGGCCGTACCACTGCTCAGGCATATCACTTATTCCACTAACTTCATCCGGAACGGAGGAAAGGGGCGCAACAGAAACCTTCGGATAATTTTTCCACGAAACAAAAAAACCGGGCGGGGTAACGCCCTCAAAATCATTGTCCCTTATCGAGGAATTTATATTAAACCGCTTTGACTGCCTCTCGAGTATCGGGCAACTTTCAAGGCCGCACAAAAGCTTCCCCTTACATTTTATACAGAGCCCTGGCGAAATCATGAATTAATTACGATTAAAAAGAAACAAAAACATTACCCGCACACCGTGCCGGTCACACAAAACGGCAAATCCTCAAAAAAAACATTTATATTCAGTTAGGTCACAACCAATCAGTTATGCCTTTCAGAGACCTTGCAGCGGAAATAAGGAATAGACCGCAAAAACCCCGCATTCGAAATCCGGAAAGCGAAAAAAAAATAATTGACGCAAGCGGTCCGAGCATGAGCGAAGCAATTTCGAGGACTGTAACCCCTGGAAAAAGCTGGAAGGAATGCCGAAACCTCAGAATGGACGGCGACAACGCACTCTGCAGAGAATTTGTTTCAAAATGCGGCAGAGAAAAATGCGGACGAATAAAGTAACTCTCTTATTTCTAAAAGAACACGCCGCACAATATTATCGCTAAAGGCACCACAGTAGTAATAAATATATAATTAGACATTTTATCTATTGCATGGCCGAAGAATACCTGAACCAATTGATGAAACAATTAAAGGAAAAAAGCGAACCAGAGACGGAAAACGAAAAAATTCCCGACGCAGGCGTTAAACTTTCCGGAACAAAAAAAATAAGCCAAATAGAAGAGGAAATAATTGTCTCGGAAAAAAATGCCGACGAATCTTTTGTGAGAGCCCCCACCTATTCCGCAGAAACCGTCGAAAGCGAAGCGGAAGAAAAACAAAAAATTATGCCTGCACAGAGAATGAGTGCAAATGATGCCCTCTCTCCGCTAAAAAAAGAAATCAGTGAAGGAAGCGAACCAATACCCGACGCCGCGGAAAAAACGACTGCCGAAAAAGAAGTGGAAAAAAGTCAAAAAATAGAACTAAAGTCCTATGGAAAAGTAAAAATATTCAGGATACCGGAAAAACCGTTGCCGTACTACTTCATCCCGACTCCGCGCCCAACCTCTGCAGAAAGAAAAATAATAAACACAATAAAAGAGGCAACAACAAGACTAATATCAATTGCGCCTTACAAAGTGCGCGACCCCGAACAAAGAAGAATAGTTTACAAACAAAAAATAATCGAAATACTAAAAAACAGCCCTTCGCTCAAAGTGCCCGAAAGCAGAATAAATTTTTACGCCGAAGCCGTGGTAAGAGAAATGGTCGGATACGGAATAATTGACGACTTGATAAAGGACGACCAACTCGAAGAAATAATGGTAATCGGACCGAAACAACCCATCTACGTTTTCCACAGAGAATTCGAAATGATGAGCACCAACATAGAATTCTTTTCAGAACAAGAAATAGAGGACTTGGTAAACAAAATCGCAAGAGAAGTAGGAAGAAGAGTTGATGTTTCAGCGCCGCTACTTGATGCAAGACTTCCCGACGGAAGCAGAGTAAACGCAACAATACCTCCCGCGTCAATAAGCGGAGGAACACTCACAATAAGAAAATTCAAGGCAGACCCCTACTCAATAATTGATTTAATAAAAATAGGAACTATTTCAAGCGAAGCGGCAGCATTCCTCTGGCTCTGCGTAGAAGGAATGAATGTAAAACCGGCGAACATACTGATTTCGGGAGGAACCGGATCCGGAAAAACAACACTATTAAATATTTTAACCGCATTCGTTCCGGAAAGAGAAAGAGTAATTACAATCGAAGACACTGCAGAATTAAGTTTGCCGCTAAAACACTGGATAAGAATGGAAGCAAGACCGCCCGGATTGGAAGGAACAGGCGAATTGAAAATGGATATTCTTACAAAAAACTCTCTCCGAATGAGACCTGACAGAATAATTGTCGGAGAAGTAAGGCACGAAGAAGCATTCACGCTTTTCACCGCACTTAACACCGGCCACGACGGATGCATGGGAACGGTTCACGCAAACAGCCCACAGGAAACAATAATCAGGGTAACAAACCCGCCGATGAATGTCCCAAAAATAATGCTCAGCGGATTAGACATGATAATAATAGAACACAGACTGCACGACAGAAAAAAAGGAACAATAAGAAGGATAACCGAAATGGCGGAAGTTTACAACGCGCTTGAAGGGGACCCAAAAACAGAAACGATTTACAAATGGGACCCTGTAAAAGACTCGCTTGAAAGAACACTTGTAAACAGCAAGTATGTTAACAATCTCCAAATATTCAGCGGACTAAACAAAGAACAAATCAACGCCGAAATAAACATAAGAAAAACTTTTTTAGACGAACTCACAAAACAAAATATTCGAAGCATTTTAGCCGTTTCATCAGCAACAAAAAAATTCTTGGAAAAAAGAGCCGAAGCGAGTGATTTGAAATGAGCGGACTTGAACAGGGAAACTATTCAATAGACAAGGAAGAAGTGGACAGAATAGTCGAAGGAATGAAAAAAAAATACCAAGAAGAAGGAATGCACTTTGAAGAAGTTTCAGAAAACCTGCGCGAACTAAGAGGAATAATTTCAGAAGAATCTTATTCAAAAATAGACATAGAAAGCGAATCGGATGTGGAAAACTTTGATTCCAAAGCAATGCAATTCTTCGGAAACCTTTACCTAAAAACAAGAGGAATACTCAAACCTATACAGGAATCACTCAAAAAACTCCCGTCAAACAAAGAACTGAGCTATTACCTCTACTCCGCAAATATGCAATACTCGTCAAACCAATATTTGGCAATATCAAGTGCGGTCGGGCTGCTCGCCGGCCTAATCATATTCGCATCAATATTATTAGTCGGAGCAATACTGCTAAGCCCGCTAATAGCAATACTTGCATTCCCCATGGCAATGTTTGCCGGAATAATCGCAACGGTAATAACCCTCATAATCCCAAAACAAAAGGCAACTGCAAGAGGCGATGCGTGCTCGGTTGAACTGCCATTCGCTTTAAGACACATGGCAACCGAACTCAAAGCAGGAATCGGACTATACAAAACAATACAAGCTGTTGCGGCAGCGAATTACGGAGTGCTAAGCGAAGAATTTGCAAGAACAATAAATGAAATAGAAGAAGGAACAGACACAAGCCTCGCGCTCAGACACCTCGCACTAAGAACACAAAGCAGACCGCTAAAAACTGCAATAATGCACATAATAAGAGCGATGAGAATCGGCGGAAACCTTTCAAATATAATAAATGAAATCGCAAACGATGTCTCGGAAGACCTGCGAAACAGAATAAACGCATTCTCCCAAAAAATGAATCTATTCTCGGTAATATTCATCTTCATCGGAATAGTTATGCCTGTAGGAATAACAATACTCGGCGCAATAAGAAACTCGCCAATAACGAGCGGCGGACAGGAACTGTTTAGTGCGATTCCGCTCACACCTCCAATAATGATAATATTTTACTTAGTCGCAATGCCATCACTATTCATAATGCTAAATTTTATGATTTATGTAATGCAACCAAAAATGTGAAACAAAAAAGGGATGTTATGAATTTAGTAGAAGAATATACATCATGGATAGAATTCAGCAGAATACCAATAAAGGCACCCGTGTGGGTTGCGATGTCAATAATAGTTGCAGGCCTTGTAGGAGGACTTTCTCTTGTAATGACCTTCATTATACTTCATGAAGTAACACTGCTTCCGGTAGCATTCGCAATAGCAACACTGGTATTACTCCTCGGCTACCCTTACATGAAAACCGAATCCATAATAGACTCTATCGAAAAAAATTTCAGCGACGCACTCAAACAAATGGCAGACACTCTAAAAGCAGGAGACACTTATGAAAGCGCGCTACGCGAAGTAGCGAATGCGGAATATGGAAGACTCTCGGAAGAAATGGACTCCGCACTCAGAAGACTGGAAGAAGGAGAAAATCTTGAAACATCACTAACAGGCTTCGCTGAAAAAGTAAATTCAAAACTTGTTAGAAGAACAATGACAATAATACTTGATTCTATAAGAACCGGGGCAAGCCTCGCGGACATACTTGACGAAATATCCGATGATGTACGAGCCATAGAAAGAATAAAAGAAGAAAGAAAATCAAACACCACAATGCAATTCATGTTCATGGCGCTGGCGGGCGGATTAATAGCCCCTGCAATATTCGGCGAAGTAAACAGCGTGATGACGATATTTTCAAAAGTTTCACTAAAAATGCTTGCAACAAGCCAACTCGAAGCAAGCCAACAGGTTACAAACTTAATATTGCTATTAATACAATCCTATTTGATAATTGAGGTTGTAGCATCAGGCGCAATGATGTCAATAATAAGAGAAGGAAAGTTGAACAAAAGCGTTATATATATCCCACTCCTATTATTGCTTGCTTTCATAGCATACTACGCCACTAGAGCGGGAACTGCCGCACTAATAGGGAGCGCAGTGTGATTTAATACAAAAAATAGTTTTAAAAAAATCAGAGGATTGAGAAAATGGAAGAAAGAGCACAAATAAATTTAGAGTACCTGTTAATAATCGCGGGAGCAGTAGTAGTAGCAACCACTGTGGGATTGTTCATAAAACAAAGCGCGTCCGCAATAACAAGTTCCGCTCAAGAACAGGCACAGAACTAAAAAAACCACGTATTCTTATTTGGAAAAAAAATCCAAAACATTTAAAAACCAGAAAAACCTTATAGCTCCAGAATTATTCTTACAACCAAAAAGGAGGTTTACAAATGAAAGGAAGAGGACAAGGATCGCTGGAGTACCTGCTCATAATCGGAGCAGCACTAATAATCGCGATAATTGTAATTGCAGTAGTAACCGGACTTGGTTCAAACAATGCTCCACCAACAAGTGATGTTCAGGCACAAGCCGATGTTGGAAAATGCCTAAACAATTGTTGTGAATTTGGAATAAATTCTGATAAAAACTGTGAAACAATAAATCCTGCTGCATGCCAATTGCCAGACAATAACAGCAACTGGAAGGGCTGTTAAAAAAAATATTCTATTTCGGGATGACGCCCAAGAATAAGCATTTTTGGGCGCCATTTCTAATTTTTTTAAATTTTCAACCATAAATATTTTCCAATTTTTTATCCCGATTGCATTAAGGCAAATGTTTAAAAACTAGAAAAGCGTTATAGAACACAATGGACAAACGCGGACAAGGCGCACTAGAGTACCTGCTCATAATCGGAGCAGCGCTGGTAATTGCAATAATAGTTATTTCTGTAATAGTTTTGACTGGGACATCTACTGACACAAGCGCCTCAACATCAAGTGCAGCAAACAAGTTGGACCAAACGAACTGTCTAAACGACTGCTGCTACAAAAGCAAAACAAGCGACCAAAACTGCGAAACAATACTTTCAAATTACTGCGCAATACCTCCTGCAAGCAGCGACGACTCGAATACTTACAAATATGAAAACTATTACAAGGAATGCGTTCCGAATTTCGTGAGAGGGGGCGATATAGCAAAATGTACTGCCACTATAAGCGGGTGCTGCTACAATGCTCCAACAACCGATAAAAACTGCGACTTAATAATTCCAAGCGTTTGTATAGGTCCGACAAATTGCGCGGATTTGCCGACACAACCAGAAATAGACGCGTGCGACGCCAGATACCAAGGCTGCTAACATTAGGCTTAAATTATTCTTTCTGCAACAGAAACTATTTTTGTTTGCACCAAAACCATAAACACAATCTTTAAATACCTGAATGAATTATTATTAGCATGGAAAAATCAAAACGCGGACAAGGTGCAATAGAGTACCTGCTTCTTCTAGCTGCAGGAGTAATAGTAGTTGCAGTAGTGATGATATTTTTAATTAACTCAACAACCGTTGGAAAAGAAAGCGGTTGCGCCGGTTTAAACACGTATTTGTGCGACAACTTAGACTCTAATACCGAGACCTGCGCATGCTATACCGGAAATGCAAACGGCTACTGGTCAAGTTTGGATTGTAATACCAGTGTCTGCAAAGGACAACAAGCTTCTGTGTGCTGCAATAAGGACTGTACAGAACTCAACAGCAAGTGGAAGGATACGAACAGCCAGTTAGGACCAACAAGTCCAAAACTTTGCGGATAAAAAAAACCAAGTGTCAAAAAATGTTTGAAGAAGAAAGAGCGCAAGTTTCTTTCGAATACCTACTCACAGCAGTCTTTGGAATAATGCTCGCGATAAGCGCCGCAATAATCATAGAAACTCTAAGAGAAATCGCATTGCGTGCACAGGCAGACATACTAACCACAAGAGAAGAAGTAATCACGAATATAATGGAATAAAATTTTCAAATCAAAAACTTGCTGCAAAATAAATGGTTTTTTAAACACAAAAAACAATCTCTTATTGAATCAAAATGTTTCTAGCACTTCCAATAATCGCCTCGATAATTGGGCTTCTGGGCGCGACCTACACGGACCTTAAAGAAAGAATAGTGCCAAACAAGCTGAATTACGGGCTGGCAATTACGGGAATATTATTATATTCTGCGCAAAGCGTAATCGAATCAAACGCGACCCCTGTTCTTTATTCAATTGGGGGGCTCGCCGCAGGATTCGTATTCGGATGGGCCCTGTGGAAAATCGGAGTATTTGCCGGAGGAGACGTAAAATTATTTGCCGGACTCGGAGCACTTAACCCAGTAACCCCCTTCATCGCACAAACGCTTCTGCCTATTCAAATTTCTTATATTCAAATTCCTTTCATTTTTCCGATAACTCTTTTCATAAATTCATTAGTAGCATTCCTTCCATACGGACTAATAGTATTGCTTTACAAATTATCAAAAAACAAAAAATTTCAAAAAAAAATAGCAGCCGAAATGCTTACAAAAACAAAACAAGCAATACACCTCGCTCTTTTTTCCGCCGCAACCTATACCATACTGACAGCCCTTTCAATAAACCCGATTATTTCAATCGCCATCGTAATAATTTGGAGCCTTACTAGAAACCTCAAAAAAATAATCACTGCAATTGCTTCAATAGCGGCAATTTCACTAAATTTTTCTGTATTTGGACAGGCTTTTGTAGCAATCGCCATTGTGACTGTAATACTTTACGGAATAATCAAACTGCTTTTTTCATTAAGACCGCTGTTATCAAAAGAAGTTTTGATTACTCGCCTTGAAGAGGGAATGATTCCTGCAGACACTTTTGTGAAAAAAGACGGCAAAATAATAATTGCTGAAAAAATTTCGTTCAAACAAATAATTAAATACGCGAAAACACAAAAGATAAGTGAAATGGTAAAAGAATTCTCCTTACAGAAAAAGGAAATTATTTCTGCAAACAGGGCCAGGGGGCTCACTTTGAAAGAAATTGCAATTGTAAAAAAATTTGCAAAAGAAGGAAAAATGCCAAAAAAAATAACCATAAAAGAATCGATGCCATTTGTTCCGACAATGATGCTCGGTTACCTGCTCTGCATGGCCGCAGGAGACTTTATAATAATGACTTTGCTGAAGGTGATTTTTTGAAACGCGGACAAACATCAATCGAGTTCATAATAATAATTTTGATAGTTGTGTTGTTTGTAATAACTACTACAAAGCCGCTGATTGAAAACGCCAAAGGGATAACTGAGGACATTGTAAATATTACAAGAGCAAACAGCGAAACAAAACGAATTGCCAATGCCGCAACGGAAATATCTCTAATGGGCGTCAGTTCAAAAAAAACAATCGAAGTTTCTATTCCTGCAAAAGCAACACTGCACTGCTACCAAGACAAAAATGTCGGATTTACTGTTGAATTACAAGTTCCGCCTTATCCAAAAGACTGCAATAACGGGATATGCGACAAAAATATTCTAACGCCAACATCATTCAACGGCAGTTCGCCAATTTCGTGCAATTCGCAATTCGAAAATATAAAAGGTCAAAAAACGATAGTAATTGAAAAGGACGATGAATCAAAAATTTCAATACACCCGTAAAAAGAAAACTAAAAGGGCAAAAAATGAAACAAAAGGGACAAACAAATTTCGAGGCGCTGATACTGCTTCTACTGGTAATAAGCTCCGCAATATTCATATCCGCGCTTTACTTTCAAACCCATGACATCACAATTGCAACGGCCATTGCAAGAAATGATATTTTAAAACAACTCAATTCAATCGATGAACAGATTGAGATAGAAAGCGTAAAAGTAACTGTGAATTCGTTAAAAGACGCAAATATAAATATTAAAACTTCTCCAGAAACCGTTTATTCATCGAATCTTGATTCGGAAAAACTCGCGGAAACCGCTGCAAAAATAAAATCCGACACCTCATTCAATCACATACTAATTAAAATTAACGACAACTAGAGCCCCTTGCATTTTCCGCCCGCCACGTTTTTCTGTTTCGTTAAGCGACGAAAAAAACACCTTGTTTTTATTCCTGCAAAAAAAATCCTTTTAATGAATGAACAAAATCTTGCACGAATATGTCTTGCAATAAGCGCAACCGGAATAATTCTGTTTATAATTTTCTATGCGCCCGAATTTGAAGAAAAAAGCATAAAAGAGATGCTTGAATCGGATGCGGAAAAAACAGGAATTATTTTCGGCAGAGTGGATTACGTAATAAAAAATACGCCGTCAACAAGCTTTATCCTAAACGACGGAAGCACAATTCTAATTTATTTTCCAAAACAAACAGAACTCAAAAAAAATGATTTCGTAAAAGTTTATGGAACAACGCAGGAATACGGCGATCAGAATGAAATATACGCTTACAAACTGGTCGTGGAAAAATGATAATTATCTTTTGTTTCCTCGGAATAATTGCAGGAATAATTGCGGGCTTAACGCCGGGATTGCATGCCAACAATATTGCAATAATCGCTTTGACAAGCCCGTTTTTCGGAGAGGATTTTGCGGCGTTTATACTTAGCATGTGCATCGTGCAAACATTTGTCGATTTTGTTCCCACAATTTTTTTAGGCGCACCGGACACGGAAACATTTGAGGGCGTACTTCCCGGCCATGCAATGCTTCTTGAAGGCAAAGGGATGGAAGCAATCTGCCTAACTGTATTTGGCGGAATAATTGCCATAACTTTTAGCACATTATTAATCCCATTTTTCTTTATTTTTATCACACAAAACAGCGAAGCGATAGTTACGGCAACGCCCCCCGTCCTGGCTTTCGCAATACTTATTTTTGTCCTAAGCGAAGAAACCCGAAATAAAAAAATAGCCGCGATATTCACAATAATTTGCGCCGGAACACAAGGATTACTTTTCAGAAACCAAATATTTCCGCTGATTACTGGGTATTTTGGCATTCCTACTATTGCATATGCGCTGCAAAAACAAACCTGTCAAAAGATTCAGTCTAAAGAGGTTAAAATAGAAAAAACCGGATTGCGAGAGGGAATTTGGGGAGTAATCGGCGGTTCAATAGTTGCACTCTTGCCGGGAATAGGAAGCAATGTTGCAGCACGAATAATACGCACATTCACAACAAAAATAAAACGAACAAATTATTTGGTTTTGATAGGAAGCGCCAACACTTCAAACTTTTTTTTCTCATACATAGTGCTTTTCGCCCTTTCAAAAGCAAGAAACGGGGCAATGATAGTCCTTAAAGAAAAAATATTCTTCACGAACTATGCGCTTCTACTCGGCACCATAATAATGATTTTCGCCGGAGGAATTGGCGGAATGGCCACAATATTTCTTGCAAAAAGCGCAATAGGCTTTTTTAATGAAAAAAGAACACAAATTCTTTCAATATTTACTCTCGCACTCATGATAATTCTCGTAGGCTTTTTCAATGGGCCGAGTGGATTAATCGCACTGGTTTTTTCGAGTGCGCTTGGATTTTTCGTAATATTCAAAAAAATAAAAAGAAGCAGTTGCATGGCTTCAATAATCATTCCCGCAATGCTTTTCTACACATTCACCCTAATTTAAGGATGGGTTGGAAAATAAAAAAAAATGTAATTGAAGCCATTATGGCCGCCTCAAAAGCCGCCTACCCAAATGAATTTGTTACATTACTTAGCGGAAGCGAAAAAGAAAAAATAGTTGATGAATATGCGATGTTGCCTGGAGACAGCGGGCCAACATTTGCTACGGTCGGCGGATGGGGCCTTGACGCCTACCCTGTAGACGAAAAATTAATAGGAAGCGCGCATTCTCATCCTTCCAATTCAAATTTGCCAAGCATAGCGGACAAAAAATTCTTCAAGCAATACTTCTTAAACACCATAATTTGCGCCCCCTTTGAGATTCAAAATTTTGCTTTTTACAACGCAAACGGGGAAAAAATAGGGGTTGAAATCATTGAATAGCAAGTTTAAAAAAAACAAAAAGCATTATCTCTGCATGAAAAAAGGGCAGGTCAGCATGGATTTCATGATTGCGGCGTTAATCGCAATAATTACAATCGGTTCCTTCCTAATAGTTGTTGAAAATTTTCGCGACGATTACGAAAAAATGTTTGTACAAAATCAACTCAAACAAATTTCTTCCAAAATAAGCTCTTTTGCAACCTCTTCCCAGGGAATGAATGGAACACAATTCAGAGTTGAAACACGACTTCCAAAAGTAATCTACAAAAACAGCACAATTCTTCCAACAATAAAATTTAATGACGCGCACACAAACGTGGACGTTAATGTTACAATAACAACCGCTTCCTCGGAAGGTTCAAAAAGCGAAATTCTAAGTTCAACAGCGTATTTCACAATTCCAGAAAACGCTAACATTGACATAAATCAACAAACATACCAATGGGTGGTAATAACACGTGAATAAAGGACAAATAACTACGATTGACTTCCTAATTTCAATGGCCCTTGTAATTTTCTGCGTTGGGGCAATAATGGGTTTTGCAGAACTTCAAACCTACAAAATAAAATCCGAAATAAAAGAAAACGCTCTCGTGGAAAAAGCGGACGCCGCACTCATAGTTCTTGCAAGCGGGACTGAGACGGGCTGCCTTTTGGGCGATCATAATCTTGCATATTCTTTCAATACAAGCGTTGCGAATATGAGCGACGCGGAATTAAAAAAAATATTTGGAATAGGCGCAAACGAAGATTATAATCTCGAACTTAAAGTTGGAGAAACCACAATAATTAGCGAACAATTGAACGGAAAAAATATTATTGCGACCGATATAAACCTGCTCGTCTGCAATAATCCAAATATAAGCGGGCCAATAAGTCTTTGGCGCCTAAACAATAACACAAACGACAGCAATATCCAAACAATGAACAATCTGTTAAGCAACACTGCGAATTGGGTTACTGGAAAAGACGGCAACGCGTTAAAGTTCAATGGCGCAAACGATTATGCTGAAAAACCCAATGCATCAAAGTTGCCTCTTGGCAATGGCGCAAGAACAATTGCACTGTGGATAAAACCAAAAATAGTTGGAACTGACCAAGGGATTATAGGCTACGGCAACAGCGGCGAAGTTTTTGCAATAATAATAAGCGCGAATAAATGGGCACTCTTCACAGGCACAAATACTTCAACATTTGGCAACCCGATAATTACCGAAAAATGGTATCAGATTGTTTTAACATACGGGGGCGGGAACGATGTGAACACATATGTTAACGGAGAATTTAAACAAACTGTTTCTCTCGGCGGCATTCCATTGAACACTGCCAACTCCAATTTGACAATTGGGAGATTTACTACAAGCACTGACAAATATTTCAACGGAACACTAGACGAAATCAGCATTTGGAGCAGGGCTCTAAGCCAAGAAGAAATAAGGACACTTTATCTTGCAAATTTGTACGAAGTAACGCGCGAAAAGGCAGTTTTAAAGGTGAGCGGATGAAAAAAAACTGCGGATTCATATTTTCAGCAGAAGCACTGATTTCGATAGCATTGCTTATTGTAGCAGCAACAATCATAATCAATGCTTCGCAAAGCGCCGATAACTACCAGAAAAACTTTTTCAAACAGCGCGCCGAAAACGATGCTGCAATGGGAGTTTATTTCAATGATTCTAACAAAATTCCAACAGGTTTAGAGAATAATATTTCCTGCAAAAAAATCACCGATTACAATTCAGATGCAAAAGTTTTTGAAAAAGAATTTTGTGAGGGTGCGCAATGAAAAAAAACTTTAACAGGGGCTTCGCATCAGTACTCGCAATACTGGCAGTGTTCACCGTTGCAATAATCTTATTGAATCGGAGTTATCAGGAAACAAGTTCGCCAGATTTCAAAGGCAACTTTTCCGAAACAGCACTCTTCCTAACGACCTACGAGCTTAGCATTGAACGGGCAATCTCAGACTGCGACCCAATCAGAAATACTAACACTTGTTTAACAGACTATAATGATCAAATAATCGCCTCAAGCGCGCCAAAAAATACTCATTGCCGAACATTTTTCTCAGATGAAGCGAACAACAGAATCCGAATAATACTTGACTGCACTACACTCGTCGAAGACGACAAATCAATAGTTTTTAGAAATCAATTCAGAAAAACGTTTTTCATAACCAGATAGGCTGAATAAAAAAAAACAGACAATTTTAGTTATTTTAATAGTTTTAAAACACTTTTCCTTCGTGTTTAGTTTATGAACTCGAAAAAAAGGATTGCTGCAATCGATTACGATAAATGCAACCATGAGAAGTGCGGCAATTATTTGTGCGAAAAACTCTGCCCTGTGAACCGCACCGGAAAAAAATGCATAACTTACGAAAAAGGAGAAAAACCAAAAATTTCGGAAGAATTATGCATAGGCTGTGAAATTTGCCAAAACAGGTGCCCCTTCGAAGCAATAAGCATAGTCAACATAAACTTTGATTTGGGCGAACCGACACATTCATTCGGCGAGAACAATTTCAGGCTCCACGGCTTGCCTCTTCCAAAAGAAAAAAATGTGATGGGGCTTGTTGGAAGAAACGGAATTGGAAAAACCACTTCGCTAAAAATCCTTTCAGGAGAAATAATTCCAAATTTTGGAGATGAAGAGACTGAAAAGGAAAAAGTGATAATGCATTATAAGGGGAAGGATGCTCAAAAATTTTTTAAAAAACTTTACTCTGAAAAAGGGTTCACAACGGCAGTTAAACCCCAAAACATAGAAAAAATAAAAACAAGCGGAAAAGTAATCGACCTTTTAAAAAAAATTGCGCCGGAAGAAAAAGTCCGCGAAACGGCGAAAAAACTAAAAATTGAAGAAATACTTGAAAGAGATTCAAGCAGCCTTTCGGGCGGAGAATTTCAAAAGATAGCTATTGCCGCAACAGGACTCAAAGAAGCGAACCTTTACTTCTTCGACGAACCAACTTCCTTTTTAGATATTCGAGAAAGATTAAGGGTTGCAGAATACATAAGAAAATTAGCAGAAAAATCAGAAGTAATAGTTGTTGAACACGACTTGATACTGCTCGATTATCTAAGCGATTACATTTATCTCATGTACGGAAAACCCGGCGTCTACGGATTTATCTCCCAATTGAAAACAACAAGAGAGGGAATAAATTCCTACCTTGAAGGTTACTCAAAAGAGGAAAATTATCGCTTCAGAGGATATGAAATAAATTTTTTCGGACACGGCGGAGAAGAAAGAAAGAAAAGCGGTGAAACTATTATAAGCTGGCCCACCATCGAAAAAAAACTTGGAAACTTCAAATTAAAAGTAAAAGAAAACTCTGTGAAAAAAAACGAAGTAATAGGAATAGTCGGACCAAACGGAATAGGAAAAACAACGCTGATGAAAATTTTAGCGGGCGAACTAAGCCCCGATAACACTTCGCTTGAAACAAGGGTAAAAATATCCTACAAACCGCAATATCTGTCATATTCAGGAGAAAAAAAAGTTGCCGATTTATTTGAGAATGCAGATTTTGAAAAAGTGCGGGCGGAACTATTAAAACCACTTGAACTCGAATCTTTGCTTGAAAAAAAAGCGAAAAATCTTTCCGGCGGAGAGACGCAACGGCTCTCAATCGCGCTTTGCCTAAACAAAAAAGCCGACATATACCTGCTCGACGAGCCGTCAGCATACCTTGACATCGAACAAAGACTATCCGTCGCAAAAGTAATCAAAACCCAAATGGATGTAAAAGACTGTTCAGCAATTGTAATTGATCACGACCTGACATTCATTGATTACATAAGCGACAAGCTAATTGTTTTCACAGGAGAACCATCCATAGAGGGAATGGCAGACGGCCCATTTTCCATGCGTGAAGGAATGAACAAACTACTGACCTATTTGGGAATAACCGTTAGACGGGACAAAGACACTAAAAGACCCAGAATAAACAAAATCGGTTCGGTGCTGGATAGGGAACAGAAACAAAAAGGCGAATACTATTACGCATAAAATGAATCGACAACGGGAAAAAAATAATGCCTACGAAAAAAGCGCTCTTCTGGAGGAAGGCGCTAACATTCCAGGCTTTATTTTTTTCATGAAAAAATATTTGAACTCCGAATGCTCATCACCCACCAAAACTTTTCCTTTTATCTTGCATGAAAATACCATCAACAAAAACTTTCCCTTTGCCCCGTTAAAAGTGACAGCATAGGGCGCTACTTTTTCAAGCCTCAAGGCGAAACACTTGCAACAAATTTCTTCCAAAATTTCTCTTGTAATAGCACTGTTAAAATCCTCCCCGAATTCAACTTTTCCGCCCGGAAGCTGCCACTTTCCGACAAAATTTTTGTTATTTTTGCTGCGTTTCAAAAGAAGAATTTTTCCGCGCGAATCCTTTATTATCGCTTCAACCAGAGCTATTTTTCTGCTGACCATTGAAATAGATAAGCTGAAAGGCTTTATAACTTTTTTTGAGACAATTAAATTATGCGAATAATAAAAATAGACCAGAAAAACGGCGAAATAAGGGTTATTCCACAAACCATGGATGACCTCTGGCACTTGGAAAAAATAATTGAGAAAGGCGACATCGCAATTGGAAAAACCGACAGAAAAATAAAACCTAAAAACGAGGGCGAAAAAGCGGAGAGAAAAACAATCTTCGTCGAAATACTTATCGAAGAGGTTCGATTCCAAGAATTCAGCGAAAACTTAAAAATAAACGGAATAATAATTGCAGGAAAACCGGAAGAACTAATAGAACTAAAAAGTTACCAAAGCCTCGACATAAAACCCGGGGACTTCGTAACTATAAGAAAAAAATCTCTAAAAAAATGGCACATTGAAAGACTTTTTAGCGCGGAAAGGGCGAGTGCTGAAGCAACCCTTCTTGTTGCACTAATGGACGATGAAGAATGCGAACTCGCATTCGTAAACCAGTTTTCACTAAACATAAAAGCGAAAATACTTTCAAAAAAACAGGGAAAAATGTTCAAAGAAGAAAAAAGCCCCTACTTCGAAGAAGTACTCGCCAAAATAATCGACCTAAAACCAAAAAAAATTTTGATCGCGGGACCGGGCTTCACCAGAGACAATTTTAGAAAGTTCATCGAAAACAAAAAAATAAAAAATGCCCCGAAAATATTTGTGGAAAGCACAAACTCCATAGGCGAACCGGGTTTCAGAGAACTGCTCGCAAGCGGAAAAATAGCTGCACTTGAAAAAGAACTGCAAATTGCAATCGAAACAAAACTGATCGAAGAATTTCTTGAAAAAATTTCAAAAGGGCTTGCGGAATATGGGCCGGAAAAAGTGCAGGAAATGCTAAAAATTGGCGCTGCCGAAAAAATGCTTATCAGTGAAAAATATTTACTGGAAAATAGAAAAAAATGCGAAAATTTGATGGACGCTGCGGAAAAAAATGGAAGCGAAATTCATATAATATCCTCAAAAAATCCGAATGAAAAGCAAATACACGGATTCGGAGGAATCGTTGTCACCCTCAGATACAAAATGGAATAGCAAGAAAGAAAACTCGCAAACTAAAAAGTTCTAATCCCGTCGCCGGCAATAACAATAAACTCATACTTTGCGTCCGCGTCTTTTAATGCGGCCAAAAGAGCAAGATGCTCTTTTCCGGAACCGGAAATAATTGAAACTTTTATATTTCCTTTTGGAAGATTTTTTTTAATCTCCTCTTTTATAACATCAAAACCTGCCCTGTTGTTAACCATTACCCAGTTGGCCTGCTTATCGGTTTTAAAATTTTCTTTACCCCACTCATTCGAAATCAAAACAACTTCTTCAAATTGCTTTTCATCAATAAGACGCTTGACATGCCCCCATGTGCCTTTTCCGATTCCCAAAACCGCTATTAAAGAGTCACCCATAAAAATCAACAAATCTTTTCAAATTCAACCCGATTCACGCAAAAATTTTTGAACCCGACAAAAATTATTGAAAAAATAACAATTAAAAAACAACCGCAAAAAAAAGTAATTTATACATAACTGTTTTTTGTTGAAATGTCAAACTAATTTCTTCGAAACATAATGCCCGTCATTTTTGTAACCAAAATTTTTCCTATAATACTCCTTAACCCCCAAACCTGAAATGACCACTATTTTGTTAGAATCAAATCTTTCTTTGGCGATTTTTTCAGCTTCGAACATTAATTTTTTTCCAACTCCGCGATGTTGCGTACTTTTATCGCTTCTTTTTCCCAGAGGAAGAGCTTTTCCATAGACATGCAATTCGCGAACCAAGGCTGTTTTTGATCCAATTTCTTTTCTAAACGGCTCAAATGGTTTTCTAAGCCGAATAAATCCGAATAAATCATTTTTTGATTCAAATGAAACAAAAGCCTCTTCTCCTTTGCTTGCCCCGTAAAATTCCGCTTTTATTTTTGCATCCGAAAAATTTGTTTTCCCATCCCGCTGCCTCAGGCCGGCCTCTCTGCAACGAATGCAATTGCATTTCATTCCGTGCGCACGAAGTTCCTCCTGCACAAGCTGCCTCAAATTAGTTTTACTAACTCCTGCTGAAATAATGTTTCCGGGAATATCTCGATTAACGCGCATAACTCTTACCCAATTTGGAAGCTCTGATTTTAGTTGAGCCAGAAGCTTAGCCGCTTCAGTTTCTTCCATCGGAGAAAAATTTCCCCCCTTCCAATCATCATACAATTTTGTCCCTTTAATTACAAGACACGGATAAAATTTTACCATATCCGGCTTAAACCCATCCTCGGAAAATATTTTTCGAAAATTTTTTAGATCACGAGAATAACTGCTGCCAGGCAAACCCGGCATTAAATGATAAAGGACCTTGAAGGCAGAATCCTTCAGCATGCGCGTAGACTCCACAACATCAGAAACCGAGTGGCCGCGATTAATTTTTTTATAAATTTCATCATCAGGGTTTTGAACGCCCAACTCAACACGCGTCCCGCCAAGAGAAAGCATCCTGTCAATTTCGTCTTTTCCGCACAAATCGGGCCTGGTTTCAAAGGTAATTCCAATCACTCTGCGTTTAGAAGTTTCAGCTTTTCGAAAAGAATCTGAAATATTTTTTGACTTTGAACCAAAAACCGCATCAACTGACTTTTTCACAACAGAAGTTTGTGCAGTTTTTGGCATCGCGGTAAAAGAACTTCCTTGAAAAATCAACTCGATTTTTTCGGCAAAATTGCCAGTGGCATCAAGCTGCTGAATCCTATTCGAAACAATTTTGTAAGGATCATAATTGAGGCGTTGCGCACGCAAAGCACTGGGTTCAAATCCGGTATAAGACTTCGGAGATTCCCTGCCACCTAATGATGAAGGACAATAAGAACATTTTCCCGGACAGGGAAAGGGCTTAAGCATCACAGCCACTACCTGCACTCCTGAAAGGGCCCTGGTCGGTTTTATTGAAAGCAAAGAAAGCACTTTTTTTGAAGGCTTTTTTGAACAAGAAAGCACAAAAGGGTTTGACGGCATCTCGCTTAATCCCAGACACTTGCTCCAAAAGAACCTTCTCAATGCGAGCTGGCGATGAGAAGAAATTTTTCCTGAACCGATTTCCCTCAAAATTTTTTTCGCAAAAACTCTGTCCCTATCTGAATTTGTTTTTTTGAAACCCATAAAAATTAGTTTGAATAAATGTAATTAAAAAAGCAAGGAAAGCAAACTATTCAAAAGATAACTTGGAAAAAGCGAAAAAGAATAAAAAGGAAGCCCATAAAAAGCAGAATTAAATTTGCTGAAAATTGTAGGCAAAACATTTATCGAAGAATTAAACACACTTGATTTGTTGGAATAATCCACAATAAAATCAAACTGCCTTTTGCCCTGAACGGGCGCGTTAACTAAAAGCAACTCTATCTTCGAAGACCTTTTTGGGACCAAAACATCTGCTTTAGAAAACCATTCCTTTGAAAGTGAAGAAGACACCGAAAAAACAGCGTCAACATCAGACTTGTTAACAAAAACAAATTCATAACCGGCTGGAGAATTTGCATAAGTTGTTTTTGAAAACCCATTCATCGAAGTCGAAAGTAATTCATTTTCAACCAAAAAATAAACATTCGCAATGTCTTTTTCGCCGGAAGAACCTGCTTTTAAAAATTCTATTGAAAGCGCGTTCCTCCAATTAACCTCTTCCTTCGGGACAGTTATGAAAATTTTAAATGCCTCCAATTCCTCCGTTACAACAAAAGAATATTCTTCCGGGAGCGCGGTCAACAAATTAACTTCCGAATATTTGCCATTCTCTTTTGAAAAAATAAGCTCAAGAGTGCCGCCCGGATAAACTTTTCCAACTAAATCATCCCCTTCAAGGACCTTCGACTCCGGTTCAATAAGCCTAACGGCGAAAACATTGGAAGCCGCCAAAATCACAAAGAGAAAAACCGAAAACAGCGCAAGAGACTTTTTAAACATTACAACCACTTATTTGAATAATTAACAGCTAATAATAAAAAGGTTGGTTTTATGAAAAACGCTGGCGAAGAAAGCAGATTCAAAATGACAAAAACACATCACCGAGAAACCTTCGAAAAGTCTCTAAGGGAAGGAAAAATGGACAAGGACTTCATCCCCCTCTGCAAGTACGTTGCAAAAACAAAAAACTATTTCACATCAAGCGGATGCGCAGGAAGAATCGCCCTTGTCGCTCTCGACGAGGAAGAAACAAAAAAAGAAAGCGCGTTCTATAGGAAATGGCACAGAAAAGTAAGTGAAAAAGAAGTAATTGAGGCGGTAAAAAAATTTGAAGGAAAAATTCTGTGGTTCAAGCAGGAACCGCTGATACTGCATATCGGTGCAGGAACTCTTGAAAATGCGAAAAAAATATTGTCTGCATCGGAACGGGCGGGAATAAAACGAGCCGGAATAAAAGTCGCAAAAGAGGGAAAATTTATTATTGAAATGGTCGGCACACAAAACATAAATGCACCAATAAAAGAAAACGGAAAAATGCTTGCAAACGAAGAGTTTTTGAAATACCTGGTGAAAAAAGCAAACCAAAAGTTTTTGAAAAATCTTGAAACCATTAAAAAATTCGAAAAAGAATTTAAAAAAAATTTAAAATAATCAAAAAATGCACGCGATTTATTCAATGCCAAAAAAATATTTGAAAAAAATCAGCTGAAATGCTTTGAAACAAGCGAAAGCACCTTATTCGGTTGGAAATAATAGTCCTGAATAACTTCAAGAACCTCTTCCGGCTTTCTTATTTTCTTTTCAAACATCCACTCAAGAATTTTTTGGCGCATCAAAATTTCCTGCTTTAACTCGTTTTTTGAAATCGCGTTGGAGTTGGCCATCTTCTCAATTATGCCGCTGGGCAAATCCGTTTTCTTGACAACATTCGCAGTTTTATCCCACTCAAAAATATTCGCAAGCAAAACCCTGCTCTCCATCCTAGAAACTTCTGCAACCTCTAAAACATTTCTCTGCATTCCACCACTGCCCGAATGGTGTCTGCCAAGCACAACAATTAAATCGATGAGCGGGAGGAGCGCCTGAGGAACAGACATTGGAGGCTCCTGCAAACGAATAATAGCTTCTCGAGCATCATTAGCATGAATTGTCCCCATAACCCCATCATGACCGGTATCCATCGCAATAAACATTGTAAGCGCTTCATTGCCCCTAACTTCCCCCACAAGTATCCTGTCCGGACGCATTCTCAAAGAATTCTTTAACAAATCATTCATCGAAACTTCTTCATCAACAGAACTTCTTGCTTCCAAAGGAACCCAATTCTTTCTATCCAAAAGAGAAAGCTCTAAAGTGTCTTCAATTGAAACAATTCTATTATTTATTCGAATAAAATTAGCTAAAACATTAAGGAAAGTAGTTTTTCCTGTTGCAGTTCCTCCAGTTATCAAAATATTTGCAGGAGAAACATCGAACCCGTCAACCATTGCCCACAAAAAAGCTGCTAACTCGAAATTAAGAGTTCCGGATTCAATCAAATCAATAACTGTAAGCGGAATAGGCGAAAATTTTCTTATTGTCAAAGAAATTCCACGCGGAGAAACATCACTAAAAGTCGCATTGACCCTGCTCCCGTCCGGCAAGCGCGCATCAAGCAAAGGGCTCTTCGAATCAAATTTTTTCCCGACACTTGAAGCAACTCTTTGAAGAATCACTCCAAAAGATTTTTCATCAATGGCCATGCTCGCCTTGCACATACCATACTGCTTATGAAAAACAAAAACATTATCCATCCCGTTAACCATCAGCTCTTCCAACGAATCATCCAACAAAAAAAAAGCAAACTGCTTCAAACCAATAGAATTTTGAAGAACAACGCCTGCAAAAAGTTCCTTGTTGGAAACAAAATTTATTTGATTGAGGCATTTCACCAGTGCATTGAAAAGATCAGAAAAAACTTTATTTGAAGGAAGCTTCTCAAGAAGCGAATTTATTTCAACAATAGAAATTACTTCCTCCCTGAACGCTGTCGAAAATTCTTCGCCCGCACCTTCAAAATCGGAAAGTTCCTTAAATGAAGCTTTTCTTTGAATTACTCTTTCAAGCAAATCCATGAAAGCCTGCTCCGCTCCGGCAAAAGGCATCTGCGCAACTTCGTAAAAATTCTGAGGAAACCCCTCATAAACATCCCCAAACGGAGAAGAGGAAAGCTTTTTCCCTTTAGATTCGTTAAGAGTCATAAAAACGTCGCTTATATATAAGGAAAAGTAGTATAATAATTTTAGTCTTATAAAAAAGTGGTAACATGAAACCGCTATACGAAAAAATACTCAAAAAAATTACTCCTGCAAAAAAGGAACTCGAAAAAGAAAAGCTACTTGTAGAAAAAATAAGAAAAAAAATTGAAAATATTGATGGAAAACATTCTCACGTCGAATGGTGCGGAAGCAGCGCGCGCGGAACACACCTTCTCGGAGACAGGGATATTGATCTATTCGTGATGTTTGACCAAAAAATTTCAGATGCCGAACTTGAAAAAGAAGGACTGCGAATTGGAAAAGCGGTTTTCAGGGGAAAAAAATGGAAAAAGGCTTATTCCCAGCATCCGTACATACGCGGAGTGTTTGAAGGATTTGATGTAGAAGTAGTTCCAAGCTATATTGTCGAGCACGGCCATTTGAAAAAAAGCGCGGTGGACAGGACTCCTTTCCACAACAGGTATTTGCTCAAAAGATTAAATGAAAAAAATCAGAAAGAAGTGAGATTGCTAAAACAATTCATGAAAGGAATTGGCGCGTACGGCGCGGACCTAAAAAACAATGCTTTGCCAGGATATGGAATCGAACTGCTCGTAATAACTTACGGGGCATTTGAAAATGCGCTAAAACAAATTTCGAACTGGCAACCGGGAAAAATAATTTCATTCGGCGCGGACGAAAAAATCGCGAAAGAAAATTTCAAAGGAGCGCCGCTAATAATAGTAGACCCTGTGGATGAAAACAGAAATGTCGCATCTGCGCTTTCACTCGAACAATTTAATAGAATGATTCTTGCCGCAAAACTTTTCCTAAAAAAACCTTCAGAAAAATTCTTTTTCAGCGCGAAAACGAAAAAATGGGCAAAAGGAAAAATTGCAAAAATGCTCAAAAAAACTGAACTAATCGCGGTTAAAGGAAAATTTCCGACCACGATCCTTCCGGATCTTGTCTGGGGGCAATTGGCACGCTTCGAAAAAAAAATTTCAACACATTTTAAGGAAAACGATTTTTCAATTATGAGAAGCACACACTGGAGCGACGAAAAAAACGTTTTCTTTATTTTTGAACTTGAATCGCTTAGGCTTCAAAAAGCCAAAAAAATAATTGGCCCTTTCGCAAGCGACGCGGAAAATTCAAAAAAGTTTTTGGAAAAGAAAAGAAAAATACTTTCAGGGCCGCGCATTGAAAAGGGGCGGCTTGTGCTTGAAATCGAGCGGAGCGAAAACGAAATTCATGCTAAAAAAATTCTTGAAAAGTTTTTGAAAAAAAGCAAGTGCGAGGAAAAATCAGGAATAAGGATTTGCATTAAAAGCGCAAAAGTTTTGGCGGAAAAGGATTTGCTCCGCGAATACAAAGGAAAATTCGCAGAATATTTGACGACTTATTTGAGCGGAAAAGAAGTTTTTGAATAAAATTCATCTTGTTTGCCAAATAAAAAAAGCAGCTAATTATGATAAGGTGCCAACAACAAAGAGTATAATTGCGAGAACAAATATGATTCCAATCACTATAAAGAAATACACGGATTTTTCGTATCCTGTTTGCTTTGCTTTTTCGATAATATTGCATAAAAATATTGCATAAATCACTCCTATAATTATAAGGAAAAAAACTGTATAACCCAAAACCCCAAGCCAAACCTGTCCATCTGAATTAATTGGCAGATAACGAACAGCAAGTGAACCACAAAAACCGGCTACTGAAAAAAGTGCAGCCAATGCAATAGAAGTGCTATCAACCATGAATTAATAACTTCTTTTCTGTTTATATATTTTGGTTATTAGGTTCCTATCTAAATAACAGTTGATTTTATGCTGTAAAAAACATAGATTTTTAACAAGTTTAAATGGCTTATTTTTATGGAATTACTAAAAATTAGTTTTATTGTTTTACTGATTTTTGTGCTTTTTTCTCTTTTTGGTTGCACAGCATTAAATCAATTAAACCCAAACCTTGAGAAAAAAGAAACTGATATTCCTACAACAAGCATTAAAAACATAGGAAAGACGTTGGGTTCAGATATTTCTGACGCTGAAGCGGTTATGAGTTGCATTGATATTTGCAAACCTAACGCAGTAGACAGCGCCGACTATTCGGGTAAAACAATTGCCTGTTGGTGCGAGAAATAGCTTTTTCAACCATCTTTTGACAAAAAATGATAAGTCAATAAAATCAACCACAAGTGCCAAAATCTGCAAGAAGCCCCAAACAACCGATTATATGCCAAAGCCCATTATCAAACGGGCTCTGGGGGAATCGAACCCCCTGCTATTTTTTAATGGACCGTGGGGGATTCGCACCCCCGACCACGCCGTTGCGAACGGCGGATCATAACTGCTAGACCAACGGCCCTGGCAATATCTTACCTGTTTCGCAGAACTCTTTATATTTGTTTAGAATTCTTGGGTTGCTACTGCCAATTAGTTCAAACCACTTGTGTGTGTTTTCTATGCCTCTAACACTTACACTTTCCGCATGAACAAATGCCTTAATTCCCTGTTTCAAAAGTATTTCTTTTATTTGATTTCGCAAAACTGGGCTGTAAGAACAAATTGTCACATAAGGATACCTGAATCGCTCATCCTTTCTTGCATTCATGTGACCATCTGTATCAAGCAAACCTCTAATCACAAAATTCAAGTTCTCAGTTTTAAGGCTTAAAAAATTATTCGAGATTCCGAAATCTTTTGGCTTTCCATTTGTATGATAACCATTGCTTAAAAGCCATTCATAAAATAGCCTACTGCTGAATTGAAGACGCACTGAATTATCTTTACGAAAAAATATTGCCGGCTTAATTGGGAAATACTTTCTAATTATCGCATCAAGATACTTAACGTATTCTACGTCTTTTTTTGCGTTCCCAACAATTGCCCCGTGATAAACATATTGCCCAGAGCTTTTTGAAAAATATTTCCCACAATGGCCATCGCCCAGCATTGCCCCAAATAATTCACACAATTCTGGATTTGCAATATCGGGAAAACCGTCATAAGTTTCCCAAGTTATTTTCTTCTTACAAGACCTAACTTTTTTTAGGTGCTTTCTAAACCCGCTTTCCCCCAAACACTTTTTCATAGTTCTTATTGAATTTGTTCCGCCTTTTTTGGCGCCCCAATTATTTGGCAAAAAATTTATCTGTTTTAAAAATTCAAATTTTTGTTCAGTAGGCAAATAATTCAATAACCCGAAGAAAACTCTCGAAGGAAAAGTTATTTCGCCTCGCCTTATTCTCTTGAGACCTGTATTTCCAATGTTGAATTCTTTAAGCCATTCATTCCAAGAAACATACTTCTGAGAAGCTTTCGCAAGAGCAAATAACTTTCTCGGATTTGGAATTCGGACTCTCCGGTCGCTTTTATCCTCTTCCATTTCAGATTTTTGTTTTTCTTCGTTTTTAACCGCATCGGAGCTTTCATGCCAGTCATTCATCAAAATCACCCTCCGAAAAGTTTTCCAAAATCCAGAGTTCCCTTCCATCGAGTTCTACTGAATTTTCAGCCAGTTCTTTGACTGACTGAAATTCTTCCCGAGTGGGAAATTCAAATTCAAAATTCATACAAAAATCGCCTCCGTTAAAATTTTTTTTCTGGAGACTTTTGGAAGGCTTTTGAGGCATTAAACCCTTTAGCCGAAGGCGACCCGCTCAAAAGCGGGTAAAGGTTTAAGCCGAAAAAGCCGAAGTCGAAAGAAAAAAATTAGGAGGCGATTTCAACGAGAATTTTGAACTCAAAAATTAGAAAAGTGGTGTGGTCAAAACTCCGCCTCATCAATTTCAACATCGATAAGCTTTTCATTGTCATCGCCGAAAACAAATTTGCCCACAATCTTTTTCCCGCACAAAATCATTGGCAACCAGTGCTTATCGTCCTGCCACATTTTATCAAAAGGAATATTTTTCACATGCGTCCAAACGGGTTTCATTTCCTCGCTTTCCTTCGGCTCACCTTCCCAATCGCGCACCAAAAAAACATGCACGACCTGATCCCAATGCCACTTTTTATCTTCTGGAATTGACGGAAAAATAAATGTCAGTTCGCCCATCCGTTCAATTGATTCAGGGTAAGTGTTCACGCCGGATTCTTCCCACAACTCGCGGATAATGGCTTCCTCAATCGTTTCACCAGGTTCGACCTTTCCGCCGAAACCGTTCAATTTTCCGCTCCCGAAGCCGCGCTTCTTCATTCCGAGAAGAACGAATTCCACCGGATCCTCTTTCACAAGAAAACAGAGAGTCGCCTGCTTCAATTTTTTTTCCATACTAATTTCACAAGAAATACTGAAAACAAGCCTTTTTTAGATTTTGGTTTTCGCCGGCCTTTTGGAAAAAGGCCGAATGCAGCCGCCGGGATTTGAACCCGGGTCATAGCCTAATTCCATTTTTCGCTAATTTTCGCCAACCTTTTCGAAAAAGGTTGTTCGCCGGCCTTTTTTTTAAAAAGGCCGAATGCGACCGCTGTACAGCTACCAAAAAAGTTGTATCGCCCTCCACCTTTGTTAGACTTTTAACCTAACTTAAATGCTACAAAAGTAGCATGTAAAGAGATATAAAAATATAATGCGCCATCAGAATCGTATGAAAAACAAAGTATTGCTAACAACCTTATTTTTGCTAGTGATTACTCTTTTAGGTTGCACAGAATTAAATCAACTTAACCAAAACACAGAAAGTGACAATAATAATACTGTTGAAATAAATTTGTTCGAAAAATATGAATCCAACAACCCATTCAAAGTGGATCAAGAATATTTATCTTATTGCGAGTCGCTTTCGACACCAGATAAACAATACGCTTGTAAAACCAATTCTGCCAAAGGCCCGCAATATTGTGAATTTACCAATGCCCAAAAAGAAAAAGAGAATTGTATTCTAAGTTCAATCAAAAATAGCAACTTTGTGCTTTTAGGAGACGAAAGATACACCAATTTTCACTATTATTGGTACTTAAAGTACCTTGAAGATGTTGAAGATGTGCAGTCAAAACAGAAATTTTATCAAGAGTTTATGATTTGCGACTACATTGATAATAATGGCCAAAAAGACACCTGTTTAACTTGGCTTTTTAATAAAAATCAGGCTTTTGTTCCTTATGATGATGACCCAAACTTTATTGAAGCAAGACAGGTCTTTGTGGAAAATTATATAAAAAAAAATAATTGATAATAACTAAAAATAACACTTAACTGAAATGAACATAAAAAATTTTTAATATGAAAAGAATATGGTTTCAAGGACATTTAGAATACAAAAAACCAATGAACGGAAAAAAAAACAGTTAAAGAGGCGATTCTATGTTTTCAAATAAAAATGCAGGCATAACCTATATTGTTCTAGCATTTGTCCTTTTGAGTTTGCTTTTTTTGAACATCATAAATGTTGATAGCATGACTGTGCTTGGAACAACTATGACTATCATTGGAATTGGAATTATGTTCTTGCTGCAAAAAAAGTAGGGCAATACAACATTTTTCGTCAATGCGACCGCTGGGACTCTTTTACTTTTGGTTGCTGGTTTGTGGCTGGTTGTTTTTAGTGGAATGTATTCACACAGGTTCTACTTGGCTTACCTTGCCTTTCATTCAAATCAGCCCCTGATAAAACACAATTCTTGTGTTCTAAAAATCACGTATTTTTAATAATTCATCAACTTTTTTGAACCATTTAATATCTTCACTACTTAGTTTCATTTTTTTTGAGTCTTTTTTTAACCTATTAAGCATTTTATGAATATCTTCCTGAAAAGCAGATCTATCTTTTTCAGGATAGAATTTGGCATACCTTATGCGCATTTCTACAGAATAAACAAATTTAAGCACTCCTGACCAATATGTGACCAAAGGTCTATCGCCATCCATGCTAATATCCATAGAACCTTTTCGCAGAGGAAGCTTAGTTCTTTCAATAATCCATTTATTCGCTTGAGCCAAAAGAAGCAAATCATAATCTAAATCAATCAAAGAATACAAATGAAGCTCTTTATCATTTTTTAAAGGAAAAAGAAAAATTCGCCACTTATCTTCCTCCGAATCTTTAAATACTCCATAACTGAAAGAATGAGTAAGTTTTCTGATTATTTTCTTTTCATTTTTATCATACGCAACGAATGCGTTTAATCCAAGATATGGGTTAATATATCCAAGGAACCCCGAATTTTCTCCAATAATCATTTGGGTATTAATTAATACCGATACCACATCTTCTGCTATTTTTTGAACTTGTTCTTTGGCAGACTCTTTTGAATATAACACATTTAACGAAACATTAATCCATTCAAAATTTAGGTCCGGGGCAACAATTTTTATGGCTTCTTCATTTTTTTCTAATTTTGGGTCATCCAAATTATTTGTTTTTTTGAAAAAATCAAATGCGCCCATTAAATCAACTCCTTTTTGTGCCATTATGCGGCTTACGGGAATTGAACCCGTTCATCCACCTTGGGAAGGTGGAATCATACCAGTAGACCAAAGCCGCTTTGAATGGTTCTTCAACTTGCAAGCCAGTTATTTCACTCCAAATACATTCCTTTAATGGAATTTCCCCCGTTTCAATGAAATACTTGTAGCGCATAATATTTTTAGGGTTTGCACAACCCACCAACGTTAAGAACCGATGCACTTCCTCTTGCCTTTGAATTCTCACATTAACATCACTTTTTGAAGGAGCGAATCCAATTTGCCAGAGCATTTGATAAAGATTTGACCTTATTTGAGGAGAATCAGTTTGAAATTCTATTATTAATCTTTTATACTTTTTCTGTTTTTGATAAATTCCCCCATCTGTGTCCAAAAGCCCTCTCAACGCACCATAAATATATACGTCTTTTTCAAAAATCCATCGTGGAAGAGATACCTTATTTTTTATTTTATCTCCCAAAACAAGCGAGTTTTTGAGCAAAAATTTTACTAACTCTGTTGAGTTTACTTTCAATTGCATCGCGTTTGAATTTTTTAACCGAAATATCTTAGAGCTCAAACCAAAAAGCTGCTTAATCATATTTTGCAAATATTTGTAATGTTCAATTTCATAAAAATTGCCAGTTATTGTAAGTGTTTTCGAATCAATATGCCCATCGCCCAGAATTACTCCGAAAAGCTCCGCTAATTTTTCACTTTTCTCAGGCACTTTAATATTCTTTTTATTTTTACCGCCACCCAATTCCTGCCCCCAGTTTTTGGCAAGGGTTTTTTCCACCCACTTTTTTCTAATCACAACCCAACTTTCAAAAGGGTGTTTTGCTAAAAGCCTTTTTGCATAGCTCAGCGGAATCGTAGTGCGTTCTTTTCTCCAATCTATTCTAATAGTGTGTTCTGACAAATTCAACTCTTTTGCTAAAGCAATCCATGTCAAGCCGCTTTTTTTCTTAATCTGTTCAATAAACTTTCTTTGCAATCCTTTCTTGAACTTGACTCGTTCTTCCCTGATTAGTTCGCCAACTTTCCTCATAAGAAAATATTTTTGTGCGAATTTTATATTTGCTTCTGGACTGCCGTGCCGGTGACCGGCCAAATTTGTAAAATGATCACAAAAAGAGCAAATAAAGGAATTGAACCCTACCACTAGACTACGGCTGCAAAATAAATTCCTTAAATTTTTTCCCAATAATATATCGAAACCCACAAGCAATACGGGGAAGGGGTAAACGCCCTCTCCGGCGGCTTAATCTCCCTAAAGCCATCCGGCACTTTTAGTGAGGGATTGCGTTCCTGCGTATTGAACAAAAATCTTCCGCCCTTTTTTAAAACTTTTGAAATTCCAGAAATCGCTTTCTTTTGGTCATAGGCATGCTCAACTCCAAGAGTGGAACAAACAAAATCAAGGGACTCCGGAGCAAAATACTTTGATATTTTTGACGCTTCCATAACCCGCCACCTAATTTTGCCGCTGTTCTTCCAAGTTTTCCAAACTGGACTTCTTTTCAAGCCGGTAACTGAAAGATTTATTTTTCCGCCAATTTTTTCATACAAATCGTTTGCCAAACGCCCTGTTCCGCCACCAACCTCCAACACATTCAACCCGCCCCCGTTTTTTGCTGAAACTTTTTTTATTTCATGAAAAAGATCCACTCCAAAAAACATTTGCGAATCCCTTAAGGAAAGATTAAACGAACCGTTCCACCCCAACGTACTGTCCAATTGCCTTGCTTCCCTATGGCAGATTGCGAGCCTTTTCCTGACTTTCCAATCCTCAGTAATTGCGCCATATAACCCTTTGCCTGGAAATCTTCGCTTGGAATTCTCTTCGGCAACACGCGTCAATCTTGCCCTTTCAATAGGGCTAATTTTTTTAACCACCATAAAACCACCAAAGCGGGCCCGGAGGGAATCGAACCCCCATCTCGAGATCCGAAGTCTCGCCGGTTATCCATTGCCACACGGGCCCTTGAAATAATTATTTAACGCAATCATTTAATAATTCTGGCAAAAGACAGGTTTCAGATGCCGACTGGCCGAACAGCCGGCGAGAAGGCTTATTAAAGCTTTCTTCCAAGAAAATCATTAAAGTTTTTTGAAAACTTTATTGGTGAGCAAAATGAAAAAATGCGGAACATGCAGCAAAACTGTAACAAGCGAATACATAGAATTCAAATGCCCAAGTTGCGGCAAAAGCAACGTCATAAGGTGCGGGCACTGCAAAGAAACGGCAAAAACATACACCTGCGGCGAATGCGGATTCACAGGCCCTTAAACAAAAACTTGCTTTTTAGCGGTGAATAAAAATGGGAAACGCATTAGTCATATTCAAAATATTTACCGATCCTGAAAACATGGACTCTGTTGAGCAGGAACTCAGAAAAATTACTGCGGGCGCATTCAAAGACTTGAAAAGAGAACCTGTAGGATTCGGAATCGAAGTAATAAGGGTAGGGTACATGGTCCCGGATAAAGTGGACGGAGTAATGGAAAAACTTGAAACTGCTGTTAGGGCCGTCAAGGGAATAAACGAAGTTGAAGTGGACGGCGTAACCCTTCTATAAACCAATCACTATAAGTGCTTCGAGCGGCACAACCCTGAGATAGCTTTTTTATTGCTTTTTAACCCCAATTCTTCCGAATGATAAAATCAATAACACTTGAAAACTGGCGCACGCACAAAAAAAGCGAATTCGAATTCGAAAAAGGAACCAATGTTATAGTCGGAATAATGGGCTCTGGAAAGAGCTCGGTTATAAACGCGATGAGTTACGCGCTTTTCGGAACTTTTCCGGCATTGCAAAGCAAACAGGTGAGCCTCGGCGAAATAATAATGGCGCGACCGAACAAATGCGAAACCGCAAAAATAAGCCTCTGTTTCGAATATGGGGGAAAAGAATACAAAATAGAACGAGAAATTTCCGAAACGAAAACGAATTACGCGAAACTGTTTGAAGGCGGAAAACTAATTGCGGGCCCGAAACAAAAAGATGCTAACGAAGGAATCGAAAAAATACTCGGAATAGATTATGAATTGTTTAGCAGAGCGATTTATGCCGAACAAAACGAAATCGACTTTTTCCTCAAATTGAGCCCGCGGGACAGAAAACAAAAATTCGACGACCTGCTCGGAATAGAAAAATACGAGACTGCGAGAAAAAACGCGGTTTCTTTGCAAAACCAGCTCTCAAAATCCGGAAAAGAAATGAACGAATTCCTAAAAGAACAGAAAAAAACGGTTTCGCCAAAAGAAGAGGCGGAACTCGTAAAAAAAATCGCTGAGGAGAAAAAAGCGGCGGAGGAATTTGAAAAAAAAATGGCTGAAACGAAAAAAGAAGCGGCAGAAATTGAAAAAAAAGTTGCGGAGGAAGAAGAAAAAGAAAAAGAACACAAACTATATTCAGACCTCCTGATAAAAACGAACTCGAAACTAGAAACGCTCAAAGAACAAATAGAGAAAAGCAAAATCATTTCTCTGAAAGAAATCGAGAGAAAATCAGAGAACGCGGGAAAGGAACTTAAGGAAAAAGAAAGCAAATTGAAAAGATGCGAAAAAGAAATAGAAAAAACAGAAAAAGAATACAAAAAATGCGCGGAAGAAACGAAAGTACTTGAATACAAAAAAGAAAAACTCGAAAAAGAATTAAAAGAAATAGGAACACTCGAAGGAAAATGCCCCACATGCAAAAGAGAGTTAACGCAGGAGTGCAAAAAAGGCCTCGAAAAAGAAATAAAAGAAAAATTAACCGAAACTGTTGCGGAAGAAAGAAAAATTGAAAAACTGGCGGAAGAAGCGAATGCGAAACTCGAAAAAGAAAAAAAATTGAGGAGGGCTTGCGAGGATGAAATAAAAAAAATGCAAAGGGAATGCTACGAACTTGAGGCAAAGCAAAAAAATGCGAAAGAAGCCGAAGAAAAAATAAAACAATTCGAGGCGCTCAAAAAAGAGCCTGAAAACTTGGAAAAGGAAATAAAAAAAATCGGATTTGAAAAACAAAAATTGGAAAAACTTCGGAAAGAATTGTTTGAAAAAAAATCAGACGCGAATGTTATTGGGGAAAAAATATCATCAAAAAAAGAGTTAACGGCGAATTACAAGAGTGAATTAAAAAAAATAGCCGAAACGAAAAAACTATTCGAGGAAACCGAAAAACGAATACAAAAAACAGAGAAAGCCGCGGAAACACTTGGAGTGTTCGGCAACTGCCTCATCGCGACACAGAACGAATTGAGGGAATCGCTAATAGAAACAATAAACGACGCGACCTCAAGCATCTGGCAAAAAATATACCCTTACGAGGATTACGTCGATGCAAAACTTTCTGTTGAGGAAAACGGCTACGAGTTAAGAGTGCTTACGCGGAACGGCGAATGGGTGAGAGTAGAAGGAATACTTTCTGGCGGAGAAAGAAGCGCTGCCGCAATATGCATAAGGATAGCGTTCGCGCTCGTACTCACAAAAAAACTTTCAATGCTGATACTGGATGAGCCGACCCACAACCTCGACACTAACGCGGTTGAAAAACTCGGGAAAATGCTTCGCGACGATTTGCCGAAAATAATCGAACAAATATTTGTGATAACTCACGACAAACAGCTGGAGAACGCGGCATCCGGAAAAATTTATCTGCTCAAAAGAAATAAAGCGGCTGACGAAGCGACGAGAATAGAAAAAATTTGAACCAAAAAAACAACTAAAAAATAAGAACAATTGCTTTACTGTTTTTCTTTTTTAGCAACGAGCCTGGTAATATAACCTGCAACAATGTTTCTGCTCGATTTTGAAAGCCCGAGTTCCATTGTGTCCAAAAACTTTTTGTTCTTCTCGTGGCTAGCCCCGAGAGAATCTGGAAATTCTTTCAACAAAACCTCTGACCTATATTTTAAAGATTTCAAAACAGATTTACCCATTAAAAACCACCAAAAAATTATTCCAAATCAATTACTTTCATTTTCCCATTAGGGTATTTTCTTAAAACACTTAATGGCAAAACGTGGTCCGAATATTCTTTTTCAGAAACCTCAAGCATTGTCATTTCCTTTGTGCCCTTAACAAGCGGCGGCGCACCCAGAGAAAGCTGAAGGCTCCTTGCGGAGAGAACTCTAGTAACCTCAAAACGCGTTAGTCTGACCAATAGCTCACCAATAAGCAATAGGTTCAAAGGAAGCTTTAAAAACGTAATCAAAAAACGAAAAAAAGGAAAAAACGAATCAAGCCCAAATGGATTGCCTGCCGGAAAGCCTTTTACCCGAAGAAAAGTCCTTAACGACCGGCTGGGGAAGGGAAAGCTCCTCCGAAAAGCCCTTTACAAGCGAAAGCGAAGAAAAACCCTTAACGAAAGCCCCCTTCTGGTCAGCATACAAAACCCTATAGCCCCTCTTTTCGGAAAACTCGCGGAATTTGCTCACAGTGGATTCCTGTATGGCAGAAATGGATGCGGCCGTTTCGTGGGAAAAAAACTTCGAATTGAGGTTCATCAACTGAAAAGGCACTTCCGCCAAAATACTTTCAATAACACCCATTTGGGAAAGAGAAAACCAATAAACCGAATCACCCTTAACAAACAAAGAATCCGAGCCCTTACTAATATTCCTGCCAAGCAAAGAAATTTCTGAAAGTACCGAAGAAAGTTCCTTGGAAAAAGAACTTTCATTTTTTTTGCAGAACCAGCTAAGAGAATGATTTTTCCCGAGAGAAACCTTTTCGTCCGAAAGAAGGCGTTTCGCGTCGCTCACAGGAACCAATTCTTTCTGACCCTTAAAGAAAGGCCCGATTGGAGGCGCTTTCAAAAAAAATTCTTTCTTCTTTTGCTCCCTCGTGAGTTTCAAAGGTTTTGATTCGTGAAAACTGGCGGAAAAACTTTTAGAGGAACTCTCGAAAAAAAAGCCGTCCTCAAGGAAAGAAACTTCAATCAGGGAATCTGGGTAAAGGTTCGAGTCGTCAATCGTAACCGGCTGGCAACAATCACAATTCTTTGTTTCCACGCCGATGTTAAAAAAATTTTTTGTGAACAAACGGGCCCAAACGGGAGAAAAATCTATTTCGGAAACATCGCCGTAATAACCAAGCGGCGCGAATTCACGCGCAACAAAAAATTCCCCCCTTTCTCTGAAAGAAAACTGCTGGCCGGTTTTGAAATAAAAATTCTCCAAAAAACTTTCCGCAATATCCTTGGGCGAGGAAGGAATATTCTCCATTTTTATCGAGAGGGCTCTTGAAATTGCCGCTCTTTTTAACAGCGCGAGAGTTTCACTCTCACTAAGCCTCATCGCTTCGGAAAAAGGAACTTCCTTCGTAAGAAAAAAACCTATATCGGGAAAAAAGTTTTCAATCTTTTCTGGAATTTCACCGCTCAAATCAAACTCGTCAAAAAATTTCCAGCCTTTGCTAAGCAAAAACTGCCTTTCAGGTTCAAGCAAAAGAGGTTTCTGCCCGAAAGAAACTGCGAGCGCTGTTGAAATTCTTTTTAACTCTGAAAAATCCGAGGACTCAATTTTTTTTAAATCACTTTTTGAAGAAATGCGAAATTTTTTTATGCCAAGGGAGAGCAGCAACTCTTCGATTTGGTTTTCCGAAAGCGCAGAAGAAAAACTAATGAAAGGAAAAAAGGCGAAGCGCTCAACCTCTTTCCCGCTTTCGCTGGAAAACTCTGCGAAAATTTGCTGCTTGTCTCCGCTGTACGCTACATCTGTTAAGTAAGCGTGTGTTGGCATGAAAACTGCTGTATTTTCTTTTGTTTAAAAGCGCTTTGAGGGTTCCATGCCGGTCAGCCTTCGGCCTTTTAAAAAAGGCCGGCGAAAAGGCTTCGCACCCCTAAAAGACTGGCGAAAAATTTTACAGAAACGAATCCGTTTCTGTTTCTGAGGCTTCTTCCGCGGCGGAAAACATTCTCGCCGCTTCCTCCAAAGAAAACTCGTGCTTGCTCGGCTGGGACTTGCGCATTCGAACTCTGAAAAAAGTCGGAGCATTAACCGCTTCGCCAAGGAGAAGCGCTTCGCCGACGCGGAGCGAAGAAACCAAATCCATGCTCGACTGGTCAAGGGCTTCGCTGCTCTCCGCAATATGCTTCAAATCATAAGGGTTCGTAATTCGGAGAATAACATTAGTGTTGCAGTTTGCAAGCGTAGTTGTGTCAAGGTGCTTTGGCCGCTGGGAAATAATTACAAGCGACGCACCGAACTTTCTGCCCTCACGCGCAATGGTTCGCATAATTCCCTTTGCAATCGCATACTCTTCAGCCGTTTTTTCCGGAATAAAATTATGCGCCTCTTCCAGGAAAAGCGCGAAAGGAGGAATCCCCCTTTTCAAGCGGCGATCCCTGAACAATTTATTCGCGAAATAAGCGACAATAATTTGTTTTTTGCGCTGAGAAATTATCCTACTCAAATCAATAACTGTGAGTTGGCCCTGCTTAACCAAATCCTGAATACTCGGATTATCGATTTTTGAAAACAAGTCAAGGTCCTCTAATTCGCCGACAGTAGCGAGAATAGTGGAAGCGGTTTTCTCATTCAAATCCGACTGCATTATTTCACTCTTAATCGCATTCAAATCGAAAGGACCAACACCGCTCTTCATTTCCGAAGAAAGCTTCGAAATTATTGAAGATAGTTCGCGCCTCTGAGGAGAAGAAAGCTTCGGAAGAATCATTGAAAGAAAACCAGAATCAAGTTTTGAAGCAGCAATTTTAACTTTAGATGCGTCAACTACACGCGTCTTGGAAGAAAAATCAACGTATTTTCCGGAATCTTTTTGCTGAACAGGTTCGCCGAAACAAGTGTACTCTCCGTGAATATCAAAAACGACGATTGCGATTTGGCCTTGTTCCTTTGTGCGCGACAAAATTTCTTCAATAAGAGAAGCGGCAAAAACTGATTTTCCCGCACCGCTCAAAGCGAGAACCGCCAAGTGCTTTTGAAGAAGACGGGAAAGATTCGGTGCAACATCAACATTGTGAAACTGCATGCGCCCGAGCTTCAAACCATTATCGTCAAAACCTAAAAAATCTTTCAAGCGCGAATCTTCCGCAGCATAAACTTTTGTTCCTGGTGAGGGGGGGAAAGATGTGCGTTCAACAACAACTTTTCCTTCTGAATTTTTTTTGAAAACCCCGAGCGGACGCGCCTTTCCGAGCAAAAACTCCCACTCCGCAGTCGGAAACTTTCTTTCAAGCTCGTCGCCAATTTCCTTCACCGAATCTGGACGCTCAAAATACTTGTTCGTTTTCACAACATCATTAACGCGGCAAATCATTACTCCTTCCGAATAATCCAATTCCACAAACATTCCCTTGTGAACCTTTCCGTTATTCACAACAAAATCCATTATTGTGGGTGAGGGCCCTTCGAAAGTCGACACAACCGTTCCTAAAACTTCTCTCTCGCCCCCAAAACTTTTCTCGACTTCCTTTGCACTTTCTTTTCCTTTAACAGCCATAAAAATCCCCCTCTTATTTTTTGTTAAGCTCGCCTAAAATTTTGAAAATTTCGTCAAGCGAACCAATAACATAATCAGGTTTAACTCCGAAATGCTCGTTACGCACTCTTGAAAGCGAACGAACAATTCTACAAGTGCGCATGCCGACGCTATTCGCTCCGAAAATGTCTGAACGAAGGCTGTCACCGACCATCAGGCACTCTTCAGGTTTTAGTTTCAAGCCATTTAGAACTGCGTTAAATGCGGCCTTATCAGGTTTAACTGCGCCGATTTCAAAACTATAAAAAATTGAATCAAAATACTTTCGGAAATTCAGTTTTTTTTCAACTTCCTTGGCTTTGAAACTTTCTGTATTTGAAAGAAGAACAACTTTGTAACCCTCGCTTCTCAACTTCAGCAAAGTTTTCTCTGCCTCTGGATAAAAATAAACTTTGTCAAAACGATTTGCCCAAACCTCGTAAAACGCTGATTCAAGAAACTCTTCGTCCATACCGGGAAAGGCTTTCAAAAAGCCCGCACGCAGAGTCTCAAGAGAATCAAATTTCCCAAGCTGTGCAGAGCGCTCGTAACGCTCAACAAATTCCTCAACAGGAAGACCATTCTTTTCTGTAAGCGACTTCAAATGAACGAAATCAATTGTGGTGGGAACAATAGTTTCCCACAAATCAAAAATAACCGCCTTAATCATTTTTTCACCATCAAACAAATCTCCCAAAACAATTTTCAAACCTACCCGAAAGGTCTCGCGTTCCTGCGGAGCATTACCTTTGTTCCGACCTTATCGATTAACTTCTCGTAAATAATATTAATTTCATTCGGAGTGAGACGCGCGCGCAAATCCGCTTCAATCAAAATGCTCGGATAAACGTATTCTTTGTGCAAACAGCTTAGCGAAAAGACTGTTTCAGAAATTTCGTCCGCGCATTTTTTCAAACCGTCGCCGGAATTTTTTTTGCAAATGAATTCGACGCGCAAAGGCTTATCATGCGCCGAGGCTTTCAAATAAAAAACAAAAATGCTCTCCGACCACTGCTTCGAATAATCCTTCAAAATCGCGTGATTATCAGTGTTTTTCGTGTAAGGAAAAGCGAAGGTGCGCTCGCCCTCATTCAAAAAATAATCAAGGAAAACAGAGTCAAAAGTTTTTTCTAACGTGCCACGCGAAACCGAAATTTTTGATTTCGGCAAAATTTCTTCGCGCATAATCTGATTAAACCGCGAACCGCGGGAATCCTCAACACAAGAAATTAGAGTGCACGAATTTTTTTCAGCTGCGGAGTAAAGGCTTTGAAAACACTCCACAATAGAATGATAATCGGCATTGATTTCGGATTCTTTGCGCGGCTTGTCCTGATACTGTGGAACAATAGAACCGTCAATAAAAAAATATTTCGGCTTAAATTTTTCAATAACCTCAATTGAAAGAGAAACTTCTTTCCTCAACCTTTCGAGAGAAGTACTCTGCCCCACTTCATCGTTTTCAAGGGAAGAGCGGAGCATAATCGGCTCGGGAAAAGAAACTACTCTCGGCAAATAAGCGGAATTTTGCAACAATCCTTCCCTGTACTCAAAAACCACGCCCGCCGCTTTAATCAGCAAGAGGTCGAGAAAGGCGAGCTTCTTCGGAACGAAACCGGAATCAACGCCTGCAACGACAGCAGAAAGCTGAATTCTTTTAACAGGAACAACAACATTCTCAACAGAATCGGGCGCACCCTGAATTTTTAGCGGAACTAATTTGCTGCTCAACGCCTCATGGAACGAGTGATACTGCTGAATGGCAGAAACAGCCCTATCCATAAAATCGTTGATGGCCATGAAGACAGCCAATAAAAGCAAAATAGAAAGAATTCTTTAATATAAAAAGGTTTTGAGAGCAACGTGCCGGTCGAAGAGCAATAGTTTTCGCCAGCCTTTTAGAAAAAGGCTGAATGGACCCTGCGGGAATCGAACTCGCATCAAATCCATGCCATGGATCTAGCTTAACCATTAGCAGAAGGGCCCTGCCACAAAAATAGTCTGAGAAAAACTATTAAAAAGAAACCAGAGACAAAACAAAACGGAAAAATGAAACCGAACCAAATCCTTTAAATACCTTCATATGAAGAATAATTCATATGAAAGTTGATTCATTTGAACACACATGCGGGCTTAATTGCTTCGAAGTTCTTGGCAACAAACTCAGAGTTTCAATAATAAAATCGCTTATAAAGAAGCCGAAAACCGTTCAGCAATTATGCAAAGAGCTGGGAAAGGAACAAAGCGCGGTGAGCCATGCACTTGCACAACTCAGAAAATGCAATTTTGTTGATTACAAAAGAAAAGGAAAAGAGAAAGAATATTTTCTGAAGAGCGGAATCTTCACCGAAAAAATGAACAAACCGCTTTTTGAAGCGATTGAGGAACACGCGAAAAAACACTGCGGAGCGAAAAAATAAAAAAAGAAAAAATAAAAAAAGTGAGTTTAAATGAAAAATGGAAAAACCAAAAAAGCAAAAGAAATTTACTTGGATTACAGCGCAACAACTCCTGTGCGCGCGGAAGTGCTGAAAGAGGCACTGCCCTATTTTTCTGAAAAATACGGAAACCCGAGCAGTTTCCATTCGCGCGGACTTGAAGCGAAAAATGCGATTGAAAGCGCAAGAAAAAGAATCGCGAAAATTCTTGGCTGCGAAGAGGATGAAATAATTTTCTGCGGAAGCGGAACCGAAAGCATAAACTTGGCAATAAAAGGAATCGCATTCAGAGAAATGACTGCGGGAAAAAGAGGGCACTTCATTACGCAAAAAACAGAACACGAAGCGGTTCTGAAAACGATGAAATGGCTCGAGAAGATTGGATTCAAAGTCACTTATTTAGATGTTGATAATGACGGATTGATTGATTTGGGAGAATTAACGCGGAGCATAAGAGAAGACACGCTGCTGGTTTCAATAATGTACGCGAACAACGAAGTCGGAACAATACAACCAATAAAACAAATAGCAGAAATCTGCCACTCGAAAGGAGTGCCTTTCCACACAGACGCATGCCAGGCTTCCGAATATTTGGATTTGAATGTCAAAAGGCTTGGCGCAGATATGATGACGCTAAATGGAAGCAAAGTTTACTCGTTCAAAGGAACAGGGCTGCTTTACAAGAAAAAAGAAATTGAAATCGAAGCACTAATACACGGCGGCGGACAGGAAAGCGGAGCAAGATCGGGAACGGAAAATGTTCCGGGAATAGTGGCGATGGCGAAAGCACTGGAAATCGCGGAGCATGAGAAAAAAAAAGAGTCAAAGCGCGTTGCGGGGCTGAGAGATTATTTTATTGAAAAAGTGGAAAAGGAAATTCCGAAAGCGAAGCTGAACGGCCACAGAACGAAGCGGCTGCCGAACAACGTTAACTTCTCTTTTATAGGAGTTGAGGGAGAAGGGCTGATACTTTACATGAACGAAGAAGGAGTAAGGTTGAGCACGGGCTCCGCCTGCAGTTCAAAATCATTAAACCCGAGCCACGTGCTAACCGCGATGGGAATATCGCACGGAACGGCGCACGGAAGCATAAGATTCTCGCTTGGAAAAGGAACTACAAAAAAAGATTTGGATTTCACGATTAAAAAATTAAAGGAAAAAGTAAATTTTTTAAGAAAAATTTCTCCGGCTTGGCACGGAGTGGAAGAATAAGGTGATGAAAAATGAAAGTTGAAGGACAAGACTGGTTCTATTCGGAAACGGTCAAAGAACATTTCATGAAACCAAAAAATTTCATAAAAGACATGAAAGAAGTCGAAGGATTCGACGGATACGGAAAAACAGGAAACATGAAATGCGGCGACGTAATGGAAATGTGGATAAAAATTTCAAACGGAAAAATAAAAGGATGCAAGTGGAGAACATTCGGCTGCGCGAGTGCTATTGCGGCGACTTCAATGCTTTCAGTAATGGTAACGGAAAAAGGCGGAATGAAAATCGAAGATGCTTTGAAGATAACAGGAAACGACATAATGAAAAGGCTCGGGGGCTTGCCTGCAGTAAAAATACACTGCTCGGTTTTGGGCGACCAGGCGCTAAGAGAAGCCGTGAAAGACTACGAGCAAAAGAATAAAAACAAAAAGAAGCTTAATTAAACGGAAACGTGAAAACTATGGAACTCACACAATACATAATAGTAAACAACGGCCTGAAGATGCAAAAAGGAAAGATTGCAGCGCAATCGGCCCACGCATCGGTGCAAGTACTCGAAAAAGTTGATTCGGAAATAATTGAAGAATGGAAAGCCGGCGGAATGAAAAAAATTGTTTTAAAAGTAAAAGACGAAACAGAACTGCTTGAATTATTTGAAAGAGCAAAAAGAGAATTGCCGTGCGCACTCATAAGGGACGCGGGACATACGCAGGTCGCGCCTGGCTCGAAAACATGCTTCGCGTGCGGACCCGTTGACGAATCGAAGGCCGCGAAATATTTCAAGCAACTGAAACTGCTTTAAAAAAATAGCTGCATTAATTACTATATGAAAAAAAGCTTTACACAGCAAATAGACATCCTCATACAGGAAAGCGACATACTACTCGAAATACTTGACTCAAGATTTCCGGACAAAACACGAAACGAAAAACTCGAAAAAAAAATACTCGGAAAAAGAAAAAAACTAATCGTCGTTCTGAATAAAGCGGACTTGCGGACAAAGGAAGAGCTCGAGGAAACAAAGCGACAGGTTTCATCGCAAATCAAAGCGCGAATAGTTTTCATTTCGGCAAAAGACCGCGACGGAATAAACCTGCTAAAAAGAGAAATTGCGATTGCAAAAGGAAGCAACAAAACAGCAGTCATCGGACTACTTGGCTACCCGAACTCGGGAAAAAGCACGCTAATAAACGCACTCGCTGGAGCCGGGAGGGCAAGGGTTCGCGTATCAAGAAAAGCCGGATTCACGCGCGGCTTGCAAAGAATAAAGGTTGAGGAAGGAATTTATTTGATAGATGCACCCGGAATAATTCCTATCGACAAGAAAGACGAATTTGATTTATTTTTGGTGAGTGCGAGAAACCCTAATCAGTTGAAGGATGTGGAAACAATCGCGATAAAAATGATTCAATTTCTCGGAAAGAAAAAACTATCGGAAAAATTCGGAATAAGCGAAAGCGAACTCGAAAAACTTGACGAAGAAGAAACACTCGAAGCGATTGCAATAAAAAAAAGCTGGCTCGCAACAGGCGGAAAAGGAAACGTTGAACGAGCGGCGAGAGAACTGCTCGAAATGTTCCAAAGGAATGAGATTTGAAAAAACAGTTAAAAAAAATTTAAACAAACCCGAATAAAACAACTATTCCAAGTGCGAGCATAACCAATCCTGCAACAAGGTGCAACTTCCTCAAATTATTCTCTTTCCACTTTGAAGCCGAATCCACATTCGCGAATCCGAAATAAAGAAGCAAAGTAATTGCAATCAACGGCAAAACAAAAAACATGTTATAAAGCAACAAAATCGGTATTGCCGAAAGGAAAGTTGCGCGCTCCGCGAGCAATCCCAAAATAAAAATATAAGGCCCGCCGGTGCAAGGCAATTCAAAAAGGCAAACCGCGAAACCCATAACGAAGGCACCGAACGGAGAAGTTACTGTGCCAAGCATTTTCTTCAAAGTCGGACGCCAACTCCGCGGAATTTCCATAACAAACCCTCCGCCCCCATACCAAAAATAATCCTTAATATTCGCCAAGCCGACTAAAATCGCCAACGCCCCGACAAGTTTGTAAAACAAATAAGAAACTCCTGAAATTTGAATTGCGGAAAATAATCCAAGCCCGAACAAAAAATAAGAAATATAAATTGAAATTGTGAATGCGATTCCGGCTTTTAACGCCCTCTTTTTCCCGCCCGAAGCAACCAAGGCACCAAACAAAATCAAAAGAACTGCAATCGCACAAGGATTAATCGAATCAACTATTGCGGCACCGATAATTGTCATGAGCGAGAGTGTTCCGATATCATTAGAAGAGCCCCCTGCATGCGAAGCAATAATACTCTCAATATTCGGGCACGAAGTGTTTTTGTCCGAAAGCAGGCGCGACTCAAAATCATTCATTATTTTAGAATCGCCGACAAAGTAATCATTTCCGAAAAAAACTACCGGGACGCCGCGTTCATTTGAGGGCACGCCAAAAGCGTCAAAATAATCGTTAAACAAAGAAGCATTGCTTTTATTGCCGTAAATTTCGAATTTCTCAACTCTCAGCCAAGAATACTTCGATTCAAGAGAGGAAAGAAAGGGTTCTACTTTTGCGCAATGCACACAACCGTTTCCGTAAAAAAAATAAGCGCACGCCGAATCTGCAAAAGAATAAGAAACTAAAAAAATAAGAAAAATTGCAAAAACAAAATTTCTTTCGAAGCGCAAAAAAACACCTTAAAACTATTTCCTATGAAACTTGAAGCTCCCGCCCTCAATCCTTATCGCTTTTCCGTTAACAATTGCATCGGCAATTTTTTTTCTCGCCGAAATAACGAGACGATGAAAAGTCGGCTGGGAAATGCCCATTTTTTTCGCCGCTTCGCCCTGCTCGAATTCCAAAAGATCTTTTAGGCGCACCGCCTCAAATTCCTCAACAAAAAGAACAACCTCTTCGAGTTCCGTAAGCCTAATGCCCGCCGGCTTGAAGTAATCAACAGTCGGCTCGAAGCCGACGCGCCTGCAAATCCTAGGTCTTGGCATAAAAAAGCACTAACGAATAATTATTCACAACCATATTTAAATATTATTTGAAAGGGCTGCGAGCCCTTCCAATTATTTCAATTCTTTTAATTTTTTCTTGATGGCTTCCTTTTCGGCTTCGAGTTCTTTCAAATTCGATTCAAGAATTTTTTTCTCATCAATTTCAGTTAAGGCATCGCTTTCCGCAAACCTGTAACCTAAGCCTCTTCCGAAGCCCCTGCCGAAACCGCGTTTAAATCCGCAGCCGCACGGGCCCAAGCCCCTTCCAGTCATCGGACCAAATCCATTTGGTCCTTTTCCATTGTATCCTGGCATAAAATATCACCTCTTTATTTATTTTTTTATTAACTTCAATGTTTTTGAAATCTAATTATTTTTTTCTTTTTGGCTTCGGGCAGTTTCCCAACCCTCTGCCCGTTCTTTTGCCCTTTCCTCTCGGGCCTGTTCCGTCTCTATTTGGCATAAAATTACCTCCCTTAAACTATTCTTGTTCTGAATTCTTATTCAAAACATAATGAATACTTATTCATAACCTTTTAAAAAGGTTCCGCCGAACGAAAAAATCCGCGAAAATACTGAAAACAAAGGAGTTAAAGCTGAGAAACATTCTCAATAATCTTCTTCAACAAAACTTTCTTCTTAATCGATTTTTCCTTAGAAAGACGCATTTTCAGCTCGTCCAAAATATCGTCGTTTGAAAGCTTCATAAAAACCAATTCCTCAAAAATCAACCGTTTAAAACCAAGCTCTGTTAGAAAAAATTTGGAATGAATTGTTTTTAAAGAAATACTACAAACAAAACTTAACAAACTTTCAACAAATATTTCTGACTTCGCATTTGCCATCATTGCATTCTGGAACCATTTTACACAAAAAATTATTGAGCTGTGACGCACATTCAACCTGACTTAGCCATTGCCTGGATTTGATAAAATTTTCTATCTTTGGCGCCTCAGCCCTATTAACGTAATTTAAAACACAACAATCTGGAACCGACACGACATTTAGCCTAACACAATCATCGTTCGTATCGCAATAATTTGCTTTTTCAATTTTACCGCACATCTCAATCATTGCCAAATCTTCCATATTCATTAACAATCTTTCCAAAAATTTTAAATTCACTGCCAACATTAATGCAATTACAAAAATAACAATTATTACGAGAACAAATATTTTGCGCATAACCCTCAACCCTTAACAAGCTTCAACTGCGACTGCGAACCCAAAATTACGCCCAAATCAACACCTTTAAGTTTCGCTTCGTGCAAAGAAATCATGTAATTTTTACCTGCTTTGTGAAAAGCATCGGCGCGGACAAAAAGCCAGCCGGCATTAGGAACCTTCCATGCGATAAAAAACTCGGCGCCCGCGGTTTCAGCCCAGCCAACTTCCTCAGCCATATTGATGTGAGGGATTGCAAGGTGATTACCTTTCCAGGCTTTGCATTCAAAGGCGATAATGCGCCCCTTTTTGAGAGCAATAACATCCGGGCACGGAAGAGGATTTACTCCCGAGCCTGCGACACGCGTAACGGCGAAGCCCGCGCGAAAAAGCTCTTTAATGAGCTCTCTTTCGGCATTTGCACCCTTATTGTAGTGAGTCATTCGAAATCGCTCCAAACGGATAAATTTATATACACTTTACTGGGAAGGTTTTTTATACATAGGCAGAATTGTTTGTGTTTAAAGTGGAAACAATAATAAGTTTGAGAGTCTCGGCAGGCAGAAGAAAATTCTCCATGCACTGGGACGATGAAAAAAAAGTTTTGTTTATCGAAACTAAAGAAAAGGCTTTGAAAGGAAAAGCCAATATTGAAATTTTGAAAGAAACGAAAAAATTCTTCAAAACTGAAACAAGGATTGTTTCCGGCGAAAAAAACAAAAACAAAATAATAAAAGTAATGACCTCGAAAGAAGAGGTTATGAAAAAACTTATTCCAAACTAATTCTGCAAATGCAAAAAACTGTGGCGCAAAATGAGTTAATTCAGAATAGCGCTACAAGTTCCAAAAATAAAAAGAATGCAAAAAAAATTGCAATACAAAAATAAGAGCGAAAAATATTCGCAAAAAGGAGATGATTAGCAATGGCAAAAACATATTTAGGAACAGTAAAATACGAAATACAAGCAAGCTACGAAGTTGAGGGAGTAGTTGAAAAACCCGACATAGTCGGAGCAATATTCGGACAATCTGAGGGCTTACTCGGAGAAGACATGGACCTCAAAGAATTACAGCAAAACGGAAAAATCGGAAGAATAGAAATCACTGTAAAAAAAGGAAAGGGAACAACCGAAGGAGAAATAATAATTCCGAGCTCGCTTGACAGAGTAAAAACAAGTATACTCGCCGCGGCCATGGAAACCGTTGAAAAGGTTGGACCGTGCGGAGCAAAAGTGAAGGTGAACAAAATAACCGACACGAGAAAAGAAAAACGAGAACAAATAACCGACAGGGCACAGCAATTGCTCAAACAAATGATGAAATTTGAGGGCGCGGAAAGCGGCGAGCTGGCGGAAACAATCAAAGCAGGAGTGAGAACCGAAAAAATTGTGAACATAGACGGAATGGCTGCGGGCCCGGATGTCGAGGAAAGCGATTCAATAATAGTTGTTGAAGGAAGAGCAGATGTTCTAAAACTTTTGAGCTACGGAATAAAGACCGCGATTGAAATGAACGGAAGCAATATTTCAAAAGCACTCATCGAACTGTGCAAATCAAAGAATGTAACAGTTCTAACCGACGGAGATAGGGGCGGAGAACTCAACGCAAAAAAACTTGCGCAACTAACAAAAGTTGATTTCATTGCAAGCGCGCCAGACGGAAAAGAAGTTGAGGAACTAACGCAAAAAGAAATTTTGCAGGCATTGAAAAAAAGAAGACCCGCTTCAGAAACACCCGGAAGAGAGTTCGTTCCACGCAGAGAAGAAAGACACGAAAATTATTCTAGACCATACGAACAAAGGTATCCGCAGCGAAGCGGATATGGAGAAAGAAATCCGCAGGGCTACCATGACCGAAGAGATAACGCGCCTCGCTATGATGATCGAAGAAACAGCTATGACAGGCCATTTCGTTCGGACAGATTTGGAGAAAACAGAAACGGGCCAAGGCAGTTTGATAACCGCGACCGAAGACCAAGATTTGATGACAGAGGAGAAAGACCTCAATTCAACGACAGATTCAGAAACAATTACTACGAACAAAGAGAAGCGCCAAGATACGAAGTAAGAGAAGAAATTCCTGCGGAAATACTGGCACTCAAAAAAGATCTTGAATCTCTAAAGGGAAAAGTAAAGGCAAGGTTCCTTGACGAAAAGAAAAAGAAAATAAAAGACGTTGCAGTAAAGGAAATGCTTGAAACGCTAAAAAAAAGCAAGAAAAAGGTCGACACAGTAATATTCGACGGAATAATCACTCAAAGAGTAATTGATGCTGCAGAAGAAAAAGGCGTCAAAAATGTTGTGGGCGTAAAAAAAGCCGGCATAACTTTGAAAACTGCGAAAGCATACTCACTGTAAAAGCGTTAGCTAACGCGAGTTAAAAAAAAATAGAAAATTGGAAAGGAAAGCTCATTTGCTTTCCCTTTCAAAAAAAATTATTTTCGCCTTCTTTTAGCAAAGCTCGATTCCAAAGTAACTTGTTCTATAGGAATCACTATTGAAGGATTAGCCCACGCAAACAAGCCGATCAAAAGCGCGATAGCCCATACAAAAAACTGGCTAATCGGGCCTATGAGAGCCGTCCAAAACTGCCTCTGAGTAAGCGGAGAATAATCTCCCTGCACCTGCGCACCAGTCATCTGGAAAAGAGTATTCCTGCAATCCTGATACCTCAGTTCAGCAGAAATATAATCAGGATTTCCAAGCATTTGCAAATCCCTGACACCCGAAGACTCTACACAAGTATTAAAATTTTTGAGAGAATTCCACGAATCGAACATTACTGCTCCACCCCTGATAAGCATCAGGACTGAAAGCACGATTAGGAAAGCCCCCAAAAGTCTCGGCAGCTGAGCATCCTTAGAGCCAATACGCAAAAAAACCATTTGTCTCAAAAGAATCACCTAAACCTAATAAGAAAACCTACTATTTAAACCTTCGTTTCGACAAAAAACTCGCCCCTGCAAAATGCGGAGACGCATATCAAGGTTTAAAAAAACAGCGCAACAGTTTCTCTTTTGTGTGCAGAAATCCCAAAAGGGAGCTGCATCGAGCAGTAGCGAAGATGCTGCCCGCATGCCAACTGGGCGTGACAGTTGGGCCGGTGGTCTAGCGGTATGACATCACCCTTACAAGGTGAGAGTCGTCGGTTCGAATCCGACTCGGCCCATTAATTTTTTTAATTTTTTCAAAATGAGAGCGTTTTTATATATCATTAATACAATCTATTTGTCTTCAAAATGAAAAAAGCCTTTCTAATTCTAACTGCGCTTGTTCTAATTGTCACAGCTGTGCCAATTGTTTCGGCTGCGGACGACGAAAACACTTTTTATCCCACAACAATCGGGGAAATGACTGCACTAGTAAGGATTCATGGTTGGGGAACCGTAAGCGGATTAGAAGAGGGAGAAGATGCGAAATTACAAATTCTTACATTTCAAGAATCAGAAATACAACACTCAAAAATAATAAAAGAAGCGCTTTACATAAACGCACAAACAGTAATGGCAGAAAGAGTCGTCGACGAATTCGGAAACAATTACGCGAGATTTTCAATAAACGAAAACGGAAATTTCACTTACGAATTAATCGCAGAAGTAACAAGAAAATCTTTAATATATGCGCTGGATGACTACAACATAAGCGATGCGAACTTATCAGACAAGGAAAAACTTTATTTGAAACAAAGCAACAAAATAGAAAGCGATTCAAGTGAAATAAAAACCGTTGCGATGAATAAGCTCCAAACCAACAGCTTTATTGATTCACTTAATGAAACAGTTGCGTGGGTGAATAGCTATGTGAAATATGCAGAGGGCGATGACTTTTACAAATATTACACTTCACAAAAATCCGCGCTTGAAACGCTGTTCAATAAAGAAGGCGTGTGTGACGAATTCGCGAACTTGGCAGCAGCCATACTGCGCGCCAAAGGCATTCCTGCACAAGTAATAATTGGAATAACTTTCGACGGACAAGCGTGGGGAAATCATGCATGGATTTCGGTCAGAAACAGCAAAGGCGAGTGGATATCATCCGACCCAACTTTCAGGGAAGCGGGTTTTGTGGACGCCACACATATAAGACTGGGCACATACAGCGACGTCACGTTGTCCTTGGCAAAAGCATTCTACCCATCAACCGCAAAAATATCCTTCTACACCCAAACAATACCTGATGTTCAAATATTAAGCAAAAAATATTTTGACGCGGTTGAAGCAAGCATTGAAGACTCAAAAAAAATAGAACTTAAAGAAAAAACTTGGAACAGCATCAAAGTAAAAGTAACAAACAAAACTACTGATGAAATCTTAGTTCCGGTTTCACTCCCAAGAAAATTTTCAAAACTTTACATCCATGAATCGAGTCAATCCGTTTTCTTAAAATCAAAAGAAACAAAAGAAATAGAATTTTTGATATATCCTGACCTGAACCTAAACAACCAGGTGGCAACCGCGTATCTGCGAGTAAACACTCTTTCGACACCGATTGAAAAAGAATTTACCGTAATTGAATCAAACCCCGTTGAAAACGGCAAAGTGCAGGTAAAAGATGTGACACCCATAGTTACCGGAAAAAATCTTCAAGTAAATATTGAAATAGGAAATTACAAAATAAAAAATGCTGATGTTAACATAAAAATTTACGACGGGGCGCTTGATGATGACTCGAAGGAAACACTCGAAACATTCCTGTACTCGGAAGATGAAACCACTCCTTACATAAACGAAATAAAAAAAGAAATAAAATCATTCAAAGAAGGCGCCTATAGCCTCCGAATAGAAACTCCTACCGAAATTTATCTCCAAGAAATACGCCCCTTGGAAATAAGCGGCGACAACTCAAATGAACCCGACAAAAATACTGAACAAACCCCAACAATAACACAACAAATAACTCTGCCCGAACAAGAAACCATATTTGGATATATTACCTCTCACCCCGAAATACCTTTGGCAATTGTATTATTCGGGATAGTTGCTGCATTACTAATTGTTGTCAGTCGGAACAAAAGATACATATAAACTTTTAAACAATACCAACTGAATTGTTTTAACGCGACCGTAGTCTAACGGTTATGATTCAACCTTGCCAACAGCCTTTTAAAAAAGGCTGGCGAAAAGGCTTCGCAACGGCTTTTTGAGAAAAGACCGGCGAAAAAACGCAAACAAAAAATCAATAAAAAAGCAATTAGGTTGAGGACCGGGTCCAATTCCCGGCGGTCGCATTCGACCTTTCAGGAAAAGGCCGGCGAAAAAAGGCGTTAAATTGAAAAAAAAATTTGAAAAAGTTTGTCCAAAGTGCAAAAGTGAAAGCATAAAACAATGGCTGCCTCAAATAACAAATTCATGGGAATGCGGCAACTGCGGAAACACAAACTTCTACCCTATCGAAATAAAAAAACAAAGCAACACAAAAGTGATTAAATGAACAAGAAAAGCATGCTGATAATTACAATAATAATCGCTTCAGCGGCGATAGCGGCCATATCATACTCTGCCATGCCTGACCCGATGGCGACACACTGGGGAATAAACGGCGAACCGAACGGTTACTCCGACAAATTCTTCGGAACCTTCCTGATGCCCGGAATAATATTCCTGATTACAGCGTTACTAATATTCATTCCAAAAATTGATCCGCTAAAAGAAAACATAAAAAAATTTTACAGTTACTACGAAAATTTTGTAATTGTCATTATCGGATTCATGCTCCTCACCCAAATATTTATGCTTCTGTGGAATACGGGCATAAAAATTAATCCCTCAATCGCAATCCCCCTTGGAATCGGAGTGCTTTTTTACTATGCGGGAATAATGATGCAAAAAGCAAAAAGAAACTGGACAATCGGAATAAGGACGCCGTGGACGCTAAGCAGCGAAAAAGTCTGGGACAAGACCCATAGGCTCGGCGGCAGAATGTTCCGAGCCGCCGGAATAATATCCCTAATCGGGGCATTCATACCCGCCTATTCCTTCTTTTTCATAATAGTGCCCGTGCTGTTATCTTCAGCCTGCCTGATAGTTTATTCCTATTTAGAATATAGAAAAGAAATGCGCAAAAGCAAAAATAGAAAAAAAAGAAAATAAAAAAATTTAGAAATAAACCAAACAATTACTTTCTTCTTTTCTTAATCGCCTTCGATTTGCGAGCCGCTTTTGCAAAACGCTTTGAAGCGATTTTTCTGGGGTAGAGCACGCGCCATGAAAGTATTCTTCTTATCTTGTTAGAAGAATCCTGGTGTTTAACGGCTTGAGAGTATAACCTGGTAACGGAAAAACAATAACCAACCACAAAAACAGAAACCCCGAACGCGGTTCCAAAAATTCTTGCAAATTCCAAATCACTCAATGTTGTCCCATCAAAAAAAGAGTGAAACCCCACCGATAAGAGAACTATATTCGCTATTGTCGATGCGAAAAAAGACGACACGGCGCACAAAAAAAACAAGAACACTAAAAGAACACAAAAAGCAGAAAACAATCCTCCAAAACGCTGATGCGTCAAACTCCATGAACCCCTCAGTGCATCGCCTATTTTAGTTCCTCTGTTCAAAATAATAAGCGACGAAAACAAAAGTCGAACTGAATTATAAACTATGCATGACAAATAAATCGCCAAAAGAAAAATAAAAGATAAAACAACAACCCAAGATGAAACAACAGACAAAGTAATTACCGCCAAAAAAATTCCTACGAGAGAAAGAATTTGAATGCGCCTATAACGCCTGCTCATAGACCAAACAAATATGTACCAGAGCTCAAAAACCTGAAGAAAAAAAACATCCAGTATTTTGGAAACAGAAATTTTAACCGTTTGAAATCCGGCTGATTTGAGACAAAATCCTAACAAAAAAACTATTCCGACAAAAATTACTGCCTGTGCGATATAGTAAACATCATTAAAAATAGAAAAAACATTTTCTGAAACTACAAGATTTCCCCAAAAAATCGCGTCAACGCCCTGAATAAAAAAAACGGCCAAGAAAATCAAAAAGAAAAAAAGAAGGTAAACAAGAGCCTTGCCCTGAAAAACCCATCTATAAGTAGATTCTATTATTCCATCATAATCCATTCTAAACTAATGCTTTTCTAGTTTTTAATAATTACTTTCTGAAAAAAAGCGCTCACTGAAGAACTTCATCCAAAAAAGGCTTTATTTGGGCAAAAACTTCGTCAACAGACTTATTCGCATCAATTATTTTTATATTTTCATTCGGCAAGAGCTTTGGCGCATCCAAAAAAAGTTTTCTCAAACCCGAAATGAATTCTAATCCCCTGAACTTGTCAGATTCCTTTCTTTTCTCGGACTTTTCCGAATTCATGCGCCCATAAGCTTCCGCAGGTTCGACATCAAGAATGACTGCCAAATCCGGTGCCAAAAAATTTTTGTGCGCCGCAAAAACTTTCTCAAAGTCGTTGCCTTGCGCCGTTTGATACGCAATACTTGAATATTTGTAACGATCACAAATCACTACAAAATTCTTTCCAAGCGCCGGCTTAACGATATTTTCAATATGCCACTCCCGATCCTTCACAAACAAATCAAAAATTTCTTCAGCCAAATCCTCCGAAGACTTTTGTTTTTTGAAACACTCGCGAAGCTCTAAACCGTAGGGTCCGCGCGTCGGCTCATCAGTAATAAGAATATTATCAAATTTTTTGCTCTTATCGTAAATGTACTCAAAAGTTTTTTTTATCATCGTGCCTTTTCCACAGCCCGAAATTCCGTCAAAAGCAATAAAAATTCCTTTCCTTTCAACCATTAAATCGCCCGCAATATTTAATCTATTTCTCCAAAACCTTTTTTACTTCCGCCCAAACCATTTCGTGAATCTCTTCAACTGAAAGCAGGGAATCGTTTTTAACGCAATTAATTTTACTCCATCCAAGATCGCCGATGTTTCTCTCATACTCCGAAAAAACATTTCTTTGAAAACTTTTATCCGACTCGTGCTGATCCATTTTTTCAGCCCTCTTAGCCATTAATTTTTCCGCAAAGTTTGGTGAAACTGAAAGCACCAAAACCAAGTCTGGCACAGGAAGCCGCTCACATGCTTTAGATATCCATTTCCACAAAGAATCTTTTTCACTTTCTTTTGCAAGCGCGACCTGATAAGTGAGCGTCGAAGTGAAATACCTGCTCAATAAAACATTTTTCCCGCTTTTGAGCAAATTTTCAACCCTGCTTTTCGATTCATAAAAATCAGTCATATACAGAAGCGAAATAAACTCTGGCGGCAAATCCTCTTTTGCCCCAAATTTTCCGTCCAAATAATCATCAACAACTTTTCCAAAAGACTCGCCGTGCTTAGGAAAATGCATTTGCTCAACATGAAAGCCCTCACTTTGAATACGCTTAAAAAGAAGCTCCAATTGAGTCGATTTTCCGGACCCATCCGTGCCTTCCAAAACTATTAACTTTCCATCCATCAAAACCGTTCAAAGAAAGGCACGAACCAATTAAAAATGGTTTTAGCGCACAAGCATGAATTTAAAAAAGAAACCAAATTTAAGTTAGTTAATTGAAAAAAAAGTGTCATCGCGGAGCGATGGCACGCGTAACGCATATGCAATAGCGCGTCCGTGATGTAACGGTAGCATGAAAGCCTTCCACGGCCTTTTTCAAAGGCCGGCGAAAAGCACTGTCTTCGCTTTTGGCTCGACAGAGCGTGCTTCGCAGGTTTTGTAAAAAAAAACTGGAGTTAGCTTTCCGTCGGGGTTCAAATCCCCGCGGGCGCATTTTCATTCTTTTCTTTTTTTTAAAAACTCCTTAAAAGAATTATAATCATTTTCAATCAAACCATACTCTTCTTTTTTATTCGCGACTTCCATTAATGCGGGGTGAAGCGAAGGCTTCATGTTCAACAAGGATTCAATTTCTTCCGGAAATTTTGAAGGATGCGCGGTTTCAAGCGAAACAAATTTTTCGCCAGGAAAAGTGTCTTCTTTTTCTAAAAAAACTTCCAAACCCTTCCAAGCAACAGCGCCGTGAGGCTCAAGAAGCAACATATAATTTTTGTAAGCATTAATTATTGCTTCACGGGTTTCAGAATCCGAAACGCTAACAGCAAAAATTTCTTTCCTCAATTTCTCCATATTCGGAAGTTTTTCAATATTGCCGTTCTCATCCATTTTCCCAGTATACAAATCAATTAAGCGGGAAAGATTGCTCGGGTGACCGACATTCATCGCGTTCGAAATGCATCCTTTCGAAGGAACAATCTTCTCATACTTTCCCGTTTCAACAAATTTTGAGAACTCGTCGTTCTCATTCACCGCAACAACAAATCTTTTTACAGGCAAACCCATTCTCTGCGCAATGAGACCGCCGCACAAATCACCGAAATTTCCGGAAGGAACTGAAAAAACCACTTCTTCGCCTGGAGCGGTTGCAACGCGCGAGTACGCATAAAAGTAATAGACTGCCTGCGGAATGAGGCGCCCCAAATTAATTGAATTGGCTGAAGAAAAATTGTATAAGGTGTTCAAATCAGGGTCGACAAAAGCGCGTTTAACCATTGCCTGACAATCATCAAATTTTCCCTTAACAGCGAGAACAAAAACATTTTTTCCGAGAGTAGTCATCTGTTTGCGCTGATTTGGAGTAACTTCTTTTTCCGGAAAAAGAACAATCACTTCAATATTATCCAAACCATAAAAAGCGTTTGCAACCGCGCTGCCGGTATCACCACTCGTTGCAACCAAAATTGTGAGTTTTCTCGCATCCTCGCGCATAAAATAATTCATTAAGCGGGCCATAGCGCGCGCAGCAAAATCCTTGAAAGAAGCGGTTGGGCCGCCATCCAAACGGAGCACGTAAGCTTCATGCGGAAAACCTTTAATCTTCTCAAGCGGGACAGAAAAATTGTAAGCATCCTTAACAATCGTCTCCAATTCTGCCGCAGGAATTTCATCCGCCAAAAATTTTGAAATAACTTCAAAAGCGATTTCATAATACTTCTTTTCTTTAAAGCCGAAAATTTCTTTCTGTGAAAATTGAGGAACGGATTCGGGCATGAACAGCCCTTTGTCCTCGGCAAGACCCTGCAAAAGAACATCCTTGAAAGAGGATTTCGAGGAAATGCCGTTCGTGCTATAATAATTCATGCTAAAACAAATTGGCGAGAAGCATATTTTTAACCATATGGCAGCAAAGCAAATTTATGGAAAAAAAATTAAAAGCCGGGCAGAAACTCGCACTCGAAAGGATTTACAGGCTCTTCGAACTCGCGGAAGAAGAAGAAAAAAAGTGCGAAGGAAAACGCACAAAACGATATTTAAAACTCGCTTTTGAAATCGGAAAAAAACTAAATGTGCCCGTCCCAAAAGAATTGAAAAAAAAATTCTGCAAAAAGTGTTATTCATTAAAAGTTAAAGCGCGCGAAGAAACGCCTTTTCTAATTGCGAAATGCGAGGAATGCGGATTCGAGAAAAAATTTTCGCTCGAAGAAAGAAAAACCAAAAAAAAATAATCGGAACAGAACAACTATTTTTTGAGAATTTCTAAGCCTGACAGAGTTTTGCCGCTCAAATAATTCAGCAACGCTTTTCCGCCAAGGCTCACATGAGAAAAATTTTCCGACTTGAAACCAAGCGTCCTAACCGCATTCTCAGTATCGCCGCCGCCGAGAATCGAATAAACAGAGGAAAGCGCAAGTTGAGAAAGAATTGAATGAGTTCCGAAAGTAAATTCTTTTTCCTCGAAAACTCCGACGGGCCCATTCACCAAAACAAAATTCGCTCCAGAAAGCTCTTTTGAAAACAACTCAACAGTTTCCGAACCAATGTCTTTTACAGAATCACCGATTTGAAGAGAACCTGGAAGCGAATCGATACGAAGCTCAGCACGCGCGCCCATGCGATCAACCGCAACATCAATCGGCAACACCATTTTATCGGAATGAATTGAAAGAATTTTTTTTATTTCAGGCAAAAATTGGAGAAATCCGCGCTTCTCAAAAAAAGTTTCATACTCCCCGAAAGAAGTCCCGCGAGATTTCAAAAAAAGTTGGCCCATCAAACCACCAAGAAGAACCCTGTCTACTTCCCCCTTCTCCAACATTTCTTTTAAGAGCTTAATACTGTCCTCCGGCTTAGCGCCACCCAACAAAACTACTCTGCCTGTTTTCGCACCACCAAGCTTTTCAAGAGCGGACAATTCGTCTTCGAGAGCGGGCCCGCCGAAACAAGGCAAGAGAGGCTTGAAACCGACTATCGAAGCGTGACTTCTGTGACAAACACTAAAAGCATCGAGAACAAAAAAATCTGCAGCTGACGCGAGTTGCTTTATTACGGGCTCGTGCGAGTGCTCTTCGGGAGAAAGGCTGAGAGTTTCAAAATCAAGGAAACGCGTATTCTCCATCAAAAGAGCTTCGCCGTTTTTAAGCGCACGAATTCTTTCTAAAAAATTATCGTTCCATGAAACCAGCGGAATTTTTGTTCCGATTATTTTTGAAGCCATTTCAGCATGCTTCAACAGCGAACAAAAATCCGGTTTTCCTTTATCGCCCTGATGCGCGAGCACAACAACCTTTGCGCCCTTCTTCAAAAAAAAATCTATTGAAGCGGAATGAGCTTCGATACGCGCGGAGAGAACAGGATTACCGTTAATAATTGAAGTGTTAAAATCGACGCGAAGAAGAATGGTTTTTCCTTTCACATCAATGTTGGAAATGAAATCATACTTCTCCAAGCAAACACCTCGCAGTCACATTCGCTTGACCATGTCAATCATTCGCCTGCTGAAACCAGTTTCGTTATCATACCAAGAAACCACTTTTACTAAATTTCCGCCGATTACGTTTGTTAACTTTGAATCAAAAATTGAGGAAGCGGCGTTGCCGATAATGTCTGTTGAAACAAGAGGCTTTTCACTGTACTCGACAATTCCTTTCATTTTTCCCTCGGCAGCCTTTCTTACCGCTGAATTAACTTCTTCAATTGTAACTGGACGCTTTGTTACGCAAACAAAATCAATAATCGAGCCGACAGGCGTCGGAACTCTAAAAGACACCCCATCCATTTTTCCCCTCAAAGACGGAATTACTTCCGAAACAGCTATTGCGGCGCCGGTGGAAGTCGGAATAATATTTATGGCGGCGGAGCGAGCACGCCTCAAATCCTTGTGCGGAGAGTCAAGCAAATTCTGGTCGCTCGTGTAAGAATGCACTGTGCTAAGAAAACCTTTTTCTATTCCGAAAGAATCTTCCAAAACTTTTGCAATCGGCGCAAAACAATTAGTAGTACAGGAAGCATTGCTTACCAAAACATCGCTGCTTGAAAGAGAAGAATCGTTTACTCCGAGAACAATCGTTTTGAAACCGGCGGATTTTGCGGGAGCAGAAAGCAAAACCTTTTTCGCGCCTGCGGAAATATGCTTCTCAGCATCTTCTTTTTTTGTAAAACGCCCGGTTGATTCAATCACAACATCAATCTTCAAATCCTTCCACGGAAGAGCCGCGGGATCTTTTTCGTTAAAAATTCTTAATTCCTTTCCGTCAACAAAAATAGAATTTTTTTCAACACTTATTTTCGCACCAAGTTTTCCGTAAACAGAATCATATTCAAGGAGATGCGCAAGCGCTTCAGGAGAAGCCAAATCATTTACTGCAACCCATTCAATATCCTTTTCTTTGTAGCCAAGTCGGTAAATCAAACGACCTATTCTACCAAAACCGTTTATTGCAACCCTCAAACAACCCACTCCCCTACAAGCATTTTACTCAATCTTTGAAAAAACATTATAAAAACTATTTGGAGGCAACCGCGCGAAAAGAAACAGTGCAAAAAAAAACTAAACAAATAACATTATAAACTTCGGGAACAAGGATTAATTATGCGAATTAAAAAACCATCAAACCGCATTGCAGGAGGCATTCGCGCAGGCGGTACCAACCCGCAAAAACGGCCAACCGCTGTGAAAGGAACGCGCTCCCAAAGACCGCTCATTAATTCTGGCGCCGCAATTGGAAAAAAAACGAGCGGAAATATCGACCCTCAAATAGCCCAAGCAAAAAAAAGAATGGGAAGAGCAATGGCCACGGCAATTGCAATAAGGAGACAGAGCAATCGAACTCCGGAAGAAGTGGTTAAAATGCGGCGGGAACTCGCAAAAGCACGCGAACAGGAAGCCATAATCAAGTCCCACGAGGAAAAAATACGCAAAAATGGGGGCGGGTTTTTTCAAATCGCAACCGACTTCAGAGGAGCACTAAGAATCCTAAAATTGGGAACAAGCCCGCCAAAAGTAAGGGAAAGATATGAAAGGATGAAAAAATACCGCGCGAGCAAAAAACAGGCCCACCCCAAGAATTTTTAAAGCTTATCGATTAGAAAGTTGTTAGAAACTTTTTTTGGCTCCCTACGGGTTGAGCCGAAAAGCGCCGAAAGGCGGTTTCAGAGATTATTAAAAAAAGAAAAATTACTTGATGAAAAACTGAAGGGATTGAAATGGCAATACAAGATGTTCCACCGGGATATGTGGTCGAGGAAGCAGGAAAAAAACTTTCAAGTGAAGTGGAGACACCAGAATTCACGATGCACGTAAAGACTGGAATGCACCGAGAAAGAAACCCTCAAAGAGAAGACTGGTTCTCCGTAAGATGCGGAAGCATACTTTACAGAGCATACAAGGAAGGAGTAATCGGAACAGAAATGCTAAGATCATATTACGGCGGGAAAAGAAACCGCGGAGTAAAAAAAGAACATTTTTACAAGGCCAGTGGAAAAATAATCAGGGCATGCGTACAACAACTCGAAAAAAAAGGATATTTGAAAAAAGCGCAGCCAAAGGGAAGAAAAATAACTTCGAAGGGAATACAACTGCTCGACGATGCTTCAAAAATCGCACAGGAAAACATGAAACAAGGAAAATACGCCAAAAAAATAAAAGTGTTCAAGGAAGACAAGGCGAAAAGAGAAGTAGAAGTTGCGCTAAGAGACCAGCACAAAAGAGAAAAAGACAGGGACGACAAACACAAACCGCAAAAAAAACAGGAAAAACGCGAGGAAAGCTCTGAATAATTTTTTAAAGGTGAAATAAACAATGGGCGCAAACAAAGAAAAAGAATTCAAAGATTTCCAAATCAGCGAAAGAAAAAAAATAGGTTCGGGATTAACAAACGCGCCGGTATGGATAATGCAAAAAGCAGGAAAAAGAATTTGGAATGCAAGACAAAAAAGAACCTGGAAGGATATTGAGATGAAATTAAGATATGTTAAGCACAACGACAAACAGGCGAGAATAACCACGAAAAGCGGCGATCACAAGAAAAGGGAAGGAAGCAACAAAAAAAATCTAAAAAAACACAAAAAAAACAAAAATAAGAAAAAAAACAAGTGAGAAAATCGAAAGATTATTTTTGAAAAATTAAGGTGTTAAAAAATGGCAAAAGAATTCAAAGAAAAAACAATTACGATTAATTTGCGAAGAGCATTTGACAAACCGGACACAAAAAGGGCTAAAGCCGCACTATGGGTCACAAAACAAGCCATAAAAAAAGAAACTAGGGCAAAAGAAATACTGATAAGCAACGGAGTAAACGAATACCTTTGGAGCAGAGGCTTGTTCCACAACCCGCGAAAAATAACCGTAAAGGTTGTTTCAGACAAAGACAGAGTAACTGCTTATTTACCTGAAGAAAAAATTACGAAAAAGGACGAAAAAAATGAAAAAGGAAAAGCGGAAGTAATAAGAGAAAGTTCGCCGGAAAAAATACAGGAAAAATTAAAAGAAGTAATCGAGAAAAAGAAAGCCGAAAGCCGCGAAACAAAAAAAGAACAACCCTTGGCGCCGGAAACTAAAGAAAAGAAATCAAAAACAAGCGAATAAGAAAACAAACTACGACAAAATTAAAAACAATTTTCGCTTTACTTATTCTTATGAAAGTTGACACAATGAAGATACTGGGTTCGCCGTATGTTGGACTCTTTGCGGTAGCAAACGATAACATCTGCTTGGTGCCAAACGGAATACGAGACGAAGAAATCAAGAAAATAGAAGAAACACTCGAAGTAAAAACGATTAAAATAAGCTTCTACGAAAGCTCGCTGCTCTCAGTATTCGGTTGCATGAATAATAAAAAAATATTTTTGCCGGCAAATGTTGCACCGCGGGAAACCGAACAAATAGAAAAAGAAATAAAAGTAGAAATTATTAACACACAAAACGCACTCGGAAATTTGGTCGCAGTAAATGATTTCGGAGCCATAATATCAAAAACGCTTACGAGCGAAGTCGCAAAACAAATCAAGGCAAGCGGGTTAAATGTTGCGCAAACAAATATTGCTGAAAGAGAAGTTGTCGGCTCCGCGATTGCGGCCACAAGCAACGCATTCGTAATGAACCCGAATGCTTCGAAAGAAGAGGTTAAAAAGGTTCAGGAAACACTTAATGTTAAAGGCGGCTTCGCGACAGCAAACTCCGGAGACGCGCTAATAAGAAACTCGATAGTGGCAAACTCAAAAGGGTTTGTGGCAGGGAGCCTGACGACGGGGCACGAATTAAACAGAATAGAAGAATCACTTGGGGGCGGAAAATAATGGAAACAAAACTATTCGAAGTAAAAGGAATATACGAAAAAAAAGGCGAAAACCAAAAATTTACAAAAATAGTAAAGGCTGCAAGTGAAAAAATGGCAAAAGAAAAAGTGCTCAGCCAAATGGGCGGAAAACAAAGAGTAAAAAGAGCGAACATAACAATTGAAGAAGTAAAAGAAACTAAAGAAAAATAAAAAAAAATTAAAGGGTGAAAAAAATGGCAACACAAGAATTTTCCGAACAACAACTTATCCAAATGGCAAGAGGAACCGAAGCGGAACTAAACCAGCGACAGGCAATACTTGAAAAGCTTGGGGCCGCAATGAGAGAAACAAACGCCGCAGTTGAATCGCTTACGGAACTAAAAAAAAATAAAGATTCAATAATGGTTAGAATCGGCTCTGGAATACTGATAGAAGCGGAAGCAAAAGAAATAAAAAAATGCAAAAGAGCATTTTCAGAAAACGGTTACATTGAAGAAAACACCGAAGACACGCTAAAATGGCTCGAAAAAAGAAAAATAGAACTTCAAAAACAAATGGAAAAAGTTGAACAGGAACTATCCGCAATAAGCAAAAACCTCTCAGACCTGATGAGCATACTCAACCAAATACAGGCTGAAAAAAGGAAAAACTTCAGCGGGCAATAACATGTTCGGATTTTTAAAGAAAAAACTGGAAGGCTTCAGCGAAAAGCTAAAAAAAACGATTGAAAAAAAAGCGCCAGCCGAAAAAACTGATTCTCAAGAACAAAAAAAAGTCGAAAAAGTTTCCGAAGAAACTCCCGTTACTGCTGAAGAAAAAAAAGAAACGCCTCCGCAAAAACAAATTACTTCGACGGAAGAAAAACCTGTTCAGAAAAAAGAAAAAAAGGAAACCATTGAAACGAAAACAAAAAAAGAAGAAACAGCCGAAGAAATGGAAAAAGAACTCTTTGAAGAAATCGAAGCGGAAATAGAGGAAGAAGACAAAAAAAATGTTGAAACTATTGCAACGACAAAAATTCGAGAAGAAAAACATGCGCACGGAAGAAGAGCGCGAATAGAAGAAAAAAAACAAGGCGAACAAGCGCCCCGAGAAGCGGGCTCCATTCCCGCGGGCGGAGAAGAAATTGGAGAAGTGGAACTCGAAGAAGCAGTTGAAGAAGAAAAAAAAGAGGAAAGCGAAGAAGATAGTGCGGAAAAAATAGAGGAAGCTTTTGAAGAAGAAAAAGAAACTGAAACGGCGAAAGAAGAAGCAAAAAAGGCTCTTGAAAAAGTTAGGCAAGCCGAAATTGCGGAAAAACAAGAAAAAAAATTCGAGATAAAAAAAGTTGAAGAAGACAAACGCGAACTCAAAGCAAAAGTCGGAGTAAAAGGAAATATTTTCGGAAGATTACTCGGCGGAGTCCAAATAAAAGAAAGCGAAATAAGCAACTTGCTTTGGGAATTAGAATTAAGTTTAATTGAAAGTGATGTGGAACAGGACGCGGCGCGCGAAATTGTTTCAAAAATAAAGGAAAAACTTTTGGGGCAAAAAGTTCCAATCAAAAACCTGGATGAGTTTTTGAAAAAACAAATAAAAGAAATACTTGCCGAAATGATGAAGACCGCGGAAATCGACCTCATCCAAAGAATAAAAGAAAGGAAAAGAGAGGGAAAGCCCTACAAAATACTCATGCTCGGGCCTAACGGTGCCGGAAAAACAACCACTATAGCGAAACTGGCGCACCACTTCCAAAAAAATGGATTAACCTCAATAGTGGCCGCAGGAGATACTTTCAGAGCGGCGGCAATAGACCAATTAGGGGTTCACGCGGAAAAACTGGGCATAAGAATGGTGAAACACCAATACGGAGGCGATCCAACAGCAGTAGCGTTCGACGCGGTAAAAGCGGCCGAAGCGGGCAAAATTGATGTGGTTATGATTGATTCGGCAGGAAGACAGGAAACCAACAAAAATCTGATGGAAGAACTAAAAAAAATGGGGCGCGTGATTTCACCAGACTTCAAAATTTATGTCGGAGAAGCATACACTGGACAGGGATTATTGGAACAGGCAAAGGAATTTGACGAGGCGGCAGGAATAGACGGATTCATTCTTACAAAAATTGACACCGATGCGAAAGGCGGAACGACAATTTCACTGCTTTAAAAATTGAAAAAACCTATTCTATATGTTGGAACAGGGCAAGGATATGATGATTTTCAAAAGTTTACGCCGGAATTTGTGTTGAACAGAATAATCTAAATTAAACAAATTAAATTAACTATTAGAAAGCAATAAATATTCTGCAAGTGTATAATTTGTTCAAATGAATAAAAAAATAATTCTTTTCTTTCTGCTAATTTTAACTTTCTCTTTCTGCTATGCAAAAGATTATTCGATTCCGAAAGGGAACGTGCAATTCACGATAAACCAGGACGGCTCAATAAGCGCGACCGAATACATTACATTCAGTTTCAACGGAAGCTACAGCTTTGCTTACAGATACTTGCCGAAAGGAAACTGGGAATACGAAAACTTCAGAGTTTTTGACAATGATTTGAGCAAAGACGGCACCAGCAAAGAACTGACATACGACACAAGCGACGAAGGAAGCAGAACAAAATACACGTGGCATTACTCTGCGGCGAACGAACAAAAAACATTCAAAATGACTTACACAATAAAAAATGCGGTTACGGCTTACAACGACGTCGGAGAATTTTACTGGAGAGTTTGGCAGGAAGGATGGGAAGAAGGAGTCGGGAATTTAGAAGGGCTTATACTTCTGCCGGCGAAAGTGAACGACGCGAACGAAATGTATTCTTGGGGTTATCCAAACTTGAACGGAAAAATCGGTTTGGTAGAAAATCAAAAACTCATTTTTCAGGCACTAAATGTTCCTGCGAACCAGTGGGTAGAAATACGAGTTGCCTTTCCGAGAAGCCTTTTACAAGAAACGAGCGGAGCGATTGTAAAAAATGAAAACGGGTTAGAAAAAATAATAAATGAAGCAGGGCAAAAAGAACAAGAAGGCACAAACTTTCTAATAATCCTTTTCGCACTAACAGCCGCACAAATAAGCATTTTTATTATTTGCTGGCACTTATGGGGAAGAGAACCGAAGCCCGAAGGAGAGCTCGCAATCTACGAGAGAGAACCGCCATACGAATATTCCCCCGCAGTAGTAAAAATGCTGACCGCCAACAGCATGATGAAAACACCAACCGCTCAAGAAATCTCCGCAGAAATACTGTTGTTGGCAATGAAAAGAAAAATCGCGTTAGAAAAAAAAGACAAAGAATACTTAATCCACATAAAAAATCAGAACGGCAAAGGGCTAACTGAAAGCCAAACAATGATACTCGAATTAATAACCGCCGCGGCAGAATACGAACACCAATCATTCTGGGAAAAACACGTTTTAAGAAAGAAAAAAGAAGAAACACCCGACATCGCATCAATAGAAGACATAAAAAATTATATCAAAGCAAATCCAACCACAAGCGAAAAATGGTTCAGGGAATGGCAAAAAACCGCAAAAAAAGAATACTCTGAAGAAAAATTCGACCAAGAAAAAAACGGAGTGATTCCATACATACTGCTCACCGGCGCAAACACAATCATCACTGCAATAATAATACCTCCCGCATTTCCACTAATCCCATTCATCGGAATAATGGCTTATGTTATTTCCCCACAGGCGCTTCCGACCAGAACACAAAAAGGTGCACTACACTACACACGCTGGAAAAATTTCAAAAAATTCCTGCACGACTTTTCGGCAATGAAAGAAGTGCCCCCCACCGCGGTTGCACTATGGGAAAAATATTTGGTTTATGCGATACCTTTGGGCGAAGCAAAAAATGTGGAAAAAGCAATGAACTTTGTGTTTGAAAACTATGACGGAAAAATAAATTCCTCAATATTTATCGCGGGTTCGATGAGAGGCTTTTCGGCTTCAGACTTCGGAGCAATCTCGAGCGGTTTCTCATCAGCGTTCTCATCCGCAATGGCGACTTCCGGAAGCGGCGGCTTCAGCGGAGGCGGCGGAGGGGGCGGCGGTGGAGGCGGCGGAGGCGGAGCCGGCTAAAAAATAAAAAAATTAGAAATTATTAAAAAAAGAAAACTTAAAATAATTAAACTTTCTGCCCGCGCAAAATCGCAATACGTGATTCTATGGGCGGATGCGTGCTAAACAAAGACTGCATAAACAACTTCTGCCCTTTCAAAGGATTGGCTATGTAAAGGTGCGCGGTTGCTTTGTTCGCCGCTTCCAAAGGCTCATTATCCTTCGAAATAACTTCAAGCGCGGAAGCGAGACCTTCCGGATTACGCGTAATTTCGACGGCAGAAGCGTCCGCGCCAAACTCGCGCTTACGCGAAATTGCTAACTGAATCATTTGAGCAATTATGGGAGTGAGAATTGCAAGAATAACTGCAACAACAATCATTACAATAAAAATTGCGCCACCGCCTTTTGAATCACCATTTCCGCGCGGCCTACCGTAAATAAGGAAACGAATCATGAAATCGGAAATCAGAACGGCTATCCCGACAAGAACGGTTGCGAGAGTCATTGTTCGAACATCATAATTCTTTATGTGAGAAAGCTCGTGCGCAATGACTCCTTGGAGCTGTTCCCTGTTAAGTCGGGTAAGAGCGCCGGTAGTAACGCAAACAACCGCGTGGTTAGGGTCGCGACCAGTGGCGAAAGCATTAATCGCTGAATCGTTGATAACAAACACGCGCGGCTTTGGAAGACCGGAAGCAATGGAAAGCTCCTCAACAATATTATGCAATTTTTTGTACTGCTCTGCATCGGCTTCTTTCGCGCCCGAAATAGCGGTAACAATTTTATCGGAATTATAGTAAGAAACTATTGAAAACAAAATTATGAGGATTCCGAAAATTGAAAAGAAAAAAGCGAAGCCGCCGCCGGAATAAATATCCAAAACAAAAGAGAGAACGAAAGCGAGTGCGCCGATTAAAACAAAGAACATGAAAAAAAGGACGAAAGTCATCCTCTTGTTCCTGGAAATTTGGGCGTAAAAATCAACCATCGGCATCACCGCGAAACGACGAAACTAAAAAAAATAAAAAAAATTGGAAAAGAAAAGCGTTATTTCGAAAGATCCGAAAAATCCACTTTCACGCTTTTCTTAGCCTCTTCCTCAACCTCAAAGTATTCCTTTTCCTTGGCCATTCCAAACATTCCCGCAACAATATTGGAAGGGAAAACCGCTATTGTAGTATTCCACTGCATAACAGTATCGTTATAGAATTGCCTCGCAAAAGCAACTTTGTTTTCTGTAGAAGCGAGCTCTTCCTGCAAAGATTTAAAATTCTCATTCGCTTTCAGAGTCGGATAAGATTCTGCGACAGCGAAAACGGATTTCAAAGCGCCCGAAAGCATGTTCTCTCCCTTAGCAGCCTCTTTCGGAGACGTGGCGGAAAGAATAGCAGTCCTTGCTTTAGTAACTTCGGTGAGAACACTCTTCTCAAACTTCGCGTAACCCTTAACAGTTTCAATCAAGTTAGGAATCAAATCGGCTCTTCGCTTAAGCTGAACATCAATCTGCGCCCACGCATTCTCAACCCGCTTCATTAGAGAAACTATTGAGTTGTACATCGCGATAAGAGCGATTACAAAAACTATTACAACAACAATCAGACCAATTCCGATTAATTCAAGCAAAGCCATGAAAAACCACCTGAATTATATCTGATTAATATATATTAAAAAGGTTCCTTTAAGGCGCTAAAAAGACCGTTAAACTTTGCCGATAATTGAAAACAAAACATAAAGAATTGCCAAAGCGACAACTGCAGCGACCAAAAGCTCGAAAACGAAAGAACTCATGCTTCCACGCGACCCAATCATTCCAACCGCCAACTCTCAAAATAATTTGAGCTAATTTAAAGTTTAAAACCTTTTGCAGGGCTAATTTATCTTATGAGCTTGGGAGATGCGCTGAGAAAGGCGATGGACAAAATACAGGGCGCGGGCGCGCTGGATAAAGAAACTGTAAAAGAAGCGGTAAAAGAAATTCAGCGAGCGCTTATTTCAGCAAATGTGGACACGCAAACCGTTTTCGATTTATCAAAAAAAATTGAAGAAAAAGCCTTTGAAGAAATCAAGGGAACGATGACGCGAAGAGAACACATCGTGAAAGTCACTTACGACTCGTTAGTTCAAATGATGGGCGGGAAAGAAACACCGCAAGAGCCGAAAAAAATTCTTTTATGCGGACTGTTCGGAAGCGGAAAAACAACCGCTGCCGGAAAATTAGGCCTCTACTATTCAAAAAGAGGAAAAAAAGTTGCCGTAATAGCGGGAGACGTTTTCAGACCAGCCGCGTATGAACAATTAGAAACAAACGCGAAACAAGCAGGAGTAGATTTCTTCGGAATCAAAGGAGAAAAAAACGCGGAAAAAGTGGTTAAAGAAGCGCTCAAAAAATTGAAAGACTATGATTTGCTGATTTGCGACAGCGCAGGAAGAAGCGGACTTGATGATGAGCTAGTAAAAGAAATAAAAGAAATTAATGATGCGTTTGGAGCGGAAGAAAAATGGCTTGTTCTTGGAGCGGACATCGGAAACTTGGCGAAAAAACAAGCGCAAGCATTCCACAATGCTGTTGGAATCAACGGCGTAATAATCACGAGGATGGATGGGAGTTCGAAAGGGGGCGGGGCGCTGGTAGCTTGCAATGAAACTGGAGCAAGTGTTTACTTTATTTCAACAGGCGAAAAAGTTGGAGAGTTTGAGGCATTCGACGCGAACAGATATTTGTCAAGAATAATGGGTTACGGGGATTTAGAAACACTGCTTGAGAAAGCGAAAGAAGCGGACTTAGAACAAATGAGCCCAGAAGAAATGCTCAAAGGAAACTTTAATTTCAGAATATTTTACGAACAATTAAAAGCAACAAAAAAAATAGGCCCTTTAAATAAAATTTCCGAAATGCTCGGTTTGAGCATAAAAATGCCGAAAGAAATGTTAGAAATGGGCCAAGAAAAACTCGACGGATTCAAAATAATAATCGATTCAATGACTGAAAAAGAAAGACTCGAACCGGAACTATTGAATAGAACGCGAGTGGAAAGAATCGCAAAAGGCTCTGGGAAAAAAGTTGAGGACGTCAGAGAACTCATAAAACAATTCAAAAACATGAAAAAAATGTTCAAAAAATTCAAAGGAATGGCAAGCGAAAACTCGATGAAAAAAATGGGCGAAAGAGATTTAGCAAAAATGATGCAACAAATGCAGGGAAAAAAAGCTATGAAAAAATTCAGGTTAAAGTAAAAGCCTGCAAAATTCAAAAAAATAATTCCTTTAAAAAAAAAACAAATTTCGAACCGATGAACCGCCCAATTAGATAACTTTAAATAACAAAAAGCACTGTTCTTAACAGAACGTGGCAATTGCTACGAAAAGGCAAAGGAGGGAAAAAACAATGGTTGATTACGCAAAAGCGATAATGAAGCCGTTCAGCAACATGACAACCCTTGTAATCGGAATGGTAATCGGGGCAATACCGGTACTAAATCTTTTGGTTACGGGTTACGGGTTGAAAGTCGGCCAAAAAACAATCAAAGGCGACAGCAAACTCCCCGAGTGGAGCGTTGGAGATTTGGTTGACTACATAGTAAAACTCATAATGTACATCATAATAGTAATAGTCTATTTGCTACCTGGCGCAATAATAACTGCTGTTGGAGCACTTCCAATCATAGGCGCAATAATAAGCGCTGCGATGAGCGGAAGCATGGATCCGACAATATTCATGAGCGCACTTGCAAGCGGAGGAGTGCTAATGCTAATTGGAGTTTTAATCCTATTAATCGGAGCAATACTCAGCATAATGGCAATAGCAAGCTATCTGGCTACAAACAACATAATGGCAGCATTCAACATAGGCAAAGTTTTGAAAAAAACGCTGACAGCAAGCTTCATCATAAGCCTCATCGTGCTAATAATCTACGGCATGGTACTGGCATTCATCGTCGGGGTAATAACAGTAATCCTGATGCTGATACCTGTAATAGGATGGCTCTTGATATGGTTGCTAACCGGCGCACTAATGTACATTGCTTCAGTTACAAGCTGGACAATATTTGGTGAAGTTTTCAAAGAAACAAAATAAGCCAAAAAAAATTCTTTTTCTTTTTTTTATTTTTTTTTAAAAACCAGCCTGCGAAAGCCATGGAAACAAAAAAAAGCAAACAGATTTAAAACAAAACAAACCCAAATCTTCAAATGGAAATAATTCAAATATTTCAAATAAGCGCGCTTCTAATAGGAACACTTGCGGGCGCGACAACCGACTACAAAACAGGCTACATATACGACTGGATAACGATTCCTATGATAATAATCGGAATCGGACTAAGTGCATTAGCCGGACAATGGAACAATCTCCTAATCGGCGCGGCAATTTTTGGAGGGCTTTACATTTTTTACTGGGCGGGAAAAATAGGCGGTGGAGACGTAAAAATATTCACTGCAATAGCATTGCTAAACCCGTTCAACAACTACGAATTTCTGCTGAGCGCGGCGTTCTTCGCCGCAATAGGCGCAATAATATTTTACTCCACATATTACGTGTTAAAATATTCAAAAAAAGGGATAAATTGGAGAGAAAACAAAAACGGACTAAAACAAGCAACGCTACTCGGAATACTTTTAATAGCATATTTCACAATTGGAACATTTTACGGAATTTTGAACGAACTGAGCATTATCACGCTCGGCTTTCCGCTGTTCTGCGGACTAATATTCTTTGCATTCCAAAAAGGAATAAGAAAAAAATTCTTCATCAAAAAAATTTCAATAAGCAAATTAGAAGAGGACGAAGTAATTTCAGTTGAAGAAAACCCTGAAAAGGTTTTGAAAATATTCAAATTGGGCGGGGCGATGGCAAAAGGAGTTATCGGAGAAAAAGAAATCGAGAAACTCAAAAAAGCAGGTGTGAAAAACGTTTATGTTCTGAGAGACTTGCCGCCCTTCGGCCCCTTCATATTCATCGGAACGGCGCTGGCACTCGCGGCGCCAAATTTCATGACGATGCTTCTCATCTAGAAAGAATTAAAACAACAAATAAACAAATAGTGTTTTGAAATGAAACAACTTGTGATGGTTACGGGGGCTAGCGGGTTCGTCGGAAAATTCGTGGTCGCGGAACTAAAAAATTCGGGCTACTCTGTAAAAGAATTTGATATTGCAAAGGGGCAGAATATACTCGATAGGAGAGCGGTTGCCGAAGAAGTTGACGGAATTGATTCTGTGATTCATCTTGCGGCAATAGTTGAAAACGGAAATCCGAAACTCTGGGAAGTAAATGTTGAAGGAACAAAAATTTTGGCTGAAGAAGCGGCAAAAGCGGGCGTAAAAAAATTTATTTTATTGAGTTCAACAGGAGTTTACGGAGAAACAAAAAAAGAAATTGATGAAAAAAGCGAATTGAAACCGGAAAACAAATACGAAGAAAGCAAATTAGAAGCGGAAAAAATTGTTCTTGAAAAAAAAGGAAAAATGCAGACAGTTGTTTTGCGAAGCGCCCTAATACTCGGACCGAATGAATACTGGGCAAGAATGTTCAAACTGCTGAGAAAAAAAATGCCTCTCCCGTGCAACGGAAAAAACTCTTTCCAAGTCATTCATGTGAAAGACACTGCGAACGCGCTGGTAAAAATGATCGAAAAAGGAAAAAACGGAGAAATTTACTTGGCGGCGGGCGAAGAAAAAATAACACTGAACGAATTCTGCGAAACCGTGCAGGAAAAATTAGAGCTGAAAAAAGGAGTTAAGCACATTCCGTCAATAATCGCGATATTAATTGGAAAAATAGTCGGAATAAAAGTTCTTACCGCGGAAAACATAAGGCACATTTCAAAAGAAAGAAAATACCCTATTGAGAAAATTGAGAAACTTGGGTGGAAACCGGGGGCGTCGCTCAAAAAGAGAATTGCGGAAACAATCGAAGAACTAAAAGAAAAAGGAATTCTCTAAAAAATTGCTCAAAAAAATTATTCCTTAACCTTTGCTCCGCGCCTAACAGATTGAACCATCTTCTTCAAACGAGATTCTATTTCCCTGTCGGAACTCGCAGTTTCAATCGCGGAGCCGACATGAACAATATCGGCGCCGGAAGAAATGCAATCATAAGCGAACTTCGGAGTGCGAACACCGCCCGCAATTAAAAGCGGAATATCAATCGATTTTTTTGTATAAGAAATCATTTCCCTTGGAACGGGCTTCGAAGCACCGCCACCAGATTCGAGGATAACTAACTTTGAACCCATGTACTGACCGGCAAGAGCGTTAGCCGCCGCAAGATAAGGAAGATTTCGAGGAATCAGCTGAGCACGACCCATAAAGCCCACGGCGCGACCCGGCTTAACAATAATATAAGAAGTCGGAATAACTTCAAGATCCATTCTCTTTATCGGAAAAGCGGCAACAGTTTGCGCGCCAGAAATATAGTAAGGGTCGTTACTATTCATCATAGTCATAAAATAAACAGCGTCAGCGAACTCGCTCAAAGTTGCAACATTACCTGGAAAAAGAATTATCGGCAGAGCAGAGGAGCGCTTCATTTCCAAAACAGTATCATCAAGAAGCTTGCCCTGCGCGCCAAGAGAACCGCCGACAGCAATAGCGTGAACACCGGCTTTCTCCGCAATTTTGGCAATCTTTCCCGCTTTTTCTGGATGCTGATTCGGCGGGTCAATTACTAGGAAAAGCATTCCAGCTTCTTCCTTTAACTGCGCCAAAAGTTTCGAATAAACCTTTCCACTATCCATAAAAAACCACTAAAAAAAGCCTTTTACTCAAAGTAAAGGCTCGCAAATATTCTGGAAAAAGGGGTATAAAAAGGAATTGTTTCGCTAAAAAAATTTGCCAAAACTCGGCATCACTAATAAAAATTGTTGCGCGCCCTATTCGAATTGCCTGAAAAAGAGTGAGCCCCCCATGAAAGAAGAACCAATTTCAAAACTAGTTTCGGAGATGTCAAAAAAAAGCGGGAAAAGCGAAATAGAAATAAGCAAACTAATCGCGGAAAAAGTGGAAAGATTTTCAGGACTGCTAACCGAACAGGGCGCCGCATACATGGTGGAAAAATCTCTCGGCATAGGAAACAAAGCGGCGGAATACTCTCTCATTTCAGAACTTGAAGAAGGAATGCGCGGAGCAGAAATAAAAGGCGAAGTAAAAGCGGTTTTCCCACCAAAAGAATTCACAAGAGAAGGAAAAAAAGGAAAATTACAATCAGTAATAATCGGGGATGAGAGCGGCGAAATAAGGCTCACCCTATGGAATGATCAGGTGGAAAAGTACGGGGTTACAAAAGGAAGTTTAGTAGAAATAACAAACGGAATAATCTCCGCATACAAAGAAAAAAAACAATTGAACCTAGGGTTCAACGGAAAAATAATTGTAACAAAAAAAGCGGAGCAAAGGTTCGAGAAAATCGCGGAACTAAAAGGCGGAATGAGCTCCGCGAATGTTGCAGGAAAAATAATGCGAAAATTCCCTGCAAAAGAATTCACTTCCGGAGAAAGAAAAGGAAAACTATGCAACTTCCAGTTGGGAGATGAGACTGCAATAATCAGGGCGACGGCGTGGAATCAAAAAGCGGACGAGATGGCGGAATACAACGAGGGAGAAAACATAGAAATCGTGAATGCGTACACGAAAGACGGACTTTCAGGAGTAGAACTTCACTTGGGTTACAATTCTGAAATAAGGGAAAGTGAAAAAGAAATGCCAACCATAATGAAGATACTAAAAGAAGCGCTGCCCGAAAAAAAAATAAACGAGCTGGTGGATAACGAAAATGTGGTTGTGGGCGGAAAGGTCGCGGAAGTCGCGAAAGGAAATTTGCATTATTTGGTTTGTGAAAAATGCGGGAAAAAAATAAACAAACTTGAAAACGGAAACGTGTGCGAAGAATGCGGCGAAGTAGAACCAAAAACAAGAGCGGTTGTTTCAATAATAATTGAGGACGATACCGGAAAAGTTTCGGTAACGCTCTTCGGAGAAAACGCTTTGAAAGCGATGGGAATGAAACAAGAAGAACTTGAAAAAGCGCTTGCGGAAAAAGAATCGGAAACTATCTGTGAAGAACTGGACAAAAAACTCTTGGGAAAAGAACTCAAAACCTACGGATATACGAAAGAAAACAAATTCAGCGGAGCAAGAGAATTCATGGCGAAAGAAATTTTGTGATTCGCAAAATTCTTTACATTCAAAATTATTTTTATTATTTCTTTTTAGCCAATTTTTTCAGAAGCGAATTTATTTTTTTCTCCAAATCCTTTTGCGAACCATTATTGTTAAGCCTGTAATCCGCGAGAGAAATGCACGCCGCGAGCTGTTGCTTCGAAGGATCAGAACTCTTCAACTCGCGCTGCTCCGCTTCCTTAAAATCATTGAAAGTCATTTTCAAATCGCCAGCATACTGACCGCGCTTTGAGGCACGCTCAAACCTCTTCTTCGCGCCAGCATAAACTTCCACAATAATTCCACCACGCAATTTTATTTCCCTAACCTCCGCAGGATTTCTAATAGAAGTGAGAACAAGGTTTGAAGCGCCGTCATAATCCAAAAGAATTTTTTTCGCCCAATAACCCGCGCCGGCCGCACGACGCATATTATTCGCAAAACTAACCAAAACTTTTCGCTCATCGGACTTCAAACCGTTGCACAACGCCTCAGACCTAATCAACTTCGAAAAAGATTTGTGCGCGAAACCGAAATTATCCATCAAATAATTAGCGACAGTATCTTTCCCCGAACCGTTCAAACCCACAATTGCGAGAAGCATAAAATAATTAGAAAAAAAGTTATTATAAACTCTTTGAGTGCGAAGCCTTTTCGCCAGCCTTTTTTAAAAGGCTGACCGGCACGAAAGTCCAAAAGGGTTTAAAAACCGCTGAACAGTAATTACTTTGGTTCGAGGCAAAGGGCGACGGAACCGCCAGTCCAACGCTCAAAAAGCCCAACCGAGGTGAAAAAATGGCAAAAAAGATAGAAAATATAACTGATTTACCCGGAGTAGGAGACACTGCGGCAAAGAAACTAAATGACGCAGGATACAAATCATTAGAATCAATAGCTGTTGCAAGTCCGATGGAACTAAAAGAAATCGCAGGCTTAGGAGACGGGACGGCGGAGAAAGCAATTAACGCGGCAAGAGACGCACTGGAAATGGGATTTGAAACGGCGGACATACTCGCAGAAAAAAGAAAACTTGTGGGCAGAGTAACAACCGGCTCAAAAGAACTTGACACACTTATAGGCGGAGGAATTGAGACTCAAAGCATAACAGAAGTATACGGAAAAATGGCATCAGGAAAATCACAATGGTGCTTCCAAACATCAGTAACAGTACAGCTTCCAAAAGAACAAGGCGGATTAGAAGGCGGATGTTTGTACATTGATTCGGAGAATTCATTCAGGCCAGAAAGAGTAATACAAATCGCAAAAAAATTAGGATTAGACCCTGATGCGGTGCTAAAAAATATTTATGTCGCGAGAGCATACAACGCGGACCATCAGATGTTGTTAGCGGAAAAAGCAAGCGAAATGGTGAAAGAACACAACATCAAACTAGTAATAGTTGATTCTTTGACTGCGCAATTCAGGTCGGAATATGTGGGAAGGGGAACGCTCGCGGAAAGACAACAGAAATTAAACAAACACATGAGAGCACTGCAAAAATTGGCCGAGATGAGCAACATTGCGTTACTCGTAACAAACCAAGTAATTGAAAATCCTGCAATTTTGTTCGGAGACCCTACATCCCCTGTCGGAGGAAACGTTGTCGGACACGCTTCAAAAACAAGATTGTATTTGAGAAAAAGCAAAGAAGACAAAAGAGTCGCGAAATTAATTGACTCGCCGAGTTTGCCGGACGGAGAAGCGATTTACAGAATAACAGAGAATGGAATTGAAGATTTATAACAGGGCTATTAGGCAATAGCCCTCGAAATAGGAAAGAAAGGAGCGATTTAAAAGAAGTTTTAAGGAGGAATATAATTATGAAGAAAGAAAGTGTGGGCGAGGAGAACTACGAAGGGTTCTGCATAATGACGGGACAAGAATTTGTTCAAACGGACGCTTCGTAAAAAAACTATTCTCCAAATTCTTCAAGAATTTCTTTTACATCGCTAGCGGAATCGGCGTAAAAAACTTTTCCTCCGCAATCCTTGATGTAAGCCTCCATTTCCGGAGGAAGCTTCTTTTTCACAAAAGGTTTGAAAACAATTGCTGTGAAAGGAACCTTTGAACCCGCAACAATTTTCGGATGAATTTTTTCCCTCAAAACTGAAACATTCGGTTTCTTTCCAAGCAAAAGTTTATACAAATAATAACTATACGAGAGTTCGCCCAATGTGCCAAGACTAATTCCTAATACGAGGACGATGTCCCCGAAAAGACAATGCGTATGATCGTTCTTATACCAAGTGCCCGTGTCAATTTCTTCATCAAAAACTTTCTTTCCATTAATTTCTGCGCCAATAAATTCTTGCAAATGTTTTATTCCGAAATCGGAATCGGATTTAGGGACTGTGGCAAAAGCTTTTTTTCCGCCCAATTCTTTATACTTTTTAGCAATTTCAAAAGAAACGCCCTCGCCGGGCAACAAAACAATTTCCGAACCGGAATTAACGAGAACCTTTGAAATTTCCTCAATATTTTTTTCAAAATCAAGAGTTTTAATTTTCAATAATTTAGAATAATGAAAATCAATGTCGCCGGGACCAATCAAACAAACGCGGAGCATAACAAAACCAACAACAAAATAAAACGCGAACAGAATTTATTACTTCTTATCAGCCTTTTTCGAAAAAGGCTGGCGAAAACTTTCTGTTTTCTCATTCCAATTTCTTGGTTGAATTTCTTGAATAATTCTTCTCAAATCCCAATTTGTATTTCTCGAACCGATTTTCTTTCAAAGCCAAACGGATTTCCTTCAACAAATTCGCCATAAAGAAAGTGTTGTGATAACTGAGAAGCATCTGGCCGTTCTGCTCATGAGTTTTGAACAAGTGGTGCAAATAAGCGCGCGAATGGTTTTTACAAACGAAACACTCACAATTTTTGTCGAGCGGAACAAACGAATGTTTGCATGCTCCGCGGTCGATTTGCAAAACTCCTGCGTGAGTGAAAATCTTCCCATGACGAGCCATTCTCGTCGGATAAGCTGAGTCGAAGACATCAACACCCAGAGAAACAAGCTCCAGAATTTCGAGAGGCGAGCCGACACCCATCAAATAAATGGGCTTTTCTTTTGAAACAAATTTTTTCGAATAAGAAGTTATTTTGTGCATTTCGGAAGCGGGTTCGCCGATGCACAGGCCGCCGAAAGCCATTCCGTCAAAATCCATTTGATCGAAGGCGAGAGCCGCTTTTTTTCGCAAATCAAGAAATGTTCCACCCTGCGTAATTCCAAAAAGAAGCTGGTTTTTGTTTTTGTGCGCGGAATGACAGCGCTGCGCCCACTCAATCGTTCGAATTAATGCGCGAATGTGTTCCTGCCTGCTTGCACCGAAAGGGGCGAGGTGGTCGAGGCACATTGCAACATCGCTGCCAAGCGTGTTTTCAATTTGAATCGCTTTTTCTGGCGAAATAAGTTCGATGCTTTTATCAAAAGGATTTCGAAAATAAACGCCCTTGTCATTCACATTGTGAACAAAATTTTCGCTGAGCAACTGAAAACCGCCGGAATCGGTGAACATGGATTTGTCCCAAGAAATAAATTTGTGCAACCCGCCGGCTTTGGAAATCGTTTCCAATCCAGGTTTGAGATAATTGATAAAAGCATTTGAAATTATACAATCAATTTCAAATTTTTTTAAATCGGGGTGAGAAATAAATTTCACGGCGCCTTTTGTTGCGACCGGCATTAAGAAAGGAGTTTCAACTTTTCCGTGCACGGTTGAAAGAATGCCAGCACGGGTGGAAGAATTTTCGGATTCGGAAACGATTTCAAAACAGGGCATTTTTATCAAACAAAGTTAATACAGCAAGTAATTTAAATAATAAAAGAGTTGATATTTTATGTTTACCAAAATAAAAACTGTTAAGGGAAGAAAAGTCGTAAGAATATCTGCCACCTCTGGCAAAAGACTCCAAAGTAAAAAGATAAGGGCTGGCATAGAAAGAAACAAGAAACTTGGATTAGTAAGAATGCCGACTTCGGTTACTGGCGAAAGCTGGCAACAATTCTTAAGCCGCCCACCTCCTTGGGGAGAAACCACAACAACGAGAGAATATAGAAGAGACGCGCTAAGAGCTGTAAAAAGGGAAAAACGGTTAAACCAAAAACACCCTGGCAAACGAACCGATCAATATCGTTTACATTAAAACAAAAATTTTATTTTAACTCAAAACCGCTAACCTTTTAATCCATTCAAACAAAAAATATGTTGGACTAGGCCGGGCCGCTAGCGGTGGCTTGTTACCGGAAACCCGCTTTATGCCGGGGTCGAAGCCAGGAAAGAGGTTTTGATGCCACTGCAAATGCAGTTTTGATGGCGTCGAAGCTCTGTCCTTACAGGTTCCGTCATGGAATGAAACCCGCCAGGCTGGGAACAGAGCAACGGTAGTTTTATGTGGGGCGCTGAAGGGCCAACAGAGTGGAGTCACCAAAGCCCAACAATTGCTTTGGCTAGAAATCCATTTCTTGGCGCGTCCACTTTTTGTAAAAAAATAAAAATTTTGGGCAGAAGCAGTGGCAAAATATACATAATTGTTACTTTAATTTAGCGGCTTTTCCTATACATAATTGTTTGTTTTTGCCCAAAAAACCGCTTAAAACGAGGCGAAAAGGCGAATGATTGCGATAAGCTTTTATGCATTTTATAGAGTAATTTCCTCAATATCCAGCTAAACTGGAGGCATAAAGATGGTTTTTG
>JBAZFU010000002.1:0-152933 GCA_041653195.1 archaeon
TATGAACAAATCGCCAACCATAGCGCCGAGACCACCTACAATTCCAGCGAGAACAACATTCGGCACACTCATCGACAAAAACAATACTGCTGCAACGGGCCCTGTAAAACCAAAAGTGTAAAGGCACCCTGCAACAAAAATTCCAAAATAACCGATTTGCTCAAGCAACAAATCTATTTGAAAAACAGCTTTGTCCTGAAACAAAACATACGAAATAAGAACAATTACGAGAAAGAGCAAAAGTTTTGGGTATTGAAACCCGACTTTCTTAGAAACTTTTTTTCGAACCACAAAAACACTCTTCCTTTCCAAACCACAAAAACAATTGTTTTTCGCCAATCTTTTTCAAAAAAAATTGCGAAGCCTTTTTCCCAAAGTTTTTCGCCAGCCTTTTTCGTAAAAAGGCATTCGTTTTTCGCCAAAGTTTTTTCGCCAGCCTTTTTCGTAAAAAGGCATTCGTTTTTCGCCAAAGTTTTTTCGCCAGCCTTTTTCGTAAAAAGGCTGATGGGGTTACGGGGACTCGAACCCCGGTTTGTTGGTCTGGAGCCAACCGTGATACCGCTACACTATAACCCCAGCCTTTTTCAAAGGCTGGCGAAAAAGTCTATCTTCGCTGATGCTCGATAGACTATGCTTCGCAATAAGCCTTTCATGGCTGGCGAAAAGCACTGTCTTCGCTTTGCTCGGTAGAGTTTGCTTCGCAAAATTCCAATCCGAATGAGAGCCACTAGAAATCCAATAAATACGTTGAAGGCGTTTTCTTTAAAAATAGTGGGGAAAAGGCAAAACTGTGAATGAATTTAGGCACGCTTTATTACAACCAAACAGCAAGGTTGGTACATTCCTTCGTTCTCATCAACCCCGCAAAGCGAAATTCCTTCCAAACCAATAATATCTTCGTCGGCATTCAAATTAACACCTTCAACGACCGCTTTCAAAGTGCTGCCAGTTGCCTCGCAATAAACCGAAGCTTTTGAATTAAAAGTCGTTACGCCATTATAAACAAATTGCGAAACTCCTTCATCACCAAAAGTTGTTGTGACTTTTATCAAATCTTCAGAAATTCCCCGGGTCGCAAAAACAATTGAATGCTGATCAAATCCATCTTTCGAAAACTGTTTACTCGTGAGAGCTTGATCCTTTATCAAAGCAAAGTTTTGACTCGCTTGGGAACCGCCGTTTTTTACCGCATTCAAAGTGTTTGCAATGTTATCCCTTGCTGAGCCATAATAATGCGGAGGCGCGGGCGGCAAAAAAATAAAAGAGGATACAAAGAACAACCCAATGCCCGCGACAAGCGAAATAAAAACAATAAATCCCCATTTAGAAAAAATTCTGGATTCATCGCCCCCCACAATTTTCTTTTGGCTTGCAAACGCCCAACCAAACAAAACAACAATAACTATCACTCCGACAAAAATTATATTGCTTGAAATAATAACTGCTCCAATTACAGGATTAGTGAGAATTGCTAAGATGGAGGAATATTTTACTGCCTTGTTTGTACTCACTTTTCCAGCACGAATTATTAAAAAATCGGTCACAAACAAAAACACAAAAGCGACGACAAAAGAAAAAATAAATCCAATTGACCCCATTTGATAGGCAAAATAACATGTTTGAGGGTTCATTAAATTACAAAGATATCCCCCGGCCATTATTGAAATCACATCAACTACTAATCCAATAACTGTAATCCAAAGCAAAATTGAGAACAATTTTTTTACGGAAACTTCTTCAAACATTCTTTTTTCGCCAAACAATTTGCTCGCAAAAAAAGAAACGACAAAATTCCACGAAAAATTAATTCCAAAAACTGCCAGTATTAAACCTGACGCAAGAAAAATTGGATTAGGCATTATAACATCTGCAAAAGCAAAAGGCAGTAAGCACAATGCCACAAGCGGCAGGAAAAGAAGCCTTGGATTCATCCGCAACCGAATACGCAAACTGAGTTTATATTTGTTTCGAGGATTAGGTTTTTAACTCGAAAAGAGCTTGTGTAATGGGAATTGAAATGACCACAATAAAGGAAAAGAATTTTACGAAAGAAATGGGCGAAAAAATATTCGCAGAATGGAGAGACAGCGGAGCATACAAGTTTGATGAAAAAAGCAAGCTGCCGGTTTACTCCATCGACACGCCGCCGCCGTACGTGAACACGCCGGTACACATCGGACAAGTAACTACTTATGTTCTCATGGATTTCTTTGCAAGATACAGAAGAATGACGGGACACGAAGTACTGTTTCCGCTCGGGCTGGATAGAAACGGTTTGCCAATAGAAATTGAGGCGGAAAAAAAATTCAAAGTTGATTTTACTAAAGTTTCAAGAGAAGAGGCGATTGAGTATTGCAGAAAAATGCTGGAAGCGTCGTCAATGGAAAGCATGGACTCGTTCTTCAAATGCGGAATTTCTTTTAACAGTTGGAAAAAAGGGGAAAAAATTGGCGAAGTGTATGAAACGGACTCGCCGAGCTACAGAGCAGTGACGCAGGCAACATTCATTGATTTATACAAAAAAGGATTAATCTATGAGGACGCGAAAGTAACGAATTGGGACCCGAAACTCCAAACAACAATCGCGGATTCGGAAATAACTTACGAGAACAGGCCGGGAAATTTCTACGAAATAGTTTTCAGGGTGAAAGGGGTGCCGGGGAAAGAGGGAGAAGTAATAATCGCGACAACAAGGCCGGAATTGGTTTGCACCTGCGCGATGGCAATATTCCATCCGGATGATAAGAGATACGCGAAGCTGGCGGGAAAGACGCTAATCACTCCGGTATTCAGCAAAGAAGTTCCGTGCAAGGCGCACACTGCGGCGGAAATGGAAAAAGGAACAGGAATGGTAATGATGTGCTCCTACGGAGATTTGACAGATATCAGATTTTTTATAGAACAGAAATTGGAAGGAAAGGTTGCGATTGAAAAAGACGGAACGATGAATGAGAACGCGGGATTCTTGAAAGGAATGAAAATCAAGGACGCAAGAGAAAAGATGATTGAGGAACTGAAAAAGAAAGGGCTGTTGAAAAAGGTTACGCCGACGAACGAACACAGAACGCCGATAAGCGAAAGAAGCGGAGCGGCAATTGAGTTTATCGAAATGCCGGAATTTTATTTGAAACAACTTGATTACAAGGAAAAAATGAAGGAAATTGCGAAAAAAGTGAAATTTTATTCGCCGAAGTCAAGACAAATATTATTGGATTGGATTGATTCGGTTGCAATCGACTGGCCGATTTCAAGAAGAAGATATTACGCGACAGAGGTGCCGATGTGGTACTGCAAAAAATGCGGAGAAGCGGTGCTAGCGGAAAAAGGAAAGTATGTTCAGCCCTGGAAAGAAAAATACAAAGGAAAATGCAAAAAATGCGGCGGGGAAGAATTCGCCGGAGAGACGAGGGTGTTTGATACCTGGTTTGATTCGAGCATCTCACCGCTTTACATTCTTGGATATGAAAGAATGCCGAAGTTTTTCGAGAAAAACACTCCATGCTCTCTAAGGCCGCAGGGAAAAGAAATTGTGAGGACATGGCTGTACTACACGCTGTTGAAGGATTATTTACTTACGGGAAAAATAATTTTCAAGGACGCTTGGATAAATTACCACATTGTGGATGAAAAAGGATACAAGATGAGCAAGAGCAAAGGAAACGGAATAAATCCGCAGGACATTCTACAAAAATACGGAGCGGAACCGTTCAGGCTTTGGGCCGCAGTGGAAGGAAATTTAGAAAAAACTGATTTCAGGTGCTCGTTTGAAAGAATAGACAGCGCGGGAAAAGTGTTAGCGAAATTGTGGAACGTTTCAAAGTTCATTTCAATGTTTGAAATAACTCCCGCACAGGAAAAAAAAGTAGAACTAATGGAAATTGATAAATGGATACTGGGAGAAGCATACGATTTGGAAAAGTTTTCGAGGGAAAGATACGAGAAATACGATTTCCACAATCCTGCTGCGAGAATAACGAACTTCATGAGAAACGAGTTTGCATCGCATTACGTTGAAGTGGTGAAGAGAAGAGCCTACAATAATGATGCGAAAGTAAAATTCACGGACGGAGAGAGAAACGCCGCGGTGAAAACACTGAGAGATGTTTTGAAAATCATATTGGAACTAATGGCGCCGATAAATCCCGGAATAAACCAGTTTATTTACAAAGAAATTTACGGAAAGAATGTTCACGACCAGATTTTCCCGGAAACGAAAGAATACAAATCAAAGGTTTCAGGAAAAGAACTCGCGGAATTCAATTCTGTTGTGTGGAAGGCGAAAAAGGATGCTAATTTGTCGCTTAAGGACCCCATAAAAGAAGCGGTTGCGCCGCAAACACTGAAAAACGTGGAAAAAGAAATAATTTTGATGCACAATATACAAAGAATTTCTTACGGCAAAACAAAAATACTTATTTAGAATAGAAAAAGTGCTCAGAGCCGAAAAAAAAGCTCCAAGAAAGGTTTTAATAGTAGCAAAACCTTTCATATAGAAGTGATACATTTGCAGAAAAAAACGCTTTTTACGCTCCTAGCAGCAATACTTTTAACACAAATTGTTGGACAGGCGTTCGCGCTGTCTTCCGACGACGTTTTCAATTTAGTATCCCTAAGCAACAATTTCATAAAAACAGGAGAATCAGTCTCGGCAATAAAAATAACCGATAACGGGATTGAATACTGGATAGCAATAGCATCGGTAGACAGCAAGCCTACTGCATATATTCCGATAAAAAATACGAACGGAGAAATTGAATCAAGTGCACTAAAAGCAAGAAATCTTATAAAAACAGCAATAGTAAAAAGAGGAATCGATGATTTGCGAGCAAGTTACAGCCTGAACTGGAATTTTTCAACATACAATAAAAGCGAATTCAGCGATGCGGCAAAAGAAGTTTCAGGAATGCCGGCAAAGGCACTCACAGTAAAAACAGAATTAGAAAAAATAAGTGATAATGATGCGAGAAAGTTAGTCACGCAAGTGGACGCACTCGGAACACTCTTTGGAAGCGTTGCAAATCAAAGCGACGCACTTTCAAAACACATTGAAGAAGCAATGGCATTTGAAGACTCGTTCCTTTCGAAACCCGAAACTGGAGACCTTGCAAAATACGAAAAATACCACGACGATTTTTTTCTCGCGGAAGAAAATTTGAAAAACGATTACAGCGAACTGAACACAAAAATAAGCGACATACAAAACGGAATAAGCGCGCTAAAAAGCCTTGACATTTCAACAAAAAATATGCTAAACAGCAATCTCGACATGCCAGTAGGAACAAGAAGCCTGGATTCCATATTCAGCAGTTCAAGCATAATAAAGGACCAAATAAACGGAGTATTTAATTCTGCGGGAAGCGCGGATAATTTTTACGCAACACTACAAACAAGAGTAAAAATGAACGAAGCCTGGCAGCTAATTTACAATAACGATGCGGAAATTTCAAAAGCAAACTCGCAGCTACCAACACTGGAAAAAGCCGCACAAAACATATTCTCGGATGATTACATAACATCTTGGTCAGCACAAGCCGAAGTTGCACAGCTTCAAACCAATTGGAAAAACACCGAAACAAATTATAACGGAGGAAGATACGAAGAAGCAAAGCTGGCAGCGACAAAAGCTAAAAAAAATGTGCTTGAAATATTAAAACAGGGAATTCCCGAAGCGCCGAATGGAATTCCGCAAGAAATCCTAATCCAGGTAATAGCAGTACTTGCAGTAGTGCTAGTGGCGCTTTTCATCGCAGACAAATTTTATTTCAAAAAGAAAAAAGAGGAAGGGGAAGAAAAAAATGAAGAAGAATACTGAAAGAATGCTTGCAACAATATTCGCCGTTTTAATGATCATAGGATTTGCAAACGCCGCAATACTTGTCGGCGTTTCAACCGACAAAAAAGAGTTTTACCCGAATGAAGTGGGCGCAATAAAAATAACAATTTACAACGATTCAAACATCGGCCTTGACAGACTTGTTCTCAGAATGGAAGGAGGAAAAGCGGTAAAATTTGTAGACGGCGTTGAAGAGCAAAGCGCGATTGCAGAAACGATTGAACAAATAGGTGCGGGGCAAACAAAAGAAATAACCTCAAAAATAAAAATAATCTCGGCGGAAGAACAACAACAAAGCATATTTGTTTACTACGGAGAAAACGAGCCTCTACAAAACGTTTCAGGAACCTATGTAACTGCAAAAGAAAATCCTACTTCGATAAAAACTTCGATTAGCACAAAAAATACCGTTGAAGGAAAAAAAATCACCGTCGATTTTAGAATATCCGCTGCACCGGAAATCGCCACAAGAAAAATAATCGCAGAACTCCTAGTGCCGCAAGAGATTACCGTAAAAACACCGCCGGCATACTTCGAAGACCTCGGACAAAACGGAGAAAGGGATACAAACTTCGAAGCAATAGCGGCGGCGAGAATAAGCGGAGAACAAACAATGTTCCTGGCTTACGGATACATTGATAACACCGGGCCGCACTACTTTGAAAAAAAAATAACAGTTATGCTTGAGCAGGATAATTCACTGCTCATAGCAGGAATAGCAATTGTGATATTTATAATAGCCGCGGTTCTGTATTTGAAGAAGGGCGAAAAAGTAAAAGGCACCGACAAAAAATAATTTTCAGCCAAAAAATTATCAAATTGAAATTTCAATTATATCGCGGTGCTTCAAAACATACTCGGGACCGACACGCTGTCCCGGAAATTTCGCCGAACCCCAAATGCGCGCAAACTTCAGGTTCCGCGCAAAATCCTTGTGCAAAGAACGCGCCAAATCAGTAACAGTAGCGCCATTGTCCATTGCAATGGGCGCAGAAAGATCGGCATCATGACCGGGTTTTTTCGTATACACCAATATCTTGTCGAGAAGAAGAAATAATTTGTCGCGGAGGTCAAGCAAATCATGGTCAGAAATTTTTTTCGAATCAATAACAATAGCGTTCTTATAGACAAGGCTCTCATTCATCGCTTCGGAAACATCCGAAATGGAATTTATCGGACCGGAAATTATTACACTCGAATTCGGATAACCGACATTTTTCAAATAACCTTCAAGCTGTTCAAGCGGAAACTTCAAAAAATTTTTTCCAGAAACCTGAATTCCCTGAAAAGAAGAATGCTTCACTTCGATTTTCGGGCGGGAACGATCAACAATAATAGAAGCTTCAGCCAGTTCAGAAATAATTAAATCTTTCTCAACATCCGGAGAAACAATAACAATTGCATCCGCAGTTCTAATAACGGACATTATTTCTTTGCCCTGCGCTTTGCCCTGGGCGGAACCGCGAATTATTGCAGGCACCTCAACAATTTGAATATTGCCCCCGCCGTACTCCATCATTCCGGGAGTAGGAACCATTGTTGCAAAAGGATAGGGAGTGACTTCCGCAATTTCTCTGCCAACGAGTTTGTTAAGAAACCAGCTTTTACCGCTATTCGGCGGACCAACCAAAACAATCTGACCCACACCGTCTTTCTTAACATAAAGCGTCGGAGCAGACCCGCGCTTGGACTGGGTTTTTTGATGCTCCATTTTCGCCTTCAAAGCGGAAATTTGACGGTTTATTTCGGAACACAAATTTTCCGCCCCCTTGTGATGTGGCGCAGCGGATTTCATTTCAAGAAGGGCTGCAAGTTTTTCTTCAGGAGTGCGCGCCTCATCGTATTTTCTTTGCGCAAGTCCAAACTCTACTGAAACATTTGAAGCCATAAAACAACACCAAACCGCAAATTATTTTTTTACCGCACCAATAACAAAAAGCGTCTCAAAGAAAAGCTTTTTCTGTGCAACGAAAGAAACCTCAAAACCTTTTATTTTCAAAATTTTTGAAACATCTTTCTCATCATTAAGGGAAGAAACCAATAAAAGCAAAACGCCTCCCTTGTTCAGGCAATCAGAAAACTGGGAAAGGAAACGATTGATTACGACGCGGCCATTTTTTCCTCCATCAGTGTCACGCCAACGCAGAGAATCACTCGGAACATATGGCGGATTAAAAGCAATAAAATCAAATTTTTCTTTTATTTCTGAAAACAAATCACTTTTCAGGGCACGAGGCAATTGTCCAAGAAATTGCGCATTTTTTTTTGTTTGTTTTAACGCAGCATCGCTCACATCAACTGCAACAACTTCGGCAGCACCCGCCGCAAACATTGCCTTCGATTGAATTCCGGAACCGCAACCCATATCAAGACATTTTTTTCCGCGCAAATCCCGTTTCAAAATGACTCCCTCCAAAAGAAAAGAATCCTCCCGCGGAGCATAAATTTCCTCAACAGTTTCAGCAGAAATTTTCTCTTTCACTTTCGAAACTTTTTTTTCAACCATGCTAGCCTGTCTCCTGCCAAAGCCTGTCAAATTCCTGCTGATACGCATCAGCAATCTTTTTACTCGAAATAAAAATAAGATTCTCGTTATTTTCAGTCTGCGCATTCTTAGAATAATTAAAAGAACCGGTGCCCACAATCTCCCCATCAATCACACAAAACTTATTGTGCATATACCCGCCTCCCTTTTTTCGTTTAACAGGAATTCCCGCGCCCAAAAGAGTCCCGTCCTCAGAACTCTCATTAATCTGACCGTTGTCAAAAATAACTTTTATACTCACATCACGCTGCTTCGCGCGAACAAGCGCATCTGCAACTGAATCAAGAGTAAAAGAATAAATTGCAATACTAATTGTTTCATCCGCCGCATCAATTTTCTCAATCAGCCTGTTCGCGCAATCATCCGCAGGACAAAAATAAACCTCTGAACTATCCGCACAAGAATCACCGCTGCTTTCAGGACCGCAAACGCTTTCCTTTACCTGCGTGCACCCAAAAACAACAAAAATAGAAATAAGTAAAAACGCGACAAAAGGCGCGAACCAAAGCTTGTTCATAAAAGAAACGAATTAAGAGGACCTTTTATTTTTTTGCTTTAGATAGATTATTGACGAACAAGCCCAAAAATTGAAAAGCGGAAAAACACCAAAAGAAATGGAAAAGGCGATTGAATGTTTTATGACACACACGCACACTTGGACATGCTCACAGAAAAAGAGTTCAAAGAAGCGCTAATAAAAGCGGAGCAAAGCGGGATTGAAAGACTGATTTCCTGTTCTACAAGCTTCGCTTCGAACGCGAAAAACTTGGCGCTCGCAAAAAACTTTCCCCAAATAAAAGCTGCAATCGGATTATATCCCCTTGACACAATGGAACTAAATTCTGAAGAATTAAAAAAAGCGTTTTCTTACTTCAAATCAAAAGCGCGCGAAGAAAACGTTGCCGCAATAGGAGAAGTCGGTTTAGATTACAAATACGCGAAAAAAACGGAAGAACAGGAAAAACAATTAAATGTTTTCAGAAAATTTATTCAGCTTTCAAACGAAACCGAAAAACCGATAATTGTTCACTCGCGCTTCGCCCAAAAACAAGTACTTGAAACCCTTATTGACGAGAAAGCTGAGAAAGTTTTGTTACATTCATTTGTGGATTCAGAAAAATTGATGATGAAAGCCGCGGAGCAAGGCTTCTTCGTTTCGGTGGGACTGGCGATTCTTCAAAACGAACAAATACAAAAAAACATCACAGCGTTTCCGATGGAAAATCTGCTTTTTGAAACGGATTCTCCGATGAGATTCAACGGCGAAAAGGCGTTTCCGCACAAATTGCTAGAAAACGCCGCAAAAGTCGCCGAATTAAAAAAAATTTCTCTTAAAGAGGTTGAAGCGCAACAGGAAAAAAACTTCAAAAAACTGTTTCTTTAAAAACCAACTTTCGCAAGGAAAAGAATTTAAACCGCAAAAACGAATTAACCAATATGCTGCGAAGATTAAAACGAATTATAAAAAACACTGCCATCCGAATTACCGGAAAAACCCATCACCAAAGCAACCCAGTAATACTTGTCAGAGAAGACGGCGCAATGATTCACGTGCCGAAAGAAATCGCCGCATCGAGAATGAACGCGGGATTCGCGCCACTGGAAAGCAAAGAAGCCAAAAGAAGAATGGGCGGAATAAACCAATAACTTTTAGAAAAAAAAATTGAATAACAAAAACCAAAAGATTTAGTTGAAAAGCTTCCTTACTTCCCTAACCTTTTCCTCGGAATCCTGAAGCATTGCAAGCGCCTGACCGAAAGCCGTACCCGCAGTCTTATCAGAATCCTTCGAAAGCCTCTCCAAATAAATCTCATAATTCACAGTTATGCGTTCCCTCAGCAAGCCCTCGTTCTTCCTAAAACCCGCAATACTTTTGTTTGAAAGCTTAGGAAACTCCTCAACAAGAATAACAAGGTTTTTCCTCAACAAACCATAAACCTCGTCAAGACCGCGCAAAGACTCCTTAGACAAAACATAATCCTGCTCCTTAAGCTGAGAAGCTACTGCCCCCAAATTACTCCCCATATTCGAAACCTGCTCAACCAAATCGGATGTGCGCGAAAGCAAAACGACACGCTCAACCTCCTCATCCGAAAGATTCTTTTTTGAAAGAACTAAACAAGCCGAAGTTATTTTCTCATGCAAAAAATTCGCCAACTCCTCCAAACGAGTAACCTGCTGCGAATTATCCTTCCCCTTCAAAGAAGCTGTTGTCGAATCAAAAATTCTCAGAGAAACCGACAAAGAGTTCATTAACTCGTTCTGAATCGCATCAAACAACTCGCTCTTCCCCTCAGGAAGCTTCTCAAGATACTCCGACTTCAAAAGAATCTCTTTCTCTTTCGAAGGAATAATTCTTTCAACAAGAGCTCTGAATTGGCTTATAAAAATAATGAAAATAAACGCAATAATTACTTTGAAAATAGTCTGCGCATTCGCAACCTGCTGAGCCGGCGAACCGCCAAGCCCCGAAATAAAAGAAATGTAAAGCGCGACAAAAGGCAAAAAAATTAATACCCCCAAAACATTAAACAAAAAGTGAGCTACCGCCGCACGCTTCGCAAAAACATTCATTTTGTAGGAGGCGATTAACGCCGTTGTCGTCGTTCCAATATCAGCGCCAAAAATAATCGGCAAAGCCTGCCCCAAACCAACTAAACCATTAGCCGCGAGAACAACAAGAATTCCTGTGACAACTGAGCTTGATTGAAAAACGTTCGTGAGAATAAAGCCCGCTAAAATTCCAAGCGGAATAAAAGAAAAACTTGTTAAAAGAGAAACAATTGCAGGATCGGTTCTCAAAGGAGCAACCGCATCAGACATCAAACTCAAACCGAAAAAAACCAATCCAAAATAAAAAATCGGCTTACCGAAAACCTTGTACTTTCTCCCAACAAGGTCAAGTCCGAAACCAACAAGTATCAGAACCGGTGCGAAAAAAGTTAATTTGAAAGCAACAAGCTGCGCCGTAACAGTTGTCCCAATATTCACTCCAAAAATAATTCCAAGACTCTGATAAAAAGAAATTAAACCGGCATTAACAAGGCTCACAGTAATTACAGTAGTTGCGGTGCTCGACTGCACAATAGAAGTAAAAATCGTTCCGGTAACTAACCCGCGCAAAGGCGTCTTCGTCACTTTTCCCAAGGCGCCGCGAAAATATTTTCCTACCGAAGCCTGCAGCTCTTTACTAAACTGCTCGATACCATACAAAAAAAGAATGAGCCCGGGAATCAGCGCGAAAAGAACTGAAATTCCGAACTCAAACAAACAACCACCGCAAAAAAATAAGGGCTCAGCGTTGGATTAAATCGTCACAGCTCGCGCTCTGCAGGGATTTACCTCATCACAGCCCGTAATACCAAACGCTGAAGAAGTATTAAAATTAATGTTTTCGCATTTCTTCACGTGCTTTCGATGACGCTTTTCCGCTATTTTCATTGAATTCCAACGCACACGAATTAATGCAATAGCGCTTTCCCGTTTCAGTTGGACCGTCATTAAAAACATGCCCCAAATGGCCGCCACATTTCGGACACTTCACCTCAACTCTGCGCATTCCAAAACTCTTATCCTCTTCCTCAGAAACTTTTGTTTTCGGACTGTCAAAACTCGGCCAGCCCGTTCCGGAATCAAATTTTCCCTCCGAAGAAAAAAGCTCAAACCCGCAGGCCGCACACTTATACTCGCCGCTTTTTTTATTGTGAAGAAGCTCTCCGCTAAAAGCCGGTTCCGTTCCATTCTCCGCCATTACGTGAAACTGCTTCGGAGTCAATTTGTTTTTCATTTTCAGAACCGATTCCTTTTCCCTCATTTCATTATTTTTTTTGACCATTTTTATTCGCCAACATTTTTTTCCTAACAACTGTAAAATACAAATGCAACGCGAGAAGCACTACAAAAGGCCAAACCAACAACAAATGCAACTGAAAAGAAAGCGCTTTTGACAATGCGCCAAAAGTCAGAGATTCAACAGCCCTGTACTCAGTTATCCCAAAACCGGTAATCAGAATACTAATTGCAACAGCTCCAAAAGCCCAATGAACTATTTTCCCGATAAGTTTCGAACCCACTTTAATCACCAATAAAAGATTTATTCAAATCGCCGTTATTCGAGTAACCGTAATTTTCCCAATAACCTTTGTAATCGGGGTCGTTCGAAAACTCTATTTCAGTCACCCACTTAACCCACTTGTAACCCCACTTGCTTTCCGCAACAACCATAAAAGGAAACCCACGCTCAGGAGGCAATTCAACTCCGTTAACATTGTAAGCGAGAAGCAAATTATTATCAACAATATAATCCAAAGGCAAAGAACTCGTGTAACCATCATAGGCTTTGAAAATAACCGTGTTCGCGGCTCCAAGCGGTTTGGATTGCGCAAAAATATCCTTCAACAACACGCCTTCCCAAAGAATATTAACACTCCAACCCTCGACACAATTAAGCGTAACAACTTTTTTGTAAGATTGAAAATTGTTTAACACTTCCTCGTAAGAATAATTTTTCGGCGATTCAACAAGCCCTTTAACTTGAAGCGCGTAAGAATTCCTGTCAATGAATTGAGGCCCGTTAATCGAGTTTTCCCTGAAATCGTTTACGGAAGAAAGATTTTCTCCCCTATACTCTTTCACCTCGACGCTTCCAAGTTGAGTTCCGGTTTTCGAATCTACCAAATTACTGTTCACACAACCGCTGACCAACACAACAAAAACAATTACGGTCAAAAAAATTTTCCAATTCACAGTTTTATTCTCTGCCATATTAAAATACCTCTCAAATCTTGTAATAAATGTTTCCCCAAAGGCAAACTGTCAGGTTTAAATAAACAAACCATTTTATTAGAAATAGTAACTTTTACGAGGTGAAAACAAAAATGGCAGGAAAAAAACCAGCATTCGGAGGATACTCCATATGTTTCAAAGGCTGTGAAGACAGCGTTGAAAGCGTATTCGGCTCAGCAAAAATCGCACCAAGCGAAATGACAAAAAAAATCTGGGCATACGTAAAGAAAAACAAGTTGGCAGGAAAATAAAATTTTCTCCACCAAATTATTTAAAGCCGAGCCTTTTGGGCTCGGTGAAATCTTTTTTTTAATATTTTTAATTTTCTTTCTAAAAAAAATTTTATTCCCAAAAATTCAGGTTCCAACTAAAACTTTTTTCTTCCCACAAACATTTTTATACAATAAACCCGCATTTAATTTCAAATGATTCCCGCCCAAAGACCAAAAACTAAGAAAAAACTCGTAACCCATGTCCCCTGGCAGGCGCCGAAAAAAACCATTCCAAAAAAAAGACTAACCAGAAATTTACAACTCAGAGAAAAGCTCAGAGAAATGATAGAACGATAAAATAAAACGGGACAATTACGCCCCGCCCAATAATCACTTTTTCTTTGCACTGACCGAATTATTCAAATGCAATTCCTTAATAGCTGCGTGAGCCGCTGCGAGCCTCGCAATCGGAACCCTGTAAGGAGAACAGGAAACATTACTCATCCCGATCCTGTGACAGAATTCAACCGAAGACGGGTCGCCACCGTGCTCCCCGCAAATCCCAATATCAATATTCGGATTTATTTTGCGCGCCTTCTCAACGCACAATTTCATTAACAAACCAACGCCTTCCTGGTCAATGCTCTGAAAAGGATCTCTGGAATAAATTCCTTTTTCAACGTAAGGACCTAAAAACTTTCCCGCATCATCCCTTGAAAAGCCGCAAGTCATTTGAGTCAAATCATTCGTGCCGAAAGACATGAACTCGGCTTCCTTCGCGAACTCATCAGCTGTGAGTGCAGCGCGCGGAACCTCAATCATTGTTCCGATTTTATAATGCACTCTTCCCTCAGCACCGATTTCTTTAGCAACTTTTTTTACAAGCAAATGAAGCGGAGCATACTCTTTCACAGAACCCGCTAACGGAACTTCGATTTCAGGGAACGGTTTTATTCCCTTCTTCTGAACATTCAACGCGGCGCTGAAAATTGCGCGCACCTGCATCTCCATAATCTCAGGATAAACAATTGCCAACCTGCAACCTCTGAAGCCGAGCATCGGATTGAATTCGTGCAACGCATCAACTTTCTCCTTTATTGTTTTTGCGTCAACTCCGAGTTCGCCCGCAATCTCATTAATTTCTTTATCTTCCTTCGGCAAGAATTCATGCAAAGGCGGATCAAGCATCCTAATAATTACAGGCAAGCCGTCCATTTCCTTAAAAATTCCTTCAAAATCTTCACGCTGGAAGGGCTCGATTTCAGCAAGCGCTGATTTTCTTTCCTCCAAAGTTTTCGCAAGAATCATTTTCCTAACCGCTTTGATTCTCGTAGCTTCAAAAAACATGTGCTCAGTTCGCACAAGGCCGATGCCCTCTGCTCCGAAAGCACGCGCAACTTTCGCATCATGCGGCGTATCAGCATTCGTTCGCACTTTCAATTTTCTAAAACCATCGGCCCACTTCATCAGCGTTCCAAAATCGCCCGAAAGAGTCGGCTCGACAACAGACACCGCTCCCACAATAACTTCTCCCGTAGAACCGTTCAAAGAAATCGTGTCAAGCTCCTTCACTACACTTCCTTTACAGGTGAAACATTTTGCCTTCTCATTAATCAAAATTTCATCAGCGCCGGCAACACAACACTTTCCCATCCCTCTCGCAACAACCGCCGCATGAGACGTCATTCCACCGCGCGCAGTCAAAATTCCCTGCGCAGAATGCATACCCTCAATATCCTCCGGCGAAGTTTCAATCCTTACAAGAATAACTTTTTCACCGTCTTCCGCAAGCATCTTTGCATGCTCTGCGGAGAAAACAACCTTTCCAACAGCAGCGCCAGGAGAAGCAGGAAGCCCTTCCGCGATAGCCTCGTATTTGTGCTTTGGGTCAAACTGTTTGTGCAATAATTGGTCAAGAGAAGCGGGTTCAACCCTCAAAACACCTTCCTCCTTATTGATTAAACCCTCATTTACCATATCAACAGCGACTTTTACAGCTGCGTGTGCCGTTCTTTTCCCGTTTCGCGTCTGTAACATGAACAACTTCTGATTTTCTATTGTGAACTCAAAATCCTGCATATCCTTATAATGTTCTTCAAGTTTTGCCCTGATTTCAACAAGCTGAGAATAAGCCTTCGGCAAAATCTTCTCAAGCTCTTGAATTGGCTTTGGTGTGCGAATTCCCGCAACAACATCCTCTCCCTGCGCATTCATTAAGAATTCGCCGTAAAATTTATTCTCCCCATTAGAAGGATTTCTAGTAAAAGCAACGCCTGTGCCAGAATCATCACCCATATTACCGAAAACCATTTCCTGAACATTAACAGCAGTTCCCCAATCATTAGGAATATTATTCAAGCGCCTGTAAACAACAGCCCTTTCAGTATTCCAAGATTCAAAAACCGCGCTCATCGACCTTTCAAGCTGCTTCAAAGGCTCAGTCGGAAAATCTTCTTGCGTTTCTTTTTTGTAAAGCGCTTTCTGCTTTGAAACCATTTCTTTCAACATTTCAGCGGTAAGCTCAGTATCAAGTTTCTTTTTGTATTTATGTTTTATTTCTTCCAAAATTTCTTCAAACTTCGAATGCTTAATTCCCATCACAACATTTCCGAACATCGTGATAAATCTTCTATAAGCATCCCACGCGAACCTTTCATTGTTCGATTTTTTTGCAATCGTTTCAACAACAACATCATTAATCCCAAGATTAAGAATAGTGTCCATCATACCGGGCATAGAAGCGGGCGCGCCCGAACGAACAGAAACAAGCAAAGGATTTTTTGCATCACCAAACTTTTTTCCGGTTCTCGTTTCCATCTTCTTAATTGCTTCGCTAATCTGCGCCTCAAGACCTGTTGGAAAATTTTTATTATTCGAGTAATAATATTTACAAACCTCAGTAGTAACCGTAAAACCGTAAGGAACAGGCAGCCCTGTGTTAGTCATTTCCGCGAGATTTGCTCCTTTGCCGCCGAGAAGGAACTTCATCTCCTTTTTCCCTTCTTCGAACATGTAAACGAACTTTCCGTTCGCAACAGATTCTGCATTCTTTCCTCTAGACAAATTTTTGACCATTAGAGCTCACCACCAAAAATTAAACTAAAATAACAAACAGAAAAAAGTTAATAAACCCGCCACTAGAAAACAAACCAATATAAATCCCAAGAATAAAGAATCAGTAATGCAAAAAGTCGCAGCAGTAGTAATCGCCCACAACGAGGAAAAAGACATAAGAACCACCCTCAGAATTCTAAACGCGCTCAAAGCCAAGGGGCACATAAACGAAATAATCGTTGTGAACGACGGAAGCACCGATCACACCGTGAGAATCGCCGAAGAAATGGGCGCAACGGTAGTATCTAACAAAAAAAATCTCGGAAAAAGGCAGGCATTCATAACAGGCGCATACGCAGTAAAAAAAACCGGCGCCGAAATAATGCTCTCCCTAGACGCGGACATCACTAAATTTCCAGAAGAAACCCTCAGAAAAATGATTGAAACGGTTTCAAATGGAAAAACCCACATGGCGACCGCACAACAAATGGAGTGGGCCTCATCAACGGGGCATTACTTTGAAACCGAAGAAATCACTTCACGCGCACAACGCGCAATAAACATGCGTGCACTCGAACCACTCTTCAGAAAAAACAAAAAATGGCTGCAAATCTTGAACTCAAAAATTCCACTAAACCAGATAGGACACAGCGCAAAAGCAACAAAAATCGGACTACAAAAAACTGCTAACGAGAGCGCCAAGTGGGGACTCGAAGCGGCACTCGAAGCACTTGTCCCAAAAAACAAAAGAGTCGCGCTCAAAGAAAAAATTTTTACAAGCGCCCCATTCAGAAGAGATTTCCCAAATACCGGATTCGTATACATGAAACATATAATATTCCCTACCGGCGGAATGAAAAAAGTCGGTTACTACCAAAACATAGGCAGACTGATTCCTCAAAACGTTATGGTTGCGAGAAAAGAAAAGGCATACCAACTGCGTCGAATAAAGGCAAGCAATCCGGAAAAATGGAAAGCAATAACCAAAAAAACTTTGAGAAAAAGACACTAATTAAACGACGGAAGAATTCAAATCAATTCTCTCGCACCCGCAACCGCAACGATCACTAAATGCACTGGTTCCCTGAACGCACAAAAAATTAATCACACAATCAGGATTTTTCTTAACATAAGTCTTCGGACCCGAATTATAATCGCACACAGGCTGCAAACTCCACATCAAAAAAGCAGCACTAACCATTGCCAAAACAACAATAGCTACAATAACCAAAAACCATTTCTGCATAAAGAAACCCTTTGCAAAATATAATTTAAAAATATGCACGGGGGCGGACTTGAACCGCCGAACGCACTAAGCGACCAGGTCCTAAGCCTGGCGGGTTTGACCGCTCCCCAACCCGTGCAACAGCCTTTTTACGAAAAAGGCTGGCGAAAAAGTTATGCGAAAAATTACTGCGAAAATGCTTCGCATTCCAGAGAAATTAAGTATTGGAATCATTTAAAACCCTTGCCGAAAAAAGAAATCAAGCACAAAAAAAGTATTTGGCAGCCACTACTTATGTGATGAAAGCACTCGCCGTAACACTCGAATCCCACGAGAGGCGAGGACGCGTTTTAATCATCCAGGTTTTTTCGGTGTTATCATCAATTACCAAAGCGAATCCCTGCTGGCGCGGCATTTCCGCAAACAATTTATCAAAATCCATGTGCAAATAATTCGGCCTCAAAGCGCCGACAGCAGCAATGTCCGGTTGCGAAGTCATCCTGTGAGAAATAAAAATATCACACTGCGAAATCGCGTCAGGATGAATCCTTTCAGGCCTTTGAGTTGCGAGGATAAGGCCGAGTCCGGGCTGACGGCCGACACGCACCCACTCTAACAAAATATTCAACGCAATATTTTCCTCATCCCTCGGCATAAACATGTGCGCTTCATCAATCATCAACCACACCAAAGGCATTTTGCTGACACGCCTCTGCTCAGTAATTAATTTCATTTCCTCTTCTTTTCTGTAAAGCATTCTCTGCTCGAACAATTTTTTTCCAATCAAAGCAACAACAATATCCTTTATTCCTTCAGTGCCAAGTGTTTGCCTGTAAGCGGAAACATCAATCAGCGTAACGGTTCCGGCCATCGCCAAATCAGTAATTTTTGTCCCCTCCTTTTCTATAAGACCCCAAGATTTTGCGACTTGCAATCTGTTTATGACTGCTTGCTTAACGACAAGAGTAGATTCTTCATCACTTTTCGCCGCAGAAACCAAATCATCAATCCCATAATAAGTTCCAACTTTTTCCCTCACCCTTTGAACGATTCTAGAAATCAGGATTCCCTCAGGATCAGTCCACTTCAATTTGAACAAAGCCATCCACTCAGTTTCCTCAAGTTCCGCGCACTTCAAAGTAAAAGCACCATCAACAGGCATATTTTTTTCCTGATAAAAAGCTAATTGCCCCTTCGGAACAAGAAGCCTCGCATCCGTTTTTTCCGGCTTCAAACCCCAAGGTTCAAGAGGCTCGGCATCAGGACGCGGCACTTTCAAACCCCAAAAAATACCAACAGTATCAATTGCAATAGCAGCGACCCTTGAACGAATGCTCGCATCAAGACGCGCCATTTCCTCCATCAAAACAACTAAAGAGTATGATTTTCCAGAGCCACGCTTCCCGCAAATTAGCATTAAGTGAGGCTTCGCCAAATCAACAACAACCCTTCGCCCCAAAACGGGCTGTTCCCCGGAAGAAAGAATCACTTTTCCAAGATAAGCCGTTCCTTTGCTGCCATACTTTTCTAAATCCTTTAAGTCCCTTCCCAGGACGGCGGATTCTCCAGAAAATTCGGCAGAGAACTGATCAGGCATTACAAGAGAACGCATAATTAGTATTTAATCGTTTTCTTCCGCCAAAAAACAAAAAAAACCACTAAAAGAACTTTTTTCATCAAAATCAATTCCGCTTACAATAAAATAAATTTCTGGAAGGGTTTGATTAAAAAGGTTGCGGCAACACAAAAAAACGTTATTTCTTGTGACCGGCACGGCAGCCCAAAAAAAGTTATAAACCCATTAAAACTAGCATTAATTAGCAATAAAAAAAATCGGTTCGGAAACGTTTTTATTGCCAAAGGAGGAATAAACATATGGTTGATTGGATGGCTAAAAAAGAGTTTACAGTAATTATTGAACGCGATGCGGAAGGCTGGTTCGTCTCAGATATTCCCGAGCTTCAAGGCTGCCACACACAAGCAAAAACAGTTGACGAATTAATGAAGAGAACGAAAGAAGCGATTGCTCTCTGTCTCGAAGAAAAAAAACCTTATTCTAAAAACGAATTCGTCGGAGTCCAAACAATCGAGGTGTGATTTTGCCAAAACAAATCACCCCAAAACAATTAATCAAAATTTTAAAAAAACTTGGTTTTATTGAAACAAGAGTAAAAGGAAGCCACCACAGATTCTCGCACCCCGACGGAAGAAAAACAACTATTCCTATTCACGGCAACGAGCCAATCGGCCCCGGACTATTAAACAAAATAATAAAACAGGATTTAAAAATCGAAAAAGAAGAATTCTCCGAATTACTCAAATAAATTTTATTAAAAAAAACTATTTCCCGCGCTTGCGTGTTAGAATAAACGAAACCGCGCAAAGCGCCGCGAGAACCGCAAAAATATTTGAATCAGGAATGGCATTTCGCGGAGCCAAAGGATTCTCGGAAGTTATTACAGAAAAATAAACGGATTTCTCACAACCGATCGGAGAATAATTCAAATCCAAAGAATAATTGCCCTCGGCATTCGAATCCATTTGAACAAAAAAACTATTCCAAGAAGAATTACAAAGAACCGGCGGAACAGGATTAATTATACTGCCCGAAACTAAGTTGCCCGCAGAATTCCTGAAAGTTATGGAAGAAATGTTATTGCTAAGAGTGCAAAGCGCATTCAAATCAACAAGAACAGTGTTATTGTCGCGCACAGTAATGCTGTTAATTAAAACACTCAAACCATAATCGCTGCAAACATGAACAACGGGTTTTTTCGCATCACAACTATTCAACACCAAAGAATTCTTATCGCCGTCGCCCGCCATTCCCTCACAACAATAATTCGCGTCCTCGTAAAAAGGAAGAGAATACAAACCGCCGAGCGCTTCCCTAAAATCGCCTTTATCAGGAGTAACCCCTTCAACCACCTTAAAGATTCGCGCAAAGTAAGTCAGCTTCTGCAAATTACAATCCACATCAGGGTCGAGAGAACCGCTAACAGAACAATCCCAAGTACCCAAACCCGTTTTCACCATGCTAACATTCGGCGCAGTCGGCGGCGTATCAACCACAGTAATCACATTCGATTCCTTCCAACCGGCATCAGTGTAAACAGAACCGCTAACATTCCTCCCGCTTTTCTGATCAACTATTTGAGAAAAAAACTTGTACTGCGAATTAATATCCATGCACTTCAAACCAAAAGAAACAAAATCGGTTCGCGCAGGAGAAGGAAGCACATGCTCTACATATTGAAGCCTTGAAGAAGAACCGATAATCAAATTATTCTCATCCCAACCAATTGCCCTGTTAGCATCATTGAAAAACAATCTGTACCTGTAACCAACAACACAATTATTCGGACTGTTAGCGAAAACATCCAGCCTGAATTGCGTTAAGGCGGGAGCAAAAACATTATTCGCATCAGCGGAACTGCCCGCACTAGAAATAATCGCGAAAGAAACATTATTGTCTTTGCAAATCTTACACCCCAGAGTGCATTCAGGTTTATAAAAAAGCCCCGAAATTGTGGAACCACTCTGCCACCACCAATTCTTTGCGCACTCAAAACCGCCCGAATACTGCGCACGCGCATCAAAAGTAACATTGCCGTCACAACTATAATCTTTATTATAATCGGCGATACCGCACCTTTCAACTTGCGGAAGTTTTGAACACGCACTCCAAGTTCCGCAACCACACGATTTTACAGCACCAGCACACTCTCCGATTTGAACGCATCCCGTTTGCACGGGCGCAATTCCCTCATCACAAGAACCGTCACAATCATCATCTATTCCATTACAGCCATAAGAAGTTTCAACCCTTGGAACTTTCGAACAAGTTGTGCCCCACTGACATAAAGAAGTGCATGTCAAATATGCGCCGGCACAATAACCCGTCTGATTACAATTTCCCGGCGCAGTTGACCCTGGAGAACAAACTCCCGAACCTTGACAACCCTGATTTATCCACGCTGTCCCGTCAGCGTTACAAACATAATGATAGTGCCCGCAATTACCGCAACTTCCTTCATCTTTCGTCGCGCCAGGAGAACAAACACAAGGCGGAATTCCGGTTGCACACCCCGCATCCGACTTTACGCAAAGCCAGCCTCCAAAATCGCTCCTCGTATCACAATATAATTTTCGCCTGCACCTTTGCCCATCATAACCTATGCCCATTAACACCTGTATCGCAGAGTCATAACCACTGCCAGGAATACAAACAGGCGTGCTTCCGGAAAGAGGCGGATAACTGGAACAATTAAAACTACTGCTCGTACTAACCTGCCTGCACCAAACAGTATCAGAATTACAAACCCACGGCCCATTGGAATATGCTTGATGAATGCAATCAACTGCCGCATTAGCGAAACCAAGAATTAAAACCAAAAAAATTCCGCAAATCAAAATTTTTCGCATGCCAAAAATAACGCTTTTCTAATATAAAAAAGAAATGGTTTAATGAAGCGAAAGAAAAATTCGCACAGCGGGAAAAAAATTTAATTATTTTTTCGAACTTTTTCTGGTCAAAATAAAGCTGACCGCAAGCAAAGAAACTAACACGGCAAAAATATTCGAATCGGGGATTAGCCTATTCGAATCATTAGAATTGTTTCCGGTTATTGTAAAATAAACGGTTTTATCACAATTACTATTCGCACAAGAAAAAGTGGCTGAATAATTGCCCACAATATTTGTATCAATCTCGGCGCTTATCATGGCAGGAGTTTGTGAACATGCGAATGGAAGCGGAGTGGACGCGGAAGCTCTTCCAGAAACAACCTGCCCCCCAATATCACGAAAAGAAATTGCATTGATTGAAGAAGCGGAAACACAACTAACCTCAAAATTAACCAAAGTTTTCGACCCGCCCGAATTAGCATTTTTAAAATCCACAGAAAACCCTATTTCTGCACAAGTTGGCGGAACAACTACTGGCGGGGCAGATAAGCAATCCCCGAGAACCCAAGCACAATCAGAATTGCAATCCCACCACTGAACAAGCCCCCCTGCACAAGAACCGTTAGGCTCTTGTGAACCGACCGCACAAACGCCCTCATTGCTGCAAGTTGACCATGCACTCCAATTACAATCCTGCGCATGAGTACATCCCCTCGAATGTTCCCCGCAATTTCCACACACTTCAGTCTCATAACTCGGTTCACAGTCGCACGCACTCCAAGCACCCCACTCACAATTAGATTGACATTCCCTAATTGAAACTCCGCAATCATGACAGAGCGCTGCCTCTGAATCTGGAAAGATTTGAGGAACATGCGAAAGGTCTCCGGGATCGCAAACCCCTTCATCAGAACACGCACTCCAAGCACCCCACTGATTATTCACGTCACAAACTCTTCTCTTTTCCCCACAATTTCCACAAGCATTAATATCAATAGATCCTGCTGAACAAACCCCCTGAACACAAGTGTTTCCTAACCAAGTAGAAATTATTCCTAAAATAGATCCTGCAAACGGACCGCTTGACGGACAAGTGTCATATCTGATGCAACAAGGCGAATCAACTAATCCGACTTTTCCGCCGGAAACACACGAAGTATTAACACTTGCAATTGCAACACAACTTCCCCAAGCGACACTGCTAATTAAACTATTGCTTGGACAGGTTCCTCTTTGCAATCCGCCAACAGGATTATTTCCGACTTGACAATACCTAAACAATTGCGCACTTGGGCTGCAAAAACCGCCACTTGGGGCACAACTACTCCAAGCACCCCAACAACTACCAACACACGTCCGAGTTTTTGCCATACATGCCGAACAATTACTTTGATCCTGCTGAGTCTGCCCGCTCGTGCAAGTTATGTCACCGGTGCAAGTGCTCCACGAAGTTGGCCACTGACAAACGCTACTGCATGTTTTTGTTTGAGTGCCTAACATGCACGTTCCACAGGATTGCGAAAGCGTATCTCCCGAAGAACAATCTCCTTCCCCTGTACAGGGGCCGAGAACATCCCGCGCAGTAAACCAAAAATTACACCACAATTCCTGCGTGCCACAATTCCCACAACTCTGCGTAGGAATCGGATTTGCCGCAACATCACACGCACAAATATTCGGATCAGAATTCAAACACGCTACATCTTTTTTTGTGCAAACAAAAACATGCCCCTCACCATCATCATCACAATACACCATTTTTTGACAACGCGTACTATATTGAGGCGTTCCAAAAGTAGGATTGGGATACCAAATACTGTTAACATATGCAGGCGCATGAAGCGAAATATAATCAGAAAAACCATTTACATTAACTGCGCATTGACTTGAGTACTCAGCCAAACCAAAACTAGTGCAACTCAACCCCGTTCCACTCAAATTCCATCCGTTCGCCACGTAACCATCACTATTCCAAACCCACGTGCTTCCGGAAACGCGTCCGCAATCATAGGCGCTGACAAGCCCGAATAACAAAATCAAAAAAAACGCTAGAAAACCTTTTTTCATTTCGCAATAAGTATAATTTAACTAGTATAAAATGTTTTGGTGAACACAAAAAAAACAAAAAATTTTTAGAAAAAATAAATTATGCGAAGCCTTTTTGCCAGCTTTTTTTAAAAAGCTGTTTTTCGCCAATTTTTTCGCAAGACTTTTTTCGAAAAAAAGGCTTAGGCAAAGGAGGGAAGGGAACCAAAAAGTTTCCGCTTTCAACGTGTGGGTTGGGAGAATCAGAGTGTAAAAAACACTTTTTTTCCCGAGCGGATTCTTTTCAATTGCCCTTCTCTCGCAAGCTTATTGAGCCTCTGTGAGGCTGCATTAGTTCCTTTATATGCCAGGCGCGCCTGTACGTCCTGAGCCGTAACCGTTCCACTCTGCTGAATTAACTGCATAATGTGCTGGTCGGGCTCAGAAAGCACGGCTATCTCTAACTTTGTGTGGGAGCTAGGAGATTTTATAAGCGATTCCTGAATTTGTTCAAATTTTTTCTCTAGGCTTTTTAATACTCTGTTCGTCTCTTCCCTTTCCTTGATGAGCTTATATAGAAGAGCCGCCAGAAAAGAAGGATTTGATGATTCTTTCATGACTTCCTGAATATCCATGCTCAAATCGCTGAACTCCGGAGAAATACGCTTAACCGCGTTCAGGTCAGTTAACAGCTTATCAGCATCATACTCAAAACTGTCATGATTAACCATATGCTATCATGATAGTGTCATGATGTTTATATACTTTTCGTTTTTAGAAAAACAAAACCACCTTTACTCCGAGAATTTGCTTTCTTAACAAAAAACAGGAAAAGAAGGGCGAAAAAGCCCCCTTTTCATTCAACTAAAATACTCACTTTTTTATTTTTATTTCAATAGCGGAAACCTTTAACGGCCTGCCGTCCATGGTTTGAACTTCCTCAGTTGAAATTGCTATTGAAGCCAATTTCGAACCTTCAACCGATCTGTTCCTAACTATTTCAGCAACATCAACAGCCGTTGAGATTGCTCTTCCTCTCGCTTTTATTGTCACTTCTTTCGCGCCAGCATTGAACTGGGTTACTACTGCGAGAACATAAGCCATTGTTCCTTTCTTTCCAACGAAAACCATGTTATCGGATGCAGACCTTTCAGGCCTTTCAACCACTTCTGGTTCGTCCATTTCCTGCGGCTCTTTTGATGCCTTTGATGCTTTTGTTTCTTTTTTTGTTGCCATAATTGAATCCTCCGTGAAGTTATCGCATATCAAAAAATCTGTTGAACAACTGCTGCTAAAAAATCCTTTTAAATGGATTGTTCTGCTTCGGCGAAAAAACAATTTTTTCACAATAACAAAAGCTTTCCGGAAGAAAGCGGAGCAATTGTTTTTAACCTATTTTATCAACAATTAAATTAACCTGGTGAAATATTAACATGGAAACAAAAATAAATTTCAAAAACTCGAACGGGTTAAGGCTTTCCGGAATATTGTCGGTTCCAAAAGCAAAAAACCCGCCGATTGTTATTCTGTGCCACGGGCTTAGTGCCACAAAAGACAGCAGAAAAAATCTTGCACTACAAAAAATACTTGAAAGAAACTATATCGCATCTTTTCGTTTCGATTTTTTCGGACACGGCGAAAGCGAAGGAAACTTTTCAGAAATCACTGTAAGCGAAGCGGTTGATGATACGCTTAACGCAATTAAATTCGTTAAAACAAAAGGATTCAAAAAAATCGGTTTATGCGGAACGAGCTTCGGCGGGATAACCACTCTGATGGCGGCTTCAAAAATAAAAAACTTGTTCGCATTAGTTGCGATTTCACCCGTATCAGACTGGCAAGAAAAGGAACAATCAAAGCGTACGCCGAGAGGTTTGAAGGAATGGCAGCAAAAAGGATTTATCAATTACAGAAAATGGTCCGGAGAAGACGCTCAATTAAATTACTCGTTATACGAAGATTCAAAAAAACACCTTGTGTATGATGTTGCAAAAAAAATTAAGACTCCTACATTAATCATTCACGGCACACAAGACGAAAAAGTTCCAATAGAGCAAAGCAGAAAAACCGCAAAACTTATTCCTGATTGCGAGCTTAAAGAAATTTCTGGCGGAGACCACGAGTTTTCTAACAAAAATGATTTCAACGAAGTGATTCGCTTAGCTTCCGATTTTCTAATTCAAAAAGCGCGTAATTAATTTTCGCCACCAAGCAAAAGCCAAAGCTTTTGCGGAATGTGATGCCCTGCAGGGCACCACAGCCTTTTTCGAAAAAGGCTGAAATAGAAAATCTGAGGAAGAAAATTTCTTCCCCAAAAAAGAGTTATTGTCGCACCTAATTCTACTTCAAGTATTCAAGAGTATTCCTGAACACACCTGGTGAGAGACCAGGGTCGTAGTTAAAGTAAACAACTTTTCCTGTCGGGAAGCTTTTCTTCTCGATTATTGCAGGGTAAGCTTTTGGAGTCATTTCGCTCTTTATAAAAGCGATTGTTTTTGCTCCTTCAGCAGCCTGAACAGGATAAACAACTAACGAATATGGCGGCTTATCGCCGGGAGGACTCATTGGTATTCCCATCATTATAGGGTGGTCAATGTCCTGTCTCCAAATTCTTCCAACAACAGTTTCTCCTTTTCCTTCGGAGCAAGTAGGAATGCTGTCCTGGTCAAGCGGACAATCAGCAGGAATTATATCCCCGAAAGTCGCTTTCCAACCAACAACATCAACTGCGGTTAATCCCATTAAACCAACATCCTGGTAAATTCCGGAGTTTTGAACAACAATAAGTTTTCCGCCTTTCTTAACATAAGTTTCAACCGCTTTTCCAAGCGCAGTAGTAACGCTTTTGCTCGGAGAAGTTGACTGGTCAAGTATTACTATATCATACTGAGAAAGCTCTTCTTCGGCACCAAAGTAAAAAGTACTCGGGTCTCTTGTAACGTAAGTCAAAAGGTCGCCGCTGTTATCAAGAGTAACTTTTTCTCCAGCAGAAGGGTTTCCTATAACTAAAACTTGAATGTGCCCTTCGTTCTGAGGCAAGTAAGGCAGTGTAACCACCCCAAAATAGTTCAAAGAAAGAATACCTATTACAACTAGAATAATTAACGGAATCAAACCTTCTAAATTGAAATTCATGCCTCTTCTACCTCCACCAGCAGGAGCAACATCAGCGCCTTCATCAGGATACATTTTCTATTCACCCATCCCAGTAAATCTGTTAAATACTATTTTGCTTCTGCTCTTTTTAACCCTTTCGCTAAGAGCGAAACAACCAATAAATCTAATATTCGCCGTTATTAATAAACTTAACTCTTTGCAAAAAATTCGAACACCTAAACACGCGCGCACAAAAAAATTTTTTACTCGCCGAGCATTCCACGAACCATTTGCTTCATTATTAAGTAAGCGTTATTATCTTCAACCAAGTACTCTGGAGGATAAGCATAGTATGCTACGCGCTCGCCAAAACCAGAAGTAACAATAAAAGGAACATTTTTCCCAACATCAACTTTATCGCCTGTCAAAAGATTTGTCGGAAAATTAAGGCTAGCCACTATTCCAGTATTTGAATTCGGAATAATTCTCACAACAGAAAAATCCCTTCCTTCCTTAACCCGCAAAGTTACGCTCGGAGACATCCCGTAAATCAACGGGTTATTCCCAGTTTTTTCCGGCTGAATAGAACCAACCGTTTTCAAATTTCCCGAACACTTTCCGGCACCCAAAAGACTGCAATAATTCCCAATATACTCGACGCCCAAAAACTGTCCAAAATCAGTTATATCATAACTATTATCTTTTTCAAGTACCCTTGACCAAGGATCTTTCAGCGCATCCAAAAGCTCTGATTTTGTTTTTGCAGGAAGATTCATATCTTCGGGATCCGAATCAATTATTCCCTTCAAATCATTATACACTTCTTTTTCCTCGTCAATAGGCTCTGTTCCCGCATCACCTATCCAAACCAAACGACCGCCGTTTTGATTCGTGTATTGCATAAACATTTCAAGCTGCTCACGCGACATTTTTTTCGCATTCTCAACAATCACAAGCTTATAATTTTTCAAATTGGCCAACGCGACCTGATCAATTTGGTAAGTCGCAACATTTTCCACACCCACGATTTCAGGATTCAAAAGCATCATCTGAAGTTTCATCGGGTCACCGAGTCCTTCGCCACCGTAAATTATTGCAACACGCGGAGAACCCACAACAGTATAATAAAAATCACAAAGATAAGGAAAAGAACCGCAGCGAACAACACCCGTCCACATAAGCACTAAAAGAAGAATCGCGACAAGGAGAATTACTCCCACCAGCTTCGGAATCAAATCATACAAATCAACATCTTTAACCATTCAAACCAAATCCCATAGAAAAACGCCGCGAATCCAAAAAGGAACGGCAGCGCATCACTACCTTTTTAAAAACTCCCTTTTACAAAATCCAATTAATACAAGATATATAATCTTCAGCTATATTTAATATTAGCGTTTTCAAATGAAATGATTTTTATGGTAAAATTCACAAAATCAAGGGCATCCACTCCGGGACCGAGTTCCGCAATAGGAATCACAAGGTTTTTTGACGCGGATACCAAGGGCCCAAAACTGAGCCCCTACTTCGTTGTCGGAGCAACATTTGTTCTGATAATCGCAATAGTTATTTTGAAATTGTTCACCAGATAAAACGCTTGAGAAAAGAACCGAACAGCCAATAAAAAACAAGCTTATTTTTTTAACTGGAACCAGAATTCTTTCTCAACAAGTTTTTGAAGCGGCTTTCCAGAAACAGAAATTATTTTCGTTGAAGTTTTTGACTCAATCTGCGCCCCGTATTTTTCCAAAAACTTTTTATCGCCGCACTCAATCTCAAGCGAAACTTTTTGCCCCGGTTTAAGACCTTCTTTTTTTCTCGCATCCTGAACCTGACGCAATAACTCGCTCAATTCCCAATTCTCTTTCAAAACGGGAGACGCCTCGATTTTCAAATAAATTTTCCCGCCGCTGAAATCCTTAGAAGCGAACCCCGCACCCGGATTTTTTCCGACAAAAGCTTCCTCAACATTGCACATTTTCGCAAGAGTTTCAAGAAGCGAAGAAATTTTTTGATCAGAATCCACAACAACTTTTTCCAACTGCCACCTGAGCCTCAACTTATTTTCCGTGCGGAGGGAAAGAACTGCTTGAGCCGCATTCTGAACCAACTCAAACTCTTTTTCAAGGTTCTCATTCCTCAAACCCGAAACTTTTTCAAAATCGGAAAGATGAATGCTTTTCTTGCCGCCGAACTCGCGCCAATAATATTCGGAAGCGTGCGGAGCAATAGGCGCAAACAATTTCAACAAAACTTTCACAATAATGGAAACGGTTTCCTCAACCCGCATCTGCGTTTTAGTACCGATTCTGTTCCTTATTAGCTTCAAATAGGTTCGCGAAAATTCCAAATCAACAAATTCCTCAATCGCGGAACCGGCCTTGTAAAACTCGTAGCAATTGTAAGCGCTCAAAACTTTTTCCGAAAGAGCCTCGAGCCTGCTCAATATCCATTTATCTTCGGGCAGCAAACTTTTTGCAGACGCTTTTGAAAAACTTTTTTCCGAATCAATTTCAAGATACATTTTCGCATAATTCAGCGAATTTGTAAGCGTGTTGAAAAAATTTCCAACATCGGCGATTGCTTTCCCGTCAAAATTAAAATCTGTTCCGCGGCTCTGCGAAAGCAAATAATAGCGCAAAAAATCCCTGTTGTATTTCTGAATCATTTCCGCAGGAGTAATAATGTTACCTTTGCTCTTCGACATTTTTTGATGCCCCAAATCGCGCACCATTCCGTGAACGGAAACCGCTTTGTAAGGAAGTTTCCCGAAAGAAATTGTTGAAAGAATGCTTTGGGAATTCCACCATCCGCGCACCTGCTCCGTCATCTCGATATTCAAATCAGCGGGCCAAAATTCGTCGAAAAGTTTTTTGTTCTGAGGAAATCCTAAATTCGCCCAACTGCTAACCCCCGAGTCAAACCAAACATCTAGAACGGCTTTCACCCTGCTCATTTCACCGCCGCATTTTTTGCATTTTAATTTTACAGCATCAATGTAAGGTCTGTGCAACTCGACATCTTTTTTCAAACCAGCTTCTTTTTTCAGTTCGGCAATCGAACCGATTACTTTTCTTTCGCCGCAATCACAAACCCAAATAGGCAAAGGAGTTCCCCAGTAACGCTCGCGCGAAACCGGCCAATCATTAATATTCTCGAGCCAGTTCTTCATTCTGTCATTCATCCATTCCGGAACCCAATTTACTTTCGAATTATCACGGAGCATCTGTTCCCTTATTTTTGTTACGCGTAAAAACCATTGCGGAGTAGAAATCATTAACAGCGGGGAGTCGCAGCGCCAACACAAAGGATAATCATGCGAGTAAGAATGTTTGTAAGGAATAAGCCCGCGCGCTTCGAGTTCTGAAATTATTTGAGGATTAGCGTCGCGCGCCTGCATCCCAACATACTTCTCAACCTCAGGAGCAAAAGTCCCGTCAATATTAACAGGGCTCAACGCCGGAAGGCCGGCTTTTGTTCCCGCATCGTAATCTTCTTTTCCGTGACCAGGCGCAGTATGCACGAGCCCCGAACCCTCATCAAGGTTCACATAACGGTCGCTCAAAATTACGCGCCACGCCTTCTCTTTTAATTTCGCATCTTTCAAAACGTTCGGATAAAGCGGCAAATATTTTTTTCCATCCAATTCTTTTCCCTTAACGACTTTTTCAATAGTGTAACCGACTTCAAAATCATTCATCAATTCTTCAACTTTTTCTTTCGCCATTATCCAGGTTTCGCCGTTGCTCATTTTCACATAAGCATATTCGTAAGCAGGGTGAACCATCACGCCGGTGTTAGCTGGAAGCGTCCATGGAGTGGTTGTCCACACTAACAAATAAATGTTCGGCTCGCCAACGAGTTTCAATTTTACAAAAATCGCGGTGTCGCTAAGTTTTTCATAAATTATTTCGTTGAAAGCTACCGCAGTGGCGCAGTGCGGACAAACATGCACAGGATATTTCCCCAAATAAAGCAAGTCCTGCTCATCGGCTTTTTTGAAAGTGTGCCAAATCGCTTCAATGTATTCATTTGTAAGAGTAAGGTAAGGATCGTCGTAGGGCATCCAGTCTCCGAGATTCTGAAACTCTTCACCCATGGTTCCGACAAACTCGGTTGCAAAAGATTTACATTCCTCAACAAAATTTTCTATCCCGAAAGCCTCAATATCTTTTTTCGTTTTGAAACCGAGTTTTTTCTCAACTTTGTTTTCAATCGGCAAACCGTGCGTATCAAAGCCTGGCCTGTCAAAAATTTTTTTTCCCTGCATTCTTTGCGAACGAATTGCACAGTCCTTCATTATTTTGTTGAGCGCGGTGCCCATGTGAATATGCCCGGTCGCGTAAGGCGGACCGTCCATAAAATAAAAAGTTTTTTTGCCCTTCAACTGCTTCGCTCGAACTTTTTTTATCACGCCTTCCTTCTTCCAATAAGCACGAACATTTTCCTCTTCAACCAAATTATAGGGCTTAACAGTTCCAACCATTTTTGAATCACACAAATAATTTATTTAACAAAATTTTTTCCGTAACATTTTTTGCGAAGCCTTTTTGCCAGCCTTTTTATTAAAAAACCAACTCGTTTTTCGCCGGCCTTTTATAAAAAGGCCGATGGGCACGGGCGGATTCGAACCGCCGACGCTTAGTGTATAAGACTAATGCTCTACCAGGCTGAGCTACGCGCCCAGCTGTCACGTCAGCTGGCAACGTGCCGGCTTGCGCTCTGCTTAGCCGGCTTGCCTCGCTTTGCTCGGCAAATCTTAACAAAATTTAGCAAAAAGAGATTTTAAAAGGTTGTTTCTTTGAAAAATCGGGCAGAACTTCAATTATTTAGTTCGTCAGAAATCAATTGCTTGGTTTCAAAAACCGCGCGCGCCAAATCATCATTAACTACTGCATGGTCAAACTCGTCCGCGCGAGAAAGTTCTTCACTTGCAATGCTCAGACGCTGCTCGATTGTTTGCTTACCGTCCTTGCTTCGCTTCTCCAATCTTTCCCTAAGCGATTCAAGGCTCGGAGGTTTCACAAAAATAGTGATGGCTTCCGGAAACTTTTGTTTAATTGTTTTTGCACCCTGAACATCAACGAGCATCAAAATGCTTTTGCCGGAATTTATCACGTTTTGAACATCCTTTGCAAGGCTTCCGTAATAGTTTCCATAAACGGTCGCGTGCTCAAGAAACTCGCCCTTTGAAACAAGCTCCTCAAATTTTTCCTTGGAAAAAAAATTGTAATCGACACCGTTCTGCTCGCCTTCGCGCGGAGCGCGCGTCGTGCATGTAACTATTCTCTGAAAAAAAGGAAGTTCCGAAAGGACCGCATCTGCGATTGTTGTTTTTCCGACGCCAGAGGAGCCCGTAATAACAAAAAGTTTTCCTTTTTTTGTTTCAGGCATGCAGAAAAGAAAATAGAAAAAGAATAAAAACAGGCTGGAAAAAACCCAACTTAAAAATCAGGTTTTTGTCAGTTTTGTTAAAAAATGCCGAGGGCATTTTCGCCGCTAAGCAAAAGCTCGTGCTTTTGCGAAGCATGACACCCTGCAGGGTGCCATGGCCTTTTTTAAAAGGCCGAGGCTGAACTACATCATATCTTCGCCGCCCATTCCGCCCGGAGGCATCATGGAACCTTTCTTCGAAGAACCGAGAATGATATCATCAATTCGCAAAATCATTTCAACAACTTCTTCAGCCGCATTGATTGCCTGTGTTTTTACCGCAAGAGGCTCCAAAACTTTCGCGCCTTTCATATCCTCGACTTTTCCTGCATAAACATTTATTCCGAAAGTTGCGCCGCCTTTCTGCGCGTGCTTGCTTCTCAATGAAACAAGAGCATCAATCGGATCCATTCCAGCGGTTTCTGCAAGAGTTCTTGGAATTATTTCAAGCGCTTCGGCAAATGCTTCTATTGCGAGCTGTTCCCTTCCGCCGATTGTTTTTGCGAAGTTTCTCAATTTCACAGCCACATCCATTTCGCAGCTTCCCGCACCCGTTAAAATTTTTCCCTGTCTTACGGCCGCAGAAATTGCGCCGATTGCATCAATCATTGCGCGCTCAGCTTCATCAATCACATGATCGGTTCCGCCCCTTATCAAAACAGAAACGCTTTTTGGATTCTTACAGCCTTCAATGAAAACCATTGCATCGCCTGCAACTTTTTTCTCATAAATTTTTCCAGCGTGCCCCAAATCACTTGAGGAAAGTTCCTTCATGCTGGTGACAACGGAAGCGCCGGTAGCTCGAGCAAGAGCATCCATATCGGATTTCTTAACTCTGCGAACCGCGACTATTTTTTCCTTCGCCAAATAATGCTGCGCAACATCGTCAATTCCCTTCTGAGTAAAGACTGCGTTTGCACCGCTCTTCTTTATCATTGCAACCATATCTTTCAGCATCTTTTCTTCCTGGTCAAGGAAAGCCTGTAACTGTTCAGGAGAATTAATTTCAATCTTTGTGTCATTCTCGGGTTCTTTCACCTCAAGCGCAACATCAAGCAAAGCAATTTTTGCATTCGAAATATTTTTCGGCATAGCCGCGTGAACAATCTCCTTATCAATAACGATTCCGCTTATCAACACAGTATCGTTCAAAGAAGCGCCGGTCTTTTTCTCCAGCTTTATGTTATCGTGATCAATAACTGTTTTTGTCCCGTCTGTTTCCGCAACGCTTGAAACGGCTTCAACAACAATTTTGGAAAGCTTGTCTGCGGCTTCAGCGGCCTTTCCGGTCATCGAAGTCATCGCAATGGTTTCCAAAGTTTTTTTGTCCTTAAATGTTACGGGCTCCGCAATATCCTCATAATATTTTTTCGCTTTCTCAGAAGCGAGCCTATAACCGTTAATTATAACGCTCGGATGAATACTATCATCCAACAATTTCTCTGCTTTTTCTAACAGCGTTCCGGCAAGAACAACAACAGTAGTGGTTCCGTCGCCGACTTCCTCGTCCTGAGTTTTTGCAACATCAACCAACATTTTCCCAACAGGGTGTTCAATGGCCATTTCGCTCAGAATAGTTGCGCCGTCATTCGAAATTGTGACGTCACCCAAATCATCAACAATCATTTTGTCCATTCCCTTCGGACCCAAAGTACTTTTTACCGCCTGTGCAACCGCACGCGCAATAAGAATGTTTACACGCTGGGCATCCCGTCCCCTTGTTCTCTTACTTCCTTCGTTCATAAACGCGTTATTTTGTTCCTGTTCAGCCATAAAAAATCCTCCAAAAAACCAAACCTTTCTAAACCCTCAAACTCCGCCAAACCCCATAAAACTGATTCAGCATCCAAAAATAGGTTCTTTCTGATTTATTGTCCATAAATAATGCATATAAATCTTATTGTACAGCCTTGCCGACGCCAAAAATCGATTGACGGGTTTTGAAATATATAAACCTTTCCAGCCAACAACTTTTTGAGCGCTATGCAAAACCCAAGAAACACAAAAATCAGAAAAATTTCACTGATAGGGAAAGGTTGGAGCTCATATATTTGGCTCGCGGAGGCGAAAACCGGCGCAAAAAAAATCAGGTGTGTTGTGAAAGAAGTGAGAGAAAAGAGCCCGCGCAAGAACTTGGCGGAAAGGGAAGGAAAATTTTTGAAACTGGCAAATTCTGCTAGCGTGGGGCCGAAAATAATTCTTGCCGATGAAAAAAACAATTTTGTCGCAATGGAATTCATCAAAGGAAAAAGCCTGCTTAACTGGATTCTGGAAAGCGGAGAAAAAAATTCACAAAAAATTTCAAAAAAACAGCTTTACTATTTCATAAAAGAACTTTACAAGCAATTGCTTGCACTCGATTCTGTTCATTTGAGCCACAACCAGTTACAGGTCGGAAAAAACATTCTGGTGCAGAAGAATGGAAGAAACTACTTTCCTGCAATAATTGATTTTGAAAAAGCAACGCTGAAAGAAAAAACCAAAAACATCGGCCAGATAGAAAGTTTTTTGTTTTACAACCCGAACGGCGCGGTCGCAAAAAAAGTGCGCGAAATTTTGAACGTCAGGCTTTGTTAAATTCGCTCAAAACTTTTTCAAAAAGCACTTTTGCAGTTTTTGATTTTATTTTTTTTGAGGCACTGCGAAAAAAATCGGACAAATCTTTTTTCGTGCGATTATTCTTTTTATAGTAAAGTGCTTGAAGGCACATATCCACCAAATCCATGTCGCGAACAAATTTTGATTCCAAAGTTTTTTGCGCAAAATATTCTTTTGCAATCTTTGAAATAATTAATTTTTTATTTTCAGGCGCAATTGAAAGAAGTTTTTCAAGGGCTGAAAGCTCCTTCTCTTCTTTTTCGACATTAGTCATTTCCTGCTCGTGCTCGAACTCGCGCGAACAGATATCTCCGGAAATGCTTTCGTGCAAATCGTGGACGAGAGCAAGGGAAACACATTTTTCGGCATCAAGGTTTTCGTCATTTGCGAAGAGTCGACACAGAAGCGCAACAGAAAACGAGTGATCGGCGACGCTTTCCGGCTTAGAAACTTTTCTAATTTTCCAGCCCGTTCGCTCAACATCCTTAAGCGAAAGAATTTTTGATTCAAATTCCAAAAAGCCCATAAAAAAAATTATTTAGAAAAAAAAGTTTAAATACGAAACCTTCTGTCGATTTCCATCACAAGAAGATTGCAAACCGTTTTCATTGATTCCATCTGCTGAATAATTCTTTCCTTTTCAAGCTCAATCTCGCCGACAGCCTCATAAGTTTCAACGGATTCCTTAAACATACTCCTGTCAATGTACGCGTAAGGATAGGAATCCATTTTTTTTGCAACGCGAGAAACTACTTTCCCGAGCCACAAATTCAAACCTTTTTTCACAGGCCCTTTAATGGTTTTGCCCGAATCAAGATGCGGGCGCAACTTGTTGGTTATTGTTGCTTTAGGAAAAGGCAGCTCCTCAGAGTCAAGAGGCAAGGAGATGGATTTCGCACCGTGATACTCATCAACTTTAGTTATTATAGAATCGCATTCATCATGAATACTTTTTAATTTTTTTATTAGAGCTTCGCGTTCCGCATTAATATTCTGAATATTTTCATAGGGCGCAATCGCCTCTTTCAGCATATCGTAATTAACAAAAGTGTAAGGCTGGGAATTCATTTTGCGCGCTATTCTCTCAATCATCTTCGCGACCCAAAGATTCATCTCATCTTTCACAGTGCCTTTGAGCTGCTTGCCCTTCGAAACATTTTTTCGAACAATATTAGTAATGGTTGCGCGCGGAAAAGGAAGTTTTCTTTCATCCATCAGTTTTTCTTCAGCTTCTTCAACAATTACGGGAGCAACTTCCAAATCTTTTTTTTCTTCAACCATTTAAGCACCTTTTCAAAACAAAAAGAATTATTAAAAAATTTTATCCAGCCAATCCTTTAAGAACTTATTTATGGCGCAAAAAAATTCGGCGGGTTTTTAAAGACGCGTGAAACCGGAAAAAAATTTTCGCCTTAACTTATTATAGAAGCAAAAATCAGGGCAAGACTCGCCAACATTAGAACCGCTATCATCATCATCTGGGCACTGTCAAGGGCGTAAAAATTCATGTACAAAAGAGCGGCGCTGGAAAAAAGAGTTACCGCCCCCAAAATCATCAATATATAAGAAATTAATTTGCCGCCGCGCCTATACTTGTGTATCTTAACCTGCTCCAAATCTATTTCAAGCTGGGAAAGCCTGTTCTGAATCGAATCAATCGCCATCTTAACCATATTAACGGTTTTCTCCGAAGAACCAATGGTTTTGTCAACACGCCCCTCAAACTCCTTTGTTTTATCAATTATGCCTTTCTCAACGTCCCTCAACTCAAATCTCGCAACTTCCGCAACTTTTTCCTTCTCATCCATCTCCGCCTTCGCAATATCTCCGTGAATAATCTCCTCAAAATCCTTTCTCTGGGACGCCATCTCATCCTTTACAAGAGAATTTATTTCTTTTTTTAGCAGAGTAAAAGTATCCGCTTCCGCTATGAGAAGAAGCCTCTTAGCCTGCTCCTCGCTCACACCCAAATCAATGAGTGTTTGAACTATTTTATCCCGCGGCTCGCCGTCACGCACCATCTTCTGAATAATTTCTATTATCGAATCCTGTTTAGGAGCCATAAAAAATCACAACCAAAAAACAACCATCATTTTTTCAAAAAACTAAAATAATATTTACCGCTATTGCTTTATTTGTTTCCATCCCCTCCAAAAAACTCCCAAACCCCAATAATCCGCGCATTTGCTTTTTCTGTCCGAGTTTAAATTAATTTTCCGGAACGATTTTTATCTGCTTACTGGTAGATTTTTCGAAATCTCCAACCTTAACATTAAAATTAATCGTAACGAACCCGGAACTAGTTGGCGTGAGAGTAGTAGTTATGGGCTTGCATTCTTTCGGAGAGAGGGAAAAAACATTCGGAAACAACGCTTCCTTAAAATAATTCCCGCTAACCGATTCGGTCCACTCGATTGAAGGCAGTGCTTCCTCAGAACGATTGCAAATATTTTTCGTCAGCAAATATTCTTGACCAACTACCATCTGCCACTCCGTATTCGCCTGACCGGAAAGAGAAACCTCCGCCTTAAGAGGATCAACCACCTCAGATTTCAAAGTAAACTCTTCAATTGAAATCGTTTTATTGAAGGGCGCACGCACCTCAACAAAATAAGTCAAATCCGAAGGAATATCAAGAATCTGCGAAAAATATGCTACCTGTCCCGCATTCAAATCCTCCACGGGAAAAGACTGCGAATTGCCGCTGGTCATAACCACAACAGTTATTCCTCTGACAAAATGTTTCGAATAATTTAAAATTTCCATTTTCAATTCGGCTTTGGTTCCCTTAACGCCCATTTCAGGATTTTTTACGCTCAACGCTTCCTGAAAACTTGCCCAATACACCATTACAAAAAAAATCAGGGCAAAGGCCACGAGAAAAAAAGAATAAACGGTTTTTCTGCTCACCGTCGGCGCCTTCTCGGATTCCATGCCAATAATAACTGCTTTTCAATATTTAATATTTAGCTCGGACAAAAAAAGCAGAAACGCGCGAAAAAACACTTATTCTATTTCAACAGAGTAATCGAAAAACTGGGAAATTTTTGAAACAATATAATTACTTCCGAAAAAATAATACGCGTTCACGGAATTTTTTCGCAAAATTTTGGTAATTGAATGAATGAACTTGAAAATATTTTCGTCGGAATGGAAAAGCCGAAGAATATCAAGAGAATCGAAAACAAACACTGCTTTGGAATAGGCTTCCACAAGCTCGATAATTTTGATTTCAAGCCCCGGCAAATCCGCCAGGGAATCGGCGAAAAAAATATTCTCCTTATCTTTTTCACAAAAAATATTTTTAGTAACGCAGTCAACCAAAACAACTTTTTTTGTTTCAATGCCCGCGTTTTCAAGTTCCTGAATCATCACCCTGTAGTTGCGCGCAGTGAGAACCATTACTGGAATTTTTCCGGAAGAAATAATTTTTTTTGCAGTAACAATCAGCGTGTCACCCAAAAGTTCCGGACGAGTCTTTATAACCGCCTGAAAACGCGAAGCTTTCCCCGGAAGCTGCTTGTCAATTTCAAGCGAAATTTTGGACTGGCCCGAAAGCTCGCTCTGAAGCTTTTCAAACTGTTTAAGTTGGGCATCAATTTCCACCGAAATGTTTTTCTGATCAGATAAAAGCTTCTGAAGCTTTTCAAACTGTTTCGGACCGGCGGAATAATCAACTTCAGGCATAGCCGAATAAGACAGAAAAATGTTTTAAAACAACCGCGAAGCGGCACCCCTTAAATTTATTAAATAGAAAGAACTAATTATAGCGAATGCGAATCCGACAAACAACTAGGAGCATAATTTAAAAAAACCGTGATTAAAATGGCTTTATTCCCTGAAAAAAAAAGCGCAAATTCAAGCTCTCTTGACGAACTAAAAAAACTCGCGATGGGAGAAAAAGTCCCATCAAATCTCAAACCGGTTTCTCCAAAAGAAAATGAAAATCCTTCAGTTGAAAAAACAGCCGGGCCAAGCGCACTCGACAAACTAAAAAAATTTGCAAACCCAGGAAACGATGCGCCTGAAGAACCCCAAAAATTAATCGAATCAAAAAAATCCGATAATTACAACATAAGCACAAAAACTGATTCGTTTCTCGGCATGGAAGGAAGAAAGGGGCTCATCTCACAAGAACCTGAGGACATAAGCTGGCTAAAAGAAAAAAAAGCCGAACAAAATGCCGCTGAAAATATTTCAGAAAGCGACCCTGAATGGATAATAAAAAGCGACCCGATAGAAGCGCCCCTGGCAACCGACTTTGAAGGATGGGAAGAACAGGCTGAAAACTCCGCGAAAGAAGCTGAAACAATTGAAGAACAAAAAAATACGGACTCTGCGGACAAACTTTTAAGAAACAAAACTTTCGGCGGTTCCGCAAAAATTGTTTCGGAAAGCGAAGAAAAAAAAACCGAAGAAGAGGCAAATCTTGACCTCACCGGAGAGAATCCAAGCAACGAAAAAGAACTCCGAGAAAAAATAGAAAAAATAACTACTCCCATTGACACCATGTTCGAATTGCTTACCGCATACAAAGAGGTTGATGCTGGAAACCTCGTTGATTATATAGGATTGTCACTCGACAAAATAGAAGAAATTGCGAGGCTATTTGAAAACGACGGAATAATAGAAATCAGTTACCCTCCGGGAATACAAAAAAAACCCAGAATAAAATTAAAAAAAGAAATAAATTCAAGACTAAAAGAACTTCCAAAAGGAAAATTAGTCGAATCTTACGACCTTGTAGTAGATTACATCCCCGCAAAAATTTCAATAATAGCGGAGCCGGGAGAAGTCAGACCAAAATACTGCCTCGAACTGCCCGCAATCGGAAAATACACAAAACAATTCCTTGAATACGTGAAAGGAGAAGTCGCCGAAAGCACGCCGATAGAACTGGAAGACATACTTGACCAGGCGAAAGCAAAAGATTTGAAGAAAAAATACTTCACGCAAGTAAATAAGCATCTACTAAAATATTTTCCAAACACTCCCGAAGAAATGCTGCGCCCGCTTGGGGGAGTTGTGCTTCATGAAATGTACGGACTCGGCGACCTCGATATTCTAATGGGAGATCCGATGCTTGAAGAATTGGCAATCAACTCTTCAAAGACCCCTGTAACAATTTACCACATAGTGCACGGCTGGCTAAAAACAAATATTCAAATACAATCCGAAGAAGAAGTCGTGAATTATTCCGCGCAAATCGGAAGAAAAATCGGAAGAGAAATAAGCATACTAAACCCAATACTTGATGCGCACCTTACCTCGGGAGACCGTGTAAACGCAACACTCTTCCCCGTTTCAGCAGAAGGAAACACCCTCACAATAAGAAGATTTGCGAGAAGACCGTGGACAATGGTTGATTTCATCGGGAAAAGCCATTCGATGAACACGGAGATGGCGGCATTGCTGTGGCTCGCAATACAATACGAAATGAACGTGCTGGTGGCGGGAGGAACCGCAAGCGGAAAAACTTCCACGCTAAACGGACTGCTCGCACTAACCCCCGCTTATCACAGATTAATTTCAATTGAAGATGTAAGAGAACTAATACTTCCGAGTTATTTGAAATGGAACTGGGTTCCGCTTGTGACAAGACCACAGAACCCAGAAGGACTTGGAGAAGTAAAAATGCTCGACCTAATGGTAACAAGTTTGAGAATGCGACCGGATCGAATAATCGTCGGAGAAATAAGAAGGCATGAAGAGGCGGAAGTGCTCATGGAAGCAATCGAAACCGGCCACAGCATTTACTCCACAATGCACGCAAACTCGGCATACCAGGTGCTAAGAAGATTAGCCGAACCGCCGGTAAGTATTCCGGCAGTACAAATAGAACTCATAGATTTGATACTTGTACAATACAGGGACAGAAAAACAAACAAGAGAAGAACCTACGAGATAGCGGAAATAGAACCTGCTGCAACCGGAGAAGGACTGCAGGTAAACACGATTTACAAATGGATTCCGAGAATGGACGAATGGGAACAACTAAACAAACCGGTAAAACTTTTAACACTGCTAAATCTTCACACCGGAATGACAGAAGGCGAAATTTACGAAGAACTTGAAAACAGAAAAATAATTCTCGAATGGATGAGGAATAACAAAATTGATTCAGTTGAATCAATAGGAAAAGTAATGAAATTATTTTATTCGGACCCTGAAAGGGTTAAAAAACTGGCGAAAAAAAACGCGACCATAGAAGAAGCATACAAAGTCGAATAAAAAAATAATCGAAACTTAATTGAAAAAACTGAAGGTGAAAAAAAATGGAAACTAAGATACCAATGATGCTTTTTTCACCGGAAAAAATAAATTCATTCAAAAGCAATTATCTTTGGGTCGGAAACCTGCTATCAAAATTAATTTTTTCTTTGAAATACGATTTGGAAAAAGCAGAAATCGGGATAGATATTGAAAGATATAGTCTTGCCGCATTCCTATCCGCAATATTTTACGCAGTAGTTTTTTTCTTCGTCGGATCGGCATTCGGATTAATACTAAGCAAACAATTCGGGCCAACGGTTTATTCAACAATGACAATATTCGGAATATTCGGATTCGCAGGATTCTTCCTTTACTTTATGCTGTACCCAAAAATGAGGGCAACACAACTAGCGAGCGCAATCGACAGCGAATTGGTTTTCGCGATAAGAAGCATGCTCATTCAGTTAAGTTCGGGAGTAAGTTTGTTTGAAACGGTAAAAAGCATTTCACGGGCAAATTACGGAGTAGTTTCAAACGAATTCAAATACGTTGTTTCGGACATAAGCTCGGGCCAAAGAGAAACCGAAGCGTTGGAAAGACTCGCATTCAAAACACAATCAGAGGTTTTGAGGAGGACTGTTTGGCAATTAATAACAACAATAAAAAGCGGCGGCTCACTCGTATCATCACTAGGCGTTCAGGTCGACTCGCTAATAGCAAGCCAAATGGAATCAATAAAAAATTACGCCGCGGAACTGAATCTCTGGATACTACTGTATCTCATAGTGGCCGCAGCACTTCCCTCACTCGGAGTGGCTTTTCTAGTAGTAATTTCCTCGCTTAGCGGCGGAGGAGTCGGAAAAGAAATAATAATTTCAATAGTACTGCTTTCGGTTTCAGTACAAATAGGAATGATAATGTTTGTTAGGACAAGAACTCCTAAAATAGTGAGATAAAAAAATAAAAACGGTGAAAAAATGATTAGAGACCCTGCATTGATATTTTCCTCGTTCATTCCGAAAAGTTTTCTTGAAAACTATGTAAAAAAATGGCTTAATTATGCGGGCTCGAAAGCCGATGCGAGAGAATGGGCCGGCGCGAGACTAATACTTTCCATATTACTCGGATTAATAGGATTTCTTCTGCCAAGCACAATACTCCCTGCCATAGATGTGTTGTACAACTCACACTTCGCGTTCGCAACCCCTAACCTCTTAATACAAATCGGGCTATTCTTCGTATTTTTCGCAGCAGTTTGGATCGCTTCAATACTTCACATAGCCTACACCATCGACGGACGAAAAAAAATGGTTGAAGCAGTGCTCCCCGATTTCCTTTTGCTGGTTTCAAGCAATTTGAAAAGCGGAATGACGCCCTTCTCCGCGTTTAGAGCCGCGGTAAGACCAGAGTTTGGACCGCTCAGCGAAGAAATAAAATTTGCGACACAAAAAAGCCTCGGAATAGAATCATTTTCAAAAGCGCTTCAACACATCGCAGACAGAATCGATTCAAACGTGCTGAGAGAAACCTCAAAATTCTTTGCACAGGCGCTCGTTTCCGGCGGCCACCTATCAGAATTAATTGAGTCAAGTGCAAAAGACATCAAGCAAACCGAAAGACTGAAAAAAGAACTGGTTTCATCCACAAGAATGTACATAATATTCATTATTTTTGTCGTCCTAATAGCTTCGCCCATGCTTCTCGCAGTAAGCGTCCAATTCCTCAACATCATGTCCTCAATACAAACACAAAACGGAGGACTGTCACAGGTGAGCGGAGCCGCTGCGGCACAAATAGGATTTGCGGGCGGCGGTGTAACAATTGAGCCCGATTTCATGAAAACTATCGCCTTCGCACTTCTCATATGCGACTCCATACTCGCAAGCATGTTCATCGGAATAGTCGGCGGAGACAAAATAATAACCGGACTTAAATACTCGCCACTGCTTCTCATCGGAAGTATAGGCGTGTTCCTGGTAATGGTCAACATAATCGGTTCTGTGCTAGGCGCATTTGTTTAATACACAAAAATAAGCAAAAAACTTTGAAAAAACCAACTTACAAAGCTTTAAATATTAGAAAAAGATATACTTAGCAATAAAGTGTTGCTTTACAAAGTGAACTTTTAAAATTAGTTAAAGTGATGGTTTTGATTCAAGAAAAGAATGCACAAGGCACAATAGAATACCTGATAGTTCTCGCAATAATCGTAGTAATAGGCCTGATAGTAGTAACACTTTTACTTCAATTTACAGATGCCGGAAGGGGACTACGACAAAACGACTCGGAAATAAAATGGAGAAGCGCGACACCTTTTGCAATAGTTAACCATGTTCAAAGCGACCGCAATCTGACAGTGGTTCTGAAAAACAATACCGCCTCGTCAATAAACTTCGTGAAACTCTGCGTCGGCGGAAACAATGTTGACTGCAACTCGGAAGCACGCCTGAACGTGGCACCAAACGCGACAATAAACGTAATAGTGCGCGACCTCAATTATACCGCTGCATGTACCGGCGGCGCATCATACAGTTTCGCAAAAGCCGGAATATTCATAGACTACAATAATTCTGACATAGCATCACACACTCAGCCCGGAGCGGCAGACCTAATAGGAACCTGCACATAAAAAAACTAAACTATTTTGCTAATTAATTCTGCCGAAGTTTCAAAAACAAGTCTGATTCCATTAGCCGGAAATTTTTATTAAACTGTTTGAATCAAATCCGTTTCCGGAATAAGCCAAAATAGAATCAAAAAAAATTGGAAGATTATTTGGATAAGAAGACGGGGAATAGGAAGCGAAAATCGAATAATTAAAACTGCGAAGCGAATTCGCATTAATATCTACTGAAGAATTAACTCCTCCGATTTGCCCAACAATAATGTACGCGTTTTCATCTCCCTGATAAACTATTGCAAGTTTGTTAAGAACACTTGAATTAACCGAAGTTGAAACGGAAAAAGAATTCACATCATCCGTATAATTTATTCTAACAGGAATTGTTCCTGAAGGGCCAGAAACGGGATTCACCCACTCAAATCGGTTAAGGTCCGAAGCAGAGGCATCAATATTAATATCCAAAGAATTTAGCGACGCCCCGTTCTTCGGATAAATTATCGCACTACTATTCGAATAATCAAAGTCATAACTCAAAATGCTTCCCACTGAAAGTTCGGCCTTACCATCTGCCAGCGAAGAAAGGTCTATTGACTTTACCCCCGAAGTTCTTTCAAAAAAAGTCCGATAAAGGAAAGAATTGTAATCCACAATAGCGGTAGAAACGCCAAAGCCGCGCGGAACCACGCCCGAAACAAGCAAATTCAAATCCGAATTATAATCCGTCCTAATTGCAAACCCTAAAATTTTTTGCAAATCCGTTCCGATATCGTCGTTCAAAAAAGGCTGATTGATGAGCTTTGAAGAAAAAATTATTCCCTGCTCGCGAAAAGAATTATTATTCACATATTGCTGCGAATAAAAAACAAGGGTTGAAACAAAAAGAATTACAGAAATTGTAAACAAATAACCGCGCGAAGACATCACTTAGTCCACCCCGAAACCCTTGCAATCAAAAAGTTTGCATCAGCACCATCAACCAGCACAAAAGATCTTTCCACGACAACCAGGTTTGAAAAATTTTTTTGACAACCCGCTTTAAGCGCATGAACCAGCGGAACATCAAGATTTTCATCATTAAAAACAGCAACGTCAAAACAATACGCGAAAGGAGAATTATTAAGCGAAGAAAGAATCAAATCGGATGAGCGCTGCTTAACCGAATTTTCAAGAGCGCCGGATTTTTCAAGAACAATCGCTTCATCCATTGAGAGCTGCTTAAGGTCAACAGAATTCCAAGCCGCTACAGAAATTTGTGAAAGATAAAAAAAAGCCATCAAAATCAAAAGCATTGAAAGCGTAAGACTCAGGAATGCATCAAGCGAAATCAAAAAGCCGTCACTTCGCATAAGAAAACACGCCCCTCAAAACAGATTGCCTGCCACCGTAATACACCACGCGTTCATAAATCAAAGTATAATCCGCATTTTCATTAATAAAACCGGCTTCGTTAAAATAATCTCCGTTCGAATCAACCATGCTTAACTGAAAATCATACCTTGCAATTCCAAGCTTTTCCTTTGCCAAAGAATAATCGGGACCATTCAAATATCCCGCCAACTTTTCAAACTTTCGCGAATCAACAACCCCCTTAGAAGAAACAATCCCAAAAATATTTACATCAGTTATGCTTCCGTATTCCCAATTCGAAGGTTCGCCCGATGAACCGAGCAAAACACTCATTACAGGATGCGCAAACTCTTCCACATTTTTTTTAACATCCAAATCGGCAGTTTGAAAAAAAATTTGCTGCGAAGCCGCGAAAAAAAATACCAACCCCATAATAAAAACGGCAGAAGCAAGCATCAAGTCCGGAAAAAAAAACTGGCCGCGCTCATTCGAAAAGAAACTCTTTGAAAAAAACTTTTTTCGCAAAAACTTTTTCATAACAATGCCTCAAAAAAATAAACAAAAAATTCAAAATATTATCAGCCTGACTGATCCACCTTCCACATAAACATATCATAGCTTCCGGCAGAGGCAAGACTTGCCGCATCAAAAGCAACTGTTGACGAGAAGGTTCCGCAAATATAAGATTCGTTTTGCGAATCAATTGCTATCCCCATTCCAAAATCAAATCCTGCCCCCCCGGTGTTCTCGACACGAAGCCAGTTTCCATTAGGGTCAATGCTTGCAAGGAAAGCATCACGAACACTGCTTACTACAAAACTTGTTGTCCCAAAATAAGCCGTTCCAAGAACATACCCCGTCAAATACGCATTGCCATCTGTTCCAATCGCAATATCACTCGCACCCTCAAAATTAGAACCATTAACCGTATCGCTGCCCGCCTGCTTCGCCCACAACCAACTTCCGAGCGAATCAAGCTTCACGACAAATATTTCGCTGTTCCCAGAAACATTCAAATCAATGTTACCAAAAAAAGCGTCGCCGTCAAAACGACCCGCAACATAAACATTATGCGAAGAATCAGCAGCTACGCCATAACCATAAGTATGAACTTCCTGATCCGGTACGCCAGCATTCTTCGCCCACAACCAGTTCCCATCAGAACCAATTTTAGCAACAAACATATCAAAATAATTTCCAATAGCATTTCTATCAAGAACAGTGCTTCCAAATGTTGCAGTCGCACTTCTAAAATAACCGGTTACAAAAATGTTTCCATTAGATTCAACAAAAATATCTTTTCCATAATCATAGCTTGTACCGCCGGCTTTGTTAACCCAAACCCAATTCCCGTCAGGATTAATTTTGCCGACAAAAATTTCATCCACTCCAGAAGTTGTCAAAGCAATCGCATCAAAAGAAATTGTTGTCCTGTAATAACCTGTAACATAAGCATTATCATCGGAACCAACAGTTATTCCATACCCTGAATCAATTGAAGTGCTTCCGACCATAACCGCCCAAAGCCAATTTCCATCAGTATCAAGTTTTGCAACAAAAATATCCGGACCGGCGCTTATTGAATTCAAATTAAAATTTCCAAAAGAAGCGTTGCCCTGAAACTGTCCTGTAATGTAAACATTCCCTTCAGAATCAACCGCAACACTTTGCCCAGCGTCATAATATGACGTAACTGCAGAATCGCTTCCTGCCCTCTTCGCCCACAACCAGTTCCCGTCCGGACCGGCTTTTGCAACAACAATATCCGCATAACCGTTACACTCAAGCGAAATGCTTCCAAAATTTGCGTTACCCAAAATGTAACCCGTTACATAAGAATTGCCCGCAGAATCAACCGCAACGCCCGTTGAATAATCTGCGGCTGTGCCCCCCGCTTTGTTAGCGAAATAAACCGGAAGCGAATAAGTCAAAGTTCTCGGAGAACCGCTTGAACCCTCATTGCCGTACTCGTCCGTGCAATTAACATCCCACACATAGGTTCCGGCGGAAGTGAACGAATAATTCGCAAATTCAGCGAAAGGCGCGGAATCCGCAGAAACCTTCGAAACCGCGTTAATTATTAATTCACAACTTTCAATAGAAGAATCATCCGTAACAGTATAAGAAAAATCTACAACCCCGTCCGAATCGGTTGTACCGTTTTCCGGCAAACCAAGGTATATTACCGGCGGAGTCGTATCTTCTTCAGGCGGAACGGGCTCTTCCTCTTCCGGAACTTCTGAAGAATAATTTACAACAACTTTATCCCCGCTTTTTGTGAAAAAAATTTCGCCGTTCAAATCCCCGACAAAAAAATCAACATTCTTCGGAATTATCGGCGCGTCAACAAAACTATTCGCATTAAACCAAACAATCACACTGCCCGAACCGCTTTCAACATAGTAACCCTGCGCGGCGTAATAAAAAGAATCACTGAAAGAAATATTTCCATCAGACAAATAAACCGCGTTTATATTGCGGGCGAGCCTGAAAGCGGTTTCCTGCGCCCCGCCTTGCGCAGCATAATCAGTGTTTATCTGCGACCTGCTCTGAAAAATCATTAATCCGAAAAGAAAAACCAGCGAAATTATTACGGCAGACATTATGAACTCAATACTTATTTGCCCCGCACTTGAAAAAAAATATTTTCGAAAAAATTTTTTCAACACCATCAGCTAACCACCATCGATAAATTAGCCCTCGCAGTAAAACCTGAAGAACTCACTACAAGAAACCCCGAATATGCGCCCGGTGGAATAGAAGGATTTATTCTCAATAAAAGCTCTTCACAGGAACCGGAAGCTATTACGCCGGAAAATGTGACTGCCGAATAAGCTGCTATGTTTCCGGAAACAATTGAATCCGAAGAAGAAAAATTCGTTGAAGAATTATTGCACACCAAAAATGATTCGCCTGAAGAAGTCGATTCAATTAGTTTCACACTGGGGGAAATTACAAGTTCCTGCCCGGAAGAAACGCAAACCAAATCAATTGGCAGGCTCGTGTTCTCATCGCCTGAAAAAATAAGTTCTCCGGAATAGGCGCCGCTCGCATTCGAATCACATGAAAGCGAAATAGTAAAATCTGCTGATTCATCAATATCAAAAATCTTTTCTCCCGAAGGCGAAACTATTGCCGACGCATCAGGATGCAAAAACTCCGTCGAAATCACATAAGGCACTTGAGCGCCGGAAATATTCTCTGCAGAAATAACCACTTCTTTTGAGGAACTTGAGGAAACTATTTCTGCAATCCTATGCTGGGACAAAGAAAGCTTTGACGGAGAAATTGAAACGAAACCATCATAAACAGTTATAACAAACTGGTGAAGCCCCGTGTCATCCGGCCATGAACCCCTGACCTCGACATTTGTTGTCCCGATAATATCGGAACCCGCAACATTTAACACAATCGTTTTACCGATGAACTCCGATTTGTTAAAGTCATAAGATTCCGGCAATTGCAAAATAAGTTTTTTTACAGTACCGGGACCGAGAAAATACGCATCATCAATTTCCCGCGAAAGAGATTCAATAAGATTTTTTCCTGATTGCTGCTGCAACAAAATTTGCGAACCCGAATAGGAATCCCAAATAAGAGCTGTAAAAATAAGCAAACCTGCCATTGCAGCCGCCAGAATCATCATTGATTCAATGGAAGCCTGCGCACCCGAACCGCGACAACGCTTATTTCCCAAAAAATTTTTTCTGCAAACCAAAAAACACACCAAATCAAGAAAACGACAACCAAAATATAAGGGTTTTCCGGTTTAAAATTGTTTTCAGAAGAAAAACTGCAAAAAAAATTAAGAAGAAACGACCGAAACATTAACATCTTTTAGAAACGCCCCTATCCAAAAAGTGCCCGCAGTATAACCTTCAAAAGTCGATAGCGGTCTGAAAAAAACGTCAAAGCCAAGATAGCGGGAATTACTTAATGAACTAATATCAATACTCGAATTATTTTCTGCACCCGAAATATACTGATTACTTGTCTTCGTGCTACAAGCAGAATCGCTGCAGGAATAAACATTCAAATCCAAGCGAGAAGCGCCTTGACGGTACAAATCCATAACCTGCCGCTGATTCATGGCATAATTTGCCGCAAACATATTCTCAATTTTTCCGTCAAATTTCGCAGTACCATTCTGCCCATAAAGCGTACGCTCTTCAGTCCTCTTGCCGATATAAGTTCCAATGCCCACATCATAATATATCAAGCCCGTGCCAACTGCACCTGTCCCGACAAGAAGCCCGTTAGAATAAATATTCACAGTCCCCTGATTCCTCACAACAACCACCTGTGTCCACTTATTTACATCAACAGCACCGGGCGCAGATGTCTTAACCACATTATCCATTATTCCTCCCGCGCCGAAAGTAATTATTCCTGCCGGAGTAATCCAAATCGCATAACCACCGTCCGTGCCCGCAATTTCATATTTGTTATCAATAAGGCCATGCTCGCGCGCAGAAGTCGGATAAACCCACGCGCCAATCGTCAAATCTTTTCTAAAATTTATTCCCTGATTTAATTCAACATGATCCCTGTTTTCAGCATCAAAACTATACGCTTGCGTACCCCATAGCCCGGTTGTTAACATAGCACCGCCCGCGCTACCATCATTGCCACCAACAGCACTATCTTCCGCGTCTCCGTTGAAATGCCAAACAGAAACCAAATCCGGTTCATTTCCAACCAATTCTGCACCCTCACCAAAATTGTATCTTTCAGAAACTTCCGCCGCCGACAAAGCTTTGCCCCAAACCGCAACCTCTTCCAAAACACCGTTAAAATCCGCCTGTCCCCCTTGAGAGTAATCGGCACGCGCAGTCTTCCTGTGCCCGATGAATCTTCCTGAATCAAGCAATCTGGCCACAGTATCATAGTATAGAGTTCCCGCGCCAACAACTGCACTTGAATTTAAAACTCCGTTCACATAAAAATTAACATCCTTGCCGCCCCGCACAACCGCAATGTGAGACCACTCATTCAAATTAAAAGAATTCGAAGGAGAAGAAACAACCACATTGCTTAATATTCCGCCCGCGCCGAAAGTAATATTATTATCTGCAGAAAGCCAAACCGCGTAACCCCCGTCAGTTCCTTCTATCTCATAATAATTATCAAAAATTGAGTGTGTCCTCGCACTAATCGGATAAATCCAAGCCTCAATCGTCAGGTTATTTACATCAAGAGTATTGTTTACAGGAGCACTTAATTCCAAATATGAATTTATATCAGCACCAGCGTTAAAACTCGCGGCATTGGTGCTCCACAAACCAGTTTCATACGTTGTTGTACCAACCCAACTGCAATCATTGACTCCGTTCAAACTTGAATCATTAACATCATTATTCATGCGCCAAAGAGCCACAGGATTCCCGCCCCAAGCAGCACTATCCCGCTTCAATTCATCCCCAAAATTGTAATCAAAATCTTTATTGATTTTTATCGCATTCCAATCAACATCCGCACCGGCATCAATAATATTTTCACTCACAAAATTTGAATTGACCCACTGATTATAATCTGCCAACACTTCGGACGCGGACAATGCACGATCCCAAATTTTCACTTCATCAATATCCCCGCTAAAAAAATAAAGATTTCCCGCTGTCCACAATTGCTTACCCATGGTAAGCGGCTGGGCAGACTGGTCAAAACTGTTCACGACACCGGCATTCGTATCTGCAACATCACTCCTAACCCCGTTCACATAAATTGCCATTCCCGAACTCTTGAAAGTTCCATCCCACACCGCAACAACATGATTCCACTTTCCGGCGCTAATCGGGTTTACAGCAGTTTTTCTTGAAATATATACGCTTGTGGAACTGTCAAATAAATAAAATTGCAAAGTAGTGTCCGTAAAAAATCTGAAAAAAAATCCGTCTCTGTTAGCGGTTGTTGCGTTATTGCCGTCAAGGTTCGAAATTATTACATCGCCCGTTGTTAGAGAATCCATGTTTACCCAAGCGCTTACTGTGAAACCGCCCGCCATGTTGTCATCAATAGTATTATTCAACTGAACAAAATCAGCTGTCCCGTTGAAACTATAAGAATTCGCGTCCCACAAACCCTGCGCAACAATTGGACTACTTACTGCTCCGCTGTTGCCCCTGCCGGAAAAATCAAAAGCATCGCCATTAAACTTGTAATATGCAACAAGATTCGCATCACGCCATCTGTTTGAATCAGCAACTGAATTCAAATTCCAGTCCAACTCGCCCGTAGTGGCAATCGATTTATCCGCAAACTTCTGAACCCAATTGGCAAAGTCATAATCCTGATTCAAATCAGAGAGATAAAAAGTAAGAGGCGTTTCCGAAACTGGCGGCTCGCTCTCACTAACCTCAATCGAAATCGATGCGGCCCCTGAATTTTTATCAGAATAAAGCGCAATAAAATTAGCGTCGTAGGTGCCTGCAGAAACTTCCGACGGAACAGTCACCGAAACACTCACATCTAAACATTCAAAAGGACCAATGTTACTTATCGCAGTAAGCGAAAGCCAGGGCGCGGCATTCGCATCCGCACTGCCATCAACAGCCCAAGAAATTCCGCTTATCTCCGAACCATTATTGCTGCACAAAGCATACTGCGAAGAAACCGCGCTTCCGCCCGATTCCGCCGAAACGCTTTTTGCAGGCGGAAGAAGCGACAAAGAACTTGAGCTGGAAAAAATCTCTGCGGAAACAAAAACTTGTTTTGAAAAATTTTGGTCGGAAATTTCGCCAACCACATCAACGATTCCTGAATAGTTTCCGAAAGCACTCTGTTCAATATCAAAATTCATCGAAACTTCTTTCATTCCTTGCGCAGGAACCGAAAAAAAGTCGTCGCCAGCATCAAGAGAAAGAGCAACCCCTGAACGATAAAAATTCGGAATGACCCAAAAAGTCGCTTCAGAATCAGAATTATTTCTCACAACAAATTTTTTTGAAATCGTGCGCCCTGCAGGAGAAGAAAAATAAATCGATTCGCTACTAATTTCAAAATCCCTGTAACTCAGCCGAACTGCATTCCCGTCATAATACAAGTAAGCATAATAAACATAGGAACCCTGCTTCCACGAACCCAAAATATTAACATCCGCAGTACCGAGCGCGTCACCGCCCGCAAGTTTCAACAAAACCGTGCGCCCGCTTATATTGCTATCAAGAAGATTTGCAGAAACAGGCACCTCTATCAAAATTTTTGTTTCCGAACCGATGCCCGAAGAATAAACCTCGTTGGCAGCATTCACAATTCTTTGAACAGTAGAATTTGCAGTATACACGTCCCTGAAATTTGTTGCCGAATTTATTTGAGAAGCATAAAAAACATAAATAAGCACAATAACAATTGCGGCCGCACTCAAAACCATTGACAACTCGATAACCGCCTGCGCCCTATTCTCGTTCAACAAAGCCAAAAACCCGCCATTCAACGAATACATAAAAGACGAACTAGTAATTAAAATTAATCAATTGAGTTTTTCTTCAAAAAAATGCTTTGAAAACCCGCGAAAAAGGTTTTTATTAACAAAACACGTTCCTTCTGAATGCAAAATCTCGCTTTCCTAAAACCAATGCTGGCAGAAGCCGAGGAAAGAACAGCACTGGTAGAATTAAACAAAGACCAGTTAAAAGACGCCATGAAAACAATAGTAACACATTATGAAAAGAACCGAAGAAAAAAAGGAATAATAATTTCACTAAGCGCACCGATAGAACAAATTACCGAAGAAGACGATTTTTCAATGCTCGACAAGGAACAACTCATACTAATCGACATGTGCTCCGGAAAAAAAGGAAAAGCAACTGTAAACGGATTCAAAACATTCTTTATAGAAACGCCATCAGACTTGACAAGTTTGAGAATAATACTCGAAAATCTCCTGCAAAAAAACGAAAACGAAAAAAATGAAAAAAAATTTGTTTTATTCGACTCTATAAGCGCGCTTTCAACATACGTCGAAAGAAAGGTTCTCGACAAGTTCATGTATTACTTAAACAACAAAATAAGTTTCGAAGGCGATACCGGAATATTTCTTTCAATAAAAAATCCGAAAGTAGACGAAGATATTGAAATAATAAAACAATTCTGCTCCAAATTTTACGACTTTTCGGGCGTTGTTACAATGGAAGTAGAAAAAGCCGAATAAAACATTCACAAATCTAAAAAATCTCTACGTCAGGATAAACCCTTATCCCGTTCTTCTCAAAATTTATTGCGCAAATCTTGTTAGTGTGGCGGGTTCCGCGCATTTTTAACACCTCAAGTGCATGAATCCTAATTCCCTTTTCCTCATCATGTTTATAGTAAAGAGAAATTATCGCATCAACAATAAAACCTATGCCTCCTTCCTCGCCCTCAAGCTTTTCCGGCGACTCTTCCGAAATTATTAGGGAAGTAACATCCCACTTTTTCAAAGAATTAAAAAACTCAAGAGTTTTGTCGCGCTTCTCGTATTCGTCCTTAAACAGCAAACCGTAAACCGTTATCGAATCAACAACAACACGCTTCGCTCCGAGCTCGACAAGCGCGTCTCTTATGCCCGCACCACCCTCTTCCAAAATTTTTGTCATTTGATGCGGCTTGAAAAGCAAAAGGCGAAACTTTCCTTCCTTTTCGAGTTTCGCAAAATCCCACCCGAATTGAAGCGCATGAGTGTAAAGCGACTCCCTGTCCTCGCTGAAAGAAATAAACATTCCGGGCTCATCATATTTCATTATCCCTTCATAAATAAACTGCAGACCGAACAAAGTTTTTCCAGTGCCTGCCGAGCCGACAACAACCACTGTAGAATTTTTTTCAAATCCTCCTTCAATCAACTCGTCAAAACCGGTAATGCCCGTTCTTACCCTCTCAAAAGTTTCATGCCCCTCTTCATTTTTTCGCTCTCCGCTAAAAGAAGGTTTTTCCGAATCAAAATTATCCAATCTCACAGGGCGAACAGAAAAATTTTCACGTTTCTTCGAATCAACATTCAAAGCACTATCAAAATTTCCGCTTTCTTTAATACTTTCAAACATTTTTATCTTATCATCAAAGCTCCCACTACTCGAATACGCGGATTTTGGGCTTTCTTTGAAAGAAACCTTCGATTTTTTTAGTTCCTGAATAGCATTATCAAGCGATCCCTTTGATGCTTCCATTCTCGAAGTTCGAATATCAGTCCCTGTTCCCCTTAATTGCGCCATCTTTTCCTCAAGGAGCCTTTCCGCTTCGGACTTTTCTTCGTTCTCTTCATCAGCCATAAAAACCATTTCGGCGCTTTTGCAGAAATAAGGATTTGAAAGTATTTAAAGTTCTCTTTTGTAATTCAAAGTTATTTTTTGTGCCTCAGTACGCCCATCACTCATCATGAATCAGTGAAATGCAGTCATCACAGGCAACTAATTCAGGAATAAAAGTATTAAAAACCAAACAATCAGAACCACTCAAATATGCTGTTTTCGGGGCTTAGAACGCGTTTTCGAACCAAACCGTTTATATATCCTTTCGATTTCAAAATTAATCGCAAAATGCTTTAAACGGCATTTAACGGAGGTTTTGAACATGGCAGAAGTATTAGTTGTTGGATCAAAAGTTAAGGACGCAATAAAAAAAGAAGATTGCAATACTGCTGGAGACGTAATGGACGCTCTTAGCGACAAAGTTGCAAAAATGATAAAAGAAGCTGCGGCAAGGGCAAAAGCCAACGGAAGAAAAACCGTTAGAGGCGTAGACTTCTAAAATCAACCTTAAACAAATTTTTTTGCGAGAAAGTGTTCCAGAAATGGAATGCTTTCCAGCAACTTATTCTAAAACAAATAAATTTTGTAAAAAATTTTTGTGAACAACTATGAAACCAAAAAAACTCATCGCAATAGTTCTCATAAAAAATCGAAGCGTGTTGGCTGAAGTAAGAAAGGCGAATGATGATTTCGGAGCCGGCGCAATCTGGATTCCTGGCGGGCATGTTGAAGAAGGCGAAACGGAAGAACAGGCATTCATAAGGGAGGCAGATGAAGAAATGAGAATAAAACCCGTTGAATATTCACTGCTCTGTATTTTACCATGGGAAAAGGATGGAAAAAATTATACAATTTATTACTACCTCTGCACAAAATGGAAAGGAAAAATCAAAAACAAGGAAGCAAGCAAATTAATTTGGATAAAAGAAAACGAGGCATCAAAGCTTGACGCCGATACAAAAACCGGTAAACTGGATGAAGATGTGGACAGAACCGCATTCAAAAGGGCTCTTGAAAAAATCGACGAAAAATAAAAATAACTTCCAAGAAAATTAAAGTTTTTAGAAAAATTACAAAACAGACCTGTCAAGCAAATAATAATTCACAGCGTCTTCCGAATCGACAACCGCCTGCAAAACTTTCGCATGAATATTTCCGGCAAGGCGAGTCATCCTGCTCAGCTGATGCATCGAAAGCCTTTCAGATTCGGGAACAACATTAATCACGTACTGTGTGTGCGCGGAACCCATCTTCTGCCCCTTCGGATAAACCCTGAAATCAAAACCGAATTTGAGACCGGTTTTTACGCAATAACCTTTCTCGCGCAGATTCGCGTAAACCACAAACTTCGAATAAAACTTTTTATCCTTTTTCAAGCCGAGGTCAAAAATCTTTTTTTCCGAAAGTTTTTTTCCGCGCGTATCGCAAACGCAGAGCTTTTCGCGAGAAAAAAGAAAAAGCGCTTCAACCAAATCGAGGACAAGAAGTTTGCCTTTGCTTTCTCCGAAACCCTTTTCAACAAGCATTCCTTTCAAAGTGGAATCTGAAACGATTACTTTATTTTCCGCAAGAGTTGTTTCAGAGCCTTTTTTTATTTTAGCCATTTTCAATCACTGCATTATTTATTCCGATTTTTAATTCACTTGTTTTTTAAATCGTTTTTCTTTTCCTCTTCCGTTTTTTCCTTCACATCAACAAGCTCAACCTTTATTTTTTTCTCGCGCAATTCGTCCAAAATATCCTGAAAAAATTGATTCCGCTGCTTAACAAAAACAACCTTATCCACCTGCTTCAAAAGCGCGAGCGAAGTTATTTTCTGAATAGTTGCGCCCCATTCGGTGGCCTCTTCACACTTCTTTTTTTTCGCGCCAACAGCTTTCTTCACTCGCTCCATTAAAATGTGATAGTGCATTACTTCGCTCATGGCGGCACTCGTTTTTCTCATGAACTCTTTATCAATGACCGCGAGCAAAATAACATGGTCAATTCCCGAAGTTATGGCCGCAATATATTCTGGACAATCTTCCTTTCCGGAGAGAAGTGGCGCAAGAACTTTCATAAACTTCACACAATAAACTAAACAATTACAAAACAATTATTGGTTTAAAGACTTTAAAAACCCTTACAATTTTGGGAGAAGCCCCCCAAAAAGTGAATTCATCGCACACTAATGTGAACGGGCCATGTCACTTAAGCACAGAAGCCAACAGGCTTCATTCCTCCTGCTGAAGGAGGATTTTCGCCAGCCTTTTGCCAAAAGGCCGATAAATTAAGCAAGTATTAAATACTCAAAAGACCAAATCAGTTTCAAAAGGCCGCGTAAAAAGAAAGGCGAAAAAATGGATGCATTCATAGAATTCTTTCTCCAGACATTCATTTCGATATTCGTAATAGTGGATTCGGTCGGCGCAACCGCGCTTTACCTGCCGCTTATTTCCAAATTCAGCGACAAACAGAAAAAAAACATGATAATCACAAGCATAATAGTCGCGGCAGGAACACTGCTTGTAATGAGCTTTGCAGGAATTTACATACTAAACTATTTAGGAATACAAATGTACTCATTAAAAATTGCAGGGGGAATACTTCTCTTTGTAGTGGCAATGGAAATGCTCCTCGGGTTTGATACAAGAACAAAACACAGCAAAAACGAACACGAAAGCGCGATGCAGGCAAAAGAAATAGCAATAACGCCGCTCGCAATACCTTTCCTAACCGGCCCCGGCGCCATAACCGCAGGAATACTTCTTTTTAACAGAGCGACATCAATAAACGAAATAAGCGCATTCACACTCGGAATAATCGCAGTGTTCGCAATAAGCTATTTTGTCCTAATAGAATCGCAGAGAGTCTACAAAAAACTCGGAATGACGGGCGTAAAAGTTGTTACAAGAATAATGGGACTGCTAATCGCTGCACTCGCAGTCCAATTTATTTCAAACGGAATATCTGAATTGGCGGTCGCAATTATTTCAATGCTTTAAATTTTTTTGAGTGCGAAGAATTAAATACAAAAAAAGCATTACTCTATTGAATGATAAAAACGATTTCTTACGACCTCGGAGAAGTGCTTCGACTTTTCAAAGAAGGAAACACGCGAGAAATGAGAGGGCTAAGCAACAGACTGATAAAAGAAGCGTCAATGGAAAATAACCTTGCAAAAGCCGAGCTTGGAGTAATGGCCTATGCATTACACAAAATAGAAACAAAAGACCACATAATAAACCACGAAAAATGGCCAAAATTAAAAAATGAAATAACCTTGCATTTGGAACAAGCAATGAACGCAATTGAAAACGGAAACAACAAACAATTCATGCAAAAACTCAAAGAAGCGATTCAGCACATCGAAGAAGTCGACAGAGAAATGGGACGCTTTGTGCAAAGCATTTATGAAAAAGCAAAAGTAAAACAAGCATCGCTCGCCTACAGCTACGGATTAAGCATTTCACAGTCGGCGGAACTGACTGGCGCGAACAAAAAAGAGCTTCAAAGTTACATAGGTTTTACAACAATGCACGACGAAGAAACAGAAACAAAAACAATAGCTGAAAGAGTAAAAGAACTTCAAGAACTTTTAGAGGCGAGTTAAAAATGAAAGCAGTAATCGATACAGGAACAATGATAACGTTTTCAAGCACTTGCCTCATGAACGTTTTCAGAGAATTCATGCGCGCAAATAAAATAGAATTATTGATTTCAAAAAAAGTTGCGGACGAAAGCGTGTGGAAACCGCTTGAAAATAAGCGGTTTGAGCTTAACGCTGCGAGAATAAAAAAAACAATGAACGAAGGAACAGTAAAAGTTATTCCAATGACGGACCAGCTCGAAAAAGAAACAAATGAAATAATCGGATTGGCGAACAGCATTTTCAACAGCGAAGGAGAAGCAATAACACTGCTTCAATACGGCGAATCGGAGGCTTTGGCAATAGCGAGAATCCGCGGAGCAAAAGCGGTTTTCGTGGATGAAAGAACCACAAGGTCGCTGATAGAAAACCCTTCAAGGCTGAAACAGGTGCTCGAAAGGAGACAAAACAGAAGAATCAACGTCAATTATACAAATCTCGAAGAATTCAGAAAAATGTTCGAAGGAATAAAAATTTTCAGGAGTGTGGACATAATCGCACTGGCCTACAACCAGAATCTTTTCGACGGAGAATTAGAACACGGAAAATTAGAACTGGAAGCCGCGCTCTACGCCACAAAATACGCAGGATGCGCCGTAAGCGAAAGGGAAATAGCAGAATACCTCAAAAAATAAAAAAAATAACCCAAAGTGAGCTTATTTGAACATAAGAAAAGCTTCGCAGGAAGACGTTCCAATAATAGATGAAATAGTAAAAAGAGAGTTTCCTTACACAAAAATTCCCCAGGAAAGAATCGCCCAAAAAATTTCTGAAAAAAATTTTCTAATACTTGTTGCATGCCAGGCAAATATTTTCACAGGATTCGCTGAAACGGAACTGCTTGAAAACGAGGCGAGACTCAACGGGATTTTTGTGGAAGACGCGTGGAGGGACCAAAAAATAGCCACTAATATCATAAAAAAAACTTTTGAGGAACTAAAAAAACAAAAAATTTTCAGAATATTCCTGCTGGTCAAAGAAAGCAATGACGGTGCGAAAAAACTTTACGAAAAAAACGGATTCAAGTTTGAAAAAATCCACGATAAAGAAATCGAAGGAGAAAAAATCGAAATTTGGTCGCAACAACTCAATTGAAAAAATTTAACAAAAAATTCAACGCTTAATACTCTTTCGCGACGTAAACAACTTCTTTTGCAGGCTTGCCGCAAACTACGCACTTTCCGCTCGCCTTTTCTTTAACATCAATCCTTGTTCCCCTTATTCTCCCACCAGTCTCTTTCTCCACAATTTCCGCGCACTTCGCGCCATCTGAATCAACCGAACAAAACCCGCACCTTGCAATGCCTTTCCCAACAACTTTCTTCGCCTCTTCAAGATTTTTCACATCAACAACCGCTTTATCAAGCAGGGACTTCGCAATTTTTTTCAGATTCTCGCTCAAAGCTTTTCCTTCCTTCTCAATTTCATTCAAAAGCCCTGCTTCTGACACAGATTTTTTTTCACCGGTATCGCGCCTATAAAGCATTACCTTCTTTTCGCTCAAATCGCGCGGACCGACCTCAATCCTTAACGGAACGCCTTTCATTTCCCAAAAATAAAACTTTTCTCCAGGACGCCTATTATCGGAATCATCCAACTCGACCCTGTAACCCGCTTCGGAAATTTTTTCCGCAAGCTCCTTTGCTTTCTTCAAAACTTTCGGCTCTTTGTCCGCAAGCACCGGAATAATCACAACTTGTTTCGGCGCGATTTCAAAAGGGAAACGCAAACCGTTATTATCGCCATGCGTTAAAACAACTGATGCAAAAATCCTCGAAACACACGGACCATAACAAGTAAGGTAACAATATTTTTCTTTTTCGTCCTTGTCAACGAATTTCACATTAAAAGGCTTTGAAAAATTCTGGCCAAGCATGTGCGTACTCGGCAGTTGAACCGTTTTCCCGTCAGGAGTAATTGCATCCGCGCCGAAAGTATCTACTGCGCCGGCAAACTTGTCCCAGCTCGGGCGCTTGAAAACAATTGTTGGAATTCCAAAAACACCGAAAACAACGCGCTTAGTGGTTTCCATATCATCAAGAACATTTTTGAAAGCTTCCTCCGCAGTCGCAAAAGCGTTGTGCGTTTCAATCCAATAAAATTCTCTGCTGCGCAAAAAAGGGCGCGTCGCCTTAGTTTCATAACGAAAAACATTTGCGCGCTGATAGGTTCTAAAAGGCAAATCTTTGTAGGAGCGAAGCCACAAAGAAAACATCGAATAAAAAGCGGTTTCGGAAGTCGGGCGAAGCGCAAGACGCTCTTCAAGTTTCGTTTCACCGCCCTTTTCAACCCAAAAAACTTCGGGCGAAAATCCTTCAACATGCTCTTTTTCCAAATAAAAATTTTTTTCCGGAATTAGAGTAGGGTACCAATATTTTTTGTGACCGCGCTTCTGCAAATCTTCTTCCAAATATTTGTACATTAATTCCATCGAATCAACGGACCAAGGCTGATAAACCAGACACCCCTTTACGCCGTAACGCTGGTCGGCGAGCTCTGCCTCCTGAATAATCCAAGTAAACCACTCGCTCGAATTCTTTTCCTTATCGAATTTTTGCTGTGCCATCGAACCACTTTCTTTGAAATATGAGAGTTAAAGATTATTTAAAGGTTTTCAGTCGGGAAAAATCATTTCGAAGGAACAAAAGTGCCCCGCGCCTTTCCGCTTGAAAAACCTTTAAAAGAACCGGGCCCGGAAACGAAAACATCGCACTTGGAAGAAACCGCCGTTTTGATTGAGGCGAGCTTCGAATTTATTCCGCCGCGGCCGTCCCGCGAGCTTCTCCCCATATCGCAAACCGAATTGAAATCATTCAATTCTGAAATGATTTCGCCGCTGCGCGCGACCAAACCGCTCTTCGAAGTAAGCATTACCAAAAGGTCTGCGCCGATTTGCTTTGCGAGAAGCGCCGCAAGCGCATCATTATCACTAAACATTCCATCTTTTCGCAACTCCTCAATCGCAACAACGTCATTTTCATTCACGACAGGAACAACTTTATGCGAGAAAAGAAAATCGAGCGTGTTCTCCAAATTATTGAGACATGCTTTGTTGAGGAGGTCGTGTTGAGAAACAAGGATTTGCGCGGCTTCAATTCCTTCAAGTTCGAAACGCGTAACATACTCATCCATCAAAGCGACTTGGCCGATGGCGGCGAGCCCCTGCTGCTCCACAATACTCTTCGGCACCAAATTCAACTTTCTTTTTCCGAGACCGATTGCGCCGCTCGAAACAATCACTACTTTCTTTCCTTCTTTTATGAGCTTAACCACTTCTGAAATGAGCACGGAAAAAAAATCCTTTTTCAGCCCCGAATCACCCATTATTGTGTTCGTCCCGACTTTCACAATAATCAAAGAATACTTTTCAGGATTCATTTCAACACAATTAACTTGCGCAAGATTTTGTTTTTAAAAAGGAGGGTGGGGGAAATTTCCCCCGTCCAAAAAAATTCTTATTTACTGAATCTCGAAAACAGCCGAAACGGATGCGGTAACATCAACGTCTCCGGCAGTTATAGGAGTTTCAGCCATCGCACTATCCCCCGCAGCCTTCGAATACATTACATTCGTTACATTAGGCGCGTAGTAATAAGTGTTCTCGCTCGCCGAAACCAATTGCCCGACTTTAACGCCAAGACCATCAGCCATTGTGCTCGCTTTCAATTTTGCTTCTGCAGCAGCGTCCTTCAAAGCCAAAAGCTTTGTTTCAGCCTGCTTCGCAGTTGAAAGAGTGAAAACAATGCTACTAACACTGTTCGCTCCGCCCTGAACCGCAGCATCAACAACTTTTCCGGCCATTGAAGTGTCACTCAAAGTAATCATAATCGAGTTAACGGTTTTGTAACCCTTGAACTCTGATTTCCTTGAGAGGTCATTCCACTCGTAATCCGCATAAACTGAATACGAAACGGTTTTGACATCTTTATCTGCAATACCCGCTCCTTTCAAAGCATCCCTAACTCTGGTTGAAAGAGCCGCATTATCCGACTGGCTTTTCGAAGCCAGCGTCGCAAGCGTCTCGACACTCAAAGTAATGTCAACTTCATCAGGCGTCACTTTCTTAGTGACTGTTGAGGAAACTGAAAGTGTTCTTTGCTGTTCGCAATCCGAAGAGCTCGTTCCGCTGTCCGCCGCCGCAAGTTTTGCAGTTTCGGAAACGTAAGAATTCTTTGAATCAGGAACAGCTACATTGAAAACCATTGCAATCAGCAAAACAGCAACAATTCCCACTGCTGCGGAAAGCAAATAATTTCTCGCATTCTCCATAAAATTAACCTCCGTTAAATTTTAACACGACTAAAATAGAAAAGAGTAATTTTATTTAAAAACAGTTGTTTTTAGTTAGGGAAAAACCAAAACGAGTTTTTGAATTAAAAAAATAAAAATGAGGCTGGAGAGAATCGAACTCCCGTCAGAAGCTCCCAAAGCTCCGATCATACCACTAGACCACAGCCCCTAACCATTTTCAAAAAAGATTCGGGAAAATTGCCTCACTTCGTTCGGCAGAAAAACTGTAAGCGGATAGATTTAAAAGGGATTTCGCGGAGCAAAAAAAGGCTTCACTTTTTTTCTTCTTTTTTGCTCTTGCGCTTCTCGTGCATTCTTCTCTCCGCAATCGCGTAAGCGAAAAACAAAAACAAAACCATGAAAATCAGACCTATGACGCCGTCAAGCATCGAAAATATCATTAAAAATATCATGACACTTATAACGACTTTAAGCCATTCATTGAAATCAACCTCTGTATAATGCTTGTAGGAAATAAAATAAGCCGCGAGAACAACAAAGCCCACAATAATGGAATTTTGTATGAAAAGCGGAAGGAAAAAAGCAATTATCAGCGGGGGTAAAAGAATTTGGAGCGAAAACTCATCCGCTTTTTTATCAGTACCCCTCATCGCAATGTAAGTGTAAATCCAGAAATACAGGAAAAGAAGTATTGCGCTAAAAAGCCCGCCTGAAAAAATATCATAAAAAGCGAAAAACTCCACGCCAGTTGCCATGCAATAAATAGCGCTGATTTGGTATAAAAAGGTTTTCTGGGCTTATATTATTGAAAGAATTCCAGAAGGCGAAAACAATGATTTTTAGAGAAGCGGCTGAAGGATTCGGAAAAATAGAGGCGGCATCATCGCGCCTCGTAATGACCGATCACTTAGCCGAATTGCTAAAAAAAATTCCCTCAAACGAGGTAAAAAAACTGGTTTACCTCATGCAGGGAAAAATAGCTCCGAATTTTGAGGGAAAAGAAATAGGATTCGGAGAAAAACTGGTGATAGAAGCAATTGTAAAAGCGACGGGCTTTACGAGAAAAGAAGTTGACGACTTGTTCAACAAAACGGGCGACATGGGCACAGTTGCGGAAAAACTCGTTGAAAAAAAACAGCAATCCGCGCTGTTCAAGCAAGAACTCACAATAGAAAAAGTTTTTTCAAACCTGAAAAAAATGTCGGAAACCGAGGGCACGGGAAGCCAAGAACTCAAAAAAAAGCTACTTGCCGAATTATTCAATTCATCAATTCCGATTGAAGCGAGGTACATTGCAAGAATCCCGCTGGGAAACATCAGGCTTGGAATGGGCGACCCCACGGTAATGGACGCTTTCGCAATAATGTTCGCGGAACAAGAACTAAAAAAGAAAAAATTCATGAAAGAAGTCGAAGAAAAAATAGCGGAAAAGCGAGATAAAAAAAGCGATGAAAACAAAAGCAAAAAAGGAAACGGCAAAAAAAATGAAATAAAAAATGAAGAACTAAAACAAAGGGCAAAAATGATTTTACGGGAAAAAATCGAAGCGGCTTACAATGTTTACTCTGATTTGGGAGAAATTGCGGAAATACTAAAAAAAGAAGGGATTGAAGGAATAGAAAAAGTAAAAATAAGGCCGGGAACGCCGATAAGGCCGACAGCCGCGGAAAGGCTTCCGAGCGGAAAAGAAATAATCGAAAAATTGGGAAAGTGCGCGGTTGAAGCAAAATACGACGGCTTCAGACTGCAAGTTTCGAAAAACGGAAACGAAATAAAAATATTTTCAAGGCAAAGCGAAGATGTTACGGAAATGTTCCCTGAAATAATTGAGGCGGCGCGAAAACAATTGAAGCCGAAAACCTGTTTTGTTGAAGGAGAAGCGCTCGCATTCAACGAATTAACACAAGAGTATTATCCTTTTCAAGTAACTATCCAAAGAAAAAGAAAATATGAGGTCGAGAAAAAGGCGAAGGAATATCCGCTGAATTTGTTTCTTTTTGATATAATGTTTTCTGACGGAAAAAATTTGATGAACGAGCCTTTCATCGAAAGAAGAAAAGCGCTTGAGAGAATTCTGGAAAAAGGAAATGTGATTAGGCTGAGTGAAATGAAAATTGTTGACAAGGCGAAGGATTTGGAAGACTTTTTCGAAGAAAAAATTTCGCAGGGCCTTGAAGGAGTAATGGCAAAAGATTTGAGCGCGCCTTACATTGCGGGAGCGAGAAAATTCGCGTGGATAAAACTGAAGAGATCTTACAAAGGTTTGCTGCAGGATACTGTTGATTTGGTAATAATCGGTTACGATGCCGGAAAGGGAAAAAGAACAAAGTTCGGTTTGGGCGCACTGCTCGTCGCCGCGTACAACAAAGAGAAGGATTTATTTGAAAGTGCCGCAAAAATCGGAACGGGGATGAGCGAAGACATGTTGCAACAACTCGAAGAAATGCTTTCAAAAATTTCTTCCAAAAAAAAGCCCACGCGCGTCATCTCCGAAGTCGAACCCGATTCATGGGTTGAACCCAAACATGTTATTGAGGTGCGGGCGGACGAAATAACGAAGAGCCCGATGCACAGCTGCTGCAAAAAAGAAGGAAAAGGATTCGCACTCAGGTTCCCGAGAATGATTTCAATTAGAGTAGATAAAAAAGCGGAAGACGCGACAACAAATAAAGAAATCGAACAAATGTTTGCGAACCAGAAAAGAGTTGCGCTGGAAAACCCCTATTCGAAGGAAAGCGGCGGGCAATAAAATTTAAGTACTACTTTACTGTTGTTTTGTCATGGGCGCTTATAGATGGATTCTCATAATCGCTACCAGTGCGATTGCTATATGGTTAACATTCCTCTTCTACGTCTGGTCGAACGAATTCAAAGAAAGATTCTTTTACAGCAACGATTGGGTTAGCCTTGCAGTAATCTTCATATTCATATTCGCAATCGGCGGAATATTCAGGTGGTTCGTGACCGAAGAAATCAGAATCACAAAACCAAAAAAAAAGTGATATTGGATGAGGCCTTTTGAAATACTTGCTTATTCGATAGCCGCACTTGCAATTCTTTTTGTCTTTTACAGCCTTTACCAATACTATTTTCCGCCTCAAAATGTACAAAAAGAAATAAGTGACGCGCTTGACCTTGCCCAATCACCGCTCTATCTTGGAAAAACCGTCCAGATAGGAAGCAGAACAATGAACGAAGGCTCGGGAATATACAAAAGCGCATTCGAAAAAGAAAAAAGATTGGTGGCAATTGAATGCAACTCCGAGCAAGTGTGCTGTTCCCTTGGAGAAAAGTGCTCAGGAAAAATAAATTGGAGCTATGAAACAATAGAATTCAAAAACAGCGAAACGATTAACATAAGTGCGAGATGCATAACCCAAGAAAAACTTCCCGTATGCAGAATTTATTTTGGCGAATCACCGCTGCAGGCAAAAATAAAAAAAATATTGCTTGTTGAAAACGTTGAAGGAAAAGCAAAAATAAATGTAACAGTTAGAAACGAAAACGCCAACCCGATGGGATTCGGAGTAAATACAATCAAATTGTACAAGCTGGTCGGAACAAACTGGCTAGAAACGGACAAGACGTTTGAAGCGAAAGAAATCGAAATTTTGGAACCAAAAAGCGATTACAACTTCGAATGGGAAATAAACATTACGATGCCGGGAAGCTACAAAGCAGTTTTTAGATTCGAATCAATGAACGCAGGCTATGATGAAAACTCAATAAATTTCGAGGTTGAAACCGGGGCGAACTGCAAAGCTGACGAAAGTGCGATTGCGGAAACAACATTAATCTTGGATTCCGATCCTGCGCAATACAAAGAAACACATTATTGCACAGGATGCATACAAGCTTATGAATGCGCTTCCGCATGGGAAGAAAAAATCGGAAAAGGATTCGAACCGCTAAGCCCTGAACAAACCTATTGCATAAAAGATTCTTACGAAGGCCAGTGCTGAAAAAAAAATTCAAAATAATTTATTTTATTCAATATTCTTTTTTCAACGCGACCAAAAACAAAACCACTATTACCAGCAACAACAACACCAATATTTCTATAACCGAGTCAGATAAATGCGCGCCCTTAACAATAACAGAAACCAAAAGATTGTTCGCAGCAGTCAGAGGCATCACACGGCTTATTGATTGCATAAACGGTTTCATGAACTCCAACGGAAGAATAGCGCCACTGAGGAAAAGCATCGGAACAATTACCAAAAGCGAAGCAAGAATAGCAGTTGACTGCGTTTTTGCAAAAAAAGCGATGAGCATACCGAAAGAAATAAATGCAAGCGAAACCAAAGTAACTGCTGCAAAAAGTTCGGGCAACGAAACATTTGAAACCAAGCCAAAACCAATATGAGAGACTCCGAAAATTTCAAACGGAAGCGGAATTTTCGCAAATGCCACCACAAGAATTATCGCGGTTTCAATCCACGCAAGAACAAGCTGACCGATTATTTTTCCCAACAGCAAATACGCTTTGCTTGTTGAACTAAGACGGAACCTCATGGAAACATTCTGAGTTCTCTCGAGAATTATTAAAATAGATGTCAAAAGCATGCAGGTCATAACAAGAACTATTGCAATTACATTCGAAGCAAGAATTCCGAACGGATCAACATCATAAATTCTATTTTCAAAAAAAATTGCGGGCTGGGCAAGGGTCGAAGGATCCATTTTTCTGAAATCTCCTAACTGCGAAGAAAAAGACGAAAGCATTCCTTCTGAGGAAGCGAGTTTTGTGCTTATTTCCTGCTTTGATTTTTTCGCCTCGGAAATCAAACCCTTAACTTCGTCAACAGATTCTTTGAAAAGCGCAAGTTTTGAATGCACATTCCCTATCGCAGTAGAAGACGAAGTCAATTGGGAATCAACCTTACTCATAGTAGAATCTACTCTTGCAAAAATAACATCCGCTTTTTTCATCGACTCCTCTATTTTTGCAAAATCGGCTTCAGCCTGTGCAATGGAAGCAAGAGCCTGATTTATATTTGATTGATAATCCGCCAAAGTTTGCCGCGTGGTTCGAAGCTGCGCCAAAGCAGAATCAATTGCCTCAGGACTGGAATCTCTCACAGCCTCGAGACTTGAAATAATCTCGTCCAAAGAAGCTGCCGAATCATTCAATTGAGAAGACGCCGCTTGAAGAGACGCCTTGTAGGAAGAAATTGCAGGCTTTAATGCGAGGACCTCGGCCTCCATCGAGTTGAAAGAAGATTTGAATTCGGCAAAATCTTTTCTAAACTGATTTGAATCGGATTTCAAATCGGAAATCGCGGTTCCCTGTTCGTCCAAAGTGCCTTCAATTTCCGAAAAATCAAGCGCATTCAAATCAGTTTCAAGCTTTCCAAGAGAAACTTCGGAAGCGTCAAGCTTCGCCTGAAAATCGCGCACATTTTCCAATTCCGAACTAATATTGCTGCTCAAATTTGAAATCGTCAGCCAAATAGACGAAAGCTTTTGCTGAGATGCCGTTGTAGTAATGTTTCTTACCATCGCTTGTGCGATCTGCAAAAAAAACTGGGATGCCAAAAGATTAGAATTATCATAATAAAGATCGACTTTTACTTTGGAATAGGCTGATTCGGAAGAAAGTTTCATTCCAACCATGACTTCTTTTTTCTTAACCGCCGAAACCATTTGATTTGTGTCGCTAAAAGTAATAATTGAAAGTTCTTTCAGAGAACTTACCTGAGAAAGCATGTTAGAATCTGCGCTCAATTCATTAACCAGCCCGACAGTCACTTTATCAGGCGCATTAATCCCCGCAAACGAAGTTCCAAGGAGCGCGATTGCAATAAACGGATAAATGAAAATAAGAAGAAGCGCCACTTTCTGACTCTTCACGAGAGAAATCTCCTTCCAAACAATATCAAAAAGTTTCACAAACACCACCGAAAAAAATTACTATCCTGTAACCATTTTCTCCCCTGTTAAATTGAGGAAAACATCTTCCAAATCAGGCTCTTTTGTAACTGCTGAAAGAATATTATAACCCTTATCAATAAGCCACTGGGTAATGGCTGAAATTTTTTCAACACTGTGAGATTGCTCAAGCGGAATTATAAGCAAATCACCGCGCTCAATAATGCTTTCCTGCTTCAATGCTTTCTTTATGCCGTCAATGTGCTCAGGCAAAACACTTTTTTCCATTTTGAAAATTATTATTTTTATCCCCCCGTATTTCTTTATCAATTCCTCAGGAGTGCCTATACACAAAACCTTTCCCTTCTTGAGCAACGCTATTCGCGTGCAAAGCGCCTCAGCTTCATCCATGTAATGCGTCGTTATCACAATAGTTTTTCCGCCTTTCTTAAGCTCCCTTATTTTCTGCCAAAACATCTGCCTCATTTTAGGATCAAGGCCCGCAGTAGGCTCGTCCATCAAAATAAGTTGGGGGTCATGGAGCAACGAAAGCGCTATATTCAAAAGACGCTGATAACCGCCGCTCAAAAAATCGGCTTTCAATTTTCTAAATTCATCGAGCCCAAGCCACTTCAACAAAAAATCGACACGCGCATTTCTAATTTTCCCATTCAAACCGCTTATGCTTCCGAAAAAATTCATATTCTTTTCAACAGAAAAATCGTTATAAAAAGAAGATTCCTGCGGAACAAGCGCAATTTTTTCCGCAACCCTTCGCACACCAGTCGCGCCAAAAAGAGAAATCTCTCCCGAATCAGGATTCTGAAGGCCGAGAATTATGCTTGTAAGAGTGCTTTTTCCGGCGCCGTTGCTTCCGAGCAAACCGAAAATTTCCCCTTCCTCAATTTCAAGCGAAACTCCATCAAGAACTTTTTTGCCATCAAAAGACTTTGAAACATTTTTAACAGAAAGAAGAGCCATTATTTCACTTCACAAAAATCAAATTCAGAAAACTTTACAGAAAATTATGCTAGAATAATGAAAAAAGAAGTATATAAAAGTGCGCAAAAAGCGCACTTTTATACAAAAATTGTTTAGTCTGTGGAGTCGTCCGAAGCGCTGTTCGAATCAAAAACCCAATTCTTTACGTGATAGCCCTGTTCCATTGTCAGGGAAAAGTTTTTGTCTACACCGCCATTCCTGAAGGTTAAAATATACTCTACCTGAGCCGACTCATCAATATTAGCTTCGCTTGAAAAGTACCCCCAAACATCCCATGGATTTTGCGATAGCACATACGGAGGATCCGGGTTATAGCACCCTGTATTTTCCCCCTGATAATAAATGCACTCGCCAACTATTGGAACATCTGCCGGTTCGAGAAGCACACCATTCGCACTCAAAAGACTAATCAAAAACCTATACCCAAGAAGAGCCTTTGCCTGAACTACCGAGTTCACATCAGACACTTCCGCGTAAGTGTTTTGAATATTTAGAGGCGACTGATTCGCATCAATAGAATCCGCCGAGCCGTAAATACTGTAATTTCCGTACAAAATATTTTCGAAATATGCCGAGGAATTTGATACAATTGATTCCCCACAAACATAAGGGTGAGAATTCTGGCAGGCCATTAACTTTGTGCCTTCCATTCTTTCAACATCCTCAATTGAAGTTCCTTTTCCCGGAACGATATTTACTGTCAAGTTTCCTCTTTCAGTAGGAGCGTTTTTCTCCAAATAAAAAGAGTTCTCAGAGTATTTGCTTCCGGTCCAAACGTATTGTTCCTGGCCAATGTAGCCGTCTCTTTCAACAACCGCTTTGTACCAATAATTTCTACTTTCGAAATCATATGGCGTGTAGAGGAAGAACAATGCGTTCATTTCTTCGCTGTCTGAAAAGTCGCGCTGGTCGTAAAGCCACTCGTTGTGAGTGCACTCGCCGTATTCACAGCGGTCTTCTTCGTAATACAATTTTATTGAACCGTTGCCTGTTAAAGGCGAACCGCTTTCATACTCGTAAGCCTTTATCCTTACTGCAGGATTGCTCGGAACAATATCCAAATAAACATTGTATTCCTTGTCTTCTGAAATAACTACTTTTTCAGAAACTGCCCTGTATGCATAATCTTCCGAGCGAGCTTCGAAATAATAATCTCCGGGTTCGGTAACGTTCATTGAAACCATTCTGCTGTCACCAATCGGAAGTTCTCCGCCCTTCGAATCATCGAAATTTATATACAAATTTTTTGATTGTTCCCCGAACCAGTGTTCGCCGATTCTTGAAACGAGATTATTGTATGCGGAAAAGCTCACGTTCTTGCTGTGATACCAGTGCATGTATAAGCTGCCTTCAGCATCCCAAGCACCAGAAACATAAACATTAACTTTCGCATTGACCGCTTGTGCGCAGTCGGTTGGACAAGTGTTTTCTTCACCTGTTGAACAAATGCTGTCCCCACAAATTGTCGGCTGCGTGCAGCCAAACAAAAGCGCGAAGAGCAAAACAACTAATACAGAAAATAAAACTTTCTTCATGAGCCCACCTCCAAAGGGGCAACAATTAGGGAAATTCACGCTTGAAGCAGTATATATATATTTCTTTATTCATAGAACATCTGTAATAATAAGTAAACAAGAATTCGAACAAAATAATTTACAAATACGGGTGAAAAATATTTGAAACTCTCACAATTCCTAAAAAAAAATTCTGCAAAAGAGGGCTCGCTCGTAACATTCAACATTGACGGGCAGATTACCGGCGGAACAATAATCCCGTCAAGAGATGAAACGCTTATGCTCAAACTTAAATCAGGGTATAACGCAGGTTTCGATACTTCGAAAATAAAAAAACTCAAAGTTCTCGGAACCGCAAAAAGTGTCGGAAAACCGAAAGCGATTACGGTGCCGAAAAAAGAAGGGCTGCCAAAAATTTCAATCCTTCACACCGGAGGAACAATTGCATCACGCGTGAACTATTCGACCGGCGGGGTTTATGCTTCTTTCAATGTTGAAGACTTGGTAACAATGTTTCCGGAACTATTTGAAATTGCAAACATCGAATCAGTTTTTGTCAGCAACATGATGTCCGAAGACATAACAATTAAGGATTACCAAAAAATAGCAAAAGCGGTTGAGGGTGAAATAAAAAAAGGAGTAAAAGGAATAATTATCGGACACGGAACGGACACGCTCGGATACAGCGCGGCCGCACTAGCTTTCATGCTTGAAAATTGCCCGATTCCGGTGCTGCTTGTGGGCGCGCAAAGAAGCAGCGACAGGGGAAGCAGCGATGCAGGAATGAATCTTGTTTGTGCCGCGCACTTCATTACGAAAGAAAATTTCAAAGGAGTGGCGGTTTGCATGCACAATTCGACCAACGATAATAACTGCGCGATTCTTCCGGCTACAAAAACGAGAAAAATGCACACTTCAAGGAGAGATGCATTCAAAGCAATAAACGACACGCCGATAGCGCTTGTGGATTACAACACAAAAGAAATCAAGTGGATGAAAGACAAAAAAAATTTTACCTCCGAGAAAGGAAAATTCAAATTAGCAGACAAATTCGAGGAAAAAGTAGGGATTGTAAAAATGCATCCGGGAATTTCAACAAAAGTGATTGATTTTTATCGAAAAGAAAAATATAAAGGGGTTATAATTGAAAGCACCGGGTTGGGGCACACTCCTATCGGAAAAAATGATTCGTTTGTAAAAGAATTAAAGAAGCTCGTTGATTCAGGATGTGTTGTTGGATTAACTTCACAATGCATAAATGGAAGGGTGCACACGAGCGTTTACACTAACATTAGAAAAGTGGCTTCAGCAGGAGTAATTTACTGCGAGGACATGCTGACGGAAACCGCTTACATCAAACTTTCATGGCTCCTTGGAAACTACTCAAAAAAAGAAGCGGAGCAGATGCTCAACAAAAACCTTCGCGGAGAAATTGCCGAATTCAGCAGGGTTGACACCTACAAACCAGAAATGTGAAAATTTCCAAAAGTGCCAATAAGCAGCTTAAAATGCCAACGAAAGGCAAAATGGATAAAAGAGACTAATTAGTTAACTTATTACGGTTAACAAAAGGTTTATATATTTGTGTGGATGAATGTAAGTATTAGGTGAGCAAAATGAAGATGAAAATACTTGGAATAATTTTGGTACTTGCGCTGATGATTAGCGGAGCATACGCATACCAAGGATACAGCGGATACAACACATACTATTACACGAACAACTACAAATCAAATTATTATTCAACGCCTGCACAAGCTTACGTTTACAATCATTACGCTTACCCTTACTACGGGACTTACGGTTACAATTACTACTATCCAGCGGTGCCGGCGTATTATGGATATTACCCCGTTTACGGATACTACGGCGGCGGTTCATACAACAGCCTCTCAATCTACGGAAACGGATACGCCCTAACTTACACGCGCGGATACGGCTGCGGATACTACGGATACTACTGCTAAAGCACACAAAAAATTAGAAAGCCGGAAAATTAGGAAAAATCTTCTATCCTAATAACAACCGCTTCTTCTTTAACAACGCCGAGTTTATTGCAGAGCGCAACAGCCTTCGCCATCTGCTCCTCAAAAGCCATATGCGTCAACAAAACAATCGGAACAATTTCTTTGTTAACTTCCTTTTGAGAAAAAGCTGCAATTGAAATGGAAGCATCGCCAAAAATTTTTGTTATTTCAGCAAGAACGCCCGGCTTGTCAATCACACCGAATCTTACAAAGTAGCGCGACTGCATCTGCGACAACGGCTTCATTTTCACTTTCTCAAAATTTCTTTGGGTTATCCTGCCGCGCGAACCCATCTCAATAATATCAGTGACAACTACCGTCGCTGTCGGAAACTTGCCCGCGCCTTTTCCCGAAAGAAAAATTTCGCCGGTGTTCTTTCCCGACAAAAGAACTGCATTTAATTCGTTATTCACGTTCGCAAAAATGTGATTTAAAGGAATCATCGCGGGATGCACCTTCAACTCAACGGCATCGCCGTCTTTTCTTGCAACTGCCAACAACTTAATCGCATAACCGAGTTCCCTCGCATATTCAATATCTTTTTTGGAAATATTCGTTATACCGAGAGTAAAGGGCTCACCTTCAATCTTTGCATCAAAAGCAAGCGAAGCCAAAATGGAAATCTTTTGCGCAGCATCTTTTCCTTCAACATCAAAGGAAGGGTTCGCTTCGGCAAAGCCAAGTTCCTGCGCTTTTTTCAAAGCATCGGAATAATCCATCCCTTCGCCCATGCGCGTAAGAATATAATTTGTCGTGCCATTCAGGATCCCATAAATCGCCTGAATCTTATCAGACGAATAACTTTCTTCAATTGTCTTTATCACCGGAATGCAACCACCTACCGATGCTTCAAACAAAACGTTCACTTTCTTTTCCTGCGCCGCTGCAAAAATTTCGTAACCGAACTTTGCGAGAACTGCTTTATTCGCGGTAACGACATGCTTGCCCGCGGAAATAGAATCCATTATAATCGTGCGGGCGGGCTCGTAACCGCCGACCAACTCAACAACCACCGAAACTTCTTTGTTCCCAATCACTTCTGCGTAATTCGAAGTAAAAATTTTCTTGTCAATGCCCAACTGCCCAGCTTTCTCAGGAGATTTGTCGCAAACAGCTTTCAAAACAATTTTAACACCGGTGCGCTTCTCAATAAGCGCGGCATTTTTCGAAATTATTTCTGCCACACCGGACCCGATGGTCCCCAAACCGATTATTCCGATTCCAACTTCCGTCACCATATAAACACTACAAACAATTCCAAGAAAGGAATAAATAACGTGCGTCAAAAAGAGGCGAGCGCATGCTTATTTTAATTCCTTTCTGCCCTAAGTTTTTCATGCAATTCGATTACGCGAAACTCGGGCTCAAATGCGGGCTGGAAGTTCACCAACAGCTGGACACCGGAAAACTCTTTATCAGAACGCCGAGCAAACTCACGGACGAAATAAATTTCTCAGTAGAAAGAAAACTAAGACCTGTAGCATCGGAACTCGGAGAATACGACCGCGCGGCGCTGGACGCATTCAGGCGCGGAGAAAAATTCTGCTACACTGGAAACGCGGAAAATATTTCACTTGTTGAAATAGATGAGGAGCCGCCACAACCTCTGAACAAAGAAGCGCTAAAAACCGCGCTCGAAATAGCACTGCTTTCAAACAGCAAACCTGTGGACAAAGCAATCGTAATGAGAAAAACAGTTATTGACGGAAGCAACACCTCCGCATTCCAAAGAACAATGCTCGTTTCGCTCGGCGGAGAAATCGAAGCCGCGGGAAAAAAAATAGGCGTAGAACAAATAGTACTGGAAGAAGACGCGGCACGACCGATAAAAAAAGAACACGGAATCGTTTACTACAATTTAGACAGACTCGGAATTCCGCTCGTTGAATTTACCACTGCCCCGGAAATAAAAAGTCCACAAGAAGCGATTGAAGTCGCGAGAAAAATCGGCGAAATAATGAGGCTTACAGGAAAAACGAAAAGAGGAAAAGGAACGATAAGACAGGATGTAAATATTTCAATCGCAGAGGGAGCGAGGTGTGAAATCAAAGGATGCCAGGAATTAGAAATGATTGGAACGGTTCTGGAAAAGGAAGTCGAACGGCAAATTGATTTGTTAGAATTGAAAAGAAAGCTGAACCAAATTTTCGCGGCACAAAAAACAAAACAACCGAACACCCAAAACATTTTCGGCGCACCGAAAGAAATTTCGGAAGCATTCGCAAACACCGAAGCAAAATTCATAAAAGGAAGAAAAGCGTTCGGAATGAAACTCGGCGAAATGAAAGGAATTTTAGGAACAAAAATAGGCGCAAAAAGATTCGGAACGGAACTCAGCAACTACGCAAAAGCGGTCGGAGTTTCGGGATTGCTTCACAGGGACGAACTGCCCGCATACGGAATCTCGGAAAGCGAAGTCGAAACGGTTCTGAATGAGCTGGAATGCAACAAAAATGATTCATTTGTAATAATTGTTTCGGAAAAAGAAAAAGCGGAAAAAGCATTCGAAGAAATCAAAAAAAGAATTTTAATCGCTTTTGAAAAAGTGCCTGAAGAAACAAGGGGGGCGCTGGAAGACGGCTCTTCAGAATACCAAAGGCCGCTTTCGGGCGAAGCAAGAATGTACCCCGAAACAGACCTCCATGAAGAAGAAATTTCGGAAAAAATGCTCAAAAAAATTTCAAAGGAGCTGCCGAAAAGCGCGGAGCAAAGGAAAAAAAATTATTTGAAATTGGGCTTAAGCGAACAACTCGCAGAAAAAATGAAGCTAAACAATTATGCGCGCTTCTTCGAAGAAGCGGTCAAAAGCGGGGCGAATGCTAAAACGGCCGCCGCATTGCTGCTGGAACTTCTTGTCGAACTCAAAAGAGAAGGAATTGAAATTGATGAAATTGATTTAACGGAAGTAAAAGAAATTCTTGTCGCCGAAGCGAAAGGAAAAATCGGAAAAAGCCATTTGAGGCAGGCTGTAATCGAAATAAGCAGAGGAAGGGGCACGCAGAAAATAATTTCCGAACAGAAAAAATTTGGCGAAAGCGAACTTGGAAAAAAAGTTAAAGAAATTGTTGAAAAAAACGCTGCACTCGTAAAAGCAAGGGGAATGGATGCAATAAAACCATTAATGGGAGATTTGATGAGAGATTCTGCGCTACGAGGAACCGACGGAAAAGTTTTGAGCGAACTGCTGAAAAAAGAAATTGAAAGAATCGAAAAAACCTAAAAATTAATAAAAAAGTTATAATTTTGAAAATTGCTCTGCCAACATTTTGCTTCTGTTTATCAAAACCTCAACTTTCACCTTCTTTTCAAAAATACGCGGATAAAACTCTGTGAGGTTTATGCTTGAAATTTCCCTGTGGCGCAAAAAAGTTTCCTTTATTTTTTTCATCACATTCTTCGGATAAAAAATTTGAATAACATAATCGCCAAAAATTATCAAATCGGATTCATGGCGATGCTTGAAACCGGTTTTAACTTTGAAACCGAAGCCGGAATAATATTTCGCGCACCACTTGTCAATGACAGTATCTCCTCTGCAAAAAATCTCCAAATCTATTTTCTCGCCGATTTGTTTTATGGACAAATATTCTTTGAAGGAATAAAAAAGCGGCCACCACAAGTGTTCCAAAAACATTTTTGAGGAAACTTTTTTCTCGCTCCTCGGGTAGCTTTCAAGTTTCGAAAAAATAAACTTATCAACATCGGCAATTGTTTGGAATTCAAGCGAAAGGTTTCCATTCTCTCCAATTACCGGAAGACCTGCACCGTTGCAATAATTTAATTCGAGGTCGGCGGCAAAAGATTTTAGACCATTAATCCACTTTCGACTAAGAGAATAATCTTTCCCGCTCTTTTCAATAACGCCGTTTTCAACAAGATAAGAAATGGCCTTGAAAGTCGCCTGCAAACTGGAATCGGCGCCGTATTTTCTTACCACGAGATGATGAACTTGCTTAAGAGAAAGAGGAAATTCAGTACTCAGAATTAGAACAACCAAATCCTTTACCGAATGCTCTTTGCTATGCGGGCCTATCTCAGGCACAAAAAGGTTCAGCGCCATGAAATAACTCCGAAAAGAAAGGAATTTAACCTTTTGGTTTAAAACAACCAAACGGTTTAAAACGGCTAACTCGAAAAAAAGCATTCAAAAATTAAACCATTTTCATTGCGCCCTTTCTCATTTTTCTCAAACATTTCTTGTGCCAGTACTGACCGGCCCAATTTTTATCACTGGGGGCTTTCCCGCAAAGGGAGCAGGGCTCGTTGTATTTTCCTTCCATAATAACCATATCTCAACAATTCAGTTGCTTAAAGATTTAAATTCTGAACCCTTGAAATCAAATGTTGCAAAATAATCCGCAGGGCTTTCCGCGCGCCGGATAAGTTTTACTTTTCCGTTTTCCTGAAGCAGAAGCTCCGTGGAGCGAAGCTTGCCGTTGTAATTGAATCCCATCGCATAACCATGACCACCCGCATTATGAATTGCAACAATATCTCCAATTTCGATTTTCGGAAACATCCTGTCAACAGCAAATTTATCATTGTTCTCGCACAACGAACCAACCACATCATACTTATTTGTAAGCTCGGCATTCCCCTTTCCAAGAACGGTAATATGATGATAGGCGCCGTAAAGCGCAGGCCTCATCAAATTAGCCATGCACGCATCCAAACCGATATACTCTTTGTAAATGTGCTTTTCATGAATTACCGTTGAAACCAGATAACCAAAAGGCGCAGTCATCATTCTCCCGTTTTCCATAAATATTTTCAACGGAGCCAAACCATTTTTCACAATTATTTCATCATACTCGTGGCGAACGCCATCAGAAACAACATTCAAATCAACTTCCTTCTGCTCAGGCCTGTAAGGAACGCCAATTCCTCCGCCCAAATTCACAAACTCAAATTTAATACCAACTTTCTTAGAAATCTCAGCAACAAGTTCGAAAAGCATCCGCGCGGTTTCAATAAATGCAGAAGCATCAAGCTCGTTAGAAGCAATCATCGTGTGAATGCCGAACCTTTTCACCCCTTTTTCCTTCATTGTTTTATAAGCTTCGAAAAGTTGCCCTCTAGTTAGACCATATTTTGCGTTCTCAGGATTCCCTATAACATTGCCCGCTTTTGTCTGCCTCAAAGGCCCAGGGTTATACCTGAAACAAATAATTTCAGGAATGCCTGCGCTTTTTTCAAGAAAAGAAATGTGCGTAATATCATCAAGATTTATTATTGCACCGAGCTCTTTCGCTTTTTTAAATTCCCCCACAGGAGTGTCATTCGAAGTAAACATTATGCCTTCGCCAATGATTCCGACCTTTTCCGCAAGCAAAAGTTCAGGAAGAGAACTGCAATCGGCACCACAACCTTCCTCTTTCAAAATTTCCATAATGTAAGGGTTCGGGCACGCCTTAACGGCAAAATATTCTTTGAAGCCCTTGCACCAGGAAAAAGCTTTGTAAAGCTTTCTCGCATTTTCTCTGATGCCTTTCTCATCATAAATGTGAAACGGCGTCGAATATTTTTTTGTTATTTCAATCATCTGTTTTTTTGTAAAAGGCAAATCAGAGTCCTTGTTCATAAAAAACACCAAAAAATTTAATTTCCACCATCAAAAAAGTTTTAAACTTTCAAATTATTTTTCACGCTCTCAACGGCTTTCAAAATGTTTTCCCTGTGACCAAAAGCGCTCACCCTAAAATAGCCTTCGCCGCTCGGACCAAAGCCGGAACCCGGAGTTACAACAACATGCGCTTCCGAAAGAATCTTATCGAAAAAATCCCACGACTTCATCCCGCCGGGAGTTTTTACCCACAAATAAGGCGCATTAATACCGCCGAAAACCTTCAAACCTTTTTCTTCAAGGCCTTTTTTTATTATGCCTGCATTTTCAAGATAATAATCAACAATTTTTTTGTTTTCAGCCAAACCTTCCGCGCTTAAAGACGCTATCCCCCCTTCCTGCGCAATATTCGAAGCGCCATTGAACATGGTACACTGCCTCCTGTTCCACAAAGAATTTATTTTTCCGGGAGAAGCGCCCTCCGCTACGAGAGATTTCGGAACAATCGACCACCCGAGCCTCACGCCCGTAAAGCCCGCACTCTTCGAAAAACTGTTTATTTCAATTGCACATTCTTTTGCGCCGTCAATTTCATAAATACTTTTCGGAAGGCTTTCATCAGTTATAAAAATCGCGTAAGCCGCATCAAAAATTATAATCGCCTTATTTTTCATCGCGTAATCGACAAATTTTTTGAGCTGCATTTTTGTTGCAACCGCCCCAGTCGGATTATTCGGAGAACACAAATAAATCAAATCAACTTTCTTTTCAGGAACGCTTGGAAAAAAACCGTTTTTTTCATTACAAGGCATGTAAACGAAACCCCTGTAAGTCCCATTAATTGATTCGCCGCTTCGCCCCGCAATAACATTACTATCAACATAAACCGGATACGCAGGATCCTGAACCGCAATCACCGAATCCTCGCTGAAAATCGACTGAATATTTGCGGAATCGGGTTTTGCGCCATCACTCACAAAAACTTCGTCCGCCTCAATCGAAACACCTCTGCCCGAATAAAAATTTGCAATCGCTTTCCTCAACCTCGCATCGCCTTGCTCATCACCATAACCAGTATAAGTTTCAGTTTTACCAAGCTTTTCGACTCCAAACTGAAGAGCCTTAAGTATGCTCGACGCAAGGGGCTCCGTAGTGTTGCCTATACCGAGGCGCATAACCTGAACACCCGGATTTTTTTCCTGAAAAAGCTTTGTACGCTTGGCGATTTCCGGAAACAAATACCCCGCAGCGAGCTTATCATAATTCGAGTTCGTTTTAACCATTTACGCGCCCCTCAAAAATAATTTTTTTAAAATTCCTCCCAGAAAAAAATCACTTCAAAATTTTTAGTTCCTTCATCACCTGCAAAACCTTTTCCTTATGCTCCGCACTCATCTCGCACATCGGAAGCCTGTAAACTTCCTCGCACTTCCCCATTTGCGAAACCATGAACTTAATCGGAATCGGATTCGTTTCAATAAACTCGGCGGAAAAAAGCGGAGCAAGTTCCTTGTTAACAATTTCCGCTTCACCAAATTTTCCTTCGAGCGCGAGGTTGACCAGCTTAACCATTCTGTCCGGAATGGCATTGCTTGCTACACTTATGACACCATTGCCTCCCGATTTAATCAATTCAAGCGCAATATTATCATCGCCGCTCAAAACGCTAAAACCATTCGGTCGCTGCGCAATAACATTCCTTATCTGGTTCATGTCACCCGAAGCTTCTTTTACTCCGACAACATTTTTACATTCAGCAACAATTCTCATCAAAGTAGGAGTTTCAACATTAACCGCCGTTCGACCCTTGATATTGTAAACAATAACGGGAATTTTTACAGAATCAGCTATTGCTTTGAAGTGCCTGTAAAGCCCTTCCTGCGTCGGTTTGTTATAATAAGGATTAACTATGAGAAGCGCATCAGCACCGTCTGCCTCTGCGTGCTGCGAAAGCGAAATAGCCTCCTTCGTACTGTTACTGCCAGTGCCTGCAATAACCAAACATCTTCCCTTCACTTTCTTTATTGTAAATTTTATTACCTTCGCGTGCTCCTTATGGTCAAGCGTAGGGCTTTCTCCCGTAGTGCCGCATGGAACGATACCTGCCACACCTTTTTTTATCTGAAAATTAATTAATTTGCCCAAAGCTTGGTAATCAACACCCTCATCCTTCTTGAAAGGAGTAATTATCGCGGTAAAAACACCCTCAAATTTTTTTTCAACCATTAAAACGCCTCCAAAAAAATTATTTAAATTATTTATCTTTCAAATTGTTCATTCCCCTAAAATTATTTTTCCTCACCGATTATTCCATTCATCAAATCATCAATACTAAAAAACCCTTTTTTGCCATTTACAAACTCGGCGGCGAGAACAGCACCGAAAGCAAAGCCCTCGCGCCCTCGCGCAATATGCTTCAACTCAATCGTATCCACGGGACAATCGAACAAAACCGCATGGGTTCCGGGAATCGAGCCGCACCGCACGCTTGCAACATGAAGTTCGTCCGCTTCAGGCTTTCTGTCAGTAAAACGATCGGCAACAATTTTTTTCTTGCGCGGCATATTTTCAAGAATTATTTTTCCGATTATCTGGGCGCTGCCGCCAGGAGAATCCTTTTTCTGATTGTGATGAATCTCATAAACCGCCGCATCATACTCTGGCAGTTTATCGGCCATTTTCGAAACCGATTTAACTGCGCGAAAAAAAACATTCATTCCGATGCTGAAGTTCCCGCTCCACAAACAGCCGATTCCTTCGACTGCCTTTTTCATTTCATCAGTTTTTCCGTACCATCCAGTTGTCCCTATAACAAGATTCTTTTTCAAACTAGAAACTTTTTTCGCATTTTCCAAAACTGAATTCGCATTCGTAAAATCAACACAAACATCAACGCCCGAGAGGCTTTGAGAATTTATTTCCCTAAAATCCGCGCTATCCGCGAAAGAATCGATTTTCACAACCGAGTGATTTCTTTCAAGAGCGGCTTTTTCCACCGCTTTGCCCATTTTACCGTAACCAATCAGCGCGATTTTCAAGGAACCCACACCGCAAAATTACTGCCGCAAAAAGATTATAAAACAACAATTACGCTTCCAAACCGAGAAGATTAATTGCCTTTTTCAAAGAATCCTTGTTGTCCTTGTGAGTGAGCCTTGCAACCGCTTCCTCCGGAAAAAACCATTTGAAAGAATCGTGCTCTATTTCTTTTTCGCCGTTCTCAAGAATTGCCTGATGCTCGAAACTTATTTTGGAATTGCTTGAAACACGAACCAAATAATTCGTTATCCGCGAAGGAACCTTCCGCACCCTGTCAAAAAATTCCGCCTCGTTCACCTTCGAAACCAGCTCAAATTTTTTTATTCCGGTTTCCTCAAACAATTCCCTTCCGACCGCGCTTTGAGAATCCTCTCCATCGTTAAGACCGCCCTTCGGATACTCCCAGCCGCGCCAGTTCAGGATTCGGTGAAGAAGCAAAAATCTTTCCCCGTCAAAAACAATCAGCCCGACAAGTTCTCTTCTGTTCATGCAATCAAAAAAGATTCTTCAATATAAATAAAAAGGCGAGCATAAGGGATTGCTTTATGCCGAAAGTTTATCTAAAAAAAATAGATTCTTATTCAAAAACAAAAGAAATCAGCTCCTCTGCGGCGGAACTTCTTGAAAAAGTTGCACAAGAAAACGGAATAAAATTCAGAGGCGAAATACCGATAAAAGTGCACTTCGGCGAGAGAGGAAACGCGACTTTCATTGGAGCGGAAAATTTTAAGGCCCTTGCGGAGCAAGTGAAAAAAAGCGGGGCAATCCCGTTTTTCACCGACACGAATGTACTTTACAAGGGAGAGAGAATCAAAGAGGAAACACACATTGCGCTTGCAAAAAAACACAACTTCGATTATTTGCCGATAAAAATTGCGGACGGGAAAACCGGCGACGATTTCAAAGAAGTTGAAATAAACAAAAAACATTTCAAAAAATGCAGAATCGGAAAAAAAATTGCAGACGCAAATCAAATGATAGTGCTCGCGCACTTCAAGGGGCATATGCTCGCAGGATTCGGCGGCGCACTCAAACAATTAGGAATGGGGTGCGCATCAAGAGCGGGAAAACTCGCGATGCACTCAAACTCGAAGCCCGCACTCAACCCACTCAAATGCAAAAAATGCAAACTCTGCGTTCAGAGTTGCCCTTCCGACGCGATAATAATAGACATTATTCCGAGAATTGACTCTAATAAATGCACCGGCTGTGCAAAGTGCATCGCAGTTTGCCCGAACGGCGCGATGAATATTAATTGGTTATCCATTCTGCCAAACACATTCACAGAAAAACTGGCGGAATACGCTTACGCCGCACAAAAAGACAAAGAAGTTATTTACATAAACTTTGTTTTGAATATTACAAAGGACTGCGACTGCATGGGACACAAAATGAAACCTATTTACAAGGACTTGGGCGTTCTGGCATCCACGGATGCGGTCGCGTTGGACAAAGCGTGCTTTGATTTGCTGAGCGAACAGGAAGGGAAAAAAGTTTTCGGCGGAGAACACGTATTCGATTACGCCGAAGAAAACGGGCTCGGAAAAAAAGAATACACACTAATAAAAATTTAAAAAAACTCTTGAAAAAATAACAAAAATTCATTTTACCCTTTGGACTAACAAACACCCTGCGTGCAAAGCATATTCATTTCTTTCATATGGCGCCTTATAATAAAACTTTGCTCTGAAACCGCGCTTTTCAAAAGCCCTTTCTATTCCATCCATCTCCTGCCTCAAAGATATTCTTTTGCCGCGCTTTGGAGTTTCAAGCAAAGTAGCCGCTTGTTTTAAACCATGAAGATTTTTTTTTACGCCCGCATCGAAAATTATTGCCATAATCCCGCCACGATTTAAAGCAGATGCAAATTTTAACAGATGCGCCTTTTGAATTGAGTTCATAGAGTAAGTTATTGACCCGTTATAAGACACAATCCAATCAACAGGAGACTTTGGAAAATAGAGCTCCGCCGGACCCGTTACAATTCGATCTATTTTTCCAACAGTTCTTAACTCCTTTAAAGATTCGTTTTCTTTGACCGCCAATGCAGTTGTTTTGCACGGAATTCCGTTAATTGCAAGCAACTCCTTAAGCGTTGCCAAAAAATATCCTTGCCCAGCACCGTCTTCAACAATCGCAAGCGGTCGATTTCCCTTTCTAGGAATTATTTTTGCAACATCCACCCATTGGGATTCCAACTGACGCTGCCATAGAAACTCACTGTTACTCACCACTTGGGGGCGAGTACGATTATGCACATTTATCCCAAAAAAATCAGCAAAGCGCGACTCAAAAGCAAACCCATAATTAAAAAATCGTCGCTCATCTTTCCAGAAATATTTACTTTCTTGCTGGCCATACCTCTTCAAAGTGCGCGCTCTTTTTATGAACTTTTCGCGATTGGCACGAATTTTTTGCCTCATTACTTTACGCGACCGAACCATTCTTGAATCCATAATAAGTATTTCGCAATCTGCAATTTATATTCTTTTCCTTAAAAATTCTAATGTAATATGGCAACTGCAAACGAAACAAAAAAAGAACTTCAAAAACTTTCAAATCCGGCGCAGGCGAAAACCCTCCAAAGGTTTTTCAAAACAGGAAAGGGCGAATACGGCGAAGGAGACATTTTTCTCGGAATAAAGGTTCCGAAACAGCGCGAAGTTGCAAAAAAATTTTTGGAAATGCCCCTTGAAGAAACACGCAAATTGTTGGACAGTGAAGTGCATGAACACCGCATGGTTGGTTTGTTCATACTTGTCGCAAATTATGAAAGAGCGAAAAAGAAAAACGACGAAAACGAAATGAAACGAATCTTCGAATTTTATTTGAAACATGCGAAAAGAATCAATAATTGGGATTTGGTGGATTTGTCCGCGCCGAACATTTCAGGAAATTATTTGCTCGGCAAAAACAAAAAAACCCTTTACTCGCTTGCAAAATCAAAAAATTTGTGGAAAAAAAGAATTTCAATACTTTCAACATACGCTTTCATAAAGCAAAACCAATTTTCCGACACCCTGCAAATTTCAGAAATTCTGCTGATGGATAAACATGACTTGATTCACAAAGCAGTCGGGTGGATGCTCCGCGAAGTCGGCAAAAAAAATCTCGCGGCGGAAGAAAAATTTCTGAAAAAACATTACAAAAAAATGCCACGCACCATGCTCAGATACGCGATAGAAAAATTTCCGGAAAAAAAGAGACTAACTTATCTTCATGCCACGAAATAAAAAGCCACAATCAGGATAAGGTAAATAGCAAGCAACTGTACACCTTCGAGCCAATTGCACTTTCCGTCGGCAGAAAGATAATTAATAATCATAACGGCCATTATCACAGCAACTATATCAAAAATCGGAAAAACGAGCGAAAAACTATAATTCAAAAGATGCCCCGCGAGCATCAATATAGGAACAACAAAAAGCGAAATCTGTATTCCGCTGCTCAATCCGATTTCTAAAGCAACATCCAAATGATTCTTCAAAGAAAAGTAAATCGCATTCGCTTTCTCAGCAATGTTTGTAATTATTGCAATTATTACAATTCCGATAAAAGTCTGTGTGAGGCCTATTGTTTCAGAAACAGCTTGCACCTGCGAAACCAAAACTTCGGAAGTAACAGCCGCAAATACTGTCGCAATTAAAACAATTAGAAGTGCGCGCCTCAAACCCATAGTAGGCTTCTCTTTCACCGCCCTTATTTCATCACTAGAATCAAACAAATCCTTATGAGTAAAAAGCGAAAACACTAACCCTGCAATATAAGTGAATGCAAGGATTATCGCAACTGCATTACTCACCGCCTGAACATCCGGTGAGGATTCGGCTGCACCCGTAGTAATCGCGTACGCCGTAGGAACCAAAAGCCCTGCAACCGCAATTATTAACATCGTGGCAGAGATTCCCACCGCAGTTTTGTTAAATTTCTGCTCCTTATACCTCAACCCGCCGAATAAAACACTTAATCCTATCAATAGCAAAATGTTTCCGATAATACTTCCAATAATTGAAGCTTGAACGACGCGCACAAGCCCCGCCTGCAAAGCTAGAATCGCAATAATCAATTCAATCATATTCCCGAAAGTCGCGTTAACCAGCCCGCTTATTGTGGGATTTGTCTGCAAAACAATTTCATTCGTCGCATAACCGATTACGCGCGCAAGAGCCGCTATGGCAAAAATAGACGTAATAAAAGTGACAATCGGATTTGCAGTAAAAAAACCAAAGTAAAAAGTTATGGGCACAAAAACAAGGAACAATAAAAAAATTCGCTCAAGTTTTCTAATCATTTTTTCGCCCCAAAAAAATTTCTAATTCTTACAACTCAAATTGCAATGCTTTTTTTCTGCAAAGAAGAAAGCCCCATTATGATAATAACTGCAATAATTGTGACAAAAAAAGCCGTCAAAAGCTCATATGCCCATGCCCCGCTTTCAATCGGAATAAAAACTTTTATAGTGTCAGTTATTGCCGACTGCCAAAAAAGCGCCGCGACAACACCCAACGCAGTTGTAAGAAGCGTTATCAACCTGTTTTGAAATTCGATTTCAAATTCTTTCCGCACCTTACGCGCCAGCATAACTCTTTCAAGAATCCGCGCTCTTCTTTCAACATCTTCTTCCTCACTCAAAACCTTTCGAACCAAAAAGATCCCCTTCTAACAAAACGTGTCAGAAATAATGCATCATCTTAACTTATATAAATTACGCCAATGAATGAAAAGACCTTGCACAGCAACATCGCGCCCCGACAATCAAAATTGCTCCGAGCACAATTTCATCACCAAAAAATAAAACTCAAACAATAGTTTACAAATAATAACCTTTTGTTCCAAAAAATTGGCGAGAGGTGATTGATTGAAAAAAGCTATATGCTTTGCAACAATTCTTTTAGTAACAGTTTTTCTGCTGCTTGGATGCACCCAGGAAAACCAAACAACAAACAACACAACAAATAACAACACGCCCGGCACAACAATAAACGACGGGACAAACACTAATCCTGAAGGAGATTCTTCAACACAACCTTCGGAGAACGCTACTGACTCAGCGTACAACGAATTCAAATCAAAAATAACTGGCTTACCAACATACTACGTTGCTTACGACATGGTAACGCCGCAAATGACTGCAAAATTAAAACAATGGCTCAAAACGGACAGGATGCGACAAGACACAATAGCACAAGGAACGGAAACAAGCGTTTTCGTAGTCGACGGAACAATAACTATTTGCACAAACGCTGCCGGCCAAACAATGTGCTTTCCTTCATCCGAAGAGCAGGGCGCAACCGACACAGGCTCGGATGTAAAAAACAATGTGGATTCTTTGGCAGGAAAAGTAACAAAACTTGCGGACAAAACTATCGCAGGAACTGCTACGAGCTGCTACAAAATAAATGACCCGCAGTACGACTACTCATTCTGCTATTCTGCGGACGGAGTGCCATTATACATTGAAGTCACGGCAAACGGCACAACCACAACTATGACCTCATACGAATACAGCAAAACAGTTGATGATTCGGTGTTCACAATACCTGAGCATCAAACAATACAATTGCCGAGCTGATTCAAACAAAATTTGAAGGGCCGCAAAACCGGCCCGCTTTCTTTTTTTATTTTAAAAAACGCGTTAAAAAAAATAGCCCCGCCCAGATTCGGAACGCCCAGTCCCTTGGGCAACGGGCGCGATTGCTCCGCAATCCCGCGAAAGCATTAGCCCCGCCCAGATTTGAACTGGGGTCTCAGGCTTCAAAGGCCTGCATCCTTGGCCACTAGACGACGGGGCTCAACTGCTCGCCCAGTTGACATGCGGGCAGCATCTTCGCTTTCAGCTCGATGCAGCATGCTTCGCATGCGAGCTAATTGGAATATTGGGAAAGATAATTTATAAAATCTCTCACACCAATATTTTTGCCCATGGGAGGGTAGCTCAGTGGTGGAGCACACGACTGATAATCGTGAGGTCGGGAGTTCGAGCCTCCCCCTTCCCATCAGCCTTTTTGCGAAAAAGGCTGGCGAAAAAATGTTGACGAAAAACGAATGCCTTTTTGCGAAAAAGGCTGGCGAAAAAACGAAACGAAAAATAATTTTAATGAGTGAAAAAAATGAAAACTACAAACCCAAAAAAAGCGCTGCTCAAAAAATCATTTGAAATCGGTTACGGAGAAATAAGAGGCCATGATTTCGAAAAACCTTTTGAAGCGGAAAAGTTCTTTGACTCCTTCAAGGACACGGGTTTTCAGGCAACAAACCTCGGAAAAGCGATTGAACTTGTAAAAAAAATGCGCGAAGAAAAAGCAGAAATTTACTTCGGATTCACTTCAAACGTAATTACCTCCGGATTAAGAGAAAGCGTTACTTATCTGGCAAAAAACAAGCTTATTGATTTTTTAGTAACAACAACCGGCGGAATCGAAGAAGACATAATAAAAACGCACGCGCCATTTTTGCACGGAAACTTCGAAGCAGATGGAAAATATTTGCGGAGCAAAGGCGTGAATAGAACCGGAAACATATTCATCCCAAACGAAAGATACATTTGGTTCGAAAAATTCATTCAGCCTGTTCTCAAAAGGCTTTACGAAAAACAGAAAAAAAGCGGAAAAATTGTCAACAGCGTAGAATTTGTGCAGGAATTAGGAAAAGAACTTGAAGGCAAAAAAAATTGCGAAAAATCATACGTTTACTGGGCATGGAAAAACAAAATCCCTTTACTCTGTGTTCCGCTGGCAGACGGCGCAATAGGCGATCACATTTATTTTTTTAAAAAAGAACACCCCGATTTCAAAATTGATTTGATAGAAGAAGTTGAAGTTCTTTATGACAAAGTTTTGAACGCAGACAAAGTCGGCGCAATAATAATCGGCGGCTCGGTTCCGAAACACCACATTATGAACGCATGCATGCTCCGCGAAGGCGCAGACTACACTGTTTACATCAACACAGGATATGAGGGCGAAGGAAGCAACGCCGGAGCCAGCCCCGAAGAAGCAAAAAGCTGGGGAAAAGCCGCAGGAAGCGAAAACAGTGTGAAGGTGTGGGGCGAAGCAAGCATAATATTCCCATTGCTTGTCGCAGCTGCTTTCAAAATAAAAAAATAGTTAAACCAAAAAAGTGCAATTATCAAAAAATAATATAATACTTTTTATAAGCCGCCGGCGGATTTTCTATTTTCACAGTTTCTTCGTGAGAAAGGTTTTCCAAGTACTCTTGAATCAGGCGCATTGAATTTCCATGCGCGCTTATTGCAACATTGCACTTGTTTTCGTGCATAAATTTAATCAAATCATTCATAAACGGAAAAACTCTTTTGCTCACCTGGAAAAAATTCTCTCCCCCTGGAATTTTTGTATGATACCCTCTGTGAACTTCCTCAAAGTACCTTGGAAAAAGCCTTTGAAAAACTATTTTACTTAGCCCGCTAAAAACCCCGTAATTTCTTTCACGAATTCTATGATCAATTACAACTCTTACTTTCGAATGATATTCGAGAACGGCTGCAAGAGTCTGCATACTTCTTAATTGGTCCGAACAAAAAGCATAATCTATTTTTTCCCTGCCCAGTTTTTTTGCAAGAACTTTTACCTGTCGCTCCCCATTCTTGTTCAGAGGCGCATTTATCCAGCCGCAAAAAATCCAATCTTTGTTGAAGGAAGTTTCACCGTGCCTGAAAACAATGAGACTAAGTTTCATAACAAGATAAGGCAGAAACTTTAATTAAAATCTTTCCATAAGTGCGAAAAACCAAAACAATTTACAATAAGACTTAACGAACAAGCTCTTCTTCCCAAAGCTCAGTGAAATTATCTACCAATTCATCAAGAAAACTTCCTTTGTAAGAAAGCAAAATTTCGAGAACCGCGTCTTTATCCGAAAGAAAAAAATAAGTTTTTTTGCCGTAATTTTTTTGAACTACGACCTGCGCCTGCAACAATTTCTGCAAATGAAAACTTGCAGTAGAAACACTTAATCCCACACCGCCCGCTATTTGAGGAAGCGGCGCCCTCCGCCTCTTCATCAAAAACAAAATAATTCTTCTCACAGAAGTTTGACGCAAAAGATTCATCAAAACAGAATTAATCTCGCCGCCCCCAAGAGAATAAAACCTTGAAAACTTGCCTTCCTTTTCTTCCCTTATTAGGCGCTTCTTTTTCAAACAATCTATGTGATACTGAAGAGCACCTGTTGCGATTGAGGTGCGCCTTTGAACCTCTCTAAAATGAAGCCCTGGATTCTTCGCAATAGTTGAATAAATTCTGTCCCTGGGACTAAGCGCAATTACTTCATCGAGATTGCCAATTCTATCCTGCATAAACTTTCACCATTGCAACGGCTGAGCCGTCAAAAAACAAATAAACTTATTTCCTGAAAAGCGCAATGAAAAAAGCCGCAAGTATCGCCAAATCAAAAACATTCTGCACCGGCGGACTCATAAAATAGCCGGGCGAAACCACTAAATCGGCCAGTGTGAGCAAAAGTTTCAACGCGAACAACCCAAATGCCGCACAAACGACTCTAAGTTTAGCGGAACCGCTTTTTTTGTAAGCTTTTACTGCCACTGCAAAAAGCACTAATGAAACTAAAAATACTGCCGCACCAGTAATTATTCCAAGTGCCTGCACCGCCTGCACGCCCGGCCTGAGAAAATCCCACGGAGCTTCGGCAAAAACAACACTTGCCATCAAAACCAATAAAACCAATACGAAAAATTTCCTCAAAAAAATCACTCCTTTTCAAGCACAAACCGAAGCGCCTAACACCAATAATTTAATGTACAAAACGAATAAAAATAAAGGGCATCCGCATTAGAAGAGGTGAAGCGATGCCCAGAAAAACAATTTCTAAAATAACAGTGCTCGCCCCCTTATAAAGCGCTTATGGTACAAGAAAGAACTAGTACAAAAATCGAACAAAACAAAAAAAATCGCGTTAAAAAAAATATGAAAAATAAAACTTATATTAGAGCAGTTTCATAATCCGCCAGCCGCACGAGCCAACCTTCAACCGAAATAATTCCTAACTTCTCCAAATCCTTTATTGCCCTGTTGAGAGAACTTTCATTATATGCCGCACAGGGAAGCAATTCCTCCATAGTACAATACTTTTTTTCATGCGCGAGAACGAAAAAAATTCTCTTGTGGGATTCCGAAAAACGCGGAAGATTTTCTATTTTCTTCAAATAAGCGTTTTCCAAAACAGTCAGCGCCATAAAAATCCTCCGAAGGCCTCTTAACTGAAAAACACTAATTTTCCAGCTTAATATCCTCATTGTTGAAAAAAAATAAACCAAAAAGTTAATTTTCAAAATTCTTTTTCTAACCATTGAAATCGGCCAATTCCACCCAACAAATTCGCTTTCCTTTTAAACATTTCCAAACCGCAATAATTAGAAAAACAACCTGTCATGCGAAATGTGCCAATTTATAAATGTTTATTAACAATTGTTAAGTATTTGTTGTGGTAAAATGATTTGCCTAATAGCCCTGCCTATTTTCGGAATACTCGCCATATTCTCCGCAAAATACCGCGCCTTCTTCAAAGAGGCAGCGGACTGCGTATTTAGAAAAGCCACTCTTAGAAAATGCAACACTTCATTTGACAAAAAAATGCGAGTAAAAATTTCCGCAAAAGTTTCAAAGGCAAACAAGCCTCTTGGCTCGTTCACCTTCAAACATTTCGAAGCGCTCTCATGGTTACTCACCGCCTTAATGATAATTTCAATAATTTACTCGGGCTATGTTGCTTATACAGGAATCTATAACTGGACAACCTATGGAAACTGCAACGGACCAAACAGCAACGAGGTCTGCGCATACAATTCAATAATCGGACAACAAGGAAGCTGCGGAAGCCCAACATGCACCGGTGGAGCAAATTGCACAAATACCTCCCCAACATTATGCGACCAAAATTGTTGTAACGACCAAAACTGCACAAGCTAAACAAAAAGCATGAAATAAAAAGGTATCATAATTAAGAGTATAATATAATTTATTGCTTTAAATTTGCAAAAATCGGGGGTTGATTTATGAGCAAAAAACACAGAACACATCCGACTTCCATGAAAGAAGTTGAAAAAAAAATTGACAAGGTTGACAGCGATGTCAAAAAAGTCGAAAAAGACGTCAAGCTTTTCGCAAAATTCGAAGGGCTCATGGCGGAAATAATAATCATACTTCTTGTAGGAATATGCGTCGGAACAATTGCAGGATTCTGGTTAGGAAGCCTAAGCGGCCAATCAACCACTCAAACAGGAACAGACAACAGCATCACTGCAAGCCAGCTTGAATCAAAAGTTCAGGATTACCTGAACACAAACCTTTTGACTGCCGAAGCAAAAGCCAGCGGAATAAACGGCTTTATCGTTGGAGATGCATCTCAAATAGACACTGATGTTTATGAACTATCAGTTTACGTAGCTGACGAAAATAATGTTCAACAACAAATCGCAATAATATATTCTACGCCAAATAAACTAATTTTAGGCGGAGGACAAGTATACGATTTGAATACGCCAATACCTTCTACGGGCAGTACCGATACTGACAGCGGCTCAATCGACACCGGAGCGGCATACACTCAGAGTGACAAACCAGAAGTAAAATTATTCATAATGTCATTCTGCCCATACGGAATTCAGGCGGCAACAGCATTCCAAAGCGCAATAGAATTGCTGAACGACAAAATGAATTTCCAAATGGGATACGTAATATATTCTGATTACGCAAAAGGCTATGGCGCAGATTGGCAAGACTATTGCACCGATTCGAGCGAAAAATATTGTTCAATGCACGGAATAAATGAAGTTAAAGAAGACGTAAGGCAAATGTGCATACAAAAATATGCGCCGGATAAATTCTGGACATACCTCGATGCATTGATGACAGACTACTCAAACAGCCAAGTTTCAGCCTCAAACATTAACGACAAATGGGAAGGCTATGCAACAGCTGCTGGAATAGACACTGCTCAAATAAAAGCCTGCGCAGACAGCGAACAAGACACTTTGCTCGCAGAACAGGTTGCCTTAAATTCACAATACGGAATACAGGGAAGCCCTACCGCAGTAATAAACGGAACGCAATACAGCGGAGCAAGAACAGCCGACGCTTTCAAAACCGCAATATGTTCGGCATTCACAAGCGCGCCGACAGATTGTGACACAAGTTTAAGTACAACCGGCGGAACATCATCGGGAAGCTGCTAAATGCAGCTTCTTTTTCTTTTTTTCTTTCTTTTATTTTTATTATTTTTTTAAGTGAAAGGACATGGCACTAACGGCAAAAAAAATATTTGAAAACAAAAAATTTCTAATACTGTTAGCGCTGATAAACTTTGCCGCAGGAATTTACTCATTCAGCTATTACGCGCCGCAACTTTCAGAAATAAATCCGTTGCTTTGGTTCTTTACGGCGGACTGCCCGATTTACTCAATAATATTCGGAATTGTTCTGCTGATTTGGGCTTTTGGCGCGCAAAACAAAAATCGGTTGTTCAAAAAAATATTTCCCTTCATCCTGATAATTTCACTCGTTGCAAATCTAAAATACGGTTTCTGGACAATAGCTGTTTTTTTAATAAGCGGAATGACATTCGGTTATGAAATTTTTTTTGCAAGCCATTTTCTCCTGATGGCCGAAACAATCGTTTTTTTCAAAAAAATAAGATTTGAAAAAAAACACCTGTTACTCTGCCTCGCATGGTTTTTATTTAACGACTTCCTTGATTATGGCATTGGAATTCACCCTGTTTTTGACACTGCTTACTTTCAACAAATTGCAACAGTTTCAATCGCCTCAACAATCGTTTTCTCCGCAATTGTTTTCATTTTTTTCTCAAAAAAGGAAAAAGCAAGTAATAAAAACAAATCATAATCCCCTTACTATTGAAACACGTTAATTCGCCAGAGCTCATTTATCCGACGCCTAGTTTGAAAAACGTGAAAAAAATTACAAAGTGAAAAAAATGTATCAACTAACTGGAATCGGAGGCTGCCAGGAAGTGGGCAGAAGCGCATTCGTACTTGCATTCGGAGAAAGATTTCTTCTGGATTACGGAGTAAAACTCGATCCGAAAGAAATCCAATACCCTTTGGAAATAAAAAGAAACATAAAAGCAATAATTTTGTCTCACGCGCACCTCGACCATTCCGGCCTCATCCCATATTATTACGGAAAAAGCGAATGCTTAAGCTTCATGACACAGCCGACCGTCGAACTCTCAGACTTGCTATGGCGCGACTCGGTAAAAATTGCGGAATACGAAAACCTGGTGCCGAAATATTCTCCGAAAGAAATCGAAAAAGCGCACAAATACAATTTTGTGCTTCCCTACAAGAAAAAAACACAAATCGCGCCAAATGTCACACTTGAATTTTTCGATGCGGGTCACATACTCGGCTCCGCACTCACAAGACTCAGCCGCAATGACGACCACTTCCTCTACACTGGAGACTTCAAAGTCGATGTTACACGCCTTCACACCGGCGCGGACTTGAAAGTCGGAAAAGTAGATTACCTAATGATAGAATCAACATACGGAGACAGAGAACACCCTGACAGAAAAGAAGAGGAACGAAAATTTTGTGAATCAGTACAGGAAACGATTGATAACGGTGGATGGGCAATAGTTCCCGCATTCGCGGTAGGAAGAAGCCAGGAAGTCCTCGACATACTAAACAAATACAACATTAATGTCAATGTCTATCTCGACGGAATGAGCAAAAAAGCCGCACAAATATACAACAAACACGCGGACCTAATAAAAGACTCAAAGGGACTGAGAAGGGCACTAAGCGAAGCGGTATGGATAACCGGAAAAGGCGCAAGAGAGAAAGCAATGAAAGAGCCAAGCGTAATAGTAACCACATCAGGAATGATGCAAGGCGGCCCAGTAATGCTTTACGTTAAGAAAATTTTCAACGACCCGAACAGCAAGATTCATTTAACAGGATACCAGGTAGAAGGAACTCCCGGAAGAGTACTTTTAGAAACAGGCAAACTTCCCGTAGGAAAAGACGGAACGCTTGTAAAAGTAGGGTGCAAATACCAAAAATACGATTTTTCCGCACACCCCGGACAAAGCGAAATGATAAGCGCCATAAAAAAATGGTCACCGAAAGAAATATTTTTAGTACACGGCGACAAAAAAGTAATGCCTGTGTTCGCAAAAAAAATAAAAGAAGAAACCGGAATAGACGCAAAAATACCAGAACTCGGAAAAGAAATTAGCTTTGAATAAACTGGACTCGCCTTCTTCTGCAAAATAACTATTTTTTATTACCTTTCATAAACAAATTTCATCATGAGCTTCAAAAAATTCTGCCCCAAATGCGGCAAAGAAACCGATTGGCTGATAAAAGGAAAATGCAGAGACTGCTTTCTCGCAACAGAAAATATTTTCAGCATCAAAAACGTTTCTGATAAGGTTCAGCTCTGCGGCAGATGCGCAAAAATCCTCATCCAGGGGAAATGGATAGAATCATCCGAAAAAGCAATCGAAAAAGAAATCGAATCAAAAATAAAAACGATTAATGATTTGCAAGAACCGAAAATATTCATCCAAGTAAAAAAAACAGAGAATCGAAACAAAAAAGAAGAATTTTATGCAAATGTAAGAGTAATGGGAATAATCGATTCCCAAATAGTGGAACAGGAAAAAGGATTTGTGGTCGAAATACAGGGAAACATCTGCGACCCGTGCATGCGCCTGGCCTCAGATTACAGAGAAGCGATAATACAGCTAAGAACGGGCTCGAAAAAAGAATCTGAAGAAATGCTGCACCAGGCCGAGAAACTAATAAAAGAAGAAAAACAAAACGACCCGCTCAGCGCAATAGTAAAAACAGTAAAAGTAAGGAACGGTTTTGACCTCTGGGTCGGCTCGAAAAAAGCCTCGGTAAAAGTTTCAAACAAACTCGCAAAATTTTACGAAACAAAATCAATAGTTTCAAGCAAACTAATAGGAAGAACCAAAGACGGCGGAGAAAAATACAGATTCACTTTCTGCGTAAAAAATAACACTGCTGATAAATAATGCAAAACAAATCAAAATGACACTATGTGCCCTATGTCGACTATTACCGCCTCAACTTTTTTGGCGCCTTTTCTCAAAACTGGCACAAAAGCACTGTTGTGAATAAGATAACCATTCATTTGCGCGACACTCTGCTGCCTTTCCATGTCCACAGTAAATTCCTTCATTTTTTTTAAAACTGTGGGAGCCAATTCGGACCTGGAAAAAATTTTTGACCTCAAAATTGCATTTTGGACACTTTCTTCAATCGGAAGAATCGTTGTTATAATCCTCCAATCATTTTTCTCCACAAATCTGAGCCTGATTGTGGGCACAATCTTGAGCCCGAGCTTCTTTTCCCGATTCAGCTTAGCAAGGGCCTTGATAACCCTAAACTTTTCAACAGGTTTTCCGAGGTGCGACAACTGCCTGTCAAAAAAAGTTTTTTCTGCAAACCTTCTCTTCTTGGCACGACCATTTTTCGCAATAGAAATTTCTATTTCATTTACAAAGCCTTCTCTTCCAGCCCTTCCAATACTCCTAATTTCCCTAATTCCGCTCGCAACCCTTGTTTTAATGCCGCCAAATAAATGAAGACAAACACTACGCAACCCCATAACACTACTTACATTCCAGACTATTTATTTTTTTCGATTGAAATCGCTGCCCAAAAAAATAATCACAAAAAGGAAACGCTGACCAGCACACATAAAATAGACAAAACCAAGAATTAAACTTTTAGGATTCTTGCAGAGCCTTGTTTATTTCCTCAACAGTTGCGCTTGTTATTGCAAGAGGAATTTTTTCTCCTTCAGCTATTTTTATCGCAAGAGGATCAACTTCCCGTTTAGAAAAATCGCCCTGCAAAACAATAATGCTCGGCTTCATGTCCGTAGAAAAACGACCTATTTTAACCGCAATCAGTGGGCTTCTCCCATTCTCAACATGCCTAAAAATAAGCGCGCGATTCGGAGTCTTCCCGTAAATCTGCATATACTCGTGCACAGGAACTTCAAGAATCACTTTCAAAGAATCTATTATGGTGTAACCGAATAAACGCTCGTCTTTCAGATCAAAAGGAAGACAAAGAACTTTTGCATTAATTTTTTTTATAAAATCATTTGCACGCATACCCGCCGCAAACTCGTGCGACTCAAAAGCCTTATTATCCTCTTTGAAATCCTTCTCAAGCTGCTTAACAACACGACCGCCCTTCGCCTTGTCAATATCAATCAGCGCCTTCACCAACCTTGCAATAACACCTATTCCCGGATTCTTTCTCCGCCCGCCCTCATAATCCGAAATTGTTGAAGAAGAAATTTTCAAATATTCCGCGAGCTCCGTCTGGTGGACGGCGAAAATTTCCCTCCATTTTTTCATTGAACCGCCAGGATCTTCCGAAAGCGAAATCTCCCCCGCAATAGTAATCGCAAGCTTATCCATCTATTAATATTTGAGTTTAAGTAAATAAAAGGGTTTCGTTAATTGTCCCCAACGCACATAATTATTTTCGACACCTGTTTTTTTGGTTTTTCTTACTGAATAAACAAAATCTGAAAAAAATAGTTAATTCAAAATAAAAATTTAAAAAAAGCTTATTAACCTGTTGAACACAAAACAATAATGACGATTATGAAGCCTGCAGGTCACGGAAAACCGCTAAAAACAAAACAATGGCGCGATCCCCTACTTGATGTAAGCCGAAGACAGTTTGTCCAATACAAACGTGCACTCGATAAGGCTTTTGAAAAAGAACTTATTGCAGGAAAAAAAGTTGCTAAACTCGCACAAAAATGCAAAAAAAACGATAACTCTCCGGAAAATATTGCGGCGCAAAAAGCCGCAAAACAAGCATATGCTGCCCATCTAAAAACAATAGTTGAAAGAAAAGAATTAATGCGCAAATGGCTCTAAAAAAAATTTTTATAAAAAAACAGGCCTGCTGGGAATCGAACCCAGGTCTGTTCCTAGCACCGACTCCTTCCGGCGAAACTCAAACTTTTTCGCCAACCTTTTTCAAAAAAAGGTCGTAGGAGGGAACCATACTAATCCACTATACTACAGGCCTATAAGCACGGCTACTTTTAACCATGCCAGAAAATTGTTTGAGGAAGAAGTTTTTAATTGTATTTAAAGACCTAAAGAAGCAATTTAATCGAAGCGGCAGCAACCAGCGGAATCGTAATATTATCGTCCAAAGGCAAATATTCCGAAGCAGTTGTAAGAAAGGAAGCGAGGAGAATCATCAAAACATTCGAAGCCGTCGGAGGAAAAAAGAACGCGATGCATAAAAAAGTCACTGCAAAACAAAACGCGCTACCCTCAACCGTTTTCTTTCTGCCTTTTAAAAGCCTTATCTTACCGAACTTCTGCCCGCCAAGAGCAGCCGCAGTATCCGCAAAAATTTCAACCGAAAGCGCCGCAAGAATTATCTTAGGCTCATTCATAAAAAAATAAAGAAGAATAATCGCGGCAACAAAAAAAAGAAGCGCTGCTTTTCCGGGCAGATGCTTCTCCTCCTCCCTTTCAACCGCGCGAATAATTTTTTCAAACAAATGCAGGCGATGACCGAGCCTCATTAAAAGAATTATTATCAAACCAAGAAAAAAAATAGTTAAAACAATATAGAAACTTATCTGGGCACCAAAAATAAGTATCAAAAAAATAAACAAAAACCCGAAAACTATGTGAAAAAATTTTCTTTGCAACTCTTTTTTCATTTCAACCACTCCAATTTAAAATTATTTAATCCAATACTATTTCTTTTTAACCAAAATAACATAATGATCCTTTTCAAACACCACTCTGTGCCCCTTCTCGGAAGACTCGAGAGGAATAACCTGCATAATCAAAAATTCTTTCGAAAGCTTTTCCCTCTCCTCCGCAAGAATGTCCTGCTTCTTCTTTACCTGCGAAATGCTCTTCGTTTTAATCGTAAGAGCGCCCATGCCGCCGCTCTTCAGAAACCGCGCGTTTCGCAAAAATATTTCCGCCTGATTACGCTGGGAAACATCCTGAAAAAGCGCATCAACTTTTCCACCCAAAAAATCGGCATATTCCTCGGGCGACTGCGCGTCCGCCACAATCGGAAAAATATTTTTCATTACCTCCGAAAGGCCGATTAACTTATCCATTGCAGTTTCGGAAATATCCACGCCGAAAACAAATCCCTTCTCGCCGACAATATCCGCAACATGACTAACACTGGTGCCTTCGGCGGAACCAAGGTAAAGAACTTTTGCGCCGCTAAAAAAAATGCTTTCCTTCAAACCGCTTTTTACCGCTGCACAATATTTTGAGCGAAAAGGATCCCACTCCCTATATTCTTCATTTTCCTCACAAACTATTTTTTCGCCATAAACCCTGTTTCCTTTAATCATGCTTCGCGTATAAATTCGCCCGTCGGCATAATTGGCTTTTTCATTCAGACCGTCGGAATAAATGCCGTCAAAAACTTTTTTCATACTTATAAAAACTTTTTTCATAAAAGAAAAAACCTTAAATGTTTTTTATTTTTATTTCGACATCCTTCATCAAATCGGGAGAAAACGCGCCGCCAAAATAATCCTTCTTAGCGGCAATGGAAAGTTTTCCCGCAATTATGCGCGCAGCCTTTCCTCTTTTTTCTCTAGGGAGTTTCTGCAAAAGAGAATGATTGAAAAGGAAGCCGTGCTTCGGACACTTCCCCTTTTTCTTCAAATGATTGAACAAAGCTTTTTTCGCCCCAAGAAGCTGCATTGTAGAAGAAGGCATGAATGCGAGTTTTCTCTTCGACCCGGCTTCAGAAAGCATTTTTGCGCCAACCACCGAACCGGCAATTGAAGAAAAATTCGGCAACTCTTCGGCCATTGCACCGTCAATAAAATTCTGCAAATTTTTTCTCTCCTCTTTAATCGCATCCAAGTTTTTTTGAAGTTCCGAAACTTGCACAAGAGATTTTTCGGAAGGGTTTTTGCTTTTCCAATCCGAAAGCGCCTCATTCAACAAATTATAAGAAGAATCCATATCTTCGAGAAGATTAACCGCCTTAATTATGTGCACTTCTTTCTGTGCAAATTTTTCTTCAATCTGGCGCCTCGCACGCTTCAACAAAGTTTTTCTCAACATCTCCCTTCTTTCCATTTCATCCACCTTTTTTTCCAATAATGCGATTCAAAATAATTTTTACGAAAACCCCTGCTCCAAAAATTTTTGCAACATTTCACGCAGAGCTGTTATCTTTACTCTTGTTTGCTTTAAAGAATCCCTTTCCCTTATTGTAACCGAATTATCTTTCAAAGAATCATGATCAATTGTGATGCAGAAAGGAATTCCGCCCGCGTCAAGACGCGAGTAGCGTTTTCCTATGCTGCCCGCATCATCATAATAAGTTCTAATCCCGCTGCCCTTGAGCGCAACCAAAACTTCCTTTGCTTTTTCCGGCAAACCGTCCTTCTTAATCAACGGAAAAACGCCTGCATCGATGGGCGCCATACTCGGCGGCAAAGACAGGACAGTTCGCTTCTCATCCTCTTTTCTCTTTGAAAAAGCCAAGTCGAGAAGCGCGTAAAAAGGCCTGTCAACACCGAAAGCAATCTCAATAACATCGGGAACAATTTCCTTTCCATCCTCGGTGCGCACGACAAGCTTCTGTTTAGAAAATTTTGCGTGCTGAGTAAGGTCGTAAGTTGTTCTGTCGTGAACACCGCAGCACTCCGTCCACCCGAAAGAATTCAATTCAATTTCCAAATCCCACGCGTCATCCGCATAAAAAGCGCGCTCATTACTGTGATGCTGCCTGAAACGCATTTTTTCTTTCGGAATACCCATTGCCAAAAAAACTTTGTAAGCCAGAAGAAGCGACCACGCATAAGCCTGATTCTTCAAATAATTATTTTTCAAAGCAGAAGCAAGAGAAACAATTTCCGGCGCCTTGCTCGATTTTTGAAGTTGTTCAGACCAAAGCGGCAACTGTTCTTTCTCAACTTCCTTGAAAGGAAGAAAATTTTGTTTCTGCTCTTTGCTGATAAAAATTTGCGCTTCCGCTTGCGTGAATTCTCTCATCCTCAACAAATGCTGACGCGGACTGATTTCATTTCTAAAAGCCTTCCCAATCTGAAAAACTGTGAAAGGCAATTTGCCCCTGAAAAATTGAACATAACGTTTAAACGGAAGATAAGTAGTGGTTGCGGTTTCAGGCCTGTTGTAAGCAACAGTATCGCGGCCGATTGTTGTTTTCATCATCAGGCTGTGACGCGAAATTTCCCACTCGAGCCTGCCCTTACAATTCGGACAATTAATATTATTCTCTTTTATTGATGCGAGCAAGTCCTCATCCTTAGCAGCATTAATTTCTTTGCCCGTTTCCTCCTCAATCAACTTGTCGGCACGAAACGATGATTTGCACTTTGAACAGGAAATCACAGGATCATTAAAGCCATCCAAGTGTCCGGAAGCTTTCCAAATAATTTCAGGACTTATCAAAGGAAATTCTACTTCAAAAAAACCGTGCTCGACAAAAACTTTTCTTATTTTATCCTCAACTTTATTCTTCAAGGCTTTTCCGAGAAGGCCGTACGAGTAAAAGCCCGCCATCGGCGTGTAAAGCTCGGGCTCTGGGCCATAAACAAAATCCTGATCCGCCAAGTAAGTGGCTAATTCGAACTGAAATCCCTTACGCGCATCCTTCTCCATCAAACCACATCAATTTTAACCGAATAAAAATCCAAGCGGGAAAAGTAATAAAAATGCTCTTTTTAAACGAAACAAAGAAACTATGCCGAAGCAATGCACAAAAGTATAAATACTGTAACCACTCATATAATTTCTTGGAAAGCCGTGCTTTTTCAGAGGTGTTTTTTTGAAAACTGGTTCTATTCTTTTAGTTTTATTAATGGCAATATTTTCAATAATTTTTGTTTCGGGTTGCACTAACCCGCCGATTTGCGGAAACGACATATGCGACTACGGCGAAAATTATAATGACTCTGAATATTACTGCCCGCAGGATTGCGGAACACCTCCGCAGGAATGCTCAAACGATTACGATTGCTACACCTGCCTTGGAAATAATTCCAACGGAACTAGTTGCGTAAACGGAACATGCGACCAAAATAATTGCCATCAAGACGATGAAAATACTCAAATTTGCACAGGCGAATGGATTAAAATTTGCGACGCGAGATGCGGAGCATCCTGCGAAAATAACAACCAATGCGCGGAAGGAGAATACTGCGCTACAGAAACCTGCCAATGCACTGAAGAATCAAGATGCATTGATGATGATGATGACAACTATAACGTAGCTTACCCAATAGAAAACACTGAATGCGGAATACTCGACTGCGACGATACAAACCCTGCAATAAATCCTGCTGCAAAAGAAGTTTGCGGAAACGGGTCAGATGATGATTGCGACGGAGCAGTAGACTGCTACGATGCTGATTGCGCAGGCTACCTCGGATGCTCACAGGAATTAAAAAATTGGTGGCCGCTAAACGATAAAAACGGAGCAATTGAATTTGCTGACATTATAGGAAACAAAAACGGTTTCTGCATAGTCGAAGGCGAAAATAAATGCCCGGTTTCAACAAGCGAAATGGGCGGCGCATTCCAATTCAACGGAAAAAGCAACTTCATAGATTTAAACACCGGAATAAATAATGATGACAAATCACACGAAGACATTAATATAATTTCACAAAAATCGATTTCAATACAAGGTTGGGCAAAAATAAATTCTGTAAAAAACCAGGCATTCTACTTCAAGAGAGGAAATTACAGCGATGTTGGATGCTTCCTAACAACAAAAAACAAATCGGCAAACGACAAAACAGTCTCATTGGAATTCCTTGCATACGATACGACAAACAAAAGACACGAACTCATAGGAAAAACATCGATTAACGCAAATAGTTGGCATTATTTCGCATGCACCTACGACGGTTCAACAATGAGATTGTGGGTTGACGGAAAAGAAGACGGAAACTTAGCGTCAAAATTCGCAATAACTTTCTCGGATTCAATGTGGGAAAGAATAGGCTACTACGACCTTGACGGCCAACAAACATACTTCGACGGCACCATAAACAACGTTGCCGTATGGAACAGTGCACTAAGCCAAAATGAAATAAGCGACATTTACGAATATTCAAAATAAAAAGCAAGGAATAAAAACCATCCAGAAGATTATTCCTTGAAAGCCCCTGTGGCTCAGCGGTAGAGCAACTGCTTCGTAACGGGCCCTTTCTTTTAGAAAAAGAAAGTGTTACGTTATCCCAAAGAAAATCAGCTTTCATTAATTCGGGATAAAAAAAAGCGGACGAGCAGTATGTCGTGGGTTCGATTCCCACCAGGGGCTTAAAAATTTTTAAAAAAAAATAATTCAAACTATTTTCAAATGCTGCTTAATCCTTCGGGCTAATCCTAACTATTGTCGAATCGCCAACAGAAATAGTATCATCTTTCACATGACCAACCCAATAAAAACTGCAAATCGAATAATTTCCTTCCTGCGCAGTGGAATCAACATTAATTGTCATAAGAATGTCCTTCGATTTTGCGCCCTTCGCAATGCCGCCGACATCAACCAAATGAGTAATAGGATCCGCCGTATCCAAACTAACCCACTTAATACACCACTCATCAGTAGGAGCAACCGGTTCAATGCCAAAAACAACATCCGCTACGTCCGCGTTTCCAGTATTCTTAAGATTAACCACCATTGTCTTTGGAGGATACTCGCCAGTCTTATCATCAAAATTAACCGGCACTATTGAATCAATACCGGTTAGAGCAAGCGTTCCCTTAATCGAAGCACTAACATTTCCGACAACCTCCTTTGGAGAAAAATCCGAAAGCGAAGGCGAAACCAATATCAGTTTCCCGGTAAATTTTTCCCCCTCCAATGCATCACTCGGCGGCCTGAAAAAAAGTTTTACCGCAACCTTATCTCCTCCGCCGGTAGCGCCTTTAGGCGCAATCGAAGAAATCATACGCTGATGCTTATTGCCATTATACGGATCGCTAAAAGTAAATGCATCAATAGAGATTTCTGAACCCTCATTCTCAACCAATTCCACCAAAACATCTTCCGCAGAAAACTTCGTAGTATTTGTAACCGTTACAGTTATCTCCTTTGTGCCGCCGGCAGCCGCACTCAATCTATCCAAACTCGGAGAAGACGAAACAGTGAGAGCAACCGCAGGACTCGCAATCAAATCCTTTTCCGCACCGTTTGTTCCTGATTTTGTATTAGCATTTGTGCCCTCAATCTTGAACTTCAAACTCAATCTTTTTTCAGAAGTAGGCGTTTTACCCATTTTAACGGTAAAACTAAAAGAAGTGGAACCCGAAGCCTGCACAGAAAAAGAAGTATTGTCTGTTCCATCAGGCTCGATTTCAACAACAAGCCCGTTAGTATCAAAAGCAACTAATTTCGCATCAGTTATCGGCGTGTTCCCATTTTGAATATTTATTACTCCGTTAATATCATTAGTCCCGTACAAATTCGTTGTATCCATCAAAATATTTAAAGACGCAGTAATATTTTTACTCAAAGAAACACTAAACGCTGTTTCCGTAGAATCATCCTTGTTAATCGGAACCGTGAAACCCTGATTAGTTATGGACTTATAGGCGCCAGTGCTTGCGCTGGAAACGGAAAGAAGATAATTTCCGAAAGGAAGGTTTATTGTGGCGGATTCTGTGCTTAAAAAACTCTTAATTAGTTTTCCGCTCTCATCATTTATCCTTATATTGGAAGAAACAGGGATTGTTGTTCCAAGCTCTTTCACATTTATAGTTACATCCTGATTAGCGTTAAGAAAATTCATTACCAAAACAATCGCTACAACCCCGATTATCCCGATAACAATAAGCAATTTGTACTTCTTTAACAAGTCAATTGCAGGCCCTGCAGGAGAACCTCCGCGCTGCGGCCCATCGCCATAATAATCCCCGCCAGGATTATAATTCGGCTCATCATATTTCGGGTCGTACAAAAAAACACCTTAAAACTCAAAAACTTTCAAACAAGCAATTCTACCTACGAAGGATTTTGATATTAATAAGCGTTTATTTTTTATAAAACTATCCATTCACTATTTTAGTATGAAAATATCGCTTATAGGCAACCAGGAAAGCCCGATGAACATATTCGACGATTTAGCGCGCGACCTTTCAAAAAAAATAGTCGGACTTGAACTGGAAAAAAGATTCGTTCCATTTGCCGAAGATTTGCCGGAAATGGCGCGCGAATGCGCAAAAGAAAGCGACCTCGTATTTGTTTTTGGATTTGCGGAAAGCGAAGAACAGGCCGAAATGCTCCGCGAAAAACTAATCGACGTTGAAATCGCATCCGAAACAAAAATACTAAAATCCGTTACTGTGGATGAATACAGCGATCTTGAAGAAGAAGATTACAGAAAAGAAAAAGCAGAATTGGTAAAAAAATATTCAGGAATAATAATTGGGATTCTTTTTAACGAAGAAAGGTTCGAGCCCGAAAACAAAGATTTTTCGATTTAAATTATTTCGAACCCTTTCTCACGGATTTGATTTCTTCTTCCTGCTTTTCAATCAACAAATGGAGTTTCTTAATTTCTCGCGCTTTATCATCCAGCTCTGCACGCATTGACTTCAATTCTTTTAAATAATTTTCAGAAGCCTTCTCCTTTATCGCGTGCTTTTCCTCCTCAATCGAAAGAATCTTTTTAGTATACTCCGCACGCAACTTCAGAGTTTCATTCTCAACATCAATCGCAACCGTTTTTGCATAATCCCTTTCCTTTTTCAAATCCTTAATAACTTCAAGCGATTTCTTCGAAAATTTTTCATGACGCCCCTCGATAAGAGAAATTTTTTCCTTTAACTGGGCAAAACTCCCCTCCAAAAAAGAAATCTGGGAAAAATGAGTTTTTAGCGCACCGCTAACCTCAAGCACCGACGCATCAAGCTCCTTATCCAACTTTGAAAGCTCAGCCTCGGTTTCCGCAACATTCTTTTCCTGCACAAAACCAAGGAAACTCTTTCTGCGGAGCTCGTGATGCTTCTGCTTCAAGTCAGCGATTTCAGACTCGCGCTGATTCAACAATTCCAAAAGATTCTTTGCAGTAGCCCCCTTTTTCGAAAAATGAGTTTTACGCGTGTGCAAAAAAGTGCGCACTCTCTCAACGGAATAACGCGCCTTCAAAGTAAGATTAAGCATTTTATGCTGAATAGAAAAATACAGTTCCGGCACTTCCATAGGCTCGGTTTCATTAATCAGGTTTTCCCTGAACTTTGTTCCCCGTTCCATTTTAAGGTTTGACTCAAAAACAATTATTTTTTTCTGAAGCTCTGAAAGAAACTGCGAAATATCCGGCGCATTCTTTTCGAGAATGCTTCTTAACTCCTTATCAACTTCCGCAAATTCATAATAAATCCCCTTCAATTTTTTCGTATAAGTTTCAAGCCCAAAAATAAAACCCTGACGGTTTATTTCCTTCCAATTCTCCGCAGCAATCAGGTCATGCAAAGAATCAACGGACTTTACAAGCTCCTCAACCTTCTCATCCAAACTAACCATAATCACACCAACAAAAAAACATCCAACAATCGCCGAAGAAAACGCTGTAATATTGTTTTTTTAAGTATATAATAATTTGGCTCTGAAAAAAATTTCTACCCTAGACATGAGTGCCCGAATAACTCGACTTCTTTTCTTTCCTCGCTTTACGCATTTCCGCCAAGTATTCTTTTCCGAAAAGAGATTCAACAAAAGCCTTACCGCTTATGACCTGAAACGGCCCATAACCCCTAACCCCGTGCGCCCTGGAAAATTCGGAATTTGTTAAAAATTTTTTGAAAAGCGCGGGCTCAACAATATTCAAATTCAAACGAAATCCAATCCTCTTTAATCCGTGTTTTCTCGCAGCCTTTTCCAACGCAGTTTGTTTTTCAATAAGATTAACGCGCCTTTGAGAACCCGAAAGCCTGTCAAGAAACAAACCGACAACCCTATCCATATCACTTCGATTCCCCTCTTCCAGCATCATTTTTTCAGAAAACCCCTCGGGACTCAAAACCATTATGTCCAAATCACTTTCACGATAATCGCTACCGCGCTTTCTCGCACCAAGAATAGACTCTCGAACACCCAACTGAGCGCTTCCGATAATAACCACTGCATTCAGGTTTTTCCCCAAAAGCGCTTTTGCCTCGGGAAGAACAACCGTTCTCGCAACAAGCTCCCTGGCAAGAGACTCATTCACCTTCCTCAACTCGACAAGGTCACTTATTTTAAGAAATTTGACCTGTCCGCGCACACGCCTCACCCTTTCCAAAATATTTGCGGCATTTTTGCGCTCTTTGGACCTACGAAACCAAGCCATAAAATAATTAGCCACTTGAAGGTTAATTAATCTTTGTTTAAAGAAAAATTTTCCCAGCAAATCTTTTATACTGTGAGCGCATCCTTTTGTAATGCCTGATGAAAAAAACAGCCTTGTCTTCGGCGAATTCTGCTTTGATGCGGAGAAAAAACACAACACGAAAAACGTTTTCCTTTCACACGCTCACGCGGACCACGCAAACTTCTCAAAAAAATGCACAGTGCACGCGACACCCGAAACCGCGGAACTCACAACGAAAAGATTCGAAAAATATTCGAAGGGAATAAATTTTGAAAAAATAATTTTCGGAGAGAGAAAAAAATTCGATTCCTTCGAAATGGAACTGGCTCCAAGCGGGCATGTACTCGGCGCGGCACAGGCAAAAATTTTTGACAATGATTCCGGAAAAGTAACTGCCATAACCTCCGACTTCCGATTAAACGATTCGATTCTGTTCAAAGGGGCCGAGCCGTTGCAATGCGACACCCTCATAATAGAAACCACCTTCGGAAAACCCGAATATGTTTTTCCGAAAGAAGAGAAAGTAATTCTGGAAATGGAAAAATGGATTCAGGAAAAATCAGAAAAAGGATTAATAGTGCTTGCAGGCTACGCGCTCGGAAAAGCGCAGGAACTCACACGCATTTCAAACGATGCAGGCATTGTTCCAATCGTTCATGAAAGCATATTTGAAATGAACAAAATTTACGAAAAACACGGCGCAAAAATCGGAAAAAGCCTGCCGCTCAACCACAACCTGAAAGAATCATCCGTCCTCATTGTTCCGCCTTCACTTGTAAACAAATACTTGTTCTCAACATTAGAATACTTCGACAAAAGAAAAATTTTTTCAGGAATTGCGACAGGCTGGCCCGATTTCGGCGGACAATATGATAGAACTTTCTGTTTAAGCGACCACGCGGACTTCAACGATTTGGTTTCATACGTAAAACAGGCAAACCCAAAATTAGTGCTTACCGACCACGGCTTCAGCGAAGAATTCGCACACAAACTAAACAAATTAGGTTTTAACGCGAAACCGCTAAGCAAACACAAACAAAGAATCCTTTCCGAATTTTAAAAATCCGAAATTTAAAAAAACCGTTTCTTATTTTTTTGAACCCGAACGCGAAACCTCGTCCATTTCCCTAAGCGCTCTTTTCAAAGCCCTTTCCGCACCAACAACATTAAACTCCGCATCGCGCAATCTGATTTCGGCATTAGTCCTCGAATTAATCGCGTTCTCAAGACGCTCCTGAAGCTCCAACTTTGCTTCGACACGCTTTTCACTCGCAAACAATTTTCGCAACTTAAGCTCGTGCTTGGAAGCATAACCAAAATCTTCTTTTGCATCCAACACAGACGCCCTCGCATTTTCAAGACGTTCCCTGCGCTGACCAACACTCACTCTATCAACACCAAGAGGAATTCTTTCAAGCCGCGCACGTTTCATTCTACGCAACCGCATAACCGCCCCAGGATTCAATGCACCTCTCAAAATATTTTTTCTGCGCGCAACAGTCCTTTCTTTTTCGGTTCCGGTTTTTCCAGCTCTTTTCAAAGCCTCGCTTTTAATTTCCTTTTTCATCCGCGAAGAATTAAGGACCTCGTCCAGCGCACTGGAATGAACAGCTTTTGCAACTTCAAGCTTTTTCCGCGCAAGTTTTAACGCCGCCGGAAACATTCCCCGGCCAGGAACACTAAGCCACGCTTTTTGCAATTCCGCCCCCGCGATTTTGAACCTCGCATTTGCGGCGCCAAGCCTGCCAACCGGCACATTTACCCCGCGCCTGCTCCAAATACGCGCCTTCCTACGCACCGCACCCAAAGGTTTTATTCCCATAAAACAATTCTTAATTTTGAAAGTATTTAAACCCTCCTACATGCTATTTTTATAATTGTTTTGCGAACACAATAAATAATTGGGCTAAAAAACAACAGGGCAATAAAATGAAAAAAACTGCGAACTGCGGAGAACTCAATGAAAAAAGAATCGGCGAGACCGCTGTACTTAACGGTTGGGTCTGGAAAAGAAGAGACCACGGAAAACTGATTTTCATCGATTTACAGGATAGAGAAGGCTTAACACAACTAGTTTTCAATCCCGAAGAAGAAAAAAAAGCATTTGAAACAGGACAAAATTTGAGAGCAGGGTACGTGATTTCGGTAAAAGGAAAAGTTTTGGAAAGATTAAAAGGAACGGAAAACAAAAGCATGCCGACAGGAAAAATTGAGATTCACATAGAAGAAGCGGAAATACTCAACAAGTCAAAACCGCTGCCTTTCGAACTTGATGCTACTCCTGAAAGGCTCGCAAATGAGGACACGAGGCTCAAATACAGATACCTGGATTTGCGAAGACCGGAAATGCAGAAAAACATAATTCTGAGGCACAAGGTAATGAAAGCGTTTAGAGATTATTTCGACGAAAGAGGATTTTTGGAAATCGAAACACCATTCATGGCGAATTCAACACCGGAAGGCGCAAGAGATTACCTAATCCCTGTAAGAAATCCAAAAGGAACTTTTTTTGCGCTGCCCCAAAGCCCGCAAATCTACAAACAACTATTAATGGTTTCAGGATTTGAAAAATATTTCCAAATTGTGAGATGCATGAGAGACGAGGATTTGAGGGCGGACAGGCAACCCGAATTCACACAATATGATATGGAAATGAGTTTCGCAAACGAAGAAGACATTCTAAAATTAGTTGAAGAATCGGTTGCACACACCATGAAAGAAGTATTCAAAAAAGATGCAAAAACCCCTTTCCAAAGAATCACCTGGGTTGAAGCGATGCGAGATTACGGACTCGATAAGCCGGACACGAGATTTGAAATGAAATTAATCGAACTCACCGGAGAGCTGGAAAATTCATCCTTCAAAGTATTTTCAGACACTGCAAAAAACGGCGGAATAATCAAAGCAATAGTTGTTCCAAAGGGCGGAGAAATGGGGCGAAAGCAGGTAGATAAATTGCAAGACTTTGCAAAACTTTACAAAGCGAAAGGATTAGTTTCGATAAAAGTTTTGGCTGCCGGAAAAATAGAAAGCCCTTCCGAGAAATTTATCGGTGAAAACGAAGTAAAATCAATTTTACAAAAAACAAAAGCAACCGAAGGAGACCTCATACTAATTGTCGCGGACAGCTTCGGAACATGCAACACTTCGCTCGGAATGCTCAGAAACAAATTAGGAAAAGAACTCGGACTAATTGATGCGAACAAATTAAACTTTTTGTTCGTAACAGAATTCCCAATGTTCGAATTCAACGAAGAAACAAAACAATGGGGCGCGGCACACCACCCTTTCACAGCGCCTCACCCCGAAGATTTGGACAAACTCGAAACCAACAAAAAAGCGGTTAGAAGCAGGGCATACGATTTAGTGCTCAACGGAACAGAATTAGGTTCGGGAAGCATAAGAATACACGACAAGGAAACACAGGAAAAAGTATTCAAAGCACTCGGCCTCTCGCCCGAACAAATAAAAAGAAAATTCGGATTCTTATTAGAAGCTTGCGAATTTGGTTATCCGCCCGAAGGAGGAATGGCACTCGGAATGGACAGGTTCATGGCACTCGTCTTGAACACAGAATCAATAAGAGACGTTGTGGCGTTCCCCAAAAACAAGCACGGACAGGCAGTAATGGAAGGCGCGCCCAGCGAAGTTTCGGAAGCACAGCTAAAAGAACTCGGCATCAAGGTTGATTGGAGCAACGAAGAACTCGTGAAAAAACAACAGGAAAAAAATTCTAAAAAAACTGAACTAAAAAAGTAAACACTTATTTTATTTTTGCGAACAATACCGGCGCCTGAGTTATAGGCTGTCCTTCTTTCAATAAACCGAATTTATACTCCGAATAATTTTGCACGGGCAAATTCAACTGCTTAAATATCTTTTCCGAAGTTTGCGGAATTATCGGATACATTAAAATAGATATCAACCTTACCGATTCAATCGTATTGTACAACACAGCAGACAATCTTTCTTTATCCGTTTTCTCCAATTTCCAAGGCTCAGTATCGCTCACATACTTATTCACGGCTTTTACAAAACACCATATTTTTTTGTGCATTTCATTCAGGTTATAATCATCAACATTAGCAAGCACTTCATCCAATATTTGAGAACTTTTTATCAATTCCTCATCAATTAGTTCGTTTTTTCCCCGCTTAGGAACTTTCGAATCACAAAATTTCGTTAAAAGCGTTACCGTTCGATTCACCAAATTACCCAATTCGTTTGCCAGCTCATTATTCAACACATTCTTTATTGCGGTTTCAGAAAAATCTCCGTCATCCCCAAAACTCGCGCCCCTCAACAAAAAAAATCTGAACGAATCAAGACCATAGGTTTCAACCATCTTAACAGGATCAATAACATTACCAACCGTCTTTGACATTTTTTGCCCGTTTACCGTCCACCAGCCGTGCGCAAACACCGTTTTAGGCGGCTTGACTCCCAATGCGAACAAAATACCAGGCCAAATCACCGAATGAAACCAAAGAATCTCTTTCCCAATCACGTGCACATCTGCGGGCCAAAACTTTTCAAACCTTTCAGCATCCAAATCATTTTTGTAACCCACAGCACTAATATAATTTATCAGCGCATCAAACCAAACATAAACAACATGCTTTTCATCAAAAGGAAATTTCACGCCCCAATCAAAAGAAGTCCGCGAAATGCTAATATCCTTTAATCCTTCATTCAACCTGTTAATTAACTCGTTTTTCCGGTTTTTCGGCAAAACAACTTTATCGCTCCGCAAATACTCGAGAATTTGTTTTTGATACTTGCTTATCTTGAAAAAATAGGATTCCTCATTAACAAATTCGACTTTTTTATTGTGAACAGGACAACAATTATTTACCAAATCTTTTTCCAAATAAAACGCTTCACAAGCAACACAATACAACCCGCTGTAAGTTCCCTTGTAAATATCCCCCTTTTCATATAACTCGGATATTATTGCCTGCACGGTTTTTTCATGATAAGAATCCGTTGTTCGCACAAAAAAATCGTTTGAAATATCAAGTTTTTTCCAAAGCTCTTTCCAGGAAACAACAATATCATCAGTAAATTCCTTTACAGGAACATTTTTTGCTTTCGCCGCACCCAAAATTTTTTGCCCATGCTCATCAGTCCCTGTTAGAAAAAATGTTTCAATGCCCCTCTGACGATTAGTCCTCGCGATTATATCCGCCATCACAGTCGTATAAGCATGGCCGAGATGCGCCACATCATTAACATAATAAATGGGCGTCGTGATGTAAAATGTTTTCATTCCCTTTTCCACCGCTAATATAAACACAGAATTATGTTTAAAAATAGGCATTTCCAAGGCAGGCTATTTTTTCCCTATAAAAAAAACGCGGCTTTTCTTTGCACATTTGCCCAAACTTAACCCAAACCCGATAATTTTCCAAATGACTCCTTTTATCTTTAAAAAACCTATACGCACTTATTATTAGCATGGAAAAAGCAGAGGTAACAAAAGAACTAATCTGGCGCGTTGCGGCAAACGCAAGACTAAATCTGAACGAAAAAGAACTAGAAAAATTTGCGCCACAAATAAAAGAAATAATCCTTGATTCTTTCAACAAACTTGATGAAATTGAGGCCGAAGAAGAACCAAGTTTTCAGCCGACAGAAATGAAAAATGTTTTCAGAAAAGACGAACCAAAAAAATGCCTAACACAGGAAGAAGCGCTGAGCAATGCGAAAAAAGAGCTTAAAGAAAAAGGATACTTCAAGGGGCCGAAAGTATTGTGAATCGCGGAGCATGAAATTGTGATTTTATGAAAAGAGAAGAAACAATTAATTTTTTTGTTCAAGAAGCAAAAAAAGATTTTTCAAAGGTCACTGAAAACACGCAAAAAATAATTTCAGAAATACAGGTTTCGGAAAAGAAAAAATTGAATTACATAGAAGAATTCGACGGCAGAGGAGTTTTGCTGCAATTGAAAGAACTCAAAAAGTGGGACGAAGCAAAAAAGAAAAAAGCGAAACTCTTCGGCGTGCCGATTACAGTCAAAGATTGCATTTGCGTAAAAGGAATCGAATCAAAAGCGGGTTCAAGAATACTCAAAGGATACAAACCACTGTTTGATGCAACAGTAATTGCGCGGGCCCGAAAGGAAGGAGCAATAATAATTGCAAAAACGACACAAGACGAATTCGGATTTGGAACATTCAGCACAAACACCGAAAAAGTTCCGAAAAATCCTTTCAATAATGAAAGAAGCTGCGGAGGCTCATCAGGCGGCGCGGCAGGATTCACTTCATACACAAAAAGCTTTCACATTGCTTTAGGACAAAGCACCGGCGGCTCAATAGCATGCCCAGCATCTTTTTGCGGAGCAACAGGGCTGACACCGACTTACGGTTTGGTTTCACGCTACGGCCTAATTGATTACGCGAACTCACTTGACAAAATAGGCGCGATAGGAAGAAACACCGAAGATGCGGCGCTTCTCCTCGAAGCAATTGCGGGAAAAGACGAGATGGATTCAACAACAGTCGACGCAGGATTTGTTGCGAACGAAGGCGCAATAAAAAAAGTGGCTTTAATAACCGATTTTTTCGAGAACTGCGACGAAAAAGTTCAAAAAGCCGCTGCTGAAAAAATAAAAAAATTAAAAGAATACTTTGAAATCGAAGAGGTGTCGCTTCCGCTGAATGTAAAATACTCTCTCGCAACATATTACATTATTGCGACAAGCGAAGCATCAACAAACCTCGCAAAACTTTCAGGTTTGAGGTATGGGGCGCAGGGCGAAGTGGAAGGAAAACACTTTGACGAATACTTTTCGGAAATCAGAAGCACCAACTTTAGCGACGAAGCAAAAAGAAGAATTATTTTAGGAACATTTGCGCGAATGTCCGGTTACAGAGATGCTTATTATTTGAAAGCGATGAAAGTACGCACAAAACTAATCAATGAATTCAATTCAGCCTTCAAAAAATACGATTTACTGCTCAACCCCACAATGCCCGTTGTTGCGCCAAAATTCTCCGAAATAGAAAAACTCACTCCATTGCAAAATTACGCGATGGACTTATGCACCGTGCCCGCAAACCTTGCAGGCTTGCCGCACATAAGCTGCAACGCTGGCTTCGTTAACGGAATGCCTGTCGGACTGATGGCAACCGCGCCCCACTTGAAAGAAAGAAACCTAATCTCATTCGGAAAGGTGATGGAACTTGAATAACTCTACTGCAGCTGTGCAAACCAAAGAAGAAAAAATAATGATAGGGCTTGAAATACACGCCTCGCTTGCGACAGCGACGAAACTATTCTGTTCATGCTCAACAGAAGAAGCGGAACCAAACAGCAGTTGCTGCCAGATTTGTTTAGGGCACCCGGGAAGCAAGCCCGTTCTGAACCAAAAAGCGATTGAGTTTGCTTCAAAAATTGCCCTTGCGCTCAACTGCAAAATAAACGAAAGCTTCTTTTTCAGCAGAAAAACATATTTCTACCCCGACATGTCAAAAAACTTTCAAATAACACAATACGAAATCCCGTTAGCGGAGCAAGGCTTTGTCGAATTGGCTGGCGGGAAAAAAGTTAGAATAAGAAGGGTTCACATGGAAGAGGACCCTGCTGCACTAATTCACCCGAACGGAATGGGAAAAAGCAATTACGTTCTAATTGATTACAACAGGTCGGGACTCCCCCTCGTAGAAATAGTAACGGAGCCAGACATTGAGTCACCAAAGGAAGCACGCGATTTTTTGGACAAATTAGAAAATATTTTGAAGTATTTAGGAGTTTTGAAGGGAGAAAACCCGCTGAAAGTTGATTGCAACCTCTCGCTGAGCGGCGGAGCAAGGGTTGAAATCAAAAACGTTTCAGGATTTGCAGCCGTTGAAAAAGCGCTGAACTTTGAAATGGCGAGACAAAAACAGGAACTTAAAATGGGAAAAAAAGTGGAACAACACACACGCGCGTTCGATGCGGAGACCGGACTCACTGTTGCGCTCAGAAAAAAGGAAACGGAAGAGGATTACGGCTACATTTTCGAACCCGACCTCGTCAAAGTAGTGCTTTCTCAAAAAGAAATTTCAGAAATCCAAAAAACAATGCCGGAACTGCCGGATTCGAAAGCGAAAAGATTCATGGAAAAATATTCCCTCGCGGAATACGATGCGAAAGTTCTTTGCGCGGACTTTGAACTAGGCAAATTATTTGAAGAAATTGCCAAGTTGGGAGCAGAACCGAAAACAACCGCGAAAATAATTACAAGAGAATTACTTGCGGTGCTAAACCACGATTCTCTGCAATTAAGCGAAATAAAGGTTTCCCCAAAAGATTTGTTCGAATTAGTCAAACTGATTTCTGACGGAAAAGTTTCGGACAAAAATGTAAAAAGCGCGATGATAAATTATATAAGCGGCGACAAAACGACTCCAAAACAATTCCTAGAAAAAAACAACCTCTTAATTTCAACTTCAATAAACGCTGATGAAATAATTTCAAAAATAATCGCCTCAAACCAGAAAGCGGTTGAAGATTACAAAGCCGGAAACGAAAAATCCCTCAACTTCTTGGCAGGACTCGTAATGCGCGAAACCAAAGGAACCCTTGACCCGAAAAAGGTTCAGGAACTGTTAAAGAAACAACTTTAGAAACAAACACTAACAAAGAGCAAAGATTAATAACTCAAAAAGCGTTTCCTAATTGAATGAACTGCCTCGGCACTGCAAAGAAGATTGCAATCGTTTCCGGTTTTGGCGAATCCGACACCAGCGAATTAAACGCCTTCGACAATGCACTAATAAACGCAGGAATCCACGACTGCAACCTAATGCCAGTTTCCTCAATACTTGCCAAAAATACCAGAATAGTGAAAAAATTCGACATTGAAAAAGGCGCATTTGTTCCGTGCGTATTAAGCTCGACAGAGGGAAAGAAAAACCAAACCATCTGCACAGGAATAAGCATCGGAATCAATAACAAAAAATACGGGTTTGTAGTCGAAGGACAAACAAAAAGCGAAAAAGAATTAAACAAAGAATTAGATTTAAAACTTGAAGAAATGGCAACAAAAAGAAAACTAAAAATACTTCAAAGAAAAACAATAATAAAAGCTGGAAAAATTACAAAAAAATTCGGATGCTGCGTTACAGCAGTTGTTTATTTGTTTTAACGGTGAAAAAATGGTATTTGAAATAGGAATCGGAACAAGCCAAAACTGGGACCCAGAAAAAGCTTCATTAGAAGCGACAACAGACGCTTTAAGCAAGCTAACGCATCCTCCGACATTCGTTCTTCTTTTTTCCACAATCCACTACGAAAAAAACAACGGCTTCCAAAAAATACTTGACACGACATATACAAAAATACCAAAAGAAACCCCCTTGGTTGGAGGGACTGTTGCAGGGTTCATGAACAATAACGGATGTTATACGCGAGGCATGACGATACTAACGTGCTACTCTGATGAAATTGAACCGAACATTGACTTCGCAAGTAATATAAAAATAAACCCACAAACAGCCTCAAATAAATTAAATTTTCAAGACAATGAAAATTCGATAATAATTACTAATATTGCAAACGGGACTGTTCCCAATCTCCCATTTCTTGGAAGAAAAAGAATTATTAGGGCACCACTGCCAGATAAAATCCTTCTAAAATCAGTTGAATTGTTAAGTTTATTTGGATATGGTGTCGGCAGGGAACCCGAATTCGAAAAAAATCTTGCTCAGCGACTTCCGAACACCAGTCAACTGATTGTGGCAAATTATGATGACAACAATTCGCTCAGCAATTACCAATTTCATAAAAAGGCTGTATTGAAGAATTCAGCCTCATGTCTTCAGTTAAAATTTAAAAATAATTTTAGTATGAACAGCGAATTTGGAGCAATAGAAACCGGAAAGAAGTTTACTATATCTGATGAAGGCGTATACGGATGCGCATTTTCTAAGGCAAACAAAAACAATGCCCTTGATGAATTATGGGATTTGTTAGGATGGGACAAAAGCAGCCTAACCGAACAAATCTACCGAAGAACTTATTACTACCCCATAGGATACAAAATAGATGACAAAAAATATTCATTGCACATAATGGGATTAGTAATAAACAACAGTATTTGCACAACCCACAAATTTGATAAAAAAGAGAATGAATTTTTCGTAACAAGCGGGAAAAAAATAATTGAAAGCGTCAAAAACATGACTGATCAAAACGAAAAAAACAATTTTATCTTTGGCAATTTTTGCACATCCCATTTAGAAACACTTGGGAAAAAAATATTCCAAATAAATGAATTAATTAAAGAAAATCACTTGATAGTATTTTCGGCAGGCGAGGGGTACAAATACAAAAAAGAAGAACCTTACTTTTTCAATTCTTCTTTTACTTTTTTCAAATTTTGACTCTTAACAAAATTTTTAACATGTTTACAATCCATTTTAATCAATCGGCGAACACCATCCAAATCCAATATCTGAGAAATTAACAAAAAAAACAAAAAATGCCTTTTTTCTTCTTCTTTCAACAAAAATATGTCTAATGAAATTTTTTGAATTTCTTTAGAATAATTCCAAATGTCAACATATTTCTTGTCCATCAAATCAATAAAATCCAAATCAATGTCCGAGTTTGCCAAATAAAGTTTAGAAAGATTGCCTGCAGAATAACCACTAATCAAACCTGGCAAAATACCCTCTAAAAACGGTTTCAAATTATGATTTGCTGCATCACCACAAAAAATAACATTTCCAAAACGCATTTTGTCAACCACATCACCCCACACAACATCTTTTGTCTTGTCTTTCACAATTGCATAATTTTTTACTTGACGCGCTACATACGGCAAAGAAATAAATTCATTAAACATTGTCGATAATTTTTTTTTCTTAAACGTGCACCCTATGCCAACATTAGCAACAGATTTTGATTTTGGAAATATATATCCATAGCCGCCCTCTGCAAAGCCGCCAATAAATATTTGTTCAACTTTTGAGTCATTTAATTTTAGATTAGAAAGTTCAAAAGAATATGCATAACCTGTTTCTCCTTTTTTTGGATTATATAATCCAAGTTTTTTTGAAACTACTGAAAAACTGCCATCCGCCGCAATTAATACTTTAGGGCTAATTACTAATTCATCCGAATTAAACTTATTTTTTACAAATACTTTCTTGACAACTATTTCAGACTTGACCCCTGAAAAATCAATGTCAACCAATTCATAACCCAAATAGTGTTTCGCACCATTTGCAAGTGACTTTTTTGCCAATTGTTTTTCAAAAAACGACCTGTCAATAGTATACCCTGCCCAATAATCTCCACGCCGCTTTATTTCATAATCATGACAAAAAAAATCAACACCTTTGATTGACCACATATTCCCCAGATTGACGTTAAGCGGTAGCACATCAAGTAAATACCCCCCTATTCCTTCAGCACAACGAATGTCCTCTCCAATGACTACTTGCTTTTCGATAATAATAGTGTTTAAATTATTATTAGCGCAAGAAGCTCCTGCAGCCAATCCCGCGGGCCCGCCTCCAACAACAAGAACATCACAAGTTAGCTCTTTCATATTTTATAAGTAAAGACGTAGGATATAATAATAGTTTCGGGGAAAACAATTATTTACATGCAGTATATAATTGGAAACGGCTTGAGTGGTTTATCCGCAGCTTATTTTTCTAAAGAAGATAACATTGTTTTTGGATCTGACGACAGCAGAATATTGACTCTTAAAACTAAACTCTCAATTGATGTAGGAGCACAGTTTTTTTCCAAAAATGACCAAAATCTTTTTGACTTAACAAAAAACCTTCTGTTGGAAAATTCCCTAAAAGAAACTACGATTGATAAATTGTCGATGCAGCATAAACAAGAATTATTTAAAATAAATGACAACTTTTCAGAATTAAATGAAGTCATGGCAAAAAAGCTGAATGAATTCAAAACTTTTTTGAGCAAAAGCGATGAACTCCTTGAAAAAATGCCCAAAGAATTATTTGAAACTAATTTCAACAAATGGTACAAAAAAAATTTTGATAAAGACACTATCTGGTTCATTGATTCATTACTCAAATCAATAACCTTCATCGAGTCAAAAGACGTTTGTGCATTTTATGGAATAATTGCATGCCAAAGCTTCTTTACAAAAACTTACACATTTGAAAAAGGGCTCTCAGAAATAATAAATAAGTTAAAAGAAAAAACAAAAGTGGAAAGTGCCGAAGTAAGACAAATATCTTTTTCTTCGGGAAACGCCACAATATTTTTTGATAAAAATGAAAAAATTTCAGAAAACGGCGACAAAATAATTTCTGCAATCCCAAGCAACAAGCTCGCCAAAATCCTTGAAGAAAAGGAACTTGCAAACGTTTTGAAAAAAATGCCTTATGCAGGTTGCAGTGTTTTAGTGGCAAACAGCGACGCCCCCTTGACAAAAAAAACCAACGGCATAATTTTTTCAAAAAAACAAAAAATCTCCGCAATTTTAAAAAATGAAGAATACTATACGATTCTAGCGCCCTACAAAAAAGATCAAACCGCCCCAAATCAAAAAATACTGCTGAACGAATTAAAAAAAATTACGAATAACGATAACATAGAAATTACTTGTTTCAAAAATTGGGATTATGGCCTACCAACATGTTCTCCAAAAATGTTCAAGTATCAACAAAAAATAATTGAAATAACTAACCAATATGATAATTTCGCCATTTGTGGCGATTTTATGGGACTGCCCTCACTAGATGCCTGTGTTGAAAGTGCAAAAAAAGCCGTTTTAAAAATAGAAAAAAATAACCCCTAATAAAAAGGCAATAATGCTTTCGCAGCAGCCTTTGCACCAATTCTGATTGTTTTGTGCGGCTTTCTGAGCAGCGCAAACACAATATGCCTCAATTTGAAATTTTCCTCGTCAACAAGTTCATCCAAATGCTGCTTTGAATGCAAATAATTTGCCGATTCAACCAAAAAATCAAAATCAGGATTTGTAAGTTTATCATAAACGCCCCTGAAAAAATGACCCTGCGACTCGTCACCCAAAGATTTCTTCAAAGAAACTTCATAGTGCTTCAAAGCCTTTTCATTCAAACCATGCGATTTGATGCTTTCGGCAAGAAGATAACCTGATTTCATCGCAGGATTAACGCCATAAGCAAAAACAGGACTCATTACCCTCGCAGCATCGCCGCACAAAGCAACATTGCCCACCACTCTTTTTGAAATCATGGAAGCTGTGCATTCGCCCGAATTAAAATTTATCACCTTTGCGCCGAGCATTATTCCAAAGAGCTCAGGATTTTTCGCAATAAAATCGTCGAAATATTCCTTCAAAGGGCGCTTTGCCCTTTTCTTGTTTACAACAACCATTGCAATCCCAATTTCGTTTGAAACCTTCCCGACAAAAAAATATCCGCCAGGGGCATAAAAAGAATCAAAAAAAATGCTTGTCGAATTGTTTTCCATTTTCAGACCTTCCATTAGCGCACCAAAACCGGCAATAGTAACTGGATTCTTCTGCGTAATTCCGAGCAAATGCAAGAATTTTGAATTGGGGCCGTCGGCCGCAACAACTATTTTTGGTTCAACAACGACTTTTTTTCCGTTTCTATTAATTATGACTGAAGAAATTTTTCCTTTAGCGCCAAAATCGTGTTTTTCTATTTCAGAATTAAACCAAATATCCACCCCGTTGTCTTTCATCGCAAGAAACAGGGAATAATCAAGCGAATCTTTTGACGGACCGCGCAAGAAAAACAGGTCGTGAACGGAAGAAACGAAAGTGAATTTGTTGTTCGGGGAAAACCAGACGGATTTGTTTGTTTTTGCCAAATAATCTGATTTCAATTCCTTAATTATGTGCTCAATTCCCTTATTCTCAGTTATATCAATTTTTCTTGAATGCGCTTCGCCCCACTTCTTTGCCTTATCTATGCAGATTACTTCAAATCCTTCTTTCGCAAGCTTTGAGGAACAGGTTGCGCCGCTTGGACCGGCGCCAATAACCAAAACATCGCATTTGAGAACCATCACAAAAACCAAATGCACTTATAAAAATAAAAAAATCAAAACTAAAAATTCAAATTTGCGAGGGAACTTCCTCTTTTTTTTCAATTATTTGTTTTATTTTTCTTTTTGAGTTCTCAACCTCAACATCAATCAAACCCATATTGGCGAGCGACGGAATTATCACAAGCAAAGAAAATGTCTGGCTCACGGGTGCAAAAATTATTGTGTACTCGCCAAGCTCAAAGTAAAGCCTGTCGATTTTATAAATAAAAAATTTATCTATTATTGGAAATATTTCGTTTGTAGTGTTCTTTACAAGATTCCACAAATTAACATCCTTTACTTTTATTCCTTCAGGGACTATTCCGCCAAGCCCTTTTTTTGCAAGCATACAGGCTAAGACGTCATCCATTCGCAGAAGATCAGAGAGAACCGCAAGCACTTCTTCTTTTTTTGGCATAATCAGTAATTAATAGCCTTATCATCATAATAAAACTTTCTATGCGCAACGAGATGTTTGCTATAACGCATTACGGAAGCATATCCGATGTCCCATGCCAAAAAAGCAAAAAAGTATATTAATGGGAAAAAATTTAGAAGTGCAAACGAAAAAACAACAATTTTCATAACGAATCTGTACTCAAAAAACAAGTGAATATACTTCCCAAAATGCTTAACTGTATGATAAATATTGTTTTTATCAACAAAGTCATTTCCAACTTCGTCAAGAATTCCTGCAATAGAGATTGAAATTAGCGCAATTGGGTAAATGAAAATAAAATCTAACGGAGAAGAGCTTAGGAAAAAGAATGCCACATAAACGCAGAGAACTCCCATAATAAAAGCAATATTGTCAATCTTGCCCTTAACAACAACCCCAATTATTACTGCTGTCAAAATAAGCGCCGAAATTGGGCTAAGTGCCATTATGTACCCCCAATAAATCGCGGTTACCGGCGCAAGAATAAGAGCAACAGTCCTTGGAAAAGTTTTTTCATCAAACGCATCATCGATGTATTTAATACTTGCTCCTAACAAAAAATACGAAACAACCAAAAAAACAGAATATATGAAAGCATCCTGCATTAAAATTTCTTTAAAAATCAAAGGCAATACCAATCAAAACACCTTGGGAGTTAGTAAATAATTTAATTAATTATTTGCACCGAGCTATATCTCAGACTCTTTTATTACTATCCCGTTAGACTCCATCGCATAAGGTATAGTCGCCTTATTGTGGTCAGTATAACGCATCTTTCTCAATATCAAACTTCTAAAATCGACCGAACCAACTCCAACATAATTAAGCATTATAACGCCATCCGCAATGAATTCGCTCACGCCGTCGGCGCTTAGCTGTCCGTCGCTTTCCGGCAACTCCGTCGTCATCAAAGTCGTTAACCTGTATTTTCTCAATTCTTTGAACAATTTGTAAAGAATACTTTTCGCGACGACCTGCTCGGTGCGGGGAATCGGGTTAACGCTCTCAGCGATTTGCACCATTGAAAAGCCCGAATCGTCCGTAATGCCCGAAATAAGAAGAGAATCCGTGAGCGTGGTCAGTGAATCCACAACAATTCTCTTTGGATTAAATTTTTGAATCGCATCATCAATCTTCGTCATAAAATTTTCGCCAACAGTAATATCAAAATAAATTATTTTCACAAGACTCTTTTGCTCCAAATCGTTAATGTTCCAATTAAAGCCCGCAGCCTGCTTAATTAATTCCTCGCGGCCCTGCTCAGTAGAAATATACAAAGCCTTTTCACCGAACAAAAGAGCGCCGTTAACCGCGTACTGCAAAGCAAGCGTCGATTTTCCTGTTCCTGCGCCGCCAGAAATAAGCACAATGTTTCCCTCGGGAATCCCGCCTTTCAGCGCAGAATCAAGACCCTGAATCCCGAATTTCGTGCGAACGATTTCCTCAAGAGGCATAATATCGCAACTATAAAGCGAAGAAGTAGTATTTAAAAGTTACATTTTAAGATTCTGCCCAGAGTTATTTCAACGGTGCCAAAATTTTTGACAAGCGCCCCGCAAAAATTGCCTTAAAAAAAACAATCACTATTTTCCGTAAGCTCTTTTCCGTTGCGAAATCCTTCCGGAATTTTTTAGAACCGTTATCCTTTTCCTAAAAGCAAAATAATCAAGCGGCTTCTCTTCCTCGGGCAGAAGTCCGTTAATTTCCTCAATAATTTTGGCGTCGCGCATGCCCGGATTCGCTTTCCTAATCCTAACAATCAGCGAATCAATAATTGCAAAAGCCGCTTCCCGTTTTCCTCTCAACCTCATTGCAACATCATATTCTTTTGGGCGCGGAATATCAATCCCTTCTTTAGCAAGTTCATCAAGAGCCTTCGAAACAAGACCCTTGCTCAAACCCCTCTCCAATCCCGCAGCCTTTGCTTCAACAATAACCTCTCTTGAAGTAACATTTCTCCCTGAAGCCCCAATTTTTCTTGCAATCGGCTTCACAACATTATACTTTACACTATCAAAAACAAGTCGTTGAATTTGCCGCGAACTAAGCCTCCCGCCCTTTAGACGCAAAGCAGTGCTCAAATCAACACCCCCTCGTTTCGCAGCCTTCGGCAAAGAAACACCATAATTCTGAGCTGAACGAACAACAGCTTCACGCTTTTCAGGAGAAATTCCCGCAGCAAACCTTCCGGTGCGCGCATCCTTGCGAAAATGATTTCTCGCAGCCATAAAACATTATTAACGCTGGCTGTTAATAAAAACAGCTGGTCTCCAAAGAAAGAAAGCGCCACCGCTTCTAATTAGCTTTAAAAATAATGCGCAACCCAATTCTCAATCATGGCAACTTCAAGAAAAAAAGAGGCGACACCAAAAGTTTCCGACGCGAAAGCCGAAGAAATGGAAAAACTCTGGCACACCACCGCACACGTATTTGCGGAAGCACTAACAGAAATTTATCCTAACGCAAAGATAGCGATAGGGCCGCCGATAGAATGGGGATTCCACTACGACTTTGAGCTCGACAAAAACCTGAACATGGAAGACTTGGTAAAAATTGAAGACAAAATGAGGGAAATAATCGCGAGAAAAGAAAAAATAACAAGAAAAGAAATTTCAACAAAAGAAGCGCTCGCACTATTCAAAGACAACCCTTACAAAGTCGAAATGATAAAAGATCTCGCTGAGAAAGGGGAAAAAACTGTTTCAACTTACACTAATGGAAAATTCACGGACCTTTGTAAGGGACCACATCTCGAAAGCACTTCAGAAATAAGAGCGGTGAAACTACTAAAAATTTCAGCAGCATATTGGAAAGGCGACGAGAAAAACAAATCACTTCAAAGAATTTACGGAATCGGATTCAAGAGCCAAAAAGAACTTGATGACTGGCTGGAAATGAGAAAAAAAGCGGAAGAAAACTCAAATGTAAAATTAGGAAAAGAACTTGACCTATACATGATAAGCGACATTGTTGGAAAAGGGCTGCCGATTTGGACGCCGAAAGGAACAATGCTTAGAATGCAGTTACAAGATTTTTTGATTAAGGAACAGATGAAGCGCGGATACAGCTTCATGGTGACGCCGCACATCGCAAAACTTGATTTGTTCAAAAAGTCGGGACACTACGACAATTACAGGGAAATGATGTACGCACCGATAAAAATCGAGGATGAAGAATATTTACTAAAACCGATGAACTGCCCGTTTCACATAGTATATTACACAAGAAAGCCGAAAAGCTACCGCGACCTTCCGCTTAGGCTAAGCGAAATGGGAACGGTTTATAGGTACGAAAAAAGCGGAGAACTTTCAGGATTATTGAGGGTAAGAGGATTCACTCAGGACGATGCGCACATATTTTGCACGCCGGAACAGGTGAAAGAAGAATTCAAAGCGGTTTTCGATTTAGTAATGAAAGTGATGAACACTCTTGGATTAAAAGATTTCAGAGTAAGAGTTGGAACGAGGGATGAAAAAGGAACAAAATACGTCGGAGAAATAAAAAACTGGGAAAGGGCAACAAAAGAAATAATTGAAGTGCTTGATGAATTGAAAATAAATTACGAAATAAACCCTGGAGACGCGGCGTTCTACGGACCGAAAGCAGACATACTCATAAAAGATTCATTGGGAAGAGAATGGCAAACCGGGACGGTCCAGCTTGATTACAATCTGCCGGAAAGATTCGAATTAGAATATGCGGGCGCGGACGGACAAAAGCACAGGCCAGTAATGATACACAGGGCGCCTTTCGGAAGCTTTGAAAGATTCACTGGCGTAATAATCGAACACTTCGGCGGCGCATTCCCTGCATGGCTCGCGCCCGAACAAGTAAGAATAATTCCTGTTGCGGAAAAATTCTCTGCTTACGGAAAAAAAGTCAGGGACGAGCTTGCGGAGCAAGACGTTAGATGCCATCTGGACGACGGAAATGAAACTCTCGGATACAAAATAAGGGAAGCACAAAAAGAAAAAATTCCTTACGCCCTAGTTGTGGGCGCGAAAGAAGAAGAAGCAAAAAGCGTTGCTGTAAGAGACAGAAAAGGAAAACAGGAAGTAATGAAATTAGAAAAATTCGTTGAAACAGTTGTGGAAGAAATTAAAACAAAAAAAATCAATTAAATTCCGTCAAGAAGCGCGGCAATCAATTAACTATTAAATTTTATTGTGTGGGAAAAAACATGTGTGGAATAATAGGCGCGGCTTACAAGGAAAAGAAAAACATCGGCAAATCGCTCGTCGAAATGGCGAAAACGCTACAGCACAGAGGAACCGACGGCGCGGGCTTCGCAATATACGGCGGTCTCGAATTAAACAAAAACGAGTACATGATAACCGTTGAAGTACTGAAAAACGTTGACGCGATTTACGGCGCGATAAATGCGGAAATAAAAAAACAGGAAGAGCTCTCGGACGAAGTAAAACGCTACACCGTATTCGCGAGTTCTTACGAGCACGTAAAAAAAATTGTTAATCACTTAAACAGAATTGAAGGAGTAAACGTTCTCGGCGGCGGAAAATTCGAAATGATAAAAGACCTTGGAACAGTTGAAGAAATCGACAAAAAATTTAATATTAGCGAAAAGAAAGGAACGCACGGATTGGCACATGTGAGGTTCAGTACGGAAAGCTGCGTCGACAGGTATCATGCGCACCCCTTTCAAAGTTACATTTATCCGGAAATAACTGTTGTGCACAACGGACAAATAACAAACTGCACCGCAGTAAGAAGAAGGCTGGCCGCGAAAGGGCACATATTCAGCACCGATAACGACACCGAAGTAATAGTGCATTACATCGCGGACAAACTAAACGACGAATACTCCCTGGAAGAAGCGTTGGCGCAATCGGTAAAAGACATGGACGGGCCGTTCACATACTTAATAGCCACGGCAAATGAAATTGGGATAGTGAAAGACAAACTCGCGCTTCGCCCTGGAATATTATGTGAAACAAAAGAAATGTTCGCCGCCGCATCCGAAAAAGTTGCGCTCGAATCGGTGGCAAAAAACGGGCCGTTCGAAGTGCTCACAAAAGGCGAGCACCGCGTATTCAAAATAAAAAAATAGTAAAAATTTACAGGAAAAAAACATGAAAAAAAAAGAAAACGCAAAAGTAATTGACTTAAAAGGATTAAAGCCGAGAGAAGCGAACAGGCTTGTGAAAGAAAACGCGAAAAAATACGCGAAACTCAAAATAATAAACCCTAATTCAATGAACTACCTAGCCGCAGGCTTGATAGGCGAAGCGGAAATAACTGTGGAAGGAGACTTGGGTTATTACGCGGGCTCAATGATTGACGGAATAAAAATGCGCGTCAACGGAAGATGCGGATGGTACCCTGCAGATAACATGGCCTCCGGAGAAATCATAATTACGGGCGAGGGAGGAGACGGTGCAGGACAAGGCATGTACGGCGGAACCTTATATGTTAAAGAAAACACGAACTCGCGAACGGGACAAATAATGAAAAACGGAACAATAATAGTCGGCGGAGACGCGGGCTTCATGACAGGGCTATACATGATGGGCGGAAAAATAATTGTTTTAGGAGATATGGAAGAGGGCGCCGGCGAATCAATGATAGGCGGAAAAATATTTTTCGGAGGAAAAGCAAAAAGCTTCGGAAAAAACGTTCAAGTAGGAAACCCGACCGCAGAAGAAATCGAAGAAATAAAAAAATTATTTTCAAAATACAAAATAAACTCTGAACCGAAAAAATTCAAGAAATTAACGCCGAAAAAAGACAGGCCGGTGTACGGATAAAAAAATGTTTGATGACAAAATTTGAACGATAAAAAAAGATGATTTTATGAAAATGTGGGAACAGGAAACAATAAACGAAATCAGGGCAAAATCCGCTGCAGGAAAATACGTTGTAAGAGGAATGGGTTCGAAAAGAGATTTGCCCCACTTCGACAGTCTTGTGATACTTCCGGCACAAATTTCACGCCCTCCAATAGACAGTTACAGGGAGCCGTGCGAAACAAAAACGGTTATCGGAAAAAGATTTGCGAAAAAACCGTTGGAAATGGAATCACCGATAATTTTGGGCGCGATGAGCTTCGGCGCAATAGGAAAAGACGCAAAAATCGCTTTCGCAAAAGGATGCAAAAGACTTGGAATTGCTGTGAACAGCGGAGAAGGCGGCGTGCTTCCTGAAGAAAGAAAATTCGCGGACAAATTAATTGTCCAATACGCGTCAGGCAGATTCGGAATCTCCTCAAAAATTTTGAACGAAGCGGACGCAATTGAAATAAAGATAGGACAGGGAGCGAAACCCGGAATGGGCGGACACCTAATGGGAGAAAAAGTTTCAAAAGAAGTCGCGCAAATACGCGGCATACCGGAAAAATCTGACGCGCTAAGCCCGTCAAGGCACATGGATATTGTGGGACCGGAAGATTTGTCCTTCAAAATAAACCAGCTGAGAGAAATCACGGATTGGCGAATACCAATAATAGTAAAATTCGGACCTGGAAGAGTCGAGAGTGATGTTAAAATAGCGGCGAAAGCCGGAGCGGACGCGGTGGCGATAGACGGAATGCAGGGAGGAACGGGCGCGGCACCGGAAATCGGAACGGAACACGCAGGAATACCAACACTTGCAGCAGTGGTTGAAGCGGACAGAGCTCTAACAGAAATGGGAATGCGAGATGATGTTGATTTAATAATTTCGGGCGGAATAAGAAACGGCGCGGACATAGCGAAAGCGATGGCACTCGGAGCAAGCGCGGTACAAATGGCAACAGCGCCGATGATAAGCATAGGTTGCACAATGTGCAGGCAATGCCACTTAGGAAAATGCCCTGTCGGAATTGCGGCACACGGCGCGGAAGCAAAAGAAAAACTAGCAAAAGACGCGGAGCAAAGATTCGTGAATTACGTGAACGCGACGGTAAAAGAATTGAAGATGCTTACACAACTCGCGGGACTGACAAATGTTCACAACCTTGATGTTGATGATTTGCGCTCGCTGAGCTACGAAACAAGCCTCATAACAGGAATAAAATTAGTCGGACAAAAATAAATTATGAGTGATTCATCTTGCGAAAAAAAATTCAAAAAATAGAAAAACTCGGACAGAAAAGGCAGTTTCTCCCGAAAAAAAGGCTCTTGTACTGGTTCGAGGGAACCGACGGCCACATCTGCAGCAATCCTGTCATAAAAATAGACCCAAAAACGAGACGAAAAATACAAATAATTTATGTGAGAAAAGTGGACAAAAAAACAGGCGAATTCGGAGCAATACAAGAAATAAAAATCAGTCATTCAAAAAATTAATTCACTGACCTATTTCTCGCAATTTTCAGGTTTCATCTGCGGAAACAAAATAACATCCCTAATTGTTGCGGAATTCGTCAAAAGCATTACTAAGCGATCAACACCGAAACCCATTCCACCTGTCGGGGGCATGCCGTAAGCAACCGCTTCCAGAAAATCCTCATCAATCGGATGGTTCTCACCCTTTGCGCGGCCCTGATTCTTTTGTTCCTCAAAAAACTTTCTCTGCAAAATAGGGTCATTCAATTCCGAATAACCATTTGAAATTTCCCAACCGTTAATGTAAAGCTCACAGCGCTCAATAAGCTCCTCGGGATTTTTACGCGAAGGCTTGCACAACGGCGTAGTTTCTTTCGGATACTCGGTAACAAAAGTCGGTTGAATTAAGTGAGGCTCGCAAAAGTGGGAGAAGAGTTCCGCAATCATAAGCCCGCGCTTTTTATCTTCAGGAGCAAGCTCTATCCCTTCTTTCTCGCACAATTTCAACAAATCTTTCTCACTCATTTCCTCAACACTAATCTTTCCATATTTTTTCAACGCTTCAAACATCGTGATGCGCGCGTAGGGCGCTTTGAAATCAATTTCATTTTCCCCGTACTTTACTTTAGTGGTTCCGCAAATTTTTTTCGCAACAAACTCGAACATTTCCTCCGTGCTTTTCATCATATCAGAAAGGTCCGAGTACGCAGAATAAAATTCGACCATAGTAAATTCAGGGTTATGAGTTTTGTCCACGTCCTCGTTCCTGAAATTCTTGCACAGAGTGTAAACTTTTTCATAACCGCCAATAATCAATCGCTTCAAATAAAGTTCAGGCGAAATGCTCAAATAAAACTTTGATTTCCACGCATTCGATTCAGTAACATAAGGGCGGGCGGAAGCGCCGCCGTAAACAGGCTGAAGAACAGGAATCTCAACTTCCAAAAAATTTTCTTTATCAAAAAACTCGCGAATAGTTGAAACTATTTTTGAGCGTTTGAAAAAAACTTCTCTAACTTCAGGATTCATAATCAAATCAAGATAACGCTGCCTCTGCCTGATTTCAATGTCTTGCAAGCCGTGAAATTTCTCCGGCAAAGGAAGAATGGACTTGCAAAGCATTTCAAGAGAATCGACGAGGATGCTTAATTCACCGCGTTGGGTTCGGTAAATTTTTCCCTCTGCACCGACAAAATCACCTAAGTCAACAAGTTCGAGAAGGTCGAAAGCTTCTTTTGGAGAAACTTCTTTCCTGAAAAAAAGCTGAATCATTCCCTCTGCATCAGCAAGCTTAATGAAAGCGATTGCACCAAAGGAACGTTTCGCCATAACTCTTCCGGCAACACTAAAATTCTTTCCGGTTGCCTCGTTCTTCAAATCAACAAAATCCTTCTGAAGCCGGGCGGAAGTGGCAGTCGGCGAAAACTTGTAAGGGTAAGGATTAATTTTTTTCTCATGAAGCTTCTTCAGGTTCTCCTTCTTCGCCTTAATCAAATCGTTCTCCATAAAGCATTCCTTCCAGAATAAAGAATAAACTAAAACATTAATAATAATTGCCTAAACCCTGTTCAGGCATTGCTATGGGCGCGCAACCGAAAGTGAGAATTAAAAAGGGAAAAGGAGCTGTATAATATCATGCCAGAAAAGAAAGAACAAATCATTGATCCGTGGGGCGCGGCGGACCTTGACGCCTATTCAGACGCATTCAAAAAATTCGGTTTGCACGAATTTCCACAAGAATCGAACAAAAATTTAAATCACTACCTGTTTGAGAGAAAAATAGTAATAGCGCACAGGGACTTCGGAAAAATAATGAAAAAAATCGAGGAAAAAAAACCGTTCATAAACATGACAGGAATAGCGTCATCGGGAAGAATCCACCTTGGGCACAAAGTGGACGTTGAAATGTTCAAATTCTTCAAAGAAAAAGGCGCAAAAAACTACTTCGCAATATGTGATATTGATGCTTACGTTTCAAGGCCTGACAACAAAGTGGGCTCGATGAAAGAAGCAAAAGAATTCGCAGTAGATAATTTATCGCACGTTTTGGCTTTGGGACTGGATGAAAATGATGTTTACATTCAAAGCCAAATGGATTCAAGGTATTATGAATTCACTTTCGAAATCAGCAAAAAAATAACCGAAAACATGTTCCAAGCAATTTACGGACACCTTGATTTGGGAAAAGCATCGGCAGTATTACTGCAAATAGCGGACATACTGCACGGCCAACTCGAAGAATACGGCGCGCCGATGCCAAGCATAACAGGAATTGGATTAGAACAGGACCCGCACGCAAGACTCACAAGAGACGTTGCGAAAAGATTGCCGTACAAAATGGAACCGCCCTCATTCATTTACTTCAAGCACCAGGGCGGACTTCAACCCGGAGAAAAAATGTCGAGCTCAAAACCCGAAACCGCAATATTCCTCGACGATTCTGCAACAGAAATAAAAAAGAAAATAAACAGCGCCTTCACCGGCGGACAACCGACCGCGGAAGAACACAGAAAAAAAGGCGGAAATTTGAAAGTGGACAAGGTTTACGAAATGCTCCTGTTTCATTATCCCGACACGAAGAAATTAGAAAAAATCGCCGAAGAATTTTCAAGCGGAAAAATGCTTTCAGGCGAACTGAAACAATTCGCAATAGAATTTTTTACAAAAGAGCTGGCGAAGCACCAGGAAAAGGCTGAAAAAAATAAGGAACTCGCGAAACAAATCGTTTACGGAAAAAAATGATTTTTTTAAAACAAAAAAATGGTGAAAAAATGCTTGACCCGAAAATGCTCAGAGAAAACCCTGAAGAAGCGCGAAAAAATTTTCTGAAACGCGGCGACGAAAACATCGTGAAAACTTTTGACGAATGGCTTGAGAAAGACATCGAGTGGAGAGCGCTGAAACAGGGCGTCGACAATCTCAGGGCGGAAAGAAACACGGTCAGCGAAGAAATAAAGCTCGCGAAAGGAAAAGGAGATAACGCAAAATTCGAACAGCTGATGATAAGGGCGAAAGAAATCCCGGCGAAGTTGAAGGAGAAAGAAGAATTTTTGAAAGAAATCGAGCAAAGAACAGTTTCTCTGCTGGGAAAACTTCCAAACCTTTTGGATAAGGACGTGCCTTCGGGAAAAGGAGAAAAAGAAAACAAAGTAGTGCGAAAATCTGGCGCGACAAAAAAACCAAAGTTCGAGTTGAAACATCACGGCGAGCTTGCAAAAGAATTGGAGATAGCGGAATTTGAAGACGCAGTAAAAATTTCAGGAACAGGCTTTTACTATTTGAAAGGCGATTTGGCACTTCTTGATTTGGCACTACAAAGGCTTGCAATTGACTTGCTTTTGAAAAAAGGATTTACTCTTGTACAGCCGCCGCTGATGATGAACAGAAAAGCTTACGCGGGAGTGACTGATCTCGGCGTATTTGAAGACGTATTATACAAAATAGAAAATGAGGACCTTTACCTAATCTCGACATCGGAACATCCTTTAGTTTCAATGAATACTGGCAGAACATTCGAAGCGAACGAAATAAAAAAACCGATTCTTTTAGCAGGGGTAAGCCCGTGCTTTAGAAAAGAAATCGGGAAACACGGACTTGACGAGAGAGGTTTTTTTAGAGTGCATCAATTCAACAAAATAGAGCAGGTTGTAATCTGCAGACCGGAGGATTCGAAAAAAGTTTTCGGAATGCTGGCAAAAAATCAAGAAGAGCTTTTCAAAAAACTAAAAATTCCTTACAGAATAATCAGCCTTTGCTCGGGAGAAGTGGGAGTTGTTTCTTCAATTACTTTTGATTTGGAAGGATGGTCCCCGCGCGAACAGAAATACATTGAACTGGGAAGCTGCTCGAACTGCACAACTTACCAATCGGCAGGGCTTAACATCAAATACAAAAAAAGCGACGGAACAAAAGAATACGCCCACACGCTAAACGCAACCATGGCGGCAACAACAAGAACGCTAAGGGCAATAATTGAAAATTATCAAACCGCAAAAGGAACAATAAAAGTTCCGACAGCACTGCAAAAATACATGAACGGAAAAAAAGAAATCAAGAAACAATGAAACTTTTTTAAAAAAAATTTTCAAATCATTCAAAAACTAATTGGTCGCGAACCTCTCTCGTCGAAAGGTCGAATTCGCTCTGCGGCTTAATTATGAACTTGCACGCCTGTGCTTTTAGCGCGGCACACTCAGATTCCACACAATCAACATCAACACCGAAAGCATTTGAAAAAATTCCCGCAAAAATTCCGCGGAGCATAACGTCAACGGGCCACGAAACTTTTCCCTTCAAAGCTTGCGCAACAGGAGAATTTTCAACCAAGAGAATTGCGCGCTTCCCATTGAAATCCAAATCAATTGTTTGAACTTTTCCCCAGCCCGAAGCGGTGAAAAAAGTCATCATTAGTTCAAGAGCTTTCTCCCTGTTCAAACCGAAATCAACATCGAATTGTTTCGTGAGGTCGGATTTAACGTTCTTCTTCATGGACGCATAAATTTTTCTGTGAAGCTCGGGGTCCTGAACCTCCATAGCAGAAGTAATCACTTCAACGGGCGCAATAAGAAACGGAATATTTGCCAAGTAAAAGTTGTTATGAGTGTACTTCAAATTGTTGGTGAAAATATACTTGTCAAAGAAAGAGTTAAGCATTCAGACCGCCTCCATGGGCATGCCCAATCGAAGGGCTTGTTCCGGAAATTATTTCCTCGGATTCGCGCTCATACTCCTTCAAAATTTCGTGAATTGTCCTATACTTTTCCACCAGAAGAGGCCAAACTACGAGAGAATTCCCTGCATTTTTGCACATTACAAGCTGTTTTTGAACGAGTTTTTTGATATAATAGGCGTATTTGGTGCTCATCCTGCGCTTCTTTTCACGCGAAGAGATGTCCTCATGGAAGTTCTCGGCAATCTCAAGGGCTGTAGTGGGCCAACTGTTCAAAATGAACTCAAAAATCTCTCTCTCAAGATCACTTAAACCCGAAAGGTCTGGCAATACAGAAATAAGCTTCTCCATTACGCCAAAAGTAATGATTTAAGTGATATAAAAACATTTTCTTGCTGGCATGACAGAAAAAACGGATTTGTCTTATACATAATGTTGTAGGTGCTGACAAAAATTAATTTTTATTTACTTCCACAAATACTATTAGAAATGAATAAAAGAGAAATTTCAAAACTGTTCAAAAAAGCGCTGAACCTGAAAGTCAATCGCATCACAGACAAATCAGTGGGCTGGGACCAGGAAGTAAAAATAGTCGAAACCGAAAACGGGAAATATGTCGCAAAATTCCCAAAAGAAGAAAGAGAAATACTTTTCAGAGAAAAATTTGGAACAGAACAATACTCCAAAGCGGGAATACCAGTTCCAAAAATAATTTACTGCGATAAAAAATGCATAATCGAAGAATTTATCGAAGGCACTTCCCTTGACAAGGCAAAACTCAATAAAGAAGAATGCAAAAAAATTTATTTCGACCTCGGTCGCCTCATGAAAAGAATGCAAAAAATAAAATCGAAAGGATACGGAAAAATTTTGCTATCAGGAAAAGGTCGATACAAAACACAAAAAAAAGCAAACACTCATCTGTTCAAAAAAAGGATAAAATTACTGGAAAAGAGCGCACAATTCAGCCCTGAAGAAATTAAGAAAATAAAAAAATATTACAAAAAAAACGCGAAAAAGTTTTCAACGGGAAAGGCACGATTACTGCATTACGACCTCTGCAGCGACAACATAATAATTAAAAAAAACGAAATCGCCGCAATAATAGATTTTGGCGACCTGTTTTCCGGACCGCCCTCGTGCAATTTTGTAACGCCTTATATCAACCATTTCGAAGACCATAAATTCGAACAAATACGAAAAGGATACGGCAAAATAAATCTTGAAGAAATAAAGTTTTACGCATTCTTCAAACTAACAAGAAGAATCGCTAGACACAAAACACACCCTTACAAAAAAAGAAGATTTGAAAGATTTATGAAACTCTACAAAGAAATAGTCGGCTTTTAAAATATTTTTATATTAAAAAAAATCTCTGGCAATTTAATGAATGTCCAAGAAAAAGCGAATTTTTATAAAGGAGTTTGAGCAATTAACTTAACAATGAATGCAGAAAAAAAAAGAACGGGGGCACCGATTCTGGCCGACATGCACACCCATCTCCTCGAAAAAAGAGTAAGCCCCAAAAAATGGTGGAAATTAGTAAAAGCAAGAAAACTTTCAGTAGTCGCGATAACCGAGCATGGAGAAAAAAAACCGAAAAAAGCCTACTTAAAACTTTTAAAGGCCAGACCCAAACAAATGCGAAACATGCTCCTAATTCCAGGAATGGAAGCAAAAACAAACGCGGGACACGTTTTGGTTTACGGACAGGATGCGAGCATTTACGAAATAAAAAAATTACAGGAAAAAAATGTTCCACTAAAAAAAGTTCTGGAAATTGCAAAGTGCAACAATTTGACAGTGAGCCTTTCCCATCCATACGGCTACAAGCTTGATTCAGCATGCGAAATAATCGGCGAAAAAAAAGTGAAACAATTGCTCGCGCGAAACATGATCGGAATCGAGTATTACAACGGAATGCTCGGCTCTGCCAACGACTTTATTTTCAGGACCGAGTGGGTAAGAAAACTTTACAATTTCTTTGATTTCGCGGAAAAAAATCGCGTCGCAAAAAAATTACGCATAGCGAAGAGAAGCGGGCGAACAAAAAGAAAACTCGAAAAAATATCAAAAGAAACAATTGAAAGAGTCCAGAAACCAATACTTCTTTCAAGAAGCGCAAAATTCATAACCGTTGGAAGCGACGCCCATTATCCAAAAAATATTGGAAGCGCAGTAATCGAACTAAAAAAAAGGCCGAAAGACGCCGCCGAATTTTTGAAAATGATAAGAAATAGGGAGACACTACTCGCGGGACCGAATTTTTATTCACAAAACCCTGTTGATGAGCTGAAGAAAAAAGAACTTTTTGAAGGACTAAAATATGTAGCCGAATCCAGAGTCGGCCGAATAAAAAAATCCAAATTAGTGAGAAACGTAAAAAAATCAAGAATCGCGAAAAAAATAACAAAAACAAAAATAACAGGAAAAATAAAAAAAGCAGTAGGAAAACTTAGAAAAAAAATAAGAAGAAAATAAAAAAAGGAGGAAACAAAAATGAAATATGCAATCTCAAACAAAACAAACATAGAAAAAATCCCAAGCGACACTGAAGAAATACATCTCACGAGGCCGATAAAAGTTAAGTCCCTGAAAAAACTGCTCGCAAAATGCCACATAAGAAAAATAACGCTTTCGGGCTCCTGCTTCCAAAGGCTCTCTCCAAAAACAAAAAAAATTGTTGCAGAAAACGGAATAGAACTCGCGACTGAAAAAAAACGAGGACGTGCGATAAGCATTCCTCTCAAAACCCTGCTCTACATAATAGAACTGAAAAAAGATTACCAGAGCATAAGGGAAATTGAAAAATTAACAGGCATTCCGAAGTCAACGGTGCATTACTTGGTGAAATACGCGGAGCGCGCAAAGATTCACAAAGGAAAAGAAATAATTTACCTGAAATAAATAAGAATAAAAAGCAGTTTTCTTTTCAAACACCTGACTTAATTATCTTCACGCACTTTTCAAGAACTTGCTCTGGAGGAACGCTTCCTTTCCACTGTGCGGCGCCCGGATGCCCGCCGATTTCACCGCCCAATTCCTTTTGAAGCGGAACCAAGACATGCTTCATTAAACTGAAATGTTTCTTTTCCATGAAACCCGTTTCCAGCCTGCCGGAAAGAGTCGTTGAACCATTTTTCTCGGAACCGCAAACCAAAGCGATATGCGCGCCGAGCTCCAAGAGCTTTGAAGCGGCTGCGCTCTGATAAAAAGAAAGCGTACTCGTAACAATTACTGTTCCTTTAAAATCCTGAACCTGCGCACGCTGAGCCGCCTTGAAAAAAGCGATACGCTCGTCATCAGGAATCTTGTGCCTCGAAAAAAACAATACGTCTGCGTAATTTTTGCCGGATTTTTTCAAACAAAATGCAAAATCGAAAAAAGCGTCTGCATTTGAAACAATAAAACCGCTCGTATCCTCGAATATCCCTATGCACGCGTAGAAAAAAGCTTTTTTTGAAAAACTTTTTCCAAATTCTTTGAAAAGGAGCTGCGTTGTCGAAACACAGTTCTCGTCAAGGACCGCGTTTTTTCCGCGAACGATGCTCCGCTTCTCTATTACGTGATGATCGAAAGCAAAAACCTTTATCGATTTGTTGAGGCAAAGGAATTTTTCGCGCAATTTTCCCAACTGCTCGAAATCATTAAAATCAAAAATAATTATTGCACCAAAATCCGAAAAATCAGGGTCTAATTGAAAAGAAATTTTTTCCGAGAGTGCGAATTGCATTGCCTGCTCGCTCATGCGCGAAGGCACTCCTATGACGGAAGAAATCTTTTTGCGCAAAAGGACCTCGCGCATTATGGCGGCGGAACAAAAGGAATCGAGGTCCGCATGCTCGTGCGTGAGAAGCAGAACCCTTTTCCCCTTCAATTTTTCAAACATACTAACTTTCACGGGAAAAAAAACTATTTTGAAGATTTTTTCTTCGAATCCTTTTTTCCTTCCGAACTTTTTTTCGCAGAACCTTCTATTTCAGCTTTGAGCGAATTAAGTTTTTTCAAAGTATTCTCTTCCTGCTTTTGCAGAGTCTTGAGCCTCAGTTCAACGGTTTCCATTTTCTCTTCAAGTTCCTTTTGAACTTCCTTAGTACTCTTTTTTATAAGAATATTTCCAACCGCTTTGAGAACCGATTCTTCCTTCGTTTTTTTTAATTCATCCAAAGAACTTTGTATTAATTCTTTTTGAAACGCGAACTGCTGTTTCTGCTGAGCAACACCGCCAAGGAACTGCCTGTTCCTCTCAAACTCGACTATCGCCGCTCTTTTTTCCTCATCATTCATAAAACCCCTCCAAAAAAATAATTTTAATTTTTTTTAATTTTATTTTATTTCTTCCTTATTTAATTTCTTTCAACTGGTTAAAAAGAATGTAAGGCTTCATAATCGAGTTTTCCGAAGCACGAAGAGCTGTTTTATCGGAAGCCGTTATAATCGCGTTGACTCTGTTTTTTCGCAGAGTCATTTTTACGCTGCTTCTCAAAAACTTTTCCTCAAGCTCGGGCCCTATCGATTCGAAAAAAATTTTCGCCCCCTTTTCAGAATCAAAACTCAAATCCAATTCTCTCTTATGCATGAAATCAATTCAAAAACTTTTTCAAAAAAACAAAAAAAATTAAAAAAATTTTGATTCCGTTAAACAGCCTTCATTTCTTTTGCAAGCGTATCCCTTGTCTTATACAATATTCTGTAACCGCACTTCGGACAGCGCACAGTTCCTTCGGCAACGCTCTGAACTTCTGCCCCGCATTTTACGCATTTAAATGTCATCAAAATCACCCTCTTTCTTTTTTCCCTTAGAATCCTTTTTCTTTGGTTTTCCGCTCTTCAATTTTTTTTCAGACTTTTTGAAATCTTCAGCCATTGGAACGGCAACATCTTCCTGCAAAAGCGCCTTCTCCACTTCTCTTTCAATATCCGCAAAACTGCTTTCCTTTACTTTGGATAAATCCATTGAACTTGTAAAAAAAGCTTTTTGAGAAACAGCTTTTCTAACGGCTTTTCCAGGCAAAGTTTCCACTTCATAGGCCCCGCCTGTAAATTCCGCTCCGCACTTTCTGCACTCAAACAATCCTGCAGCGATTCTTTTTACATTTTGAAACCCGCAGGTCGGACAGGCACTAAGGGTTTTCTGCCTCGCAGAAACCTTCAATAGCCTCTTCCTTATTCCGACTCCGTAGCGCGAACCGTAACGTCCCGCAACATCAACTTTCCTCGTTTTCCCCATTAATGCTCACCAATAAATCTTTTTTCTGACAAAATTCTGGAAAAAAGCATTTTTAAAGCTTAGAGATTTTTGCTCTAACCTCTTTTCCAACCTCAAATGCCTTTTCAATCATTTCATCAACTTCTTCCGCCCTAAAAGAACCGCCTATTCCCTTCTGCATTGCCGCCATGTAATTGTCTTCGGTCGTTGAAACCGAGAACCTTGCTTCGGCAGCTTTTTCCTCAATGTAGGTCGGATCCAAAAGAATTTTTCCACCAACTTTAACAAATGTTGTGAGAATAGGAATTCTTTTCAAGTCAAGTTTTCCGGAATACTCGCCTTTCACTATTCTGTTGTTCTCATCAAGCTTAGGAATTTTTCCCTGCATAAAGCAAACAACCGCGGCAAGCGCACCGGCATCGAAAATATTTCCGTCGCCGTTTATCGCGTACAAATCAATGTACCCTATCCAAGAAAGTTCCCCTTCTTTGATGCACAACTTGTTGAAATCAATCGCCTTGCTTTCTCTAATTCCTCTGTCAATTACTCTTCCGATTTCAACTTCATTTACCGAAGGCGGGCCTATCTCAAAATCCGGGTTTGACAAAGCCAATAATTCCGCTCCGATTGAAATTGACCCCTCATCAGGGCTATCGGGATACGGCGTGCCAGTAGCCATTTTTAATCCCGCCAAAACTTCTGTTTCTCCAAGCCTAACTCTTGCAGAACCTTCCGCGTTTTCAGCGAAACCAGTTTCGATTGTGACTTTACGCATCTCGTAAGGTTTTCTTCCGTCAAGCCTTTTTCCTTCCTTCGCCATTTCAACTACTTTTGATATTTCGTATTCTAAAACTGTTGACCTCACTTTTTCACCTTCTTTTCTTTTTCATTTTTTTCTTTTCCTTTTTCTTTCTTATCGTTTTTTTCCTCGATTTTTTCCTTGCCTTTAATTTTTTCTTTTTTTGAAGAAGAATCTTCTCCGGATTCTGAAGCCCCGTTTATTTCACCGAGCTCGAACTTTTCCTTCAAAGCCTTTTTCTGCACCTCATAAACCTGTGCACAACCCTTCATCCCCATGGCAACAACTTTTTTCCATTCCTCTTTTGTAAGAAGTCCGTCCATCTGGAGCAAAACTATTTCGCCGCTGTTCGGCAAAATTGCGAGCGGAACATCAACCGCATCGTCAGCATCCTCTTCCTCCTTATTCAAGTCCATTATTATTTCGTTGAAAGCCTTTCCGACACCTGTCGCAGAAACCAAATCTCTCATCGGGATTCCCGCATCGGCTATCGCAACGCTTGCCGCTGCAAGACACGCAACCCTTGAACCTGCATTCGAATCGACAACTTCCACTAAAACACTTATTTCAGTGTTAGGAAATTGCTCGACAAAAATCGCTTTTTCAAGTGCTTCCGAAAGAACTTTCGAAATTTCCTGGTCTCGCCTATTCGGCCTCGGATTTTTTCTTTCAGGAACTGAGAAAGCAGTCATTCTATAATTTGCTTTCACAACAGCTTTGAACGGATTCTGCGTGTGCTTAGGCAACGCTTCTCTTGGCCCATAAACCGCTGCATAAACTTTGTTCTGTCCCCATTCAAGGTAAGCCGAACCATTCGCATTCGGAATTACGCCGACCTTTATGCTTATCGGTCTCAATTCATCCATTTTTCGCCCGTCAACCCTTTTCTTATCCTTCTTGTAGTCGGGCACTACTTCCATTTTTTTACCCATATTTTTCACCTTTTCCTTTTCATCTCCAATTTAAATTTTATTTTCAAATTTTTTATTTTTACTCTTACTTTTTTCTCAATTCTTTTAAATTATTTTTAAATTTTTTCCGCATTTTTTTATTTTTTAATTTCTCTCCGATTGCGGATTTTCCCCGCTTACTTTTTTTCCCTTCTTTTTAAGAATCTCTTCAACTGTGCTGGTCAAGTGGCTCTTGTACGAATTCTCATTAATAAAAGAAACGAGTTCCTTTAAAAGTTCAAAGTTTCCGTCACGCGCCCAAACCCTGCCGTTTTTCCCAATTATTATATTTGCACCTGTTCCATTTTTCAAAAGCTCAAGCATCGAAGCATTTTTCCCGATAAGCCTTGGAACCCTAACAGGAGTAACTTCAATCACATCTCCGCCCATAAGCTTTCTCGGAAAATCAAGTTCGGCTTCTCTCAGTTCATTCACATAACTTACTTTCGCCGAAATCAAATCCCCCATTCTCAATTCTTCTCTCATCGCAGACTTTGGAATAAAAGAAGAACCGAAAGAATTCACATCAATGCCATAACCGGCAAAAACAACTCTCGAAACAACTCCTATCACAACATCGTCCTGCACAGGCATGTAAAGCCCGTTCAACGGAACAACATTCGCAAAATCGCCCTCCGTGTCCGTTATCCCCAAAACCTTCGAATATATTCTTCCATTTGCGATATACACGTTACTCCCTATTTTTTTTCTATCCTCAGACACCAACTGGCCGGGAACCACTACTTCTTTCATTCAATCACCTTTTCTCCTTTCTTTTTCAATCAAAATTTTTTAATCTTAAAAATTTTTTCGCACAACCACTTTTTATTCAATTATTTTTACTACAATGTCTCCGTGCGTCGCCGAATTCAATTTATTAAGCAAATCCTGTTTTAACCCTGCCGGCAACCGGAACTCTGCGGCAAGCGAACCGTCATTTAACCACTGCTCTTTGCTTATTTCAAACTTGTGAATTATTGCGGAACATTTTCCAGCGTGCTCTGCCGGAATCTTAATCGCAAAATCAACTTTCTCCATTGAAATCGGAATAATCGGTTTCAAAGCCCTCATTATTTCCTCAACCTGTTCCTCAGTGCTCTTGAAAGCGTCTATATGAACCTTGGCCTGTTCCATTGCATTTTGGATTCTCTGCGGAGGATGCGGAATTTTTGTCTGCGGATTTATCGCATTCCTTGAAATAAAATTAAAAATCTCAGCTTTCTTTTTTTCAAGCATAGCTCTTCTCTGCTCGGTCGTAAGCTGAACCTCGCCGTCCTGAATAATTTTTTTCGCAACAACATTCATATCAGTCGTCAAAAAAACTTTTTGCACAACATCCTTTCCCTGCTCGTCGCCCTTTCTCGAATCCTTAAAAACTCTTTCAACAGCGAGCAAATTCCCCAAATCAACTTCCTTTCCGTGCTTAACTTCCATTGCAAGATTCGGGTCCACAAGAAGCTCAAAAGCATGCCCGCCCTTCTCAATTCTTGCAATAACCGCTTCGTTCATTTTTACCATAAAAACACTTCAAAAAAATTTTCTTCAAAAATTTTATTTTCCATTTCGCCAAATCCGCGAATAACTTTTTTCATTTTTAGGAACCACTAATTTCTGCAGAATGATTACAAAAACCGAAAAAGGTATTCCAAAAAATTATTTCACCAATTGTTTTGCTTCCTGCAAACTCAAATTCCTAAAACCATTATCATCAATAACTGCAAAAGCAATTCTTTCAACAGAAATTTTTTCTTTCTCGGGCAAACTCCTTTCAATAGCTTTGTAAGCAAGCGAAGCCGCCTTGTCCAAAGCTTGACCTTCCCTATACTCTTTTTCCAAAAAATGAATAGCTTTTTCCTTGTTTCTTCCGATTGCAACGGCTTTATACTGCGCCAACGCGCCGCTCGGTTCCGTTTCAAAAATACTCGGCCCCGTTTCATCAACACCACCGACAATAAATGCTACGCCGAAAGGCCGCATACCGCCGTACTGTGTGAATGACTGCTTCGTTTCCGCAATTTCTTTTGCCATTACACTAACCTGAATTTTTTCACTAAAAACCATTCTATTGTCCTGCGCCTGCCTTCTCGCAATTCCGACTAATCTTCGCGCATCACCCACAAGCCCTGCAGAAACCACTCCAATATTTTCATCAATCTTAAAAATTTTTTCAATAGACCCCGTAAGCATTAAATCGCTCTTAATCATTTTATCTGCCGCAAGCAAAACGCCGTCTTTGTAAATTATTCCAATGCCTGTTGTCCCCTGTTCAACAATTTTCGAAGCATATTCCACTTGGTATAATCTCCCGTCCGGAGAAAACATTGTCGGAACCTTATCATAGGCGGGAACCTTTGAAGCCGGAGGGTACATAAAAATCAACTCTTAAAAACAACCTTTTAATAAAAGGCTGGCGAAAACCTTAACGAAAACTTTGCTTTTTCCTTCTTTTCCTTTCAATAAATCTATTAAAAGAGAGACTTTTTAAAGGTTTTTAAAACACCTTAAAACCGCGCAAAAATAAAATTATCCGCACTTAACAAGGACCGTAGTGATCTATTGAAGTGCCGGCCGAATAAGCCGCGCAATACCAACTATAAGTATTGCCATTACACCCACAAACATTGTCGAGTTCTGTCAAACACTTCGTCGGTTTAATCATACACGCCCCTGTTTCAGCCGCACAGCTTTCAAAATTACAAAACTCTCCGCTTTCGCACTCTGTATCCTCATTACATATCCGAACCCCCTCTACATCAACAGTCCAATGAGAATTACTTGGGTGCACAACTCCGTTTATATCCATGCAATTAATGTCCCACGCATAACCGCTATCCTCGGTAAAAATCTGCACAAATTTCAAGAAATTATAATTGCTTGTCTGCCAAACCGCCCCATCCACAATCAACTCGCAAAAATTTGTGTCATCGTGCGCAAGAGGGTTCGAATATTGAAAAACAACCGTTCCGTCAGAATCCACACTGCCACTTGCAGGAGAACTCAAAACAACAGGTGAGGGCGGAGCACAGTCTCCAGGACAATTGTAAAAACTCTCAATGTTTGTATCACAAACCCCATTACCGCAATTTGCGGTGCAATAACCGTAAACGCCACGCAACCCGCTTTTCGGCTCAATAGCATCAAGACCATCGCAGCAAGGCGCCTCATTTAATATTGCATATCTCATATCGCCTTCGCCATGACAATAACTCACCGAATTATTCTGTCCACCAGAACCAATATTACCAACTTTGTCTGTACAACGAACATTCCAATAATAAACCAATTTTGAAGAAAAAGTTTTTTCAAAAGAATTAAACGGCGAATTATAATCAGTCTGGTCAACTGAATTGTTAATCAAAAGACTGCAGTCATAAATGCCTGAAAAATTATCAATTGCAGAATAGGAAAAAGAAACAACCCCATCAGAATCTTTAGTGCCGCTTGCGGGAGAAACTAGGTTTACAACCGGCGCATTATTGTCCACTATTACCGGCGGTGTCGGAGAACTGTTCTCGTCAACATTCTGCTGACAATTCACAACAAGCTCAGTAGTCCCATCAACTGTTTTCTGAATACCATACTGATCCTTATAAGTAATTTTTACGCTGTAACTTTTGAGCGTTGTTCCTGTCGGACAAGAAGGCAAATTTTCAACCAAAAAATTTTTTGACCCCCCCGCCGGAATTTTTGCATCGGAAACAGGAATTTCTTGACCATCAACATTCAAAGAAGTAATTGTAACATCTCCAACACCCGTATTTTTGAAACTAAACAAACCATCTCCATTAGCATCAACTGCTGAATTAACAACTCCCACATCCTGAACCGACCAATACTGCTCGGACTTTGTGGAATTAATTCCCTGTCCGGCATCAACAAAACTAGAACTCAAAACAACAACAACCAAACCAATAACAACAATAATTGCTAAAAGAACAATGTACTCAATAGTGCCCTGCGCGAACGAACGAACTTTTTTTTGCATAATAAAAATACGGCTGAACTAAATATAAACTTTCTCAATTACTAAAAAATTAAAAATAAACCAAATCCCCTTCTAAACAAGTTTCCCAATTTCTTTTAACGTTCGCATCGTGCCTGAAACTGCAACGGTGTTAATTATCACTTTCTTATTCCTAACTTTCCTGATGAAAGCCAGCCCTGCGATGAGCTCTGTTTCTTTTCCGCGCCTGCACTTCAAAACGCCCTTATTTTCCCTGTACAAAACGAGCTTAGGATTTATTTCCGCCAAACCTTTCGAACCGAAAAAAGAAAGTAATTCAATCCAAAGACCGAAATAAAAATCCTTTTCTGAAACTTCTGCATTAAGCACTTCAATCAGAATGTAACGTTTTCTTTCACGCTGAGAAAGAGGAATCGTAGCCTTTTTTTTCTTCTCGATTTTCATTTCATTCCCTCAAAAACTTCTTTCCCGGATTTTACGTTAGCTCCGAGAATAATTCCAATCGCTTCGCGCATTTTCTGAGGGCGCAAATACAAAGGCTCTTTTGCGCCAGAAGCTACAAAAAATCTCGCCTTCTTTTTTTTGCAATAAGCAGCTAATTCGGAATAATTCTTCCACATTTGGAAACGCTCAAAAGAATTTTTATCCAAAAGTTCAGAAAACAAAAAAACAGTTGTAATATTTTCTTCAGCTAGTTTTTTTGCCAACCCCAAATCAAAAAACTGTTTTGTGCCAGAAGGCTGCAAAAGAAAATCAACCTTTGCTTTAACCGCGAATTCATTCGCTTTTACGCTCCCTCCGAGAACAGCCTTTTTTTTCGAAACAAGCTTTTGAATATTTTGAGTATTTTCAGAAACAAGATAACAAGGAATCATTTCCGCTTTTTTTACTTTAAGTTCCTGAGCCTCGTTTTCCACAAGAACAACAAGCTCCTCCTTGAAATAGGCGCCGACTTGCAGAAGCTCTTTGAGCGGCTGGAAATAAACTATGTCCATAAAACCAATTCCGCAAAAATTTCATTTTTGCCAAAAAAATTCTCTGCATTCAAAATAATTGCCTTAACAACAAAAAATATTTTAACCGTGCCTTCGGTCCAAAGCCTTTTTTCTCCGCCTTTTTTTAGTGTTCTTCAAATTTGTCAACTTGTTTGAGCGGCCTGCAAAAGTTTTTCCTCTCTCTGCTCTTCCCTGCTGCCCGTGCAAAAGCCACTTGAAATTTTTATCCGACACAATTTCTGGCGCGTTCCTGTCCGCCAAAACAACTTCATAATAATGCTTTTGTCCGTCTTCCCCGATTTTGTAAGAACCAATAACTTCCGCATTCTCAAATTTTTTTGAAGCCCTCTCTTCCGCAATTCCCTGAACACTCTTTCTCCTGGATAATCTTGCCTGCCCCTGTCTCTTCGGCCTTCTTTTGTTCTTCGGCCTATGATGAGTGCCGGTTCCTTTTCTTACCCTTACTCTCGCAACAAAAATCCCCTGCTTAGCTTTGTAACCAATAGCCCTAGCCGCAGGAATATTTGTAGGCCCTTCAAGTTTTACAACAGCCCTTTCATCGCGCCTGTATTCAAGCGTGCGCTTCTTCATCATCGCGCCATAATTGTAATCATCATCGGAACCGCCCTTCCACTGCTTCTGAAAGTTCGCCTTTATGTATTTCCATGCACCCATTCTCGACTCACCAATTCAAATTATAAAAAAGTTCGTGAAAAAGACTTTATAAAGCTAACTAAAACAACTCAACGGGAAACCTTTCTTTGGGAAGGCGCATTTCTCCCGGATAAAGCAGAACTACCCCGCTGAACCACACCAGATTTTTGTCCCACCCTTCTCTTCGGATCAAAGTGACCGCCCTTTTTTATATAAACTTTTCTCCCGCCAGGAAGAATGCGTAAAATGAACTCTGCAGGAGCAGTAGCTCGCTCAGCCGCACCCCAAAGCACCCTTGCCGAAAGCCCCGGCTTTCCCGACGCTTGAGATTTTTTACCCCGCGGCAAACTTCCCATCGATCCCCTTGAAATTGCGCCTCTTGGACCTACCAACTCAAAACACCTTATACAATTCTTAAAGGTTTTACTATTTAAATGTTCTCATGATTCGCGAAAAACACAAACCCGCTGCGAAACCAAAAAACAAAAAATGCGACAAATGCAAAGCACCGGCAGTAATCACGCTCGGCTACGGCCCGCATTATTTCTGCGAAAACCACTTCACAACATTTTTCGAAAAAAGATTCAGAAAAACAATAAGAAGAAACCGCCTCCTGAAAAAAGGAGAAAAGATTATTGTTGCGCTAAGCGGAGGAAAGGATTCGACACTGCTCCTTTTCCTTCTGAAAAAATTTTATGCAAACACAAACAAAATTGAAGCACTGATGGTTGATGAGGGAATAAAGGGATACAGAGACGAATCAATAAAAACCGCGAAAAAAAATTGCGAAAGGCTTGGAGTGAAACTGACAATAGTGCCGTTCAAAAAAGTTTTCGGAATAACCGACGACGAAATAATGCCTATTGTGGCAAAAAATTCTAAGCTGGGCGGGACGTGCTCGTTCTGCGGAACCCTCAGAAGAAACGTTCTGAACAAATACGCAAAAAAAATGGGCGCCGACAAGGTTGCAACAGCGCACAATTTAGACGACGAAGTTCAAAGCACAGTAATGAACATTTTCAGCAACGACATGAAAAGATTCAAAAGAATGGGTGCGGTCGCCGGACTTGTGGACCACAAAGGATTTGTAAAAAGAATAAAACCGTTTTATGAAACGCCCGAAAACGAAATAGTTGCGTACTGCGCATTCAAAGAAATCAATTATTTCGGAGGAGAGTGCTGCCCGCACAGCTGGACTGCGAAAAGAAATGAATACAGAGAAATGCTCAATAAATTCGAAGAAAATTTTCCCGGAACAAAATACGCTCTGCTAAGATTCTATGAAGAAGTGAAACCGCTATTCGCCTTAAAACAAAAAGAAAAAAAATTTGCACTAAACACTCTGAAAGAATGCGCAAACTGCGGAGAGCCTACAGAAAAAGAACTGTGCATGGCGTGCACGCAGGTAAAAAAAATAAAAGAACTAAAAAAAAGCGTTCCTAAAAAATGAAAAAACAAAATAACTAATTCTGCAGAAAAATAAACGCTGAAATTATTTTTTGCTCAAAAGCTCCTGAATATAATCCGCGAATTCCTTCTCGAACTTTTCAAGCCCCTCGATTTTTGCGTCAAAGATAAGCATTCTCTCATTCAACTGCCTTTCCGCGTCCGCACTTTTCTGGTCAAGCAGCTTAACAGACCCGTTTATTTTTGCAATTGAATCCTCCATGTTCTTCAAAAACTGTTTCTTGAACTCGTCAAGGATTTCGATCTTTTGCTTCAAAGTATCAAGCGACAACTGTTTCTCGGCAGCGCGTATCTTGTTCAGTTCCACTTCCATTTCCTCAAGCAATCCCTGCGCTTTCTGCATAGCAAGCTCGTCAATTCTCTGCTCGGCTTCCTGGAGCATTCCTTCCGCAATATTCTTCTCAAGCTCCAAAGTTTTCGCAATCCTGTCGTCCATTTCCTTCAAATGCGCATCGGCCGAATCAATGAATTCCTGAGTCTGCGATTTTATACGAATTAATTCAGAATTTGTTTCCGAAATCATTTCGCCCTTTGTGCGCCTAACCTCTTCAATTGCCGAAGACAATTGGCTAAGCGCAGAATCCCTTTCACCCTTCGTTTTTTCAAGCATAGAAAGATTTGATTTCAAATCAACATTGTATTGCCTAAGCTCGGCTATTTTTGAATCAATAATAAAAGCGATTTCGCGAAGCTTCTCTTCCAAAGCTTCCTTATTGCTGGAAATTATTAATTCTTTTTGAGAATCAAGAAGCACTTTAAACTTGTCAGTTTCTTTTCTAACGGCCGAATCCACTTTCTGCTGAACCACATAATCAACATCCATTTTAAGCTTCTTCATTTCCGCAAGTTTCGCATTCATCGCGACAACAATCCCTTTTTTCCACAACTCTTCAATATCCGAATCTGAAACCGATTCAAGCGAAGCGGATTTTTTTTGAGGCAATGCTCTCGCAATCTCTTTTTGCATTTTTTGAATCACGGGCGGCGCCGGTTTTTCCTGCGCCTTTGCTTCCTGCGCTTTTGACGGAATAATTTTCTTTGAATTTTCAGACGCTACCGCGCTTATTATTTTATTCACAATCAAAGCCTCGGACTCCGCAGCACTCGGCCCCACTTCCTCGCTTTCAAAATCCTTTTCCGCCGAAAAAAGTGGCGAAACCTTTTCAGCTTTCCCGGAACCAGTATCTTCAGTTTGTTTCTGGGGCTTTGAAAGACGACGCAACGCATTAAGAGATTCGCTCCTACTGTCCATTTCAGAATTATTTTTATTTTCCTGCGCAATGCCTGCATTGCTCTGAACTTTTTTAGCCAAATCAACTTCCTCATTTAAAGAATTCGCCTGAGCATCAATTGATTCCTCGGTTTCAGGCTTCTCCTCTTCCGCAAAACTCATTCCCGTATCAATTTCAGAAGGCTCAATTCCATCGTCTTCGATTTCATCAGAAACTTTCGCCGCAGAAATATTCGAATTTTTCGATTTTGGAAAAGAAGCCTGCTCTGCCTGCACCACATTCTGCTGCGCGGCTTCAAGCTGCGCCGTTATCTCATCAAAAACATCTTTTGACCCGTCTTCTTGCAAAACAGAAGATTCAATTTTTGCGGAAGAATTTGGAACTGTGATCTGCTTCTGCTTTGTCCTCGACTGCACCGGAACATACTCATCTATTTTCGGAGCCGAAAAAGACGATGCGCCCTGCCTCGCTTCCTTCGTAAGCTCAAGCGCCTCGTTTTTTTCAACACCCACATCCGCAAGATTAGAAACTATTTCGTCGTCCGAAACGCCGAGCGCAATAAGCTTTTTTACCGAGTCAAGTATGAGTTCACGCTTTCCCATCGCCAATCAAACAATAAATAGTTATTATTGAATAAAAAGCTGTTGGTGACGGGAATTTACTCTGTCCAATGCTAAAAAAAGTTTAAGGCGAAACCATTACTATGCTGTCGCCGCGCACCATAAGCTTCCCAAAATTCGTTTTTAATTGACCGTCAACAATTTGCGAAGCATCCTCAAGAACAATATTCATGTGAATATCAAAAGCCTTGAGTTTTCCCCTAACCTGATTATTGCCTTTCAAAATTACAAGCACTTCTTTTCCAAGCGCATCATTCAACAAGTCGAACGGCCTGTTGCTAATTTCCCCATTACGCTGCCTTTCCATCATTTCTTCTTCACCCAGAAAAATAATTTTGAAAACAAACCTTTTTTAAAGCCAGAGTCCTTCGGCTTCTCCTCTTTCAACTTCAATCCTGTAAGACGCGAAGCGATTCTCTGAAATTCCTGTGCTCCGGGCGAATTAGGAGAACGGGCGACAACGGGCCCGAAACTTTCCTGCAAAAAACTTTGACGCACTTCAGCATCGTCAGGAACCATTCCGTAAATCGGCACTTCCAAAAAATTTGCTATCTCCTGTTGGGGAATCTCGCCCTTTTCTCTCCTCACAAAATTTACAACAACCCCAATTACTTTCGAACCGAGGCGCTGCGCAACCTCTCTGGTTTTTGCCGCATCCGCAAGAGACGGAGAATTCGCCATTGTGACAAGCAAAGTTTCCTGCGCCGCGCTTATCGCACTAATTACCTGCTTCTCTATTCCTGCAGCAGCATCAAGCAAAATATAATCGTACTCCTCAGAAATTTCAGCAATAACATTTGCCAATCTCTCGCTGTCCAACCGCTTATAATTTTCCAAACTCAAACCCGACGGAACCAAATGAATCCCGCCTGGACCGTCATAAATCGCGTCCCTTATTTGGGCTTCTCCAAGCAAAACATCATGCAGAGTGATTGGCGCACTCCTCATTCCGAGGATGAGGGAAAGGTTCGCCATCGCAACATCCGCATCAATCAACAAAACTTTTTTTCCCAATTTTGAAAGCGCAACACCTAAATTTGCGGTCAAAGTAGTTTTTCCGGTTCCGCCCTTACCCGAAGCGATTACAATTATGCGCGCCATTCAAAACACCAACACAAAAACAACATTCAACAATAAAAAGCTTCTCTCACAACTACAAATAGACAAACTTTTAAAAATAAAAATTTTTAATAAAACTTACTGCTTCAACTCGCCGAGACCATAGGTTTCGAAAACGCCTTCTTCTTTTTTTTCAGCACGAAAATTATCTGAAAAAACTGAAGGAACGGTTTTTGCCACATCTTTCAAAGAAAGATTCGGAGGAAGCAAAAGTTCTTCATCAAAAGCGGTAACCAAATCAACCTGCGACCGCGCTAACTCTACAACCTGAAAATAACCTTTCCCCTTCGTTTCGTTCAAAAAAAAGTTTAGCGCTTCCCGCCCCTTGAAACTCGCTTTCACAAGGAGGCACTCCGCAAAAGAAGCGTACATTTTTCCGTCTCTGAAAAACAAAACACTTTCTTCAATGCACGATGATTTCACGGTTTGAATAATGTAACCGTTAAAACCGCTGTCAACCAAACTTTTTGCAATTGATTCGAAATCAAAAGGAATCGTTCCTTTCAAAACAACCTTTCCAACCGGAAAATTCATTTTTCAACAACCCTCTTAACATTTTAATTAAGGCGAATTTTTGCCCTTCAAAAAAATAACTTTATCCGCAGTGTTTTTCAAAGCGGCCGCACTCATCTTCTCCCCCATAATCGCAACAGTTTCCTTGCCCCTATTCTTCGCCTTAATTATTGCCGGCAAAAAATCTGAGTCGCGCGTAACAAAAACAATTGTGTCAATCGAATCATTAAAAACAATTTCAGTCGCATCACAAGCCATCGCAACATCAATATCTGTCGTTGAAACCAAAGGCTCGAAACCCTGATTCACAACCGCTTCAACCAATTTATCGGAAGCGTACTGATTCAAATAAACCCTTCCGAGTTTCATCGAGCCGAGCTTCTGCACTTCCTTCTTAATCATGTCAAGGTCAATGCCTAATTCCTTTCGCAAAATGTTGGGGCCGTCAACAAAAACAGCGAGGCGCTTTTCGCCTTTACTAAAACGCTTCTTAATTTTTTCAAACACAAAAATCACTTTTCACAACTTCAAGCCGAAGAAGGAACAAAAAGAACTAAATTTGAAAGGTTATAAAACAGTTTCTTTTGCCTTGAAAGACGGGGCAAAAAAATTACTCTGCCGGACGGACTTTCCAGACGAAACCATCGTTATACCCTAAAGAGGAAAAATTATCTTGATCAAATGAAACTTCTGAACCCTGAAAAAACCCGGTAGCAAAAACTTTTCCCTCAGAGTTAACCGCAATTCCATAACCTGCGTCATATGCCTCCCCACCGCCCCTGGACGACCAAAGGCAATTCCCATCACTACTAAATTCTGCAACGAACGCATCGTACTTTCCAACAGGAGCAATAACTGAGCTCCCACAAGTAACGCTGCCACTAAAATACCCTGTTAAATACAATTTTCCCGCGGAATCAATTGCTAATCCATGTCCCTCATTTTGAATTCCATCAACACTAAAACTTCCAAACCTTTTTGCCCAAACCCAGTTACCGTCGCTAAACTTTGCAACAAAAGCATTCGAATAATAACTTCCAATAGAGCTCAAATTAAGGTCCCCAAAAGTCGCGCCGCGAGTATAATACCCAGTCAAATATGTAGTTGACTCATCAGAAACAATATCATTAACATAAATAACTCCTGAAGAGGCAGGGCTGGCACTCTGAGCCGAAATGCAATTACCATCGCCGCTCATTTTAATCACAAAAACCGCTCCGTAACCAGAGCTATTCACATCAAGACCGTCACATGAAAAAGATCCCTTAAAATTAGAATTAAAATTTCCTGCCAAATACAAATTCCCAGAATTATCAATCGTAATTTTACTGCCAGTCTCATCAAAAATACCTCCTACTTTTTTAACCCAAACCCAATCACCAGTCTCAGCATCAACCTTGGCAACAAAGGCGTCCATATCATCACCGACACCTGCAGCATCAATATTTATATCTCCAAAAGATGCTTTTCCGGAAAAATAACCGCTTACGTACAATTCACCGGACGAATTCAAAGCAACTCCAACACCCGCATCAGGAAATACTGCCGACTCTCCAAAAGATCGTCCATAACCGGCCCCCTTGACCCAAACCCACTCACCGTCAGAATCCAACTTTGCGACAAAAATATCACTATCCTCTTCAGGGTCGCCGGAATAACTAAGATTAATATCGCCAAAAACCGCATCGGATCGAAACTTCCCCGTCAAATAAACATTAGATTGGGAATCAACTACAATGCCATCGCCTAATGCCCCACTCTTCACGGCCCAAATATAATTTCCATTAGAATCAATTTTGGCAATAAAAGACTGCATAGCTGATGAGCTAAGATTAAAATCTCCAAACGAAGAATTGTAATAAAAAGAACCGCTAAAATAAATGTTCCCAAAAGAATCAGAAGCAATCGCCGAACCGGAATCACTATTTGTCGAACCAAATCTTTTTGCGAAATAAATTGGCTCCGCGGGAGCTTGCGAAGCAACATAATAATTCACGTCCCACTGCGCACCACTATTATTATCCGCCCAATTAAAATTCCTATCAACACAATTCACATCCCAATAATGAATCCCTTCAGAAGCAAAATGAACACTACTTCCAAAAGTATTCAAAC
>JBAZFU010000003.1:0-91974 GCA_041653195.1 archaeon
AGTTAAATACTGAAAAGGTGGAGAAAGAATACAACTGGAAAAATGTTACTAAAAAAATATTGAACAACTTGAAAGGAAGTGGCGCAGATGAGTGAGGCAAAAACATTCGCAAAAAACACTTTCTTTAATTACCTGAGCAAAACCGTTCCCGCAGGAGCATCATTTCTCTTTACACTCATAATTTCAAACTATCTCGGACCTGAAAATTATGGAATTTATAATTACCTGCCTGCTGTCCTTGTTGGTTTCGCAACTCTTCTTGGCGGCGACTTTCTGAACAATCTCCTGTGGGCATTTACTGCAAGAAATAAGCCAAAAGATCTCTTCAGAAAAGTCCTAATTGCAGAAATATTTATCATAATTGCAATCTTCCTAGCAGCAAATCTTTTCGGGCCAAGCCTTATGCAGCTTTTGGGAAAAAACCATCAGGAATTGCTTTCGATTGCGAGCATCTTTGTACTGCTGACACCGGTAAACACAATTTTTATGACGCTATTCAAAGCGTTTAACAGGTTCGGTAAGGTGTTGAAGGCGACGCTTATAGAAAATTTTACAACTCTCGTGTTTTCCGCAATACTAATAATTGTGCTCAAAATGGGGCTTGAAGGAGCATTCATTGCAAGATTCATTGCAATAGCCACATCACTCATTTTCTATTATATTCAATACAAAAAATTGGAATTTTCCAAAAAGAAAGCAAATCCTGCAGAAATAAAAAGATTTGTTTCATGGAATGCGCTGGCAAGCTTTGTAAAGGAATTCACGAACCAAATCCAAACAATATTCCTCGGAGTTTTCATAAACTCTTACCTGATCGGTTTATATTATCTCGGCACAAAAATCGTCGGGCTTGTACTCGACAGCCCTGTTAGCGCCATATCAGAAGCGAATTTCTCAAAGAACAGCGAAAATTATTTAAAAAAGGACAAAATCAGCACCCAAACAAGTTTGACAATAAAAATATCCATTTTTGCAACCGCAGCTCTTGGAATATTTCTGCTTGTAGTAAGCCCGTTTGTACTAAACCTCCTTTTTCCCGATTTTATAGAACTCTACAATTACCTTCCCCTTTTCATATTATATAGTCTCATCCAGTCCCAAGGGCCGATGATAAAAATTTTTGATTCCATAAACAAAACGAAAAATAACTTAAAAATAAATATTGTAATGCTTCTGCTTACTCTGGCAATAATAATCCCACTCACTTTCCTGTTCGGGCTTGTCGGCTGGCTGGTTTCAATAATTATTGCAACAGAAATAAGGTATATCGTGCTATTAGAGCTTCTAAAAAAACACGGAATAAAAATTTCAGTGATTCCGCGCGCAAAGGATTTGCGAGCAATTTTAGAATTGGCAAAAAAAGTAATCTAAAAAATTTAGGTCGAAAAATAATTTTAAATTAAAAAAGTCATTGCCTTTTTCGCCCTAAAAGTTCAAATCTGTAATAAAACAGGTCCGGCCACGGAAGAAGGCCCCTGCCCGATATTTTGACCTCGAAGTCGCGCGAGCGAAACATTTCGGCGAGGACGCTGGGCTTGAAAAGCCAGCAATGCCAAACGGAAAAGGCGCTTGTTTTTGTGAAGCGCCCGAACAGGAAACTCAATCGGTTTCTCCAAAAATACGAGTTAACCGTAACGAGGCGAATTTTTCCTCCCCTTTTCAAAACACGGCATGATTCGGAAATAAAATTGTTAAGGTCCTGGACATGCTCAACTAGGTACTCGGCGTAAATTTCTTCAACGGATTCGTCGGCGAAAGGCCATTGTTTGTTCAGGTCAATTACTTTATCCGGATGCATTTTTTGGTCAATATCGCAGTTAACCCATCCTTTCATTTTGTTGGTTCCGCAACCGAGGTGTAGCTTCATTCAAACCGATATTATTAAACCCAGCTAAATTTTTATATCAATTGTATTAAACCGCCAGCTACAATGAAATGGTGCATGAATGAGCCACAAGATTAATATTCCCAACGATGGTTAATCGCTATTAAGGGACTTTTATGCGCGTTAGCGTTTTAATCGGGCTAGACGATTTCAATCCCGGAGTAATAGCAAAAAACTCAAGGGAACTCGCCTTGCTCGAAGGGCTTATAAAAAATTTTCCTAAAATCAAAATAACCTGTTTTTGCTCGCCGATGTACAGCTACTCCGACTCGCTTGCACGAAGGATGCTGAAAAAAGCCCTTATAAAAAATAAATTTGCTTTAAATGAAAATAATTTTTTAAGCAATAATCCTGAGTGGGTCAAAAATATTTTGGGCAGAAAGAATTTGAAACTGGAAATGCACGGGTCAACGCATCTGAACGAAAAAAACGGTTCGGCGGCCGAATTCGACGGCTCATCTGCGCAGGAAACTGTTGATGCGCTGGAAAAAGGACTCAAAGAATTCAAAAAATCTGGTGTAAAAATCGGTGTGCTTTCCCCGCCAGGATGGTCGGTTAATAATTCGATGTACGGCTTCTGCAAAAAGAATAAATTGGCTTTTGCAAATTCGTTTTTCAAAATAAAAACCGGAACTTATTCAGGAGAAAAAACCGACCCGTTTGCTCCGAGCGGCAAAAACGGAGTTATCTGCGTTCCGCGCAATGCGGATATTGCGGAATCCACCGTGACGGATTTGAAAAAAATAATCCAAAACGGAAACTTTGTATCGTTGCACGGGCATGCAAAAAATATAGGGGTGAAAAACGGAATTACTGAAAAAAACATCAAAAATCTTGAGGAATTGCTTGCTTTTTTGGAAAAAAATTACGATGTAGAATACAAGTTCTTCTCGGAAATTAAAAATGCAAAAAAAAAATCTAAAACAAACCATACAAATTTTTTTGAGCGCATCGATTCAAAAAAAACAGAGAATTACTTTCAGGCAGGGGAAAGGGTATTGATAGTGGAACCGCACAATGATGACGCGTGGCTTTCGCTCGGCGGAACGATGCTTAAACACAAAGGAACAAAATTCACAATCCTAAGCATTGTTGGCAACAATGACCTTGGCTCAAGCAAACTGAGAAACTATGCGAAAAATGTTGTCTCAATTCAAATGAAAATGCTGAACGCGGGCTTGGCGGAAACGCCACAGAATTTTTTTGAAAAAAACAAAACGACAAGGGCACGTATCGAAAAAAAAATAATACAAATAGGGAAAAAATTCGATAAAATAATTTTGCCGCTCGGATTGTGGCATCCGACGCACAAAGCGGTGGGAAAGCTGGGTATTCCGAATGCAAGTTACTACGGAGAACTGCCTTACATTTTTTTCAGGGGCAAAAGAAGGGAATATTTATCGGCGAGGAAAGGCCTGCTCATGCACCAAATTGACATGGGCGAATTTGCAAAGGAAAAAGTTGAGATAGCAAAAAAATGCTTCGGTGCTGATGCCCGGGATTTTTTGACAATCGGCCCTGGAAAAAGAGTTTCACAAGTAAAAACCGAAATAATATTTGAAAAAATGTGAGGGAGTTGCTTGGAAACAATAAATATTTGCAGATTCATCGGGGAAACATTTCCGAGCTTCGAAAAAATAGATTCGGGGCTTGCACCGAATTATTACAATCTCTCCGCGGAACTTGCAAAACTCGGAATCGAAACAACTATTGTCTGCCCAAGTGCGAAAAACCAGCCTTATTTTGAGGAAGCGAACGGTTTCAAGGTTTGCAGGTTTGATTCGCCTGGCGGAAAAATTGCCGAGTTGGGCTTTAATTTCCCACTTAACAAAGCCGGAATGAAAAAAATCAGCAGCCTTGAAAAAGACGTTCTACAACTTCATAATTTTTACGGCTATTGGATACAGAAGTGGGTGGAAGAACCGAATGTGCTCACGGTTCACGGTTGTGATGTGGAAATATACAATAATGTGCCGCTTTGGCCCGTTGAAATGCCCTACAAGCATTTCAAATCCTGGTGGGACATAAAAAGAACCCTTATGCTTTCAAGGCGCATGTGCAGAAGGGCTACACGGATTGTTGGAGTTGCCGAAGCGGTTACTAATGAAATAAGAGAGAATTTCGGCGTAAAAAATGCCGAAACGATTTACAACGGAATAGATTCAAAAATATTTTTCAGAAGAAAGGAAAATCCATTCGCCAAAAATTCGAAAACTTTCAATATTCTTTTCGTCGGCAGAATAACGCCGCTGAAAGGCCTCGAATATCTGTTTGACGCGATTGACGGACTTGAAAACGCGAAACTTTTTGTTGCATGCGACATGAACAAGGCGGAGGAAAAATATCTCAAAATCCTGCTTAGAAAGGTGAAGCATCCTCAAAAAATAATTTTTTTGGGAAAAGTTCCTAACAAAGAGCTGCCAAAATATTATTCCGGCGCAGATTGCACGGTTCTTCCTTCGCTTGCGGAGGGTTTTCCGAAAGTAATAATTGAGGCCATGGCGTGCGGCTGCCCGGTAATTACGACAAATGTTTCCGGCAACCCCGAAATTGTAACTGAAAAAACTGGTTTCCTTGTCGAACCGAAAAATTCCGCCAAATTAAAGGAAGCAATAGTTGAAATCATGCAAAATCCGGTGGAAGCGAAAAAAAGGGCGCGGAACGCAGCCGAAATCGCCGCCGAAAAATTCACCTGGAGGAATTCGGCAGAAAAATACGCTTCGCTTTACAAAAAAATTCTTGAAACAAATTCTAAGCAGAGTGACTAAAAACTATTTTTTGCACAAAAAAGTGAATCCTGTTGAAAAAAATGACGGGAAAAATTTTTTTCCGGTATAATCGCGCGCAACAATTTCGAGACCGGCGTCGGAAAGCATCTTTTCAATTTTTTTCCTGCTGAAAAATCTTATGTGCGCGGCTCTTCCGTCAAAAACGTCCGGCAAAACTCCGCGCAGAAAATTTATTCTAAAGCGCCAATACATGTGATTTGGCACGTTAATCAGCACGTATTTTTTTGAAACTCTTTTCATTTCAATGAGAAGCTGAAGCGGGTCGAAAACGTGCATCAGCACCTGCACGCAGATTGCGCAGTCAAAGTCGTTGTCTTTAAACGGTAATTGTTCATCAAGGTCGGCTTTGAAAGTTTCGAGGCCTTTTTCTTTTGCTCTCAAAAGCGCCTCGCCGGATATGTCGGTGCCCTTAACCAAAATGCCTTTTTTTTTCAGAAAATTCATCAGGTCTCCGGTGCCACATCCTACGTCCAAAACGCTGGAGACCTCGGGGAGCAATTTGATAGCGGACTCATTTGCGGCGTTAATGGAAGGATTCGAATTCGAAACCGAACTGAGTTTGCCTTTCCAGTTGGAATCGTGAATGCTGTCTTTTACCGAATTCATAAAAAAAATAAGATGAAAGTGTTAATAAATTCTTTGAACAGGGTTGAATCAAAAGCCTTTTATACAATCTTTAACAATTCTGAGTTATGAGCATAATAAACCGGAATTACAGACGGAGAAAATCCTATTTTTACAAAATGATTGACGCGAAACGGCTTGAAAAAGAGGCCAATGACGGAAAGACCCCTGAAGAAAAACAGGAAAAATTTGAAAAAGCTTTGGCAAAAACTGCCGGAACGAAATATGCGGTTTTGTTCGGCTCTGGAAACCACGCCCTTTCGACGGGACTGAAAAATCTTGGATTGGGGCAGAGCGATGAGACGCTTGTGCAGGCTTTCACCTGCAAACAGGTTCCGAAAATAATTTCTCAGGTTTGCAAAACCGTGCTTACCGATATTGATGAAAATTATAATATAAGCCTGAAATCCGCGGGAAAACAAATAACAAAAAAAACTAGGATGATGCAGGCGATTTACAGTTACGGCAAGGCAATCGAATCGGCGGAGCTTGAAGAATTCTGCGAAAAAAACGATTTGATTTTGGTCGAGGATTGCGCGCATTCTCTGGGCGCAAAAAACGGAAAAAAAACCGGTTCGTTCGGGGAATTCAGCGTATTCAGCCTGAGAAAAAACCTGCCGGTCGGAAACGGCGGCGCCCTTTGCACAAACAACAGAAGCCTGTATGAAAAATGTGTCGTTGAAAGGAATTCAAACAGAAGAAATGCATCTCTGCGGAAAAATGCGCTCGAGTCGAACATAATTTTTTTCCGAAAAAATTTTCCGCAAGCGGAGTTTCCTTATTTTTTCCTGAGCAAGCTCGGGTATGGAAAAAGCGAGATGAATAAGGAATTCCTTGATTCGTTCGAAATTTCGCTTGCAATTCAATCGCTTGAAATGCTGCCGGAAATAGTGCGCGGCACCGTTTCAAATGCAAAATTGCTGATTCGGGAGCTCGGCGAAGAAAAATTTGTTCTTCCTCGCGATGAAAAAAATGAAATCAATGTTTATACGCGAGTTCCGGTTTTTTTCAATCACCCTGCGAAAAGCACTGAAAAAATTTGGCAGGAACTGCAAAATGACGGCTTTGAAACGGGGCTGTTTTATAAAAAAGACTTTGAACTTACTGCCGGCACGGAAAAAGCAAAACTTCCTGTTTCGGTGAGGGCTTCGGAACACATGGTGCCCGTAGGGGTTCAAGGGTTAACCAAAGAACAAATAATTAACCTCGCCGAAAAAATAAGAGAATTCTCCGAGTGAGAGCCGAACTATTTTTTTAACTTTGAAAATATTTTTGCAATGCCGAGCTTTTTCTTGTAAACATTGTAATCAATAACTTCCCCGAATTTTTTCTTGAAACGGTTGACGTTAAATTCCTTGGAATCCTCTTTTGCATCGACTGCAATATTGCTCAAATCGAACTGCGCAAATTCGTTTTTGTTTGCCCATTTCATTGCGTGCCATTTCAGAACGTCGTTCGGAAACAAGTGCCTTTTTTCCCAGTTGCTTGAAATGCTGAGTTCGTATATGCTCTTTCCAAATGTGCCAATCATTAAACCTGCCGCAAAGACGTCGTCGGAGTCCCTCAAAATAAAGAACTTGCCGAGCCCGTGCGAAATTATTACAGAATAAAGCGCATCAAAAAATTCTTTGGGATAAACTTCTAATCCGATGGATTCGTGATGGGCTTTATAATTCGAATAATATTCCTCCAAATCGCCCGCGCCGCCCTCTGAAACATTTTTTGCAGTTTCTCCGCATTTTGCAAGATTTTTTCGCGCAGCATGTTCCAAGGCGGCGAATAATTCGTCTTCGCTTTTTCCGAGCTTTGCAACAACATTTTGCATTTTTACTTTCTCAAAACCTTTAAAAAATTCGGGCTTGTCCCAGAGCGTCGAACCCCAAATAGAAACAGAAATTATTTTTCTTTTTTTGCATTCATTTTCAACGGCAGATAAAAGTTCGAGAAGAGCGTCGGCATCGGAAAATATTGGCGGAGCAAAGGCAACGAATCCCTTGCCTATTTTTCCCGCAACCCCTTTAAGCGGCTGCTCGAAGCCGATTAGCATGGCTTTTTCGGAATTGAAAAAAATCGGCTTGAAACCGAAGGATTTTTTCATCACATTTGCATATTCTTTTGTGTGATAAATGTGAGCGAATTCGCTTGAAATAATCCTTTCATTCCATTGCAAAAGGGCGGATTCGGTTATTTCAACTGGCATAAATCAAGTGATGCATAAAGAATTAATAAAAGTTCTGGAACAAATGCGTTGAACCAATAAACTTAAAATAACCCGAAACAAAGTATTAGAATGGAACCATCCGTTTCGGCAGTAATAAACGCGTATAACGAGGAAGAAACTATTTCTGAGTGCGTGCTTTCGGTTAAAAATCAGTCCGTAAAGCCGCTTGAAATAATTGTAGTGGATGACGGCAGCACCGACGGAACTGCGGAATTCGCGGAAAGAGCGGGCGCAAAAGTTTTTCGAATTAACCACACCGGAAGGGGAAGGGCCAGAAATATTGGCTGGAAAAAGGCAAAGGGAAAAATCGTTGCTTACATTGATGCAGACATGGTTGTTAACCGCGACTGGATTAAGGAGATTTTGAAAAAATTTGACGCCGGGGCGGACGCGGTAATCGACCGGATTCACGTTTGGAAGCCGGACAACGCTTACACCAAAAGTCTGGATGCATTTTATTCTTTCAGAATAGAAAACGATTACGTCCCGTTTTCCGCATGGGCATACAAAAAAGATTTGCTGAAAAAAATCGGCGGATTCAAAAACGTCTCTATTGAGGAAGGAGAACTCGGAAAAAGATTCCTCAAAGCCGGTTACAAAATTGTTCTTGCGGAAAAAGCGGCGAGGTATCACAAAGGCCCGCCGAGGAGTTTTTTTTCCACAGTAAAAAGAAATTATCTTACCGGGAAAAACGAGGCTCTGGGAATTTACAAAAATCATTCGGAAACTTTTCCAAAAAAAACTGTTGCGGCTTACATCGCATTCATTTCAACGGAATTTGTTTCAATTGCCGCGGCTTTTTTTAATCCGCTTTTTTTGATTTGGATTCCTGTTTCAATCGCCCTTCTTTATTTCGCACTGGTTGTGAAATTTGTTTTCATAAATAAGGCAATAGGAAAGGTGTCATTCGCAAACTGTTTTCTTATAGGATTGGCTTCGCTGATAAGGGCTCTTGTTTGGCCTGCGGGAATAATCGCGGGTTATTTAGTCAAAGAGTAAGCGCGTAGTCAAAGAACAAACGAATTAGAGCCGGTAAATATTTTCGCCTTTGCCGAGAATGCCTTTCACATCAACGATTACTTTATCGTCCATCCAGCTTTTTATTTTTTCAACGCCTAATTTTTTGTATTCTTTGTGCGAAACCGCAAGTATTACCGCATCGACTTTTTTTATTTCATTAAGAGAAGTTATTTTTTTAGTCATGTGCTCAAATTTAACTTCTTTCTCAAAAAGCGGATCGTTTAGCAGAACCTCCGCACCGAGACGTTCAAGTTCGCAGATAATATCTTCTACCCTGCTGTTACGCGCGTCCCTTACATCCTCCTTGAATGTTGCGCCGAGCACCAATATCTTCGACCCTTTGACGGGCTTTGAATGTTTGTTAAGCCCTTCAACTGCAATTCTCACAACTTCAAAAGGCATTAAATCGTTAATCCTTCTTCCTGCCAGAATTACCTGCGGATGGTAGCCGAGCTCTTCCGCTTTGTAAGTAAGGTAATACGGGTCGACGCCGATGCAGTGGCCGCCCACGAGTCCGGGAGAAAAGTTCAAAAAATTCCATTTCGTTCCGGCCGCTTCGAGAACTTCTTTTGTGTCGATCCCCATTCTCTTGAAAATGAGGCTTAACTCGTTCACGAGCGCGATATTGAGATCACGTTGCGTGTTCTCAATTACCTTCGCCGCTTCCGCGACTTTTATCGAGGATGCCTTGTAAACTTTTGTAACTTTTGAATAAACTTCCGCAATTTTTTCCAGGCTTTCCTCATCCATTCCAGAAACTATTTTCGTGATTTTATTTATCGCATGTTCCTTGTCGCCGGGATTTATCCTTTCGGGAGAATAACCGACTTTCCATTCTTTTCCGCACTTCAACCCTGAGGCTTTTTCTATTATCGGAACGCAAAATTCTTCCGTAAGCCCGGGGTAAACGGTGCTTTCAAAAACAACAATGCTTCCTTTTTTCAGGTTCGCACCGACAATCTCGGAAGAGCTCTTTAACGGAGCCAAATCGGGGGCTTTCGCTTTCGTTATCGGCGTCGGCACCGCGACAATTGTGAAATCGCATGATTTGATTATTTTCGGGTCGCTGGAAAAAACCATTTTCGTATTTTTCAAATCCTCGCCCAGAGTTTCGTTGTTCCTGTCAATGCCTGCCGCGAGATCCTTAATTCTTTTTTCGTTTATGTCAAAGCCGTAAACCTGATATTCCTCGGCAAGGCAGAGGGCAAGCGGAAGCCCGACATAACCCAATCCGACTACGCAAATTTTCATAAAAAATAAAACTGTCAGGGGCTTTAAAAAGAATGCGGTTCAATTCACAAAACATCAAAGAACCCTGTATGCGGCGGAACAGCCGCCGTCGAATATTTTTTCAACAAGGCCTTCTTCTTCAAGCAGGGGCAATTTTTCGGAAAGCGGATCGTTGTAACAGGTCGAAATTATATAAGAGGGGTTTTTTTCAAAAATTTGGTTTTTCAACTCGTCAAGTGAAAAGCCTTCCTGCAGATTGAGTTCGATAATTTTTTTTTCTCCGAATCTGGTATAGTAAGTCAAGTCCCTTGCCTTGTTAAACGAGGCGATGTCGTTTATTTCAGAATTGGAATTTATATAATTGAAGAGTGGTGCATTTTCCTTTTCAACACCCTGATAAAAAAGGGCACTTGTTGATGTCAGCGCGAAAGAGAAAATTGAAAAAAGCACGAGCGATGAAATAAAAATTGCCTTAAAATTACGGTTCTTTAATTTGGCGAATCCGTTTGTAATCAGAACAGCCGCGAGCGGGAAGAAAGGAATGAAATAACGGATGTACCAGCTTTCGTTTCTGACGACCGAAATGGCCGGAATGATTCCTGTCAAAATCGAAAATGTAATCATAAGCAGGAAAATTGTTATTCCATCAAAAGCTTTCTTTTTTCTAAAATTTAAAAATGCGCTTTGAAAAACTGAAATAATTTCCTTTGCGAAAAGCAAAAAAATCGGCAGAACTATTAGCGCGAAAATTATTGAAAGCGGAAGAATCGGGAGGGATGAAATTAGAGGAATTTTTGAGAACGCCGTTGCGGGAGGAAAATCAAAAAAACCGAGATACGCTTGAAAAAGAACGCTCGGATTAAAAGCTTCAAAAATATTTACGGATAACACGGCATCCGCAGGAGTTCCCGCGCCGTGCGAACCGCCGGTCGGAATTATCGAAGAAGCCGAGGGCGAAACCAGGAATACGGCAAGCGGAAGCCCTATCGAAACCAAAACTACCGCTGCGAAAAAAATTATTTCTTTCGAAAACCATTTTTTTTCTTTTTTTTGCAAAGATTTTTTTTCAAAAAGCATGGTTTTTTTTGCAAATAAAACTATAAAGCCTAAAATCATGAAAGGCAATGCGACAAGAAGGTTCAGCTTCGTTAGCACAACCGCAACAAACGAAACTATCGAAAGAACAGCGAATTTTTTTTCTTCAGCGGGGTTTTTTGAAACTGCGAAAGAGTAAATTGCATAAAATGAAAATAGCATCACAGCAGCGGCAAACGAATCAACCATATTTACGGAGCCGATTCGAGTCATCCACGGGTTGGCTGCCACAAAAAGAAGCGGAATAAGGTAATGTTTTGGAAACATTTTTTTGAAAAGCAGGAACGCGAGTAAAAGCTGTACAGCCATCACAATCAGCGGAATTATTTTTACGAACGGCCATGCCATCGGAAAGCCCGTCGATCCGAAAAAACCCTCAAGAATGTAATGGTATAAGAGCGGCGGCGAACCGGCAGGAATTGCATCGCCCGAAAGTATCGTTTTTGCAAGTTCAAGATGATAAACAGAGTCATTGTAAGCCGGTTCAGGGACCACAAAAACTGAGAATACGCGGAAGGCAATTGCCACTAAAACGAGGAAAACAAGGGCTTTTGCCGAGTTTTGAACCAAAACCTTTGATATCCCAAGCATAAAGCATTTATATAATTGAAGCTTTTAATAAGTATTGATACAAAAACAATCCGCACCGGAAGGCGGCAATTTTAGGCGCATTTGCTTTCGAAGCGGGTTTGGATTAGCGGGTTTTTTGAATGCAAAAAATAAATCGTCTCGTTGTAATGGTTCCTTGCTATAACGAGGAAAAAACAATCGGAGAGCTTCTGAAACGGGTGCCGAAAAAAATTTCGGGTATTTCTGAAATTAAAACGCTTGTTGTTGATGATGGAAGCACGGATAGAACTGCAGAAGTCGCGAAAAAAACCGGCGCGACAAATGTGCGTTCGCGCTATCCTAATAAAGGTCTTGGCACAAATTTTCGCGAAGGAATTTTGGAAGCGCTTAAAATGGACGCCGATGTCGTGGTAAATATAGACGCGGATTTGCAATTCAATCCGGAGGACATTCCTTTTCTTCTGGAACCAATACAAAGCGGGAAGGCCGAAGTTGTCACATGCACGCGATTTGGAAAAAAAGAATTCACTCCGAAAATGCCGCTCATAAAAAAATTCGGAAACTGGTACTTTACAAAAACCGTTTCAATGGTGACGGGGCAAAAGTTTACGGATACGCAATGCGGCTTCAGAGCGTATACGCGCGAGGCATGCCTTCGGATGAATCTTTTCGGAAAATTCACCTATACCCAGGAAGTATTGCTTGACCTGGCAAATAAGGGAATGAGAATTGAAGAAGTTCCTTTGAGAGTTCGTGGAGAAAGGGAAGGAAAGAGCAGGGTTGTGAAAAACTGGTATTCCTACGGAATAAGGTCGATGCTGATAATAGTTAGAACAATACGGGACAACCATCCGCTCAAATTTTTCGGAAGCATGGGGGTCGCAGTTTTTTTAGCAGGATTTGTTCCTGGCGCGTGGCTTTTCGTGAGATGGTTGCTTACTGGAAAAACTTCGCCCTTCCAATCGCTTATTCTTTTGTCCGCGACGCTGATGATAATAGGCTTCATGCTTGTAATTCTGGCGCTGCTCGCCGACTTGCAGGACAGGCAGAGAAAAATACTTGAGGAAATAATTTATAACCAAAAAAAAGAGGCGCTGAAATGAGAACGAGCGGCACCATTGAACTGAGCGAGAACACACGGAGAAATCCTGTAAGAGCAGTTGTTAATAAAATTCTTGAAGCAATTGCAAGCAATGTTCCGATGCTTCCGTCCCAGAGGGTTTGGCTTCAGCGCAGGCGCGGAGTAAAAATAGGAAAAAATGTTTTCATCGGAAGCGGAGTGCTGATTGATCAGGCGTTCCCGGAAAAAATTTCAATCGGCGACAATGCAACAATACTCGCAAAAACAATAATAATTGCGCACTCGATTTATCCGAAGCATTTCAAAAAAATTCTGAAAAACAAAACTGCTGCGGTTGAAATTTGCGAAGGCACTTATATTGGTGCCGGCGCAATAATAATGCCGGGCGTAAAAATAGGAAAATATTCGGTTGTCGGAGCAGGGGGCGTGGTTACGAAAAGCATTCCTCCCTATTCGAAAGCGGTGGGCTCGCCGGCAAAAGTAATCGGAAAAATTGACAAAAAGTTGGTCGGATGAAAATACTTGTTTTGAGCACTTCTTTTCCGAGATGGAAAGGGGATTATTTCGGAGTTTTCGTTTTGGAACTCGTGAAAGAGCTTGCGAAAAAAAATTCCGTGAAAGTTTTGACCCCTAATTTTCCCAAAGGAAAGGGCGCGGAAAAAATTAGCGGAGTGGAGGTGCGGCGCTTCGATTATTTTTTTCCGAGGAGCGCGCAAAAAGTAATTTATCCCGACGGAATGCCGAACCAGCTGAAAAAAAGCGTTCTCGCAAAAATAGAATTTCCTTTCTTTCTCGGAAAATTTGCCGCAGAGGCTGCAAAAATGGCGAAAACTTCCGACATTATTCTCTGCAATTGGGCCTTGACGGGCTTGATTGCGGAAAAATCAACTGACGGCAGGGCAAAAATTATTACGGTGCTGAGAGGAAGCGACATGCAGCTAATAGAAAAAAAAGGATTTATGTCAAAAATTCTTTTGAATTCGCTTAAAAAAGCGGATGCTGTGTGCGTAGTGACAAACGATTTCGCTGAGCCTCTTCGGAAGCTTGGAATTAAAAAAGTATTTTTTACCCCGAACGGTGTTGACGAACGCGAATTTGTTCCGACAAAAATTGCGAGAAAAAAACTCGGTTTGGGAAAAGAAAAAATCGTATTGTACATGGGAAGCCTGATTGAGAGGAAGGGAGTAAAATATTTGATTGAGGCGATGAAGGGAGTTGACGCAAAACTTGTAATCGGGGGCGACGGTGAGGAAATAAATTTTCTCAAGGAGCTCGCAAAAGCTGAAGGGGTTGACGCAAAATTTTTGGGACAGGTGCCGACCGATGAAATGCCTTTATGGATTTCTTCATGCGACGTATTTGTTATGCCCTCGCTTTACGAGGGAAGGTCGAATGCGGTGATTAGGGCGCTTATGGCGGGCAAGGCAACGGTGGCGACAAAAATAAAAGGCACAAAAGAGCTGATTGAAAACGGGAAAACCGGCTATCTTGTGGAAACAAAAAATCCTCCCGCATTAAGGAAAAAAATAATGTTCCTGCTAAAGAATGAAAAAATTCGAAACAGAATCGGCTCGAACGCAAAAAAAATCGTGCTAAAAAAAATTCCTACGTGGAGAGAGTCTGCGAAAAAATATGAAAAGATTTTTAAGGCGGTTTCAGGAAAAAATTTGTAATAATAGTGATTTTTATAGGTGAAAAAAATGAAATTACATCTTGGTTGCGGGCATAACAAAATTGAAGGTTACGTTAATTGCGACATATCTCCCACAGTCAAACCTGACAGGATAGTGGATTTGGAAAACCCCCTTCCTTTCAAAACAAACAGCATTGAAGAAATAATCTGCATTAATGCTATTGAACATCTTGGGAATCCTGAAATTTTGATAGAGGAATGCTGGAGGGTTTGCAGAAACGGGGCAACAATTTTGATTGAAACAAATCACGCCAGCAATTTCGTTGCAAACAGCCTGCTTGGACACAAGCGCACCGGGTTGAGCGCCTTTAGTTTTAAGGATTATACTGTCAAACACAAAAGGAATTATTATTCGCAGGCAAAATTCAAGATTAGAATAGAATACGTTTGGTTTAAGCTGCCAGGAAAATCTGTCATAGAATGGATTCTTGGACTCAATTTTATTTTTTCTGAATATGTTTTGACAAAATTTTTCCCTTTCAATAATATACGCTTTAAATTAACAGTTATAAAGAATGAAAAAATCAAACCAAAAAATAAAAAATAAATAAAATAAGACGGAGATGGGCAATTTGGAAAATTACAAAAATCAATTGTCTGGAAAAAAGAAAAGCTCAGTAAAGGAACTCTCAAGGTCGCTTCTTTATAATTACCTTACCGGCGGATTGGAATTTGAAAACTGTATAGATGTGGGTTGCGGCAGAAACATATTTGTAGAGTTAATGAAAAAAAATGGGAAAAAAGCGGTCGGCTTGGATAGAGTCAAAACCGGAAACGATGTTATTGTTGGAGACGTTTTGAAAACCCCTTTCAAAGAAAAAAGTTTCGACCTTGTTTTCTCAAGCATGGTGCTTGAGCATGTGGATCACCTCAAATTCATTAAAGAAATCGGAAGAGTGAGCAGAAAATATTGCATAATAATAACTGTGAAACCCTGCAATGCTTTTTGGGATTCACTCGACCACAAAAGGCCTTACACAAAAAAAGCCCTAAAGAGATTGCTTGAACTCGAAAACTTTGAGCCCATAAGATTTTTCGATATTCCTTTTGTCAGCACAATCGGAATAGTTGGGAAAAAAATTAACCCAAAAAAATGAACCCTGCAAAAACCAAAGTTTTTAATTAAATCTTTTTCAAATTGAGTTCTCCTAAAAGAATCATTAAAGCGACAAAAATTGCTGAAAGAACAAAAAATTTCGCAAGAAGCAGTATTCCTGAGAATTGCAGGAAATAAGACGCTGCAAAAATTGTCGCCCCTGCGGGAATTATTTTCGCGAGGCTGGCCGGCCTCGCCATTCCTTCAAATTTTGAGGAAACAAAAAACGAGAGGGCTGAAAAACAAATAACTGAGGCAATCATGGTTGATGCTGCTGCTCCGGCAAGCCCGTAAACGGGAATCAGAAAAATGTTCAGCGCCGCATCGGAAGCTATCGATAAAAAAAGAATCATTATTGGAAGGGCGACTCTTTTTGTAGAAGTAATTATCGCAACAAGCACTGATGAAAGACCGAAGAATGCCATGCCGATTGAAAGCATTATGAGCGCGGCGGAAGCCGGAACATAATTTGAATTGAAGAGAAGGGACAGCAATTCTCCAGAGGAAGAACAAACTAACGCCAGGCTAAGGACAAGGAACATTATTGAATATTTCAATGAATTTCTTGAAATTTTTCCGATTGAGCCAGTGTTTTTTTTTCCGTGCGCCTCCGAGACGAACGGATAAATAAGGAAAGGAATCGCGAGTACCACCATGTTCGGAATCTGCGAAATTGTTTGTGCAGCAACGTAAAGGCCAACGGAATAATTATCCCCTATAATTGTTTTTATGAAAAAAAGGTCGGTTGAATAAAAAAGCTGGAGGAAAACTGAGAGAAAAGTTAGCGGAAAAACGTATTTGCAAATAACTAACATCGAAACGGAGGATTTGCCTTTCGTTCTGTTTTTGTGAATGAACAATGCGACAACTGCGAGGACACCAGCACTTGCAAGCACAAATCCGCCGACGGAACCATAAACTCCGAAACCGAGAACAGCGAGCCCGATCACGAGAAATACTTTGAGAAGATTGTAAGAGATTTGAATTATTGATTCTGAAGAAAATTTTTTCAAGCCGTTCAAATAACCGAGTGCGACCGCATATATCGAGCTGAACGGGAACACAAATGAAATTACAACAATGTATTTTGAAAGCGAAGCGTCGCCGAAAAGAAGCGCGATGTTTTCGGCAAAAAAATAAAAAACAATGAACAAAAGCATTGAGACTGCGAGCTGCAGGGAAAAAATTTTTTTGAAAAAGGAAAAAGCGTTTTTTGTTTCGATTGAAACGAAGTGCGAAGTTGTTTGGAGAAAAGAATTTTTGAAAATTACAGTAAATACTGTTGCGAGCGAAATTATAAGGCCGTAGATTCCGAATTCTGCCGGCGTGAGAATAAATTTTCCGAGAACTATGTAAACTGCAAAACCGGAAAGAAAAAGCGTTGCGTTTCCAGCGACAAGCCAGAAGAATCCCGACTTCACCCCCTTAAAACCGACACTTTCGGACATGCTAAAATTAATTACTTGGCCGAATTTAAAAAATAGTTGGTACACAAAAAATAATTGTGACAAAATGATCGGAATAATAGGCGGCTCGGGATTAGAAGACCCAAAACTGCTACATAATGCAAAAGAGGTCAAAATAAAAACTCCTTTTGGAAAGCATTCGCCGATAAAAAAAGGAAAAATAAACAAAGTTGAAGTGGCGATTCTTTCAAGACACGGATACAAGCACGAATATTCCCCAACAACCGTGCCCTACAAAGCAAACATTTGGGCGTTAAAAAAATTGGGTTGCAGAGCAATAATTGCTACAAGCGCATGCGGTTCGTTGAAAGAAGAAATAAAACCCGGAACATTTTCACTCCCTTCACAATTTCTTGACAGAACCCATAACAGAGAACAGAGTTATTCGGAACACGGAAAAGTGCTTCACATTTCCATGGCAGAACCTTTTGAAACCGAAATAAAAAAAATACTTTTAAAAAAATGCAAAACTCTTGGATATAATTGCAGTTCTGAAACAACTGTGGTGACAATTGAGGGGCCAAGGTTTTCAACAAAAGCAGAAAGCAATTTCTATCGCTTGCTTCAATGCGATTTGATAAATATGACAACCGTGCCGGAGGTTTGTTTAGCAAAAGAAATTGAAATCCCTTACCAAGTAATAAATCTTGTAACGGATTATGATTGCTGGCGCGACGGAACAAAAGCTGTTTCATTTGAAGAAGTGCTCAAAGTAATGAAAAAAAACGCTGAAAAAGTTAAGAAATTAATTGTCGAAGCGTTGCCGGAAATAAACAAAATATACAATTAAAAAAATTGGCCAATTCACTTACATGAATCCGAAAAGAGAAAATAAACCTACTGTAAAAACCGTTACAATAATTCCCGCAATTGTAACGCCTATAATTTCGGCCACGAAAAACTTTTTGTAACCCGTGCCGAGCAGGTTTCCTATAAGCGCGCCTGTCCAAGCGCCAGTTCCCGGAAGCGGAATAGAAATGAACAAAGCTAATCCTATGACGCCGTATTTTTCAATCAACTTGCGAGAATTTCTTTGGGTGCGCAAAACAATTTTTTCATACTGCTTTTTTATCCAATTAATTTTTAAAAAAACAAACAATATTTTATCCACAAAAAAATAAACTATGATTCCTGCCGCAATGTTTGCCAGAACACAAACTATAAAAACTTCTAAAACTGGCATCCCCAAACCCTGCACCGACCCGAGAACGGGAACATTTTCGACCGAATTCAAGACACCAATCGGAATTGCCCAACGCAATTCAAGAAACGGAACCGAAGAAAGCAAAATAAGTATTAAAATTTTGTCAATCATCAAAAAATTAGTGCGAAGTAAAACTATAAAAACAGGTTCGTTCTAATTAATACGCGAAAAATGCCCTTACAAAAAGATGATTTGCTAATGAAACACGCCTCGAATTATTTTATAGCAGTTATTTTTACAATTTTCGTTCTTGCGGCAACTGTTTTTGCTTCAACGCCAACTTGGAGCAGCGGATTATCATTAACCCCTAATGCCGCAAAGAATATCACTAGCATAAGCGCGACAATAAATTATTCAAACCCGGGTGATTTGAATGCTGTTTGCTTTAGCACTACTGACAACAATTCTTCAGTAAATTGCTACGAAACAAATCAAGCAAGCGGATTTGCCTTGCCGCTAACTTCAATCTTAACCGGAATATCTTCAGACGGAAATTATACGCTTTTTGCATTTTTAAGAGGCAGCGATTTTAATTACTCTTTTTCTAGCAGCGCACAACTAATAATTGATAATTCTCCGCCATCTCTTAACGCATCATATCCGGCAAATAACGGCGATTTTAGCAGTTTTACATTAGATTTTAACATAACAGATTCTCTGTCGGAAGTTCAAACTCCCGTAATTAAACTTGACAGCGTGGGCCAAACTGTTGGAATCCCGACTCTGATAAGTAATGGAAAAGAGTTCAAAGTAACAGGCGTTACTGGTTTAAGCGAGGGAAGCCACACTATAACAGTCGATGTAAACGATTCTTTATTGAATTCAATGTTAACGGCAACAATTACTTTTAGAGTAGACACTACCGCTCCAACAGCAACTAGCATTACGTCTTCGAATACGACAAGCTACACAAATTCCAGTAATCCAACATTTACTTTGAATGTAAGCGATAGTGGTTCCGGAATGCCCAACGGACAAATAATGCTTTCGTGCAAACAATTAAGCGCGTGGTATGTTACAACTTATCCTTCGAGTGGAAACACTATAAGTGATTTTAATGTGCTTTCAAGCAGTTATGACTGTAATACGAGTGACGGCAACAAAATAGTTTACGCAAAGTTCAAGGATAAGGCCGGAAACTGGTCCGCAACAACTGTTAGCACAAATGTTTTGGTAGACAGAACGGCGCCGAGCGCCCCAAGCGGTTTGGCTGCAAGTTCGGGTAACGGACAGGTTTCTTTGAGTTGGAGTGCGCCAACAGCCGACAGTACCCCCGGTTCAGGAAATGCCGGTTATAGAGTTTACAAAAACGGCTCACTATATTCATCCCCTACAGACACTAATCAAATCGTTACGGGGCTTTCAAACGGAACAGCTTACACTTTCAAAGTAACAACAATCGATAACGCGAATAACGAAAGCTCCGCAACTGCGGATTTGAATGCAACGCCTTCAGCAGGCCCTGCTGCAACAGTAACTATTTTGGTTCAAAAAAACGGAATTATTACGAGTTATGCAAAAAGTGCAGATGTTCTAAATGTGTCCTGTTCTTTTACTTACACCGTTGATGATGCTGTGATATATTATCAATATTATAACACAAACCAAAGTCAGGCAACTCTTACGGGCCCGACGGACAACACCTCTTCGGTAAGTAATAATATTACGCTTGCAAGTGGACACACAAGAGTTGATTTTTGGTGCAATGGAACACAATATGGTTCAACAATTTCTTCACCCACAACACAAATTTATTTTGACAGCACTTTGCCGGCAATAAATTGGAAAGATGCCAATGATTCGAATTCTACTTGGGATGGGCAAAAAATAATTTTTGTGACCGCATCAGACGATAGGGAAATTGACACTGTTGAATTCGAATTGAACGGAGTCAAAATGATTGCCGTTAAAGACGGAAATACATATTCTTACAATTTGAAAACAACGGATTACAACAATGGTTCTTACACGCTTAAAGCAACCGCGAAGGACAAGGCGGGAAACACTACAAGCATAACAAAAACAATTACCTTGCACAACATACTTACCGCCGCACAAATGGCCGAAGAGGCGATAGCGCAGGCCAGCGAAAAGAAAGTTGTGATCGAGGATTTGATAAAATTTTTTGCAACAGAGGGGCTTGCGTTTCCTAACGAACTTTTAGCAGAGAAAAATTCTGCGGACCAGTTGCTCAAAGACGCCGAAGCAATAAAAAATAGTGATGGGAACGGGGCAGCGGCAAAAGCAAACTCTGCAAAAGAAAAATATTTGGAGATAAATGTTAAAGCATCTATTAATCCGCAGCAAACCAAATTTTACGAATATGATGCAAACAGCTTAGAAGCAGCATTGCAAAGCATAGGTCTTACTCCGTCACAAATCACTGAGGCTACCACACTAATAAAAGGAACAAATGTTGAACGAAAACTTGTGATAGTTAAGATAGGGAATGATGCAAACGCGGGCTATCAGGCAAAAATAGAAATAACCTTTACGAGCGATAGCAACGATGCTATTCTGAAAATAGTCGAAGTGATTCCAAAAGAATTTGTGCAATCCGCTGCAAAAATTATTTCAGATTATAATTTTACAATAATACAAAATGACCCTATAATAGAATTCAGCGTTCCCGTATCAAACGGAAAAAGCGTTAAACTGACTTACGGAATAGGAAACATTACCAAGGAGCAGGCAGACGCGCTTGTTTCAAACAATGTGATTGCGAAATTTTCCGGTCCGCCAATAGTGCTTTCAGAAGACACCGATATACAAGGCACCCTTGGAGGATTTGCTTTTCCGGATATTTCAGGAATGCTTGTTTGGATACTGATAATTTTAGTCGCACTTATAGCGGTAGGCGCAGTTGTATTCGTTCTGATGAAAAAGAATGGCGGCTCTTCGCTTGGAAAAGACGGTTCTATTATCGAAAAAGTTTCCGATAAAATTGTGCTTCCTGAAAACAAACAGAGTAAAGAAACAAAAATTTGGGAACATAAATAGTTATTCAAAACTTAAAAAAAATCCAACGAACTTTTTCTCTCGACGCCCTACCAAAAACATTAATTAATTGTTACTGACAATATTTGTGTCAATGGAAAGCATTGTAATAATCGGCGCGGGCCCGGCAGGTCTTCAGGCAGCAATAAGACTGAAAGAATTGGGTTTTGAAGCCACTGTTTTTGAAGAGCATGAAAGCGTCGGAATGCCTGAGAATTGCGGCGGGTTAATCTCAAAAAACGGCTTAAAAGAGTTAGGTTTAAATGTCGAAGATTGCCTTGAAAATGAAATAAAAGGAGCAAAAATATTTTCCCCGAACGGAACAATGCTCAAAGTTTCCATGCCAAAAACGGTTGCCTACGTTGTTGAGAGAAAAGGATTTGACCAATTGCTTGCTCGAAAAGCCAAAGAAAAAGGCGCAAAAATAGTTCTCAATTCGCGGCTCATAGATATTCACGGCCAAAATATTTTCTTAACAACAAAAGAGCGGGGCGAAATGAAAAAAGCTCAATATGTTATTGGCGCAGACGGCGTAAATTCTACCGTGAGACAACTAATGTCCACAATTATTTCAAAAGAAAATTTTGTGCATTCTGCACAAACCGTTTGCAGCGGGAATTTCGAAAAAGACTTTGTTGAAATACATTTTGGAGATTTTGCCGATGGGTTCTTCGGATGGGTTATACCTTTGTCAAGTGAAAAGGCGCGAATAGGCCTTGGGTGCAGACTTGGGAAAAATCCTTCGGAGAATTTGCAAAAATTCATTGCACAAAAGTTTCCGGAAGCGCGTTCATACGGAACAAAATCTTCGCTCATACCCTGCGGGCCGCCGTTGAACGCACAGCAAATACAAAAAAGCAATATTCTTCTTCTTGGTGATTCGGCATTTCACACGAAAGCGACGACCGGCGGAGGAATAATCTTCGGGATGAAAGCCGGGAACATCGCCGCGCAAACAATTGTGGATAATATTGTGCACAAAAAACCGCTTGCAAATTACGACAAAAATCTGGAAAAAATAAACAGGGAGCTGCGAATGCACTGGAAAATACGGAAATATTTCAATTCGATGCGCGCGGAAGAAATTGACGCGCTGTTTGCAAAATTGAAGGCAAAGGGAATAGAAGAGTTCTTAGAGAAGGAAGGCGACATGGATAATCCTTCAAAGTTTGTCGGAAAACTTGCGGGCAAGCCGAAGTTCTGGTTCATGGCTAGAACGCTACTTGACATTGCGAGAAGCTGAAAAAAACTTCTCAGCCAAAAACTCAAAAAAAGAAAAAAATAGCCCCGCCCAGATTCGGAACGCCAAGTCCCTTAGGCGACGGGGCGTGATTGCTCCGCAATCCCGCGAAAACTATAGCCCCGCCCAGATTTGAACTGGGGTCCCGAGCTCCAGAGGCTCGTATCCTTGGCCACTAGACGACGGGGCTATGCAGAAAATAGGCATCTAAATTATTTATAAAAGAAACTGGGGCGGATTTTCAGCTATTTTTCGCCAAAAATTTCTTCTAACAAATCGTTTACAAAATCCATCGGGCCGTCGTTAAGAATTATCACATCAAAATTTTTCCTAAAGTATTCGATATTCTCATCAATATTCTTATTTAGAAACCCTACTTTTATTATTCCTTTGTGATTCATCCCTGCGGACATTTTTATATCTTCAACACTGTCGCCCAACAACAATACATTGATTCTGCCAGAAATTTTTTTGAAATATTTGGAGCCCTTTGCCTGCGCCTCATCCTTGTTTAGTGAATGGATTATTTTTGACTTGTAGCCGACCGCTTTTCCATTACCGTCAAATTTAAAAAAATTAGAAATTATATAAATATTTGAGCTCAAAAAGCCTTTATCCCCCATATATTTTTCAATAAAATCTCCCAACCCTGCTGAAAGAATCAGAACTGGCACATCAACATCATCCAAAATTTTGAAAAATTTATCGATTCCTGGACGACCGACGATTCGCTGATCCAAAATTATTTTTTCCATTATTTGCTTCGACAATCCCGAATCGACAATAAGCTTCAGATGCTTGTTCCACCACTCATTCATTTTTACATTCTTTTCGGCGAACGGAATATTCGGATTGATTTCAATTGGATAATAATAATCATGAAGCGCGTACGCTTCTTTGACATACTTTGGAGAAATATAACTGCCTTTTCTTATTTGTGCGATTGCAGTCGGCAGTTCTTCACCGTTTGAGAATGCAACGGTAAGTGTCCTATCAAAATCAGAGACAACGTGCAATTTCGAGGCCCCTGCCAAAATGAAAACACTTTTTTTCCTTTCAAATTCTTCAGGATTTACAATAATTATTTCTTTCATAAAAAATATTCTGCAAAAAAGCTGAAAAATCTACTTGCCAAACCTTCTTTCTCTCGAATTGTATTCGTCAATCAGCGTGTCTACATCATGCTCTGTGAGCGCGGGCCAGTACTTGTCGATGAAGGCAAGCTCGGAATAGGAACTTTGGAATGTGAGGAAGCCGGAAAGGCGCTGCTGGTTTGAGGTGCGCACAATCAAATCCGGCTCCTTGAAATCAGCATACAAATATTTTCTGAAAGAATCGATTGAAAGTTCAGAGGGATTGACTTTACCGATTTTTGTATCTTGAGCAAATTTTTTTGCAGCCTCAACTATTTCGGTCTGACCGTCATAGCCCAACGCAAGGTTGACTGTCTTTCCATTGAACTGAGACGTATATTTCTCCGCTTCGAGCATTTTTTTCTGAATTATTTTTGGGAATTTTTCTTTTTGCCCGAGAAAATTTAATTGAATTCCCTGCTCTTCAATTATTTTCTTTTTTTTAACGCTATCAAGTTCCTTTTCAAATATTTTCATTAGAACTGAAAGTTCGAGCCTGCTCCTGTCAAAATTTTTTAACGAAAAAGTGTAAAAAGTACCGACTCTTATTTTTGGATATTTTGTTAGCCACTCCAAAACATCCCAGGCTTTTTGCGTACCCAAATAGTAGCTTTCCGCAAGGTTTATTCCCGCCTGCTGCGCGTAACGCCTGTTGCCGTCCGGAATGAACGCTATTGATTCGAGCATTTAAAACACTAAACAAAATAACGAATTGTTAAATATTAAAAGCTTCTGGTTTAAGCGGAAAAACGGTGCAAAAAAATCATTCGATGATTGTACCAATTTGCAGGCGTTAAGTCAATAGAAAACCTTTAAACAACTAACAACCGAATTCTTTTATCAATTGATTCAGGTGAAAAGAACGGAGCTTGTAAAGGGAAAAGAAATATTCGGCGCGATTCAAGCGCTCGACACTGGTTCAAAAAAAGCGGTTGTCGAAGCTTTGGGGATTGCAGAGCACATAGAGCGCGCGAGCAAAGCTTTCTATGAAAAGGAAGCTGAAAAAACCAATGGAAGCGAACTTGAAACCTTTTTCTCGTTTTTAGTGAAAGAAGAAACGATGCACCTGGAAAAAATACTTGAATTGAAAAAAATGCTTGAAATTGGAGACGCGGAAAAAATAATTTTTCAGCACAACACGCCGCCGCCCGCGCATTTAATGGACGCGGGAAAAGACGAGATTACTGCAATGCTTTATGCCTTGTGGAGAGAAAAAAAAGCGCAGGAATTTTATGCGGAAGCGGCTGAAAAAACAAGCGGTGCGGTAAAAGAATTTTTTTCGGAACTTGCGGAATTTGAGGGCGGGCACGTGGCACTGTTCGAGAAATACATTGAGGACACTGAAACCGATGTTGATTTGATGCTCGGATAATTTTTTTAATAAATTAAAATTATTTTATTTGAAATATTTTTTATCGGAGGGTTTTGTATGGCAAAAATTGATAAGTATCCTGAAACGAAAAAGAGCTTGTGGGCGGCTTTTGCTGGCGAGAGCCAGGCGAGGAACAAATACGATTACTTCGCAAAGGAGTTTAGAAAAGCGGGTTATGAGCAGATAGCTGCGATTTTTGAGGAAACAGCTCTAAACGAAAAGGAGCACGCAAAAATGATTTGGAAATTGCTTGGAGAAAATGAAAAAGGATTAGAGGCTTTTTTGGAAGCGGCGATTGCCGGAGAGCATTATGAAACAAACCAAATGTACCCAGAATTTGAAAAAGTTGCGAGGAAAGAGGGCTGCGAGGATGCGGCGACTTTTTTCAAAGAAGTAGCGGAAGTTGAGGAGAAGCATGAAAACAGGTACAAGCAAATACTTGGAACGCTGAAGGGAAAGAAAACTTTCAAGGAAGAAAAAGAAATAAAATGGAAGTGCAGGAACTGCGGATATGTGCACATGGGAAAAGAGGCGCCGGAAAAATGTCCGTGCTGTTTGCATCCGAAGGCTTACTTTGAAAGGCTCTGCGCAAATTATTAAATTTCGAATTGGTGGCGGCTTTCCATGAAAAAACAGAAGTTTTGCGCAGCGAGCGCCGAAATTGAAAACGAAATAACAAAGGCGTTGGCGAGTTTCAAAAAAACCTGGCTTTCGGACGAAAAAGTTTTCGAGGAACTGTGCTTCTGCATTCTTACGCCGCAGAGTTCGGCTAACCAAGCACTGAAAACGATTGAACTTCTCAAGGAGCACAAAATTCTTTTGAAAGGAAGCGCGAAGCAGAAAGAAAAATTTTTGCGAAGCGTGAGATTTTACAAAACGAAAGCGAAGAGGCTTGAGGAAGCGCAAAAAAAGTTTCCGAAAAACCGAATTAAACAAATTTTGAAGCAGAACGGGCTCCCAGGCGCACCATTGAAGTGCAGAGAGTTTTTGGTGCGCGAAGTGAACGGCTACGGAATGAAGGAGGCGTCGCATTTTTTGCGGAATATAGGCTTCGGAGAAGAGATTGCGATTCTCGACAGGCACATTTTGAAAAACTTAGTTTCTTGCGGAGTAATTGAATCGGTTCCGAAAACGCTGCCGCCGAAAAAGTATTTGGAGATTGAGGAAAAGATGAAAAATTTTTGCATGAAACATAAAATCGATTTTGCAGAACTGGATTTGATTTTTTGGAGCAATGAAACCGGAAAGGTTTTGAAGTAAGCCCGGTGAGAAAATCGTTTTTTGTTTTTGCGAAATGCTTTAATATGGCAAAGCATTAATATTATTGAAACCTTTTTGAAGTGAAATAATGGACGCTAAAGAAAATCCTGACGATGTAAAGGAAGAAATGAGCAGAATACTCTCAAATTTGCAGGACAAGATAAGCGAGGTTAACAGGCTTACAAAAGAATTGAAGCAGAAAAGAAAAGAATTCGAGAATGTTTCACCGAAAAAGACAGAAAAAATTTTAGAAGAAATAAAAGTGCCCGCACTCGAACTTTTGAAATAAACCGGAATGATTTTTGAAAAGGGCATTCTAACTTTTTGCAGGCAATTTTATGTTAAAGACAAATGGAAAGCAACTGATGAAGAAGGTCAAGATTGCGAACACTTCTTGGGAGAGGATGCGCGGCCTTATGTTTGAGGAGGAAAAACGCTTCGACTACGCGCTCGTTTTGGAAATGCCGAAAGAGGCAAGACTTGAAAGTTCAATTCACATGATGTTTGTTTTCTTTCCGATTGACGTGCTTTTTTTGAATAAGAAAAGAAAGGTAGTAGACAAGGTAACGGTTCAACCGTTTATTCCGAATTATACGCCAAAGAAAGCTGCAAAATATGTTATTGAACTGCCGGCCGGAAGAGCGAAAAGTGTGCGAATTGGAAGTACTCTTGACTGGTAGAAAACCCTTCAATAAACTGCCTAAATGCCCGCATATTTTTGAAGATTATCTAATTCGTAAAAAAAAGAGGAAATAGAAAGCACAAAAGTAGCTTGCTTTCCATTCCTCCTTTGCCTCTTTACCTTCTACCTAGAGAAATCGGGGTGATAACCCGAAACTATGTAGTTAAAACAAATATAAAAATTTGTTAGGTTTGAAAATCAAACTGCGAGCAGTTTTTGAAATTTAATCGGCTTTTTTACTGCATTGAACGGGCAAAATTACTGCGATTGACGAATTCAGAAGAGTTTTTTTAAAGCACGAAAATTGCTTTATTTTATGCAGAAAAGCGCAGGCTTTACAATAAATCAACTGGATTATTCCAAGAAGGTCAGTGAGTGTGTCAGCGGTGAAATCGTTGCGAAGCAAGGCGATTTGTTTTTGGTTTTAAATATTCCTAAATTAAGCGAGAAAGAAAACAAATTTTTTGGCAAAGTTTTGGAGGAATTAAAACATTCTAATACAAAAATTGAGGCCAGAAGAGATGTTTATTTTTTTCTGAAGAATTACTGCCTTGAAAGCTTAGTGCTCCTGCCGAAGGAACAGCGGGAAAAAATGCTTCAATTATTGGAATGGGAATCGCTTGGAGAAAGTGTTCTTACGCCGTTGTTGAAGGACCCCGATTTTGAGGAAATAATTGTGAACGGGCCGAACAAAGAAATTATGGTTTATCATTCGACTTTCGGTTGGCTAAGAACAAATGTTTTTTTTGATTCTGAAGAAAAAATAAAAAATATTGTGAACAAGATGGCGGCGCCGCTTGGGAGACAATTAAGTTTTCATACGCCGATGGTTAATGCAGTGCTTGCAGACGGCTCAAGATTGAATGCTTCTATTTATCCGGTTGCTTTTAGCGGAATAAATGTCACTATAAGAAAATTCAAGGAGAATCCGCTGACGCCGATAAATTTGATAGATTTTGGAACCATTAGCAGGGAGGCGATGGCTTTTCTTTGGCTCGCGATGCAAACTTCTTCCTCGATTCTTATTTGCGGCAACACCGGTTCTGGAAAAACAACTACCCTAAACTCTCTTTTTTGTTTTCTCCCTCCGAAAGAAAGAATAATAATTGTGGAGGAAACCCCCGAACTTATGCCGCCGCAGCACCATCTGATAAAAATGAATACTGCGGAAAAACTCAAAATCGGTTTGGACAAGCTTATTGAAAACACTTTCAGGATGAGGCCTGACAGAGTAATAGTTGGGGAAATCAGAGGAAAGGAGGAGGCAAAGGCATTCATTGATACCATGCTCGCGGGACAAGCGAGAGGAAGTTACTGCACTTTCCACGCTGAAAGTGCGAAGGAGGCTTTGGAGAGGCTCGTTTCTTTTGGGATAGAGGAGAGAGCGCTTGCTTCACTTGACCTTATTGTTGTGCAAAAACGGCAGGAAAAAATCGAAAAAAGCGGGGCAAGAAGGGAAGAAAGAAAGGTGACTGAAATAAGCGAGGTTATTCAAAAAGAAAATTCGCTCCAACTAAAAACCCTGTACTCTTTTTCTTATGAAAAAAACAAATTAGAAAAAAAAGAAGAAACTGTAAGGGTTTTGGAAAAAATAGCGCGAGCTTTTTCAACAAACGAGAAAGAAACAAAAAAACTTTTAAAACAAAAGGAAAAGCTTTTGAAAAATCTTGATTCAAGAACAAGCTTCAGAGAATTTTTTGAAATAATTGAAAGGGAATAACATGGCAAAGCAATTTGACGAAAAAAATTTAAAAATAAAACAAAAGGGTTCATTCAAAATTGTTTCAACAAGAGAATCTGTTTTGAAAAAAATTTTGAAAAGCAAAAGCTTTATGAGAGAAAAAGAGTTTGAAGCTCATAAATCGCAAAGCCTAAGGCTGAGTGTTTTTATAAGCCTCTTTATCTGGCTCATAACGGGCGTAATCGAAAAAAATATTTTAAAATCTGGAGCACTTGCCGTTGTTTGTGCAGCAATTATTTTTTTGGCACTTTTAACCTCGCCATTTTTTAAAAAAAAAGCGTACTCGAAAAAAGTGGAGGCGGAACTTCCGTTCTTTCTGCTTCAATTATCGACTGAAATCAAAATAGGGAAAAGTTTTTTTGAGGCTATGAGAGATTGCGTAAAAAAAGATTTGGAAGAAAACTCCGCCGCGAAAGAGGAATTCGCGAAAGTTATGTTAGACATAGAAAAGGGGGTCAGTTTTCAGGAAGCGCTTAATGGAATTAGCGGGCGAATCGACTCACTAACAATGCGACGGGCGTGCAGCAACCTTTCAAATCTTCAACTGCAGGGAAAGAAAGATGTCGACGGACTAAAAAAACTGGCGCAAGAACTCCTGCTAAAACAAAAAATCGAAAGCCGCGAGTTTTCGAATAAGATGGTTGTCTATGCATTAGTGTTTGTTGCGGTTTCGGCAATAGTGCCCGCAATGTTTCAAAGCTTCATTTTAATAGGAAGCTATTTTATGAACATAAAATTCACGCCGGAACAGATCTTTGCAATAATCGTCGGAGGTTTTCCGTTGGCGGACCTGGGAATTCTGCTTCTAATAAAAGCAAAAACCCCTGTATTTTTGCAGCAATAAAAAAATTTTAATCGAATACAAAAAATTTTAATTTTGGGCGGGAAAAATTTTGGATTCAATCATTTTCTTCAAAAAAACAATTAATTTCTTTTTCGAAAAAAACAAGGTTTCTTCGTTCGAGGAAAAAATTTTTATGAACCGCTCGCGAATGAAAACCCTTGGAGGATTCATAGAATACTCTGTTGTGGAAGGAATACTTCTAATGGTCACGGCAATGTTTGTTATTTCGCGATTTTTTGGGGCAGAAAGCATTTCAATCGGAATGCTCGTGTTTTTTCTCCCTTTCATTTTAAATTATCTTTTTCAAGACATAAAATTTGAGAACCGCAAACGCGCGAAAGAAAAACTTTTGCCCGATTTGCTTCTCGAAGCAAGCGTTTTTTGTGATGAAACCTCGCTTATTGGAACAATAACCAGACTTGCAAAACAGGATTTTCCACTGTTAAGAGAAGACTTTGAAAGGGCAAGCAGCGAAATAAGAAACGGGGCAAGTGTTGAGGAAACCCTGCAGAGAATGAAGGACTTAAATAAAAGCACTGTTTATTCGCGAACAATAAATCTTCTTTTGCAGGGTTATCACAGCGGCGCGCAAATGTCTAAAATATTTAAGGAAGCTGCGGAGGATTTGCTTGAAACTCAGGCAATTATGCGAGAGAGGCAGGCAGTCATGTTAATCAACAAGTATACGTTAATACTTGCTTCAGGATTTATAGTCCCTGCAATAATCGGATTGATTGTAGGCCTTGTTTCTGGATTGAATTTCGATTCAATGGGCGAATTGAGCATTGGAATGGAAATCGAGGTTAGAAAAAAAATGCTCGCATTCGCAACGCTCGGCACAACAATTTATCTCTGCGAATATTCTTTGCTAAGCGCTTTTTTTCTTTCGCTGCAGGAAGGAAATAAAAAACAGTTTTGGATTTATGCACTCATACTTCTGCCGATGGCAATGGCGATTTTTTTAATTGCAAAGGGTGTTTGAATTACAATAAGCGTTTTAATCTGCGCATGGAAAAAGTTATTAAGGACGTAATTCATTCTAATATTGTGAAAAATCTTGAAACCTAAAAACGATTCCCGCGCCTGCGATTGCACTGTTGAATTAATTGAAACAAAAAATGTTTCGCTGCGCGGGTACACGCTGCTTGAGGGATTTCCGGGGCTCGGTCTTTCGGGGACCATTGGTTCCAAATACATTGTGGAAAAATTAAGGCTGGAGCAAATAGGCCACATTAATTCGGAAAAATTTTTGCCCATAATAAGGATTGAGAACGGCCTCCCAATGCACCCTGTGCGAATTTATGCGAGCAAAAAAAATAAATTAGCGATAATACTTGCTGAACAAGTCGTGCCGAAAGAATCTGCTGCTGATGTTGCAAAAGAATTTGTTGATTGGGTGAAGAAAAAAGGAATAAAAACAGTTATTTCGACTTCGGGCATAAGAACCGACGAGACAACAAAAGTTTATGCTTTTGCGAGTAACGAGAATTCGAAAAAAATTATTAGCAATAACGGAATAAAATTAATCAGCAACGGTATAACTTCGGGGGTAACTGCTTTGATAATGCTTGAATTGAAGGAAAACAATATCGATGCGCTTTGCATAATGGGAAACACTAAAACGAGCGCCGACTATCACGCTGCAAAAGAAATAGTAAAAGCCATTTGCAAAATAACCGGCTTGAAAATTGATCTGACATCGCTTGAGAAAGAGGGAAGAACCGTTGAGGATTCCCTTGTAGAACATTTGAAAACCGTGAAAGAAAATTCTTGCGATGAGAGCGACATCACTCCCATGTATGCATAGTATGCCGATTTTCAAAAATAGTAACTGCTGGGTTCAATCAGTTATTTTTTTAGCAACTAATTATTTTTTTTATAAAAATTTCTTTTTCTTGTAATAATAAACGATGCCGCAAGGAAAAGCGAGACGAAAAGCATTAGGCTTTCAACGGTTTCTGGAACCGATGGAATATTAAGTCCTGTGCCTGTTGATGTGCCAACATTGAACGTCATAGGATTTTTGCCTTCGCCCACAATTTTTCCGTTTTCGCCTGCGATGTAAAGCCCGTTATCTTTTATTCCCTGATTAAGCGGGATTTGCATCCCGTTTTCCGGATACCATTTTCCTGTTGTCGGGTCGTACCAGAATGAGCCGTTTGGCCCTTGCGCTGCAAGGAGTGTTTCCGGAGTACCGTTGTTGTAAGTCAGCATTGGAACCCCGTTTTCAGAATCAAATTTAAGGCTGTGCTGTTTCCCGTCAGCAGTGCTGAAAACTAATGTTCCATCTTCAAGTTGTTTTATTCCTTCAACGCCGCCGACTATTTCAGAATCTTTAATTATTTTCCCCGTATCCTTGTCCCTTATTCTGAAATAATCTTTGCAATCACCGCTTGTAGGGTCGCGCTTTGAATAGAACTCGTAAATTCTTCCGTCAGTTATGAATTGAGTGAAAGGCCCCAGGTGATCCATTGATTGATTGAAGGTAGTTACTTTTTTCTGACCCAAGTCATCATTCGGATAAGCTTGTGCGGCAAGGTTTAGCGCCGGAACGGGGCACTCGGTTTCAGGGTCTATGATTGATGTTTTGGTAGCAGTTAATCCTGCAACATCTTTTGCATCAAGAACTGAATCTTTGTGCTGTCTTAACCAAACTATGAGTTCGTTTGTTTCTGGTTTTAGCGCTATTACTCCGTAATCGAAATTCATTGAAACGAATTTTCCGGCAGGCTGTTCTTTTCCGTTATCCGAAAATTTTGTTTCCCAAAAACCGTCAACAATTACTTTAGAATCGCTTCCGACACCCTGTGTTCTGTTGCCCGTTCCTTCCAAATAAATTTTTCCGCCCTGCACGAATATTCCGCTGTAATCGGAAGTTTTCAAATTTTTGAGTGCGCCGAAAGCTTGTGTTAATTCATCGCCCGAGAACACTATTCCCGTTTGTGCTTCAACCGCTTTTTGTATGCAACTCAAAACTTCTGCATATACGACTCGCACTTCGCCGTTTGTGTTTAATTCAAACACCGGAGAATCAACTTCGGGCGCAGCTATTTTCGTAAGTGTTTTCGGAACAACTATTGCGGGAATTCTTGTGTCTGCAGGAGTCGTAGCCATTCTTGTGTGATCGGCTTTTGAAGCGGGAACAACAACTTTGCCATTGTATTTTATTTCTCCTGTTTCATTGTTAACTTCGAGGCTTTTGTTTCCGTCTTTCCAAATAATTTTTCCTTCTGTAGAATACCCTGACGGCATTATCGAGCCCTTGTACCATATGTAAAACACATCTTTTCCTGTAACGCCGCCTGTACTGAGCGGATCAAGTTTAATGGTTGCTTGGAGCACGTTTGCTTTTTGTGCTTGTTCGGAGAAATTTGAAAATTGTTGTTTTAATTTGTCCATCGCGCTTGAAACAACGTTTGGCTGAGAATTATCAGTTGAATTTTTTGCAACCGCCCCATTAACACTATCAACTATTTTTGCGGCAGTGCTTGTTAGTGTTTCATTAGAAATTAATTCTTTTGGCTGGCTTGTTTTTGCTTTCTCACTCGGCGGCATATAGAAGTGTATGTAATAACCTTCGGCATCATCAACACAATCTTTTAATTTTGGGGCCAAATAAACTTGTTGGATTCCTGAGGCTATCAACCCAAACCCGGGGTTTATTACATAAGCCATGTTCTCTCCGAATGCAAGTATTCCTCCCGCACCGGTTCCTGCCCAGCCTAACCCTATTTCTCTTAATTTCTGGTCGCATGTTTCTCCGTCTTTTCTCCCATCAACAAGGTTAATCGCTTCGCCTTCAATGTCGCCTGTTTTTCCCTTAATGTTAGAGTGATGAGTGTAAGCTATTAGCGTAGTCCCTTCTTTTGCTTTTTCATCCGCATCTGTTGCTTCCAATAGGAAAACTTGCGCGCTTTCTGTAATCTTAAAACCGCCGAATGTTAAGTAATCATCTTTGTAAGTCATGTCGGCGCCGCAACCATCGCATTTCTCGTTGTGAGAATAAAATGCAATATCTTTTACCGTGTCGCGCATTATTGAGCCGTTTGTTATTCCCGCCTGCAACCCGCCTTCGCCTGAAAATCTTGAGAACCATTCTTTTAGTTGAGGCACAGTACTAAGCGCAGGGTCAAGCACCAGACTTCTTATCGGGAAAATGAAAGAGTTTATTGCTTTAGCAAATAGGTCTCCTTGATCAGAGCCTTCGTTTGCGAAAAAATCAATAAAAGAATCATTGTAAATTCTGTCAACGCCTTGTGTAATCGCTGTTGTTGTCCAGCTGTCCGGAAGCATGTACGCAGAATAATCTTCATTTCCGAATCCTCTTTTCGCGTTCCAGTAAAGTATCGGCATTACTGTTCCCTTCCAGATACCTGCTCTCAGCGGATCCTTGAAATACTGTTTAAGCATATTATCCTCTAGAGCGAACTGTCTGTCAAGAACACTAAGAGCTTTTCTTGGCTTGAAATTTTTTTCGGCCATTGCAAGCGTCAAATCTTTTACGTTGTTTTCAGCGGTGTTGTATCTTGAAAACATTCTGCTGTGTGTTATTCGCGCAGCAAAGTCTTCCGGCGTTAATACTTCGGCTTTTTCGAAGCCTGTTTTATAAATATCTATCGAAGCCGGAAGATACTGATTCTTTGATAAATTTCCAAGGCCGCTTTCAGAAAGTTCCACGAAATTTCCGTTAGTAAGTTTTACTGATATGCGTCCGTCGCCGTACTGTTTTATCCATTTTGTTAAATCTTCAAAGCGAACATTGGATTGTTCAAGTTTATTCGGCACCACTTTATACAATTGTATTCCCTTCTCAGTTACTTCGAAAGTGTCAGGGCTAAGCGAAGCTTTCCAAGCATCCCAATTCCCATTTTTTTCAAATTCTTTCATTATTGATTTCATGTCATAGTTTTTTCCGGTTAGAGATATTGCGCCCTGTTCAACATTGGCAACTCCGTTTTTTTTAACTGACAACCCTTGAAGTGAAAACAAATCCTCGTTGTTCTGCACCCATTCGGGCACATCTAATCGCGTAATGTCATCCCACTCGTTGCCCATTCTAACAAGGTCTCTTGCAACATCAACTTTGCTGGAATTTAAAGCCTGTTGAGCCGCTTTTATTGCATCAGTATTGGTTCCTGCAACTTTAATCGCATCATCATAATTTTTCATCGCTGATTCAAGTACTGACTTGTAGTCCTTTGCTTTTACATTGCTTGCTTTCACATAAGAGGCGAAGGTTTGGAAATCGTCAAAAAATTGTTCTCTTTGCAACGGAGTAAGTTTCATTAATTGTGATTCATTAGAGAGCATGTCGCTTACGAATCCCTGCGCTCCGTTCGAAAAAAGTTTCTTTTTTATTATTAAATCATCCATTGCCGGGCCGAATCCGTGCTTCTGAACATTCGGCCAAAACTGGCTCATTTTTTGAACACCCACAAGGTTTGCGGGAGTTTCTTTTATTCCTGTTGCAATTTTGCTATAAGTTTTATTCAAATTTGCGAGCCCTTTTCCCAAAATAGTTTGCTCCTCTTTTCCAACATTAGTTGATACTCTTGAGGCGATTGATTTTAAGCCTCTGGTTGCCTGATTAAAAAAAGTCGGGCCGATGTTGAAGACAACCAGGTCAGTTGAGAACCACGAATTATAATATTTGTCGAACGCGGAATAAGTGCTTATTGCGCAATTGCTGTTGTTGCAGCTTGTTGCATTTTTTGCGCCGTAACTCTTTGTAAGAATTGAATTTTTTATTTTTTCTCCGGACGCCCAACTAATGTTTGTAAAATTCGAATCGTTTTGGTCAACAATATTTTGTTTTAATTTTTCATACTCCTGATCAGTCATATTTATTTTTGATCTCTCGGCAACATCGCTAAGAGAAGCGACTGCGTTCGTAATATCCGAACTAAAACCGGTGCCGCTGGTTCTAATGCTTAGCCCCGGGTCGTTTATCCAACAGGCCTGACTTTGCAAGTCCGCGCATCTTCCGACTCTAAGCGTATCATCCAAAACCAATCCGAGTCCCCATGGGCCTTCTATGTGCCTGTCCGCCAAAAATTTGAATCTTTCAGCATCGGTCATTTCATTTGGAGGTTTTTGAGTGACTGCATTCTTGCCGTCATTGCTTTCTCCGACTATCTGTGCGCCGTCAATTTTTTTTCCAGGCTCGTTAGTGTCAATTCCGTCGCCCAAAATTTTACCGTCAAACCCGTCGCTGGTAATATTCATTATGGCTTTCGATTCTTTCGGAGTGAGGGAAGATATTACGCAGGAACTTCCGTTCGAATAATCTATTCCGTCGACATTGTTGCTCGTCGTCGAATCGGCGGTGCCGGAGGTTGTCGTGCCTGCTGTTCCGGCAGTTGTTGCGGAATTGTCGGTTGTTTCGCTTGTTGTTGTGCTCGTTGAACTATCTGCGGTATCGGTAGCGGTTGTAGTTTCTGCTAAAAAAATTTTTTCGCTTGAAACTTGTACATAATCAGAATTTATGTTTTGAAAAGAGAGCGCGAAAGCCGGCGAGCTCATAAAAAGAAGCATCACGAGAAATGCGGCGAAAAAGCCTCTGCAAAAGTGGCTGAACAAATTTTCAGCACCTATTTTATTCATCTCATTCACCTACAAAACTGCTCCCAAAAAACTTATAACCAACAACGGAAGCGCCCTTATTTTTCCGTAAAAAGTGAAAATAAAAAGCCCCAAAATAACCCAATCAAAAAAGAACAAAATCAGCACTAAGAATAGGGCGGCGGCGCCGAAAACGCCTATCAATTGTTTTAGCAAAACAGAATACTTATTTTTTTTCTGCATTGAAATTATCAGGCTCGCTACGAATTCGAAAATAAGCAATGCGAGCGCGATGGTTATCGCGGAAACCGCAATTCTAATACTGTCAAATAAAATAACCCCTAAATTTTCAAGCATAGTGAGTTGAGAATCCTGGTCAACCGGAGCGCCTGTAGCCGCGCCTATCAAAATAAAGTAGATGTAAAAGAAAAAAAGCCACGCAAAAGCAACAACAAAATTCAGAATAATACAGGCTTTTACCCAACTAAGCGAATGCTTACCTGTCAATTTTTCAAGAATCGGTTGCCCGAGCTTGTAAGCTATAAACCCGATTACTCCAAGGGGAACGAGCAATTTAAGAAAATCTATTGCCGTGCCCGCTATAGTGAAGATATCCATGCTTTCAAAAAAATTATATATATAGTGATATATAAGCGTTCCTTTGGCGAGAGTTTCTTTCAAGTTTTTTAAATTTAAGAACTTTAAAAAATAGAGAAATCCGCGTGCTAAACGGGCATTCTCAAAACAAAAAGTAATAAATACCTAGGAACTTATTAGTATCCGGAAGCGCGGTGAAATCACTTGATTGATTTGCTTATTTATCTGGTTTCAGTTGCAGGAAGCTTTTCAATTGGTTATTCTATTATTAGATTAGGCTGGCCGGAGACCCAGGGATTCTCGGTAACCGAAAAAATAAGTTATGCTTTTCTTGCAGGCCTTCCGATTTCAATAATCTCTATAATTGTTGCATTCGGTTTCGGCGCAAAATATTTTTTCTTTATGTTTGGAGCGCTTTATGCCCTGTTTATTGCAGTAGCTTTTGCAAAAAGAATTTCGTTTGAAGAAACGGATTCGACTCAGTTAGTTAAGAAAAAAAAACGTGAATTGATTCCTGAAAAAATATTGGCCGGCGACAAAAAAAGTTATTTCAATGCGGAAAGCGCAAATCAAAAAGAACAGGTTTTTAAAGAGAAAAAAACAAGTATAATTTCTGACCTAAAACAGAGACTTTTAGGTTCCGAACAAAACAAAGATGCGGAGAAGAAGAACGCTTTACAGCAGTTAAAAGCCATTGCAAAATCAAATGAGAAAAAAGATTCAGGGAAGAATAAAAGAAGCTGCAAAGAACTTGGAGAGGATATTAATTTAAGCGAACTTGAAAAAATTGAAAGGTTTGAATAAAAATTTATTAAAGCAGAGTTGATTTTATGGAAAAAACACCCCGCAGGCTCAGAAGGTTTTATCGTCAGGCGGAACAAAAAACAGGGCAACACCGGCGCGGTGGAGACGCGGAAGAACGAAACGGAAACGAAGAAGATTATTACGGGCTCGGAGCGGGTTATGATACCCCTGCCTATTCGGAACACTCGCCCCATCAGCCCCTTTCAGGAATTCCGACAATGAGCTATGAAGACATCAACATCGATGAAAAAAACTATCGCGAACTAAAAAAATTCGAACAGAAAAAAAAAGAAGAGGATTTGGCGCTTGTAGAAATAGCGAAATTTAAGGAAAAAAACAAGCGCATGCCCAACAAAGAGGAAGCGGAACAAATCGCGGAAAATATTTACACCCAGCTAAAAGACAGCAATGTTTCCGAACTCTACCCAAAAGAAGAAATTGCGGAAAGCGAAGCTCAGCAAACGGAAGGTAAAAGGGAAAACTGGCGTGATAGAAGATCAAGAAGGGCTATGCGGAGAGGCGAAGTAAAAGAAAACCCTGTTGAAGAGGAAAAAGGAATTGAGCCGATTGCGCCTGTTTCCGCCGAACCGATTAAAAACATAAAATCTTTACTTGAAGACGAATCATTTGACATCGGAGACGAAAAAAAATCGCCCGGCAAAAAAAACGGCGCTGATAACGAATTCGATTTGGGAGAGGGTTTTGACGAAGAAGGCGGAGAAATTAATTTGGACGAAGAACCGGAAGAAATCGTGGCGGTTGAAAAAGCCGACAAGAAGGAAAACCTTTGCACAAATTGCAAGGCAAAAACGGATAAAATTATTTACTGCCCTAAATGCGGGAAGGCATATTGCGCAAAATGCGCGGCGGCATATTCCGAAGGAAAATATTCCTGCCCGAGCTGCGGAACAAAAACAAAAATCTAATTATGAAGGAATAAGCGTGTCTTCATAATCAGACCTATTGACAAGCATGCAATTGAAATCCGCTTTATGCGAATCGCTTTCGAGCGACCTGAGGCTTGTTATGTCCTTTGAAACCCAGAGATCAAGTTCCATTACATAATTCGCTCCGCCGCTTACGTTAATTTTCCCATCAGCGGCTTTCACCGATTTTGCCAAAAATATTTTGCTTGCTGCAGAATCGACTTTTCCCGTGTAGGGAAAAACCTTGTCTTTTAACACCGTTGCGCTTGTGGGCGAATCAATCGGCGGAAGACAATAATACATTCTTCTTTCACTTCCGACTATCCTGTTAGCGTCATCAACTTTACAATCGACCCCCGATTCATCCTTTATGCATTCATGAAGCCCTATCAGAAGGAACAGAAACTTCTGCGAATCCTCCTGAAAAAAATAGAATGCGTAATCGACCGAGTGCTCAAACGGTTTCATTACCGTATGCACGGTGTTTGCAATCGCTTTTTTTGTCGGCGGGCTTAAATAGGGGGAACCGGCCGCGCTTGTCTGCGAATAATCTTCCTTAATCATAGTAAGCAAATAATCATATTGCGGATCGGGCCCCTCGTCGGCGTAAATGCTATTGCCGTCGCGCATAACATTCACATAGGCGATTACTTTAAGCGTGTCCATCGCGAAATCGCTTGAGTAAAAAGAATTAATCTGGTCCTCAATTGTTATGCCGTAATTTATTATAAAATAAAATAAGAGCGTGCAGAGCATTGCAACTATTGCAAGGAAAAAAAGAGAATCTGTTAGAGCTGCCTGCCCGCGGGAATCAATTTGATTAGGGAAAAATTTTTTTTTAAAAAATTTCATTGCCACACCACCATAACCATTATCGCCGGCGCGACAACGCTATGCTCGCCGGAAACCGAAAATTTTGTTTGAACCGCTACGGGATAAAATTTTATTATGTAATTTTTTTGGCTGCAATCAAAACTTTTTGAACCAACTTTTACATACTCGCAAAAATATTTGCAGCTCAACTCGCTTCCGGCATCGCAATCTTGAAAAAGGTCCGGAAGCAGAGCGGTTTTATTAAAACCGGGTTCGCCGGCATCAAATGCGCTGCTGGAACAATTTAACATATTGGAAAGAGCATCGCCTGAAACGCCGGCATCGGAAGAACTTTGCCCCACAAGATAAATTCCAACCGCAAAGTTGTAAGGGATTTTTTCTGACCGAACGTCATTGCATTTTCCCTTAAACTGATCCAAGCTTAGAATCAGTGAATCCCCTTTAATTTCTCTTGAAATTGAAATCATTTTTACTTTCTGGTTGAATTCCTCATTTTTTGTTTCATAATTATTCAGAGTTGCGGAAAACACTGTAAAAAAAAGCAAGAGCGCAAAAACAATCGGTATGAGCGACGGCAAATCATCCCCTATTGCGCCGATAAAACCTTTCGAAGAGAAAAATTTTTTTAACCGCTTTTTTGTTTTAGAAAAAACCATTGAATCACCAAAAAATATTAATTCGGCGCCATACTCAACGCTTTGCACTTTAAATAAGTGTTGTTTTTCGAAGAAATGTCATCACTCAAATAATCGTTCACAAAACAGGAGGGAATTTTTTGATTGTCTTGATAATTTCCAAGCATGGCTTTATAGCAGCCGACTTCGGAAAGAACTTTAGCGCAATTTCCAAGAATGGAACTGGTGCAGGGAATAATGTAAAGCGTTTTATTTCCGTCGGAAATTTCTTTTACAATATAAAACGAATCAACTGGTATTTCGGCACGCGGAAAAAGAACCAGCGGCTTAGGGCCGCTCAAATTCATATTGCCAATATCGTATACAGTCGGTTCTATTTGAGATAAATTTAAACGCACCACCTCATCGCTTATCAGAACAATATCCGCATCGGTTGTGACGCTTTGCGATGCAACAACTTTCCTGTTAGGATTCGTTTTTCCGAGTTCGTTATTGTAAAGTGAAAGAATCAACTCATTTTTTTTCGGCTCGGAAGACGAGCCTGCATAAATATTGACCACTTGAAAATCGATTTCATACAAAGCGCTTTCGTTTATTCCATACCTGAGCCTATCCGGTATGCCGACAACTTTTCTTGAGCACAACGCGTCCTGATTTATTTGCCCGCCAATCGTCAACACGTTTTGCTGGAGAAGATTTGTCGCGGCGGTCGTTAAATCTCTTCCCTGAATAAAAAAAAGAAACGCCAATGCGATTACAAATATTCCTGTTGCGAAAAGAAGCATGTTCATTTTGCTTAAAATAAAACTAAGCATTTTTCATCACACCAAATAAATAAAATTAAATAAAAAAAACTCACTTCATTATGATTTATGATAAATACAAACCCTTGGTGTTTCCTGCCCTATTGATGAAACATTTTCAAAAATGTAACTTCCCGATTTTAGTCTCGGCTGCCCTTCGGCAACAATTGTGGAACCGGAAGTTACGGATAAAAGTTCGGGCATTATCACTGTATAACCTTCTTCTGCCCCCCCTTCCTCAGTTCCGGAACAAGCGTCACCGGTTTCAAAGTTTGTGAATTCGGGCACGTCAAGGCACTTGCTTATGTAACCGCCTGAAATGTCGGGCGTGTAAAAAACAAATATGTGACATCGCTCTGTCGGCCTGCCGCAGGCGAGATTGCAATTGCTTGAACTGTTAGGGCCAGCTCGCTCTACCTGTATTCCGATAGTCGCTTTGTTTTCGTTGAAACAATCGTCAAATTTTAAAAAAAACTTGCTGCTACTTCTGTACTCAACAGTATTATGCAGATTAAGAATAAATTTTTCTATTTCTTTATCGTTATTGTTTTTGCACACTTGCTGCTGGACCTGCATTAACAAAGAGGTGCCGATTATTATGACAAAGGCCATTATTATCACTGCAACCATCAGTTCGAATGGTGCGCTGACTTGTCCGCGTTGGCTTATTTTTTTAGCGGCACTTTTCACGAAACCACCTAACTGCTCGAAGTGCTTTTCGGAATGCTTTTTTGCGCCTGCTGGAACATCGGTTTTGCAATGAGAATAAGCAATAGAGCTACGATTGCGAAAACAAGTATCAAATAGACTGCGCCGAAATCGGAAGAAGCACTTTCCTCGAAAAAAAGCTCTTTAGCTTCACGAAGTTTCATAAAAAAAATAATGAGGAAAGAAGTATATAAGGCTATACTTCTTTCAAAAAAAGTTTGAAAATTATGCCCTCTTTATTACCACTAAACAGCAGGGCTGATATTCGCCGTCTAAACCACAGATTTCCATATCTGCTTCTCCGCTGATATCAAGCTCTAATGGCCCAATGGTATCTGCCAGAGATTGCCCTGTTGCCTCACAATAAACCGACGCTTTTGCTTTCAACTGCGTTGCACCCTTGTAAATGAACTGTGAGAATGCTTCTTCTGCGGAACTCGGGGGGAGATAAATTAAATTATTGCCCGCAAGTGAACTGGAAGTTTCAAAAATTATTGAATGCTGATCAAAACCCTCTTTTGAAAATTGTTTACTTGTAAGAGTATCGTCCTTTTTAAGCACAAATTCCTGACTTGTTTGCGCACCGCCGTTTTTTACCGCGTTCAAAGTATTCGCGATGTTGTCCCTCGCGGAACCGCTCGGAGTAATTAGATTATTTATAATCGGCAATAGCACAAAAAGAATTGCGACCGCTATTATTGCGGCAATCATTAATTCAAAAACACTAAAAGCTTGTCCTCGTTGGTTTAACAAAAAAACACCTCTTTCACTTAGTGAGAGTCAAAGTAATATTTAAACCTTGCTCCAGTTAGCCCTAATCTGCAGGCGGGCATTGAATAAAATCATTATTCGAAATTTGCTGTCCGAAAGAAATATTGCAGCAAATTTCTATGCAGTCTAATTTGCAAATCCCGCCGTCACCAACAGGGTTTAGTCCTTCTCCGCAACCGGTTTTGCACGCAGTTAATTGGTCAGCCGGCTTGCAGATTGCATAAACTTTTGCCTGAACAGACCGATTAAATGTTATGGAATAGGGGTTGGTCAAAATTTCTACAGCTGAAAGGTTTGATAAAAGCACAAAAGAGCGCGGAGGTTCGCCTGTGAGCGCGGAAAGATTTGAAACCGTGTATCCTCTTCCTTCAGGAAAAGAAAGTTCTCTTGAGGCAATTACTTCTCCGCTCGGAAGCTTAACCGCTGAAAGCATGAGTTCGTTGAATTCTTTTGTTGAAATGTCCTGCATCATTCCCTGAAATTGTTGGAGCGCTGAAATTATTATTATCAAAACTGCGAGCATTATTATCGAATCAACCATTAGGCGGAAAACTGCGCCGGCCTGTGCTTTTTCCTCCGAAAAAAAATTTGAAAAAAATTTTTTCATAAAAAAACCCGTTAAACTAAATTACCCGCCCTGAGTAAGTATCATTGATATGAGCGTGTTGCCCATAAAAACGGTTGCGACAAATACGAGCATCGCAATCGGCAATGCTTTTGCAAGGTTAATTCTGAAAAGCAGTTCATTATCTTCCTGTATTTTTGTGGTAAAATAAATCATTATTATTACAATTTCGATTACATAGATTCCGATGATTATGAGAAATTGAAGCGGGGAAGCGAATGTTCCGAAAACCGCAGGCTTGATGTCGAACATGGTGCCGATGTTTGAAAGCGTTGAAAGATTTCCTCCGACAGAGCCGCCCGCTTCAACCGCGGTTTTTGGGGCCAGCGGATCCGAAACTAAGCCGGCAAGAGTATTTATCACAACTTTTTGAAGCGCGGCAGTTATTCCAAGCACTATTGGCGCGATAAAAATCGCCATAGTTTGCATTGTAGTACTTACTTCCGAAACCATGTCTTTGAGCCCTTTGTTTACTTTGTCAATGTTGTCCATTTGGAGCGAGAGGCTCATCAGTGTTCTGGAAGCGACTTCTACTCCGAGAGAAACAGAATCAACAAGGAGACGCATTGCAGTATTCAAAGTATCGGAAGGAATTCCTTTCATTGAACCGTAAACCGGGCTGAAGACTGCTGTCTCAAGCGGCATTCCAAGGAGCTCAATATTCTCAATTGTCTTTGCAAAAATTCTTTCGCTAATTTTCAGATTAGGCAAAAAGTTTTTTGCGTGTTTCAGCGCGTTCTCAACAGGTTTGTTTTCCCCCATTCGCGAAGCGATTAGATACATTGATTCTTTGAATTCGCTTTCCATTTGCATTATTTCGAGCTGGGCTTTGCGCTTGTAAATGTTCCTGTAATAAAGCATGAAAGCTACGGCGCATGCAAGGGTAATCATCATGCCGAACCAGAAAACGTATTTTGTCGGATCATTTTTCGGATTGCTTGTGAACATCAATTGTTTTTGGATTACGGCGGCGGCAACTTCTTCGCCGGAACTTTCACCGTACGTCCTTATTAGTTGCGTATAATACGAACCTTGCTTCAAGTCATAGTAATCAATGAAATAAAAATCAAAAACTTTTTTTCCATAATAATCCGAAGCCTTGTTGTCTTTCAGCAGAACTTCTTCCATTGTTTTGTCCGCGGAAAGAATCTGGTAATATGCGCCTTCATCGTTTTCGGATGAAAGCAAAAATTTTGGCGGAAGCCCTTCTACCGAAAGGAAGAGCGAAATTCCAAAACCGATTGCGATAATAACAAAAAAAACGAATCTAACATCGAGGACTCCACCGCCTTTCATTTTCATCTGCCACTTTTTCGGCAAACCCATGTAATCATCGTTAATAATCGGCGGTTCGTATGTCGGAGGTCTTTTTTGCACAACTCCTTTTGCGAAATTGTAAGCGATGAGCGGGATTACAACACAAAAAACCAGGAACAATATTTCCGGGCGGGCAAAAGGCTGACCGGAAAAAGCGGAGCCGACAGGAAGAATTATTATTAATAAAAGGGGAAGCAAAACTCCCATGTAGAATAGCATTATTGACGGCTGGTTCAAACTGCGGGCGTAATCCTCCATTTTTCCTTTCACGCTGTCAAGAACCTGCGACATTGTTTTGTCTAACAATTGGTAGCGGCGGGATTCGCTCGGTTCCATTACGGATGCGCGAATTCGCATGAGCGCTTCTTTTAACTCCGAAGAGTATTTTCCCCAATTGTATGCGAGTGCGTCGAGGCCTTCGCTTACAGAACCGTAAACTCCTATTTGAAAATCCCATAAAACTTTTTTGAAATCGGCCGCGACTTTTCCTCTTCCGTGTTTTGCCGAAAATTCAATCGCTTTCTCAAGGTTTGGAACGAGTTTCATCGACATTATGAGATAGCCGACTATTTGGGGAACGTATGTGAGCGCCTTGTTTTTTTCGGAATCAGCTATCACAATCGGATAATTATAAATGTAATAAATTATTATTCCTAAAAAGCCGAGGAGAACCGCTGCGAGGAAAAGGAACGGCGTTGTCGGGTCGCCCCCGAAAGAAGAAAAAATCGGAGAATCGTAGCCGATTATTTGATAAGTGTAGTAAGGGTCATTTACTGTTCCGCCGATTTGTATTCCTACTCCGAAAATGTATCCTAGAATGAGAACGACCACTATGGGCACTATTGCCGTCATGAAAGTGCCTTTTATTCCGGCCATGAATTCCGCTGCTGTGAGGCGCCAACCCAAAAAATTTATTGCGTCCTGATGCTGTTCGGAAAAGGAAGCGTTTTTTCCAAGCGAAGGATTTTTTCTGTACAAATCTTTGCAGTATTTTACAAACGCGTTGTCCTGTTCAACGGAAGTTTTTCCGTTTTCATCCTCAAATGAAATGTCGCCGAGTGCGGTGATTCTGCTGTAGAGCTGGCCGGGGCTCGCCTCGGACTTGTATTTTTCACTCAGCTCTTTTTTTTTCGATGCCATTAAAAAAACCCTAAACTAAAAATAATTTTGAAATGATTTTTTTAACAAAAATTATTTTTCATCCCCTTCATCCGAGGGCGCTTTCTCTTTTCCTTTGCTAAATCGCGGAACAACTTCTGTGTTCACCCAGTTTTTCCACTGCCCGAGCAGTTGTTCGTAATTCGCTTTCCCTTCTTCCTCAATCATAATTTCTTTCATGAGAAGCAGTTTGTTGTTGCAGAGCGAAGTGGATTCCGCTTCGAGAAGCGAGGGAAGTTTTAATTTATTTTTTTGCTCAACCAGGAAAAGCTTTGCGTTTCCGCGCAATCTTATGTCTTCCCAAATTTCATCAACTGTGAGCCCGGAAGTTTTCTGAACTTTCTGCAGCAACTCGCTTTCTTTCAAATTATCTTCCATTAATTCCAAAGTATCTTTTGCCGCATCGTAACTCATGAGTGCGAGCAATCCGCCTTCCCTGTCCGGGTCCTCGTTCCAATGTTTTTTTATTTCAGTGATTTCAACTATTCGTCTGCTTCTCTGCGAACTTCCTTTGAACCTTATCGGGCGCGCGACAACAACCAAATCCGTTGCTTTGAATGAAGTGGTCGGAACTTCCAAATCGTTTACGACTCTGTCCCATACGGAGTATGCGGAGTCCGCGTGGATGGTCCCAAGGACTACGTTTCCCGCAGCACCGATTCGCATAGCTTCGTACAAAACTTTTGCTTCTTTTGAACGCACTTCTCCGATAATAAGCGCGGAATCTCCGAGACGAAGAGCTGTCCTGAGAGCTTCGGCAGGATCAACTTCGGTTTCCGTTTTTGAAACACTTATCGGACTTCGCGTTTTTAATCGCTGAATGTTAAAGCCAACGTCTTTCATGTAACCTATTGGCAATTCGAGAGTATCTTCCTGCACAATTATTCTTGAATTCATTGGGATTTCAAGCATCACTGCACTAAGCAAAGAAGTTTTTCCCGCACCCCTTGAACCTGCAATGAGTGTTGTCGCCTGCATGTCGGTAAAAAAACTTATTAGCCCGGCGGCGAGCGGATTAATGTAATTCACATCAATAAATTGTTCCAGCGTCCAAGGAGTAACTTTGTGCAAACGGAAAGCAAAAGCCGAACCTGATGGAGAAAGGGGCGGACCAATGAGGGCGACTCTTGCATCTAAATCCGGCAAATCAAAGTCGAGAACGGGGTGCGCTTCATCGAACGGACGCGCGGACATGGCTCTCAATTTTGAAATAAGCGCGTTTGCTTCGTTTTCTGTAAAAGTAACGTTGGTTTGGCACTGTCCGTAATCCGCGTGCACAACGTAAATCGGTTTTCCTCCAATCGGCGCATCAAGATAAATATCGGTTAATTTTCTGTCGTTTAAAAGAACTTCAAGAATTCCGTAGCCGACTGTGTAGCGCGCAACAACCTGCCCGAGAGAAACCATTTCTTCAGGGGAAAGGCGCACTTTGTAAAAATCGGCAATTTCTTTTATTGTGGATTCGTACATTCTTTCGAAGTAGCGGCGCGAAGTTGCAACGGTGCTGAGAGAAGTTTTTCCGGGCTTGTAGGTCGCAACAATTTCCCTTGTTTTGCTCAACACAAAATATTTATCGGGTGCGAGAGAATACTCTGGCGGATTAACAAAATAAATTTTTTCCAATTTGTCGGGTTTGGAAAAAATTTGAACAGTAGTATCTTTCACCGCATATTCATCGACAATTTCAACATTTTCCATTCCCGTAAAAGAAAGTTTCGAGCCGATGAAACTCGGTTTTATTTCGGCTTCAAAAATCCCCTTGTAAATCACTTTTGTATCGGGCACTTCCGAAAGGTCGGTGAGAAGTTTTTTCGCTTTTTGCACTAATCCAGTTGCGTCAAATTGTTGTTTTACCTGCACAAGCGAAGCGAGATATGGTTCGGCGCATTCGGCGTATTCTTCGCTGCTTTGCTTTATTTTTTCCTGTTCTTTTCGCAGTTCGTTCAGAAGCGTGAGGTATGAAAGTATGGGATCAAAATTGATTAGGTCATTTGCGATTCGCACCATTATTTGGTGCCTTTCAGGAAAATATTGCTCACATTGTTTTTCAGGCTTTCCGAGATGAGAATAACTCCATACGCTTTGAACATGAAAGTTTTGTGCGAGATTCGCGACTTCCATCAAAATTTTTGTTTGTGCCTCTTCGTAAACACGCTCGTAAACTTCGGCGAGAACAATTCTGTCCGCCTCGACATCCTGAAGAACTTTAATTACGTGAAAACGGCAGTGATGGTCGTCGGCAATGGTTGCGGAGTAAACGCAATTTTTACAATCGAAAATGAGCGAGCGTTTTCCGCCGACTTCTCTGACAGTGTATTCTCCTACCTTAAAGCCGCCGATTTTCATTAAACAACACCAATTTGACAAACTGCCAGAGACAAGGCAAATGCCGTTAGAATATATATTAATGAAATATAAAAGGTTTCGCCGTGGTTTTCCGTTGGCGCTTTAAAAAAATAAGCCGAGGGAATGCGTTAAATATATCCTGAGACAAAAATACTTTATGCAAGAAATGCCGCCAAAAGAAGACGTTGCTCTTCTTAAGAAAAAATTCAAAACTGCGCTTAACAGTTACGGCATTAAACGCAAAGACAAAAGAAAAATAAACGCTGCATTGGAGATGCTTGAAGAAAAAAGTCTTAAGCATTACATTCATTCGCTACGAGTGGCCCTTCTTGCGCCGCAAATCGCTTCGCTGTTGAAGCTTGATGAAAAGGCGCTTTTCTTTGCAGGCGCACTGCACGACATCGGAAAAATAATGATTCCAAAAAAAATATTGCAAAAAACTACGGGACTGAGTCCAAAGGAAAAGGAAATCATGGCAATGCACCCGATTTATTCCTACGAAATCCTAAGAGAACTAGGGTTGCTTTTTTCTGCCGAAATATCACTCAGGCATCACAGGTTTCAAGGGTGGAAATATCCGAAAAGAATTCCAAAATACGAGGGCCCAATGTCAAATGAAACAATAATGAAGGCGAGATTTTGCGCGCGAATGCTTGCAATTGCGGACGTGTACGTTTCCGCAACAAACAGGCCTGCAAAAAGATATGATTGGAAGAAACCGCTTTCCCGCGAAGAGGCCGTTGCAATGCTGAAAAGAAAATTCGTTTCACAAAAAAATATCATAGGCGAGATTTATGCCGCAGGAATATTCGAAGCAAAAAATTCGGTGCGGCCTGTTCAAACAAGAAGGCCTGTGATGCGACCGGCAAGAAATATAATTATTCAGCACGGGCCGGGAGCGCAGATTTTTACCAGAATGCGCCGCCGTTAGAAAAAAGTTTCAAAGAAAAGTGTTTTAAGCGAAAAGATTCAAGTGATAACTATGCCGATAAAGAAAAAAATTAAATCCGGAAAAAAATTCGAATCAAGAAAAAGCCCTTCAAAAAAAAATTATTGCGGCGAAAAAAGTTTTTTTGAAAAAATAAAATCTTACTGGGGGGAGCAGGAAGAAAAAATAAGGAAAAGCCAAGTGAAGCAGTTCGAATTTTTTATTTTAGGTTTCATTTTTTTTTATCTTTTAATTTCCACATTTGTTTCTTTTGTTCCTCAAAGTTTTTTTGAATCTGCGACAGGGCTCACCGTGAAAAGTTTGCTTTCCGCGCAGGGGATTGAAGTGCGCGGCGCAGTTAAGGCGGTTGAGGGTTTCGGCGAGGTCTTTGTGATGCAGGTCGGAAACGGGGCGGCGGCGAAAGAAATAATAATTTCGTGGCTGTGTTCGGGCGTTTTTGAAATAATTATTCTGATTTGCGCGATTTTAGCCAGTTTCGGAGTGAAGTGGAGAAAAAAGTTTCAAGGAATAGGTGTCGCGGCTGTTGCAGGATTTTTTTTCAATGCGTTGCGCGTATGGATTACAGTAAATATTGCGCTTACCCAAAACATTCAGGTTGTTGAATTCGCGCATGATTTGCTGTTCCGAGCAGCACTTTTCATCTACATAACAGGTTTTTATGTTTTGTGGTTTTTTTGGGCAATAAGAAGCGATAAAACATAGTTTCTCATTCGCCATTCAAAAAAACAAAACCTTTATTAATATAAGAAAGATATATTCAGTATTGGTAAGCAACTGAATTTGGTTAATTAATTACTTACAATAAGTGGAATAGAATTTTCTAGGGTGCTTTGATTGATTTCGGAAAAACTCGCGGGTTTTTACACGAAGCTGGAAGATAAGTACTTCGATTTTCTAGATTTTTTGGATTCGAAAGGCGTGCCGGTTTACAAATACTCTGATTTTTTTGAGAACAGGGGCGTTCCAAGTTTTATTGTTACAATCGCAATAATTGTTCTTCTTTTTGCATTGGTTGGCGTAGGAGTTGCTTTAAGCACGCCCGCTACACAGGAAATAATTTTAAACCTCAAAGACGGAGACGGAAATCCGCTAAACGGCGTAACTATTTCTGTCCTTGATGAAAAAGGAAATATTCTTACCGGCCCGCTGGAAATGCGCGACGGAGAAATTGTAAGTTTGCCGAAGCTTTCGCAAGGAACAAAAGTAAGTTTAATTGCGTCGAAAGACGGTTATCAAGGAGATCAAACCGAAGTCGCGCTGGGCACCGAAGTAGCTACTGGAACACTTTCACTCGCCGCCTCATTTCAGGGAATAAATGCGACGCTCAATTTAACTGACTCCGAAACAGGAACGAAAATAATTTCGGCAGTAGTGATTGCGACCTGGAATGACATGAGTTTCAATTTTGATGTGGATGACAACGGCACTTATTTCAAATCAGGAATTCCTGAGGGAAAAACTGTAACGCTCACGGCTACTGCCGACGGTTATACCGCCCTTTCTACCACTGCAGTTTTTTATAACAACAGTTTGCGTTCATTCAAAATGACTCCATCGAGCCAAAGCTACGGTCAAAAATCGAGCGTGCTGATTAATGTAAAAGATTCGGTTGGAAACGCGGTTGACGGCGCAAAAGTAACGCTTGTTAACAATGCAAGCGAAGTTATTTTGCTTGAAGATTACACGAAAAAAGGAAGTGTGGCGGGCTCAATCCAAACGGGGCTTGCAATACAAATACTTGTGGAAAAAGCGGGTTACATAAATTATGATTCCGAAACTGTCGGAGAAAGCATTACTCTCAGGGAAAAAGAAAAACAAATTGATGTCATACTGCAGCAGGGCGGGCAGAAACTGAAAGTCAATGTTACGAATAAACTCGGGCTTTCTCTTGATGAATCAACTGTTCAACTCTTTACGCTTGACGGGGAAAAAATTAATTCTGGAAAAACCACTACTGCAGGAATAGAATTCGCCGGATTGGACACGAATGTTGACAGCATGATTGTTACCGCGCACCACGAGGGCTACCTTGCACAAAAAAAATATGTTTCGCCTTCCGCGACAACAGATTTGACATTCACACTGGACAATGCCGGAACCGATAATTCAACCGTTCTTGAAATTTTTGCGGTTGATGAAACAACACTCGGAGTGGGCGGAGCAAAAATAGAATTGTACATCAGAGAAGACGGAAATGTTTTGCCCTACGGTTATTCTGAATTAGAAACCCCAGTGACAGGTTATGTAAGCGCGAATGTGGAAAGAGGAAAAAGTTACGAGGTTAGGGCGCAAACCGATGTGCTGGAAGGAAAAACAACAATTGATGTTTTGGGAAAAACTCCCGCCAAAGCTTATTTGATAATGAAGAGAAAGGCGAGCATTCTCGAAATGGATTTTGCCGGGCCGAAAGGAGAAAAAATTTCCGGAACCGCAACTGTGAACAGCGTTGAGGGAGATTTGCTTTACGATGGAAATATTTACAACTCAAAAATATTTTTCGACCCGCTTGGAAAAGAAGTGGTCGAACTCACGGTTTATCTTGCCGACGGAAATAGTTTTTTGGAAAATGTGAACATTAAGGGGCAGAGCGTTGTAACTGTTGTTGTTTACAGCGGAGTGAACGAAGCGCTTTCTCCGAAAATAGAATTTATCGGACTGGAAGATGAAGCGGGCAATGCAATTGACGGAATTACTCCTGGCGCATTTTATTGGGCAAAATTTTCTGTAACCTATCCTCTCGGAGCGGAGCAGGGCGGTGTTCATTTCAGAATCGGAAATGACAATGAAAAGTTTGTGCAGTCGGGAAACGGAGCGATATTTGATTTGAGCCTGCAGGGCGCGAACACAATTTACTCTACTTCTTATTCTCCGACGCCGACGCCCGGAAACGAAACTGTTGACAGATCAAATGCAGGACAATCAGGAACGCCGAACAAATGGGCGGAGGGAATGATTAATCAGCCGAGCGGAACTTACACTGCGAAAGTAAAAGTGCGAATTACAGAATACACTGCAGGAACAATTGATTTGAAGTACAGGGCTTGGGCAATAAATAACGGAGATTATTACAGAAATCCGGAAGATATTGCGCTTGGAAGCGATGCTTTTACTGAAAACAAGAGCGGGCTTTATGCGGAAACGAAAGTGCAGCAATTGAAACTTTACGAGTCCTTGCCAGAATGTAACGGGAATATTTGTGTTGCGCTTAATTTCAGCGATGCGGATGGAAAATTTTTCGATTTGACAAGTTTTGAAGCGATGCAGGGAAACACTTATGCATTCGAAGCGGAACTTTCTGTGCAGGAAGCTGAAATAATTGACTTGACAGTTTCTTCTCCTGACAAAATTGTTTTCACAACAACTGAAAAAGGATTTTTTGATCCTTCGACAGGATTTGTAAGCAGCGGAACAATAACAAGCGGCTTCGACAGCACAACAGGAAGCGGAGTAGACGGAGCAACCGAGACTGATACTGAAAGCGGCGAAACAACGACCACCGGGTTTCTTTCAGGGCTGACACAAACGCTAAACGGCGGTGCAACAAATAATGAAAAAAATACGAAGTGGAGTTTTGCAGCCGTTGATACTGAAGACGCACTCACAAGCGGAGACCTGCAGGGATTTAGTACCACTGGGGGCACTGCGGCAAGCGGCGCAACTGGAAAAAAAGAAATGACTTTGAGAGTTTCGGTCGGAGCGGGCGGAAGGGAAAGAGTAAAGTTTTATTTTATCGGAAACACTCTGGGCGGTGCGCAAATAAATTTCAGAGCCGTGGGAAGTTCACAAATAGAAAAGGCTGTTTCATTCAATGTTGTTGCGCGAAAAGCATTGCTTGTTGAACTGAGTAAGAGCCAGGTAAATTTGGGCGAAGAATTTACCGTAAAAGTCAGGGACGCGAATTCGGGAAAAGGAAATATTGAGAACGCGCTTGTGCAAATAATAAACAAGGACGGCGAAACTGTAAAAAGCATTTCAGGAGATGGAGGAACCGGAACAGGAAAGGGCGGAAATTATACTGTGGAAAATAGTTTTGACGCAGGGTTATATACTGTGCAGGTCAGCGCATCGGAATACCCTACAAAAGAAGTTCCGCTGCTCGTTACTACAAAAAATATTTTGGATTTCCCTTCAAAAATAGAAATAAAAATGCCGTTTAACCAGACACAAACAACGGTCACGCCGCAACCAGAACTGATAAATAATTCCGAATTCGATTTAACGCAAATAACTTATGAACTAAATGGAAGTGACAAAAATAAGGACGGAGAAATCAACAACTTTTTGTTTAATATAGGATTGCCGCCGACACTCGGGAACGGAGGAAAAATGAGCATTCCGATAACGGCGAATTACACCGGCGCGATTTCTGATTCTGCGGATGAAACCGCAACGCTTGTAATAAAGGCGATGGTGGAAGGAAAATTTTTGACACAAATAACTTCAAAGGTTCATGTTTCTTATAACAAAAAACTTGACGAAAGCTGTTTGAAGATAGGGCCGTCAACGGTCACAATTGATTTAATCGGAACAGAGGGTTCGAGCGACTCCGAAGTAGTTCAAATCACGAATGACTGCGAACAAGCTATTTCAATGGTGAACAGGGTAAAAGAAAACACTGCAAAATCTTACGTCATTGTTAGCGCAGAGGATTTGGATTTACAGCCCGGTGAAACAACAAATGTTACTATTACTGCGGAAAATTTGATTGATAGAAAATTCCAGCGCGACAATACTTACAGTTATGAAGTGACTTGGGATGCGAATTATTTAACGAAGAGATTGGATGTGACTGTGAGAACAATAAATCCGAGCCTCGCGTTAAGCTATCCGGGGCAAATAACTTTGTGGCTGGCACAGAATTCTGAAAGAGGGAAAGCTGCTGCAATTCAACCGATTTACATCACAAATGTTTCTAACTTCCCCGTTGAAGGAATTACTTTCAGTGTTCAAAAGGAATACGCGAGCGGAACTAATGTGAGCCTAAATGTTGAACCCGCGGCGGTAATAAACCTTGACAAAGGGCAATCGGCGAGAAAGGACGCTTACGCACAAGCTGCATCAATAATAACAGAACCTGTGAGAGCTTCAATTTTGATACGCGGAAGAATGGGGCAGGTTTACAACAGGAGCGGACAGAGAGACGCTTACAATTACTATGATAATTACTACAATGATTATGCAGACCAAACCAGCGGAACCACAAGCGAAGATTACAGATACAACATAAACAATTACGCTTCTGCCACAAACGGTTACTCTACAGGAACAGAAGATTTGGGAATAATCGACGTAATGATTTATTACTCAGGATTTGATTGCTTCAGGGTCTCGCCTGTTGATGACATGTCTTTCTTTGTTTCGAATTCGGGCGGGCAGATTGCGAGAAGAGTTGCAATACAGAATGATTGTGCCGAACCGATAACTGTCACAGGATTAAGATCTGCAACTCCCCAAATAATGCTTTCAATATACCCGATGGTTACTGTAGGAGTAAAGCAGAGAGTGGAAGCGATGATTTCCGCGATTCCACGAATCGCAATGGGAAGCTTTGCAGCTGCCGACACTACAACTACGCCAACAGACACTACCACCACTACTCCCGATACAACAACTACTCCTCCTGTTACCACTCCTTCAACGACAACTCCAACCACGACAACACCGAGCACAACAACCAACAATTCTTCATCAAATAATTCTTCTTCAAGTTCTTCATCGAATACGACAAGCGCGGGAACAACTCAAAGCGGTTTCACAAACAGGAGCGGCACCAGCGCGATAAAAACGCCGACTTACCAATTGAAAGTAGTTGGAATAACTTCCATAAGTCAGACTCCGATTGAGAGCAGGCCGATAACAATAGAAATTTATTCAGGCGATGACGTTGCTTCACAGTACAGCAAAGTGAATAAAGGAGTTAGCATCGAAGTCTGCGGACAAACTGAAAAAGATAAGGCTGATTTCCCTAGAATCGCGACAAGCAATGATTGCAGTAACGGTTACTGTGACGCAAAAACCGCTGCAAAATATTTAGCGCAAAATTTGAATAACGCGATAAAAAATGCGGAGTCCGCAGGTTACTCAAAACAAAATCTTTCCGAAAATTTCGGCTGTGAGAATCAGGGCTTCTGCACTTTCGGCGCGATGGGAATAAGCACTGAAAGAATTCCGCTGTATTTACAGAACGACAGATTGAGTCCGGAAGCGCTGAGTGAAGCACTGCTGGAAACTAGCGGAGGCAGCACGGGATTTTCCGGAATAGTCGGAATAGGAAACTATGACATACAACCGTTTGATGTGACTGACACTACAATAAGCATGCTTGCTCAATCAGGTTACTCGCGAAGAATATTTTTAGACAGCAAATTACAGGGTTGCGGTTACTACAAGGTTGGGATTGACGGCGCGTTCCCTGTTGTTGGCGGACAAGTTGTTTTCACAGAACCGATAATAGTTATTAGAGCAATTGATTTCGGTTCAGGGCCGAGAGTAGTTACAAAAGAATGCGAAAGCAACATCATTAACGTCGCAAATTTGAATCCTGTTGACGAGGGTTACACTTCCGGAGACAATAAAGGAACATGGCTTTCAACAGTCGGAGGAAGCGGCGCATTAGACGAAATAGCAAATAAAATTGCAAAAGAAAGATACAAGGCTGAAGATAGGCACACCGCGATAGGCCCTGGAAACAGAGTTGAATTAAGTGAAGGCCCGCTGGTTGATTCGATGGCGGAAATGTGCATGGGTTCCGGCGGAGATTACAAAACAATAAATGTCACTGTAAGTTCTGATATTTCAAAACTTGCGAAGGCACAGGGAAAAGATACTGAAAATGCTTATTCACAAGTTGCGAAAATGGTTTCGGACGCGCTAAACGGAAACTTCGGACAAGGAAACTGTGTAACAAAAGGCGCCATGGGTTATGAGTGCGTACAATTGAGGAACCCGAGCGGTTTGGGAAATTTGAAAATGGATATTAAGGATAAGACGCTTACGATGTCGGACTCCAAAGCATGCGTACCGGGAAAAGTTATTTCAGGCGTTGTGGAAAGCGTGGTATTCGAAATACAACAGGGGCAGGAATTCAAGGGAATAACAAAAATAACTGTTGAGGATTTGGGGAACGGGACAGTTTACAAGGAAGTCACTTATGACGGCACCGTAATAAGGGAAGAGAAGCCGGGCGTGCCGATGGTTCTTGAATTCGGCAACAAACAGAACGAACCCTATTCAAAGGAAATTATGATTTGCGCTTATTCGGGAAGCGAGAAGACAAATGAGGGAAGCCCGGGTTACCTCGAAGCGAACGGTTCGAGCTTCATTGTTCAGGCAATAAATAAAAATGCCGGAAACAGGGAAACGAGCGCCGCGGACGGAACAATTACAATCGGAATAGGCACGCTGCACATTGATGATTTCGTTAAAAAAATTGCGGCGGAGAAAGATAAATTACAAAAAACAAAAGACCACCCTTACTATTTCACAATAATGTGGAAGGGCGGGCCTGACGCGATAAATTTCAAGGACTACGTTTTAGGATTGGGCGCGCTGGGACAAATGCCTGATGTCGTTATTAAAAATCTTGAAATGGGACCGGAACTCACAAAAACTGGAAAGGACTTGTCCGCGAACGGAAAGAGAAATGGGCTGTTATCATATTTTACGACCTGTGCAATAGTGAGCGCGGGATGCAGCGCTTACACCGGTGGATGGACACTTGCAACAAACGTCGGATTGGATTGCGCATTCCCCGCAGCAACTATGTTCAAAGATGACCTTGTGCAATACCTTCCTTTCCTAAAGGGTGTTTACACTTGGCTTGGAAATTTCCCGTTACTGAACTCGTTTTTCAAATTGAGTTCTAATCCAACGGTGCAGGCAAAGGATTGGTCGCCGATAACAAATCCTTCCACACTTGTAACCAGCCCTTACATTACCAGTGGCATTGCCGCTTCAAGCGCGACAAGGGCAGGAACAATAATTGCAAAACTTTCCGGAGGATTGAATTACGGAATGATAAAACAGTTTAGCACGGATGTAAGTGATGCTTATGCGACAAAATTCGAAGACTCCATGAAAAGATTATTCCAAGTGGGAACCGGCGAGGGAAAAATTTCCGAAGAAGCATTGGCAGCTATGAAAACAAAATACACCGACACATTCAGAAAAGCGGTGAGCGACAGCCTGTCTAAAGAATATAAAGATGCCTTATGGGCCGGCAGAAAAGGCACTCTCAGACCGAACGCGATGTTCGTGCATGACTTTGGGGTTCAAACGGACACAACCAAAGCGATAAACACTGCGGTTGAAGCGGCAAAGAAAAAAGCGGCGGATTCAATAACCAAAGACCTTGGTGCAATTGCAAAGGGCAAAACTCTAACGGATATTGAAAAAATGTTTACCGTTACTGGCGAGGACTCTTTTGAGCAGGCCATAAAAAATATAAGAAACGTTCCTATCGATGAGAAAGCAATATTTGACAGAGTAAAATCCTTAGGAGAATCTGCAAAAGCAACCCCTATTTTGAATGCCGACGGAAAACCAATGTTAGATCCGAACGGAAGACCTTTGATGACCGAAGGACTCACCCCTGATGCTTTCGAATCAAGGGTAAATGCTTTGATTGACGATGTTGTCGAAAAGAGTGGAGTGCCAAAAAGCCAGCGCTCAACAATTGCAAAAGAAATAAAGGACAGCGTTATTGGGGGAGAAAACGGAAAGAGGGCATTGCTGAATAGCGCCGCAAGAGACCCTGACGGAGTCGCCGCAGAAATAATAAGCAAGGCAAGGTCAGGTCTCGGAGATACGAAGGCAAGTCTAGAATTAGCCGAATCGGGAATGAAAGAAATCGGAGACAAAGTTGCTGCGGATGTTGTTAAAAATGGTGAAGGGGCGGTAAAAAATCTTTCGAAGTGGGATGCATTCTGGGCTGCGATGAGAACTAAAAAGTTCTGGAGCGGACTCGGACGCACCGTTGGATGCGGAGTTGCCGCGAACTACGCAGGAATATACGCATACAATCGTGCAATCGGAATCTCGAACAGCGATTTAATGTCAAAGAGCATCGAGCCGGTTGACTTCCTTTTCGTGAAGGGAAAAACTTACAAAGTTATTTTGGAAAAAGAAACTAACGGCGCGATAAAAATAATTCCGTCGGAAGTTTTGGGCGATGCGCAAAAACAAATGCTAATGGATTTGCAGACAAATACTGCTGGCGAAAAGAAGGGAGAGAGATGGATTTCAGGAAAGGACAAGGACGGCCGCTACCCCGAAGACAGACTGCCGACATTGTATATGCTTTCAAAGCACCCTTACGATGCGCAGCAAAAAATGTCGCTTGCGGGTTACAGCCAAACTAATATTGACAATGCGCTTACAAAAATAGCAGATGCATCGACGCAGAGTCTCATAATGAGATATGTTTCAACAAAGGATTCGAGAGGAAACGACAATAAAAAGAGAGTATCTTCAAACGGCTACCCTGCGACTGAGGGACTTGCAATCGCAATAATAATTAACGGTTCGAGCGAGTACACTTCAGAAATGCAGAAAAAGGAAATTAAGGACGGCGACGGTTGGTTGAAAAACAAGTTAACGATTGCTGTTAATGATTTGACTAACACAAAAACTTTTACAAAAGAGACCGCGAAAAAATTATTCCCGGACAAGAACGACAAATTCTGGGACCAGCTTACAAAGGACGTTGCAATGTGGGACAGCGTTTCTATTTGGGATAGGGGCCAACAGTAAAAAAATTTTTTTGAGAATGCCTTCCCCTAATCAGGAAAAAACAATAAGCAAAGAAAACACTTATTTTTGTTTTATTTCCATTCGCTGGTTAATTTCTATCTTTTTAAAATTAATGGAATAAAAATACGCGTTTCGATTTTCATTAAAACGCCGTTTTATCAATCCTGTTCGAAGCAATTTTTGAAGCGATTTATAAACAGATTCCCTGCGCGCAATATTGGGCAGCTCCCTGAACACCTGAGTCAATGTTTTTCTTTCAAAAAGAATCTGAATAATTTTCACTTTTGTTTCGTCCCCAAGAACAAGCGCAAGCTGTTTTCTTGAAACCATTACAAAACTTATCTATTGCCCAATAAAATTACAGTATTTCCTGACTAGGCAATAGTTAAAATACTTTTCAATTAAAGTCAATCCGGATGAAACTAAGTTTTGCTTTCGCACTGATTTTAATGACTGGGCCCGCTTTTTCAATGCCCGAACTTACGCCAATCTGGGATTTAAACTTCAACAATGGAAACAACGGCCTTCAGGATGTCTCTAGAGCAGGCATACAAATAGGCACGAATTTGTTTTCTTGCGGATATTTCGGCTCTTCTCCAAATTGGGCATGGGGTTTCAAAAAAATGAGTATAATTGGGTCACTGCTGGATTCGAACATTTACAACTACGGAGGAGTTAATATTTGCGATTCAATGGCTTACGACGGCGATTCTATTTTCTACGCAGGGTATGATAGCGGACCGGGAAACAGAAGGATTGTAAATAAGGATTTAAACGGAAACCTTTTATGGCAAAAAACTTTTGGCCACGGGAGATACAACGGAATTACAATAATGGGTGACAATTTATATCTCTGCGGGAGTAACGGTTCGACAGGGTTGTTTGAAAAAATTAACAAGAGCGGCGCATTATACAAGGCAGTTGCCGATACCAACAATTCGTATTTTGATAACGCTATTACAAATGACGGCACTTACATTTATGTTGCCGGAGAAACTGCCAACTTCGGAGGAGAATTGCTTATTACCAAACTTGATTCGGATTTGAAAACTATTTGGACGCAAACATTTTTTTCCGAGTCGGGGGAAGCGCATGCAACAGGAATAGCTTATCTAAACAGCAAACTTTACATCGCTGGTTACAGGCAAAACGGGGCAGATACCAACGGCGTATTTATGCGTATAAATTCAAACAACGGTTCTCTTGACTGGAATTTTGTTGATACGAATTCTAACCAATTCTACAGCGTAATAACAATAGACGAAAAATATGTTTTGTTTAGCGGCTCCGACAAAAAAAATTGGTATTCTCTTTTAACAGATCTGTCCGGAGGTGTAGTTAACAGTTGGACTTGGGATTCAAACACTGGCTCAGGCGAAGCCAGAATAATGAATTCATATTACAATGGTGACGGCAATCTTTTCTTGTTTGGGTACGGACAAAATCTTGTTTCTGATTCAACCAACAAAGATTGGTGGATAAAAAGAGTTAACTTAAATACAGGTTTTCAAAAAAAATTGAGTTTGCCTGAACCAAAAAACCAGCTGCTATCCTATATCGTTTTTTTCTTAAGTATGGGCATAATTTTAATTTTAGTAATTTTGCATTTAAACCGGAAGAAAGCTTCTGGCAATAATTAAGTATCACTACTTTTCCAAAAAGCTTTTTAACAACCTGAAACATTTTCTTATTGATTAAATGCTTTTCACAATCAACTCACGTGGTTTCAATCTTTTTTCAGCGCTTGTCGCAGCGGTGCTCATAATGGTGGGCGTGCTGCTCGTAAACACCATGACTTTTAGGGAATCGAGTACGCGAAGTCAGGTTTATTCAATGAAAGAAAATTTTGGTTTGGCGGATGCCGCAAACATTGCGAGAGCAGATGCGATACAAACTTTCAGCCATTATTTCAGAAAAGAGCTCGAGGATTACCTCGCGTTTGACGAAGCCAATCCGAACTATTTCACGCTTCTCACAATACGCAAGGACACCGGACCCAATTTCAATGATTGGGACTCGCCAACAGGAAACAGTGTTATTCGCACATTTGAGCGGAGCATATTGCTGGAACCGGATTCAGCATCCCCGAATGAAAAAAAATATGAAGCAGTTGTAAATTTTGTTGCGCAAAATATTGTGGATAATTTTCAATGGGCGCAAAAAGGAAGTTACGGGAGGTACAGAATAAAATTGAGCGAAGAAGATCCGTACGTTGCGCAGGCCGAAATAAAAACCGGAGTTTCAAATGCAATAGAAACCGCGCTAACTCCTGTTCCCGGCGCAGAAGAAAGCATACAGGATTTTTTTGAAATAGTTGAGTGCACGAAAGAGGACTGTCCGCTTGGAACTTTTTATTTCAACCTTCCATTGGACAAAATGAGCCAAACGGATTATGAGAATCTTCCCAGAATAATTGTCACAGATACTCACACCGGAGAAGAAATAAAAATTCCTCTGCTCCCGAGAGAAAAATTGCGAATTTATATTCCGCTAAGGTTTTTGAAAGCGGTTCACGAAGCGTGGCTGGTTGCAAAAAATTATGACTCTATTGGATTGAATGAAGAATTCGGAGGATACGAACTCGGTTTTTGTGATTCCGGATGCGCGCCGAGAGACAACCCTGAAATCCCAAAACAAGAAAACAGAACCGGTGCTTTTTGTCCTGAAAGTGCGACAAGTAATGCGAGCCCTCAAGAGTTGCTTGCGGGAGTTCCTGCCAAGGACTATGGTTTGATTGAAAAATATCCAAGCGGAGGCGAGAACCCCGGAAGTCTTGAACTTCAAAAAGCGGTTATTGGAAGACTAAGACAAGCACTAGGAGGAGTAACTGAAACTCCTCCAAGCGACCCGACTTTCGTAAATGAAATGACTCAGGAAAATTATCTCCTCCCGAAAGATTATTACGAAAACAGCAGAGATGTTTGGGAGGGCTTTCCATTCAAAGATATTGTGGTGCAAAGAAATTCTTTTGCAACGAAACAAGTAAAGTCAAATCTAGGAGATGAAATTACCGCCGCACCGCTTTATTGTACCCAAGTCGGATCAATCGAAATAAAAATGCTTTACAGGGAAAAAAACAAACAATACATAGTTGACGGAAAGGAAGTTAATGGAGAAAATGTTTACGGAATAAAATTTGTCGACGAGAATTTTACCAAAAAAAGCGCATCAGATGAACTTTGCATAAGCGATCCTAGCGCTCCGAATGGTGGAACCTGTAGCTCTCAATAATTTGTCTTGATGCCCTCGGCACATTATTCCTATATATAATAGAGATAATAGAATAGTTCAGCGATGCCTGTGCAAAGGTAAAATAAAATGCGTCAAGAAGTTTGCAAAATGATTTTGCATTAACAGTTAGATTAATATAGATTGGTGGAAGTAATATTATTTAGTTAATAAGTGGTTTGTCAGGGTTGTTGGTGCGGCAAATACGTGATTCTCTATGGGCATAACTGATTCATTGAAAGACTTTTATTTTAAGCTCGAAGACAAGTGGTACGGCTTCGTGGACAAAGTATCCGATACTTTTCCCGCGTTTGGAAATCTGGTTGATGCAATTGAAGACAGAGGAGTTCCAAGCCTGCCGATAGTAATAGCTCTTGTATTAATTCTGATTTTTGGAATTTATTTAATATTCGCACTCGGCGGGGGCTCTGCAGTAACATTTACTGTTACTGATGCCGACAAAAATCCTTTAGTGGGCGCTAATTTAACGGTTTTTGTTGAGGGGAATGCCCGCGAATCCGTTCCGACGGGAGCAAATGGAAAAGTAACTGTTTATCTTGCGAACGGAGATTACCAAATAAAAATTGAGAAGGAAAATTTTTCTCCGCAAACAATCGATTACACTGCGAATGGAAATGATGAACAGGGAATAATTCTTCTTCCGCAGGAAACAACAATTTCTAAACTGGTGAAACTTCAAACTGGAAACGGGGCATTGATTCCGGGCAATGGAACCGTAATTTATTCTTGCGAAGAAACGGGAGAAACCGGTTCGGCATCTTATTCAAACGGACAATTTAATGCAATATTCAATAATCCCTGCCAAACTATTTCCGTTGATTCTGTTTCTGGCTATGAAATAACTCAAGGGAGAATTTCTTTTTCAGGAAGCATTAATTCAATTGAAGTTGAAGAAAAAACAATCAATACCGGAAAAGTAATTGTAAATCTTACTTCGGGCAGCGGCGACACGCCAATACATGCAGGAATAAAAGTTTTGTTGGTTAGCGTTGATTCTTCCGTATTGCCGATGACACAACTTACGCAGCAAACTTTGAGCGTGGCATTTGATGATGTGCCGACTGGCGCTTATCACGTGGTTGTTTCGGATCCTGATGGAAAATTTGCGGAGCTGGATTCTTCTTCTCTTGAACAGCCGAAAACAATTTCAAAAGATGAAACTACTACTTTCAATGTTACTCTGCAAAAAAGCGCTTCTGTAACACTTACAATAAGTGTTCTTGACGCAGATACAGGCTTGCCTGTTCTTGGCGCCGAAGTCGCACTTATGAGAGAAAATATTACGCTTAACACCGATGTTACGGGCGCGACCGGACAGGTTTCTTTCAAAATAGTTGAGGGCTCAATTTATTCTGTTCAGGTAAGCCACCCGAATTACATGCTTGCAAACGAACTTAGTGTTTCATCCGCAAAACCGAATGTGCAAATAAATATTGTGAAAGCGAACGAAGCGAATTCAAGAACACTGACAGTTTTAGCGATTGATCCTGACGGAGAAGTTATTAGCGATGCAAAAGTTTTCCTGAAAAAAAATGATGAAACACAGATAGGAGAACCGAAAGTTACTGGGGCTGACGGAAAAACAAGTTTCTTCAATTTGGAATTGGGGGAAACGTATTACGCTTATGCAATAAAGGAAGGTTTCGAGGGAGCAAATTCTTCAACAATACAAATAACTCCTCGCGTTGAAAACCTGCTCAGAGTGACGCTGAACATCGGAAAAGGAACAATGAATATTAGCGTAATGGATTCGGACAGCGCGATACTAAGCGGAGCGACTGTCACGGCAGTGGATTATTTTACGGGAAAAACTATTTCTCAGGCGGCAACTGATGCTGCAGGATTAGCGTCTTTCGAGATAAGGGCTGATAAAAAAGTTTATTTCACTGCGGAAGCATCGGGTTACATGAAATATTTTACAAGCGCGGTTTATCCTGATGTTGGAGCGGCAACAGACAAAGAAATAATTATGGCAAAGGAAACCGGTTCGCTTTCGGGGGAAATAATCGGAATCTATAGCGGAAACAATCTTGTTTCCGGCGGAGATAATCAAAGCATTGCGCAGGGAACTTATACAGTGAAAGCGATTCTAACAGTTCCAAAAGGAAGTTTTTCCGAAGCGGGTTTGCATTTGAGAACAGGAAAAGCGGAAGAGGGAGTAACAAATCTTATGGAAGAAGATTCGCTTTATCTTGGAAGAATTGAAAGTTCGGCCACTAAAACAATAAGGGGGACGACGTACACCCCTACAAGCGGCTATGATGTTGACCAGAAAAATTTAACTTCCGGAAATTCAAAGTGGGCGAACGTTACTTGGAAAAGTCCTGGCGCGGGAACTTATGAAATTGAATCTGAATTAGTTATAACAAACACTGATGCCGGAATGCCTTTGGATTTGTGGTACAGGGCGTGGGCAAAAGGCTCATCGGTTTTGAGATACCCTTCTGACACTCCGCAGCAGGAACTTTACGCGAAAGCAAAGCGCTACATACTTTCATTTGATGCGACAAATGTTTGCATCGGAAGTTTTTGCAGAAGTTATTACATTGAAACGCTTACAGGAAGCGAAAAAGGAAAACGCGCGTACATAAACAACACTTTCCAGGCGCAGAAGGACACGAACTATGCACTCGTATTTACCTTGACAAATAATTCTTCAAAAACAATAAGCGATGCGGAACTAACAGTCGAAGGAAAGTCGCTAACAGTTTCCGAAATAACTTTGGACGGGAAAAAAGTCGATTCCCCTGTAAAACTCGGCACTCTCGACAAGGGTTCTTTTAATAGCGGAAGAATAATTTTTGACACAACCTCTGCAGGAGTAGCAACATTGAGACTCATGATTAATTCGACCGCGAAAAATGAATTTGACGAAACGATTACTGTGAGTGTTCCGGCGAACAAAAAGTTTTCTCTTTCAATGGTGCCGAAAGAAATAATTCCTTACATTACCAACACTTTGTTTTTTGACGTCAGCGACGGAAACGAACCTGTGAGTGATGCGGCAATAGAAATTTATTCTGCAAAAACTTTGTTGGGAACTGTTGAAACTACCGGTGAAGGGCTTGCGGAGTTCGATTTGGCTGCGCCTACTCCCGGAAAAATAATTAAAATTGTTGCAAAGAAAGAAGGCTATGATAATTTCGAAGTTGAAAGAACTGTTGACGAACAAATACTTACGGTGATTCCGCCCGAAATTGAAGGAACAATAAAAATAGGCGAAGCGATAGGCCTTGAACAGGAAGTAATATTTGAAAACGGGACTGTAAGGGATTTGAAAATTGAAGGCGTTAGTTTCGAAGGAGGAACTAATTCATTGCTTACTTTTGGATTTGAAAGTCCTGCGGAAGGAACGACAATCGTTTCCGGTGCGGACAAAAACTTCACTCTTTCAATAAAAATAAAGAAGGACGCTTACAGACTTGAGGGCCCGAAAACCATTGAAGGAAAAATGATGGTTAGCGTCGGAGTGCTTGACACCACTGAAGGAAGTACTGATTCTGTACAAACATTCCTGACAGAGGTTCCGATAAGCATAAGACTTACTCTTCCGGGTTACATTGAAAGCGACGGCTGTTTGCAGGTAACGCCGGGCGAAATAGAATTTATTAGCGGCGGCGAAGAAGCTGTGCAAACAATTGAAATTGAAAACACTTGTTCTGCGGACGGAATCGATATTCCATTACACAATGTCGAGGCAAAATTGAAAGATGATTCAAAGTTTGGAAAAATAATTATTGTGGGAGCAGATACAAATTTCGGAAGCGCCACACTGAGCACAAGTTACTCAACTATTGCTGATTTCATGGAAAGGGCTGCGAAAGAAAGCGTTACAATAAAATTTTCTCCTTCAAAAACAATCGCTTCTGGAAAACAGGAAACTGTAATCGAATTTAGGGGAAAAAATACTCCCGAAGAGGGCGTTGACGAGTATGTGGGTTCAAATGTTAATTTGAAAATTACTATGAGCAATTTATCGCAGTGCGTTGAAATACAGGAACCTGCAGGCGGAGTGTTGCTCGAAGTTGCCGGATTTAATGACGGCCAAAGCGGGTTCATCGGAACAAATTATGCTCCGACGGTTTCTGCATATGCAATGACTTATCAGGGTTTTACTGACAGGGGAGGAGTTTCATCACCATACGGGCTGAATAACAGTTATGGCAACGGGCTTCCTTTTACAAATTATGGTTCGCAGAATCTGGATGCACAGCAAACAGACAGTTTTGTGATAAAAAATAATTGTGTAGGCGATGTTGAAATTGACCTTGACCCTGATTCGAGAGTCAGCGTTGACGAAGAAAAATTCACTATAAGCGCGAATAACGACCGCACGGTAACTGTAAGCCCTGGGTACACTCTCGGAAGGTACAAAGTGAAAGTTAATGCTAAGGCTGCAAAGACCGAAGATTCGTTGCAAAACATTGGCACAGTTAATGTTACTGTTCAGAAGCTTGGGGACACGGATGATGACTGCATAAAAGTAAGCACTTCAAGATTGAACTTTAATTCGTTTGTTCAGAGTCCTCAAACTTACAAGGTTTACAATTATTGCTATGATTTGGGAACAACACTTTCAAGGGATCCGAACGCAGTTTCAATAAGCTGCACACCTCAATATAGCCCTCAGATGCAGGGATATCAGGCGCCTTACTTGATGTACGGACAGGAACAATTGTACAACAATAGTTACCCGTTGAATACTGGCGGCACTGGAACTGACTTAGTAAGTTACCCTGGAATGTTGAATAATCAAGTGCCTTATTACAATGGTTGGGGCGGCGGAACCACTAATAACTACAGTTCAATGTATGATTACATAAGGCCAAACGGAACTTGCATACAAAATAATTGCCAAATGGTTTCAGGAACGCAAATAATAAACAGAAGAATGACTCAGGGCGGACCAAATGGTTCAATAGAAGAACTAATTTTCCAGGTAAGCCCGAGTATGAATTATATTCCGCAGAGACAGGTTTACAATCAAGGTGCGCAAACTTACGGACCGATAGCGAGCATACTAATGCTTCAGAACTTTGCAGGCAGCGCAAACACAATGACCAATCTTTATGGAACAATAAATGTTGAATATTCTAATCGTTACGGTTCGGGGCAATGCAAAAATTTCCCCGTACAAATTGAAGACAATTGGAATATGCTTAGCCTGCTTGACTCGGCAATGCTTTGGGGTTCGAGTAATGCGGAACCGGGCGATTGTGTTGAGCCAAGCGCATTGGATATTGTTAGTTACTGGAAAAAACACGGGAGCTCCAGCGGAGTAGTTCCTGATTCATCTTTCAAAACTACGACTTATCTGCACGTGGCTGATCCGCCTGCAATAAGAGTCGGCGGCGGAGCAAGCTCTGTAAGCATTTTCAACATAGGATTAAATAGTTCCGGCGGAAAATGCGGGCTTAACGATTCGCTTACAAATGTTAAAGTCGGCGGAGGAAGCACTTACGGAGTAACAATAAAAGCGAGCACTGTTTCCCCTTCAAGCAAGAGCACGACTATGTTCGGCGGAGGAAAAGGAGTTAATCTTACAGTAGAAATAAACAGAAGCGGATTGAAATCTAACTGCGCATACATAGAAGTTCCTGTAACAGCGACACTAAAGAGAGCAATTAATATGAAGAGCGCGGAAGTTTCATGGACACTAAAAGTTCTTGTTGCAAAAGAAGGTTACAAAGTAGGTTCGCTTGAAGAATGCGAAAACGGGTCAACGGCAAAAACAAAGGAAGATTGTTTGAAATGGCTGGCTGATGAAAAGGCGAGCGCTCCGAAAGAAAAAACTGCAAAGCAAATATTGGAAGCGGTAAAAGCTGCGCACAAAGAATGCACTATGCTTACTGAAAGCGATGTGACGGCGGTGCAAAAAGGCTCATGCAGAACAGTTACCAGCGATTATGGATTCAAATACATAAATATGACCGAGAGCCTGGCAGAACCGGTTGACTGCAACAATTTCTTCTGCAACAGCACACAGGCACAGGCATTCCTGATGAAAAGATACAAAGAAATTGATGATGCAATAATTAAGCTTGAAGACATTGAAAAAGTTTGCAAAGAAGAGGAATCTTCCAGTATGCGCGACAATAGAACTTTAAATAATCTTTATTCGGAAGCAGAAAAAGTTTCTATTCCAATTTGCAACGGCACGACTAAGACTATGAAAAAGTTTTATACTGCCGAAGATGACAAGGGTTTAGTAACACTCGGCTACAAAATGCCTTCTAACACACCTGCCGCAAGCAAGGACAAAGTGCTTCAATGGGATAAGGACAGCGCTATTGCAGACATGATTGACCTGTTGAACACAATTATTACTTCAGAATCTGCTGGAGCCGACAAGATTCTTTTGGAAGTGCCTTCAAGCGATGCGCGCACAGACACTCTTGGAAAAATAGGAACAAGAGTCGGAGACAACTATTATATCCCGATTAAAAATTATCTTGAAATATTGAGAGCGATTAGCAAGAATGAATCCTGCAAACTGGGAGACGGAAAAGACTGCACAATTAGTGTGTCCTGCATTAACGCTACGCCGATTGTTCTGAAAAACGGGGATGCGCAATACCTTGCAGAAAATACTTTCGTAAAAAAAGGTGTTCCGGAAGTTACAAGCGACACAACCGAACAAAATCAGATTTACAAAATGAATCCTTCGCTGGGCAAAATACACGCTCTTGCGGATTTCAACATGCTACTAACAAAAGCGGATTTCGGCGAAGAACAATTGAGTGCTTTCAACACTTGGGCGAACAGTAACGAAACCATAACTAGCGACAGCGCACAAAATTTAGTGGATTTCATGGAAGCCAAAGGCCTTAAATTTGAAGGAACAAGCACAAGCAAAGACGTTGGAAAATACTCTACAAATTTGAATTATAATTACTGCCAAACTGGCGATGCTGAAGAAAAACTTGAAATGACCGTTAAATTCGGCGACAAATCTGAAATTAAAGATGCGAAGAAAGCGAGCACAAACATTTTGCTGCAAAAGGGTTATGCATTCGAACCAAAATCTTCAAGTCTGGCCGAATCGGATAACGGAACAATATTCGGCAAAGGCACTGCGGACGGAAAAGGAATTTTCTATAAAAGAGTTCCTGTAAAAATTGAAGTGACTGCGCCTGCTGGAGAAACTTCTTTCGAATATGAGTTTATAAGCGCGCCCGAGGATGCTCCGAAAGAATTCTTGACATGGTATAATTCGAGCAACGCAAAATTCGGAAAAGGAAAACTCGGCACAGACAACAAATATTTATTGGGCGGAATACACGTTGGAAGCGCGACAACCTTGAAAAGCATTTATTATTTCCCTGAGGAAAACGGAAATTTGAAATTCTGGAAAGGAAAGTCGGGAGATTTAAGCATAACCGCGACGGATGTTACCGAGAAAAACAAATTCGGAACATCATCAAGCATTGTTGAAAGCAACGGAACACCTGTTATTCCGACGCCGCAGGAAATAATCGATTATGCGAATGAAACAACAAGCCAGAAAGTTTGCATCAGCGAAGAAGGCGACAGAGTATTCTGGAACGAAGAACTTATAATAAAATAAAAAAATCAATTTTAATTTTCTAATAAAAGTGGGACTGATGGAAAAAAAACCCGCAATCGCTTTGCTGCTTTGCCTAATCGCATTATTTTTAGGATTCATTTATTCATTCGCAACTCCTTCACCGAATTTCCTGACATCAATACCTCTTACTTTTCTCGTAATCGGGTTTTTTTTAATGAGCGCGCTTTTTTTCGGATACCTTGCTTTTTTGCCGCACATATTTTACGGACTGGCAATAGGCTCTGAAAAAAACGCGGCAATATTTCTCTACATTTTTCCAATAGTGCTTGCCACATATGCGGGAGCAAAACTTGGTTTTGCGCTTGAAGCGGATTTCAAATTAGAAAAATATTTTTTAGAGGACGGAAAAAAGGTTTTTTGGATGCTGGTAACGGCAATCATTTTGGCGCTCGCAATTGAAATATTGTTACCGCAAATAATTTCGATGATTCCCGAAGGGCTTTTCGGGTTGGACATAAAAGGCGGAGAAACTACTGTGAGCCTGTTTGACAAACTTCGGGGACTTGCGCACTAAAAATCGCGCTTTTTAATTGATTAAACTTTTTAACAATTAGGGTAAAGTATATAAATGACTGTAGAATATAGTTATGTAAGGTTTAGAATTTCTTTAGCTGGTTGGGAAAACGCTGGTTTGGTTGGTTACTGATGGGCATTGGAGAAAAACTAAAGGACATTTACTATGCGGGAGAGGAAAAGTGGTATTCCTTCCTAGATAAGGTTGATGAACATCTTCCGGTTTACGGAATAATTGACAGAATCGATTCGGTTGTGCCGAGTTTTGCTCTTTTTTTAGTTCTAATAATAATAATTTTGCTTCTTTTGGGGCTTTTCATGGTAGGCTTTATCGGGCCGGGCCAAGTTGCAACACTAAAACTAACTGTTTCCGACGAATCCGGAAATCCGATTGAGGGCGCATCAATAGCACTTTCAGGCCCTTTTGAATTGGAAGCGACTTCAAACGCTTACGGTTTAATTCAGGATGTGGAAGTTCCGCTTAATTCCACTATAAAAATTGTAGCATCAAAAGACGACATTACGCAAGTAAGAGAAATATTTATTTCCGAATTAAACCAAATAGAAGAAATTACTCTTCCTGTAAAAAGCATTTCTTTCGACGCAAAAACAATAAGACTTTTGACTCCCACTGGAAGCCTTTCCACCGAAGAAGTTACTCTTACCTTCTCTTGCACAACTCCTGGAGTTAACCCGCCGGACGAAGCGGTCACTTCAACAGGAATAGTAAATGTGAATGTGCCGAGCGATTGCGGAATTTTAATGGCAACGGTAAAATCAGGCAGATATAAGGCCGGACCATATTCAATAACTGCTTCAAATATTATTCGCCTTGAAGAAGTTTCAGCTCAACAGGCACAGGTAACTGTTAATTTGAAATATAATGGCGCATTAATCAGCGAATCTGTTCCGGTAGACGTTTATAGGGAAAATAATTTAGTTTCGCCGGACGATACGAAAAGAGCTTACAACGGACAGGCAATATTTACTCTTGATGAAGGAAATTATTATTTCGTTACAAAAACTACGAGCATTTACAAATCCGAAAGATCGGGCCTTACCACCGTAATTGGAAATAAGCCGCAGAGCGTTTCCATGGATTTGGACAAAAATGTTGTTGGAAGCATTCATGTTAATGTTACTGTAAACAGCGTGAGAACTGAAGGCGTTTATGTTGCTTTGAAAAAAGATTTAACCGAAGTAAACAACGGGGAAACCGATTCAAACGGAAGCATTACTTTCGACGTTGAAGAAGAAGGAACTTATACTGTAATGGCTTCGCTCGACGGTTATTGCACGAACGCAAAATCGGATGTTGCGGTTGGCTCAACAGTTTCAATAAACTTGATAAGTAGCACTGCAAGCTGCGGTTCCACACTAAAAGCACAGGTTGTCGATTCTGACGGAAGAAGCGTTCCATACGCAAAAGTTGTTTTATTCGGCGAAAATGATGCGGGCGTATACAAATTAGGTTATACTGAAAAAGTTACGGACATAAACGGAATGGCTCAGTGGACAAGCATCCCTGATTCTACCGACAAGCTAAGAGTTTTTGCTTACAAATCGGTGTACAACGGTTGGAGCGAGTCGCGCATTTTCAATTCTGGCAATGCGGATGTTCCGTTCGCGGTTGCACTTGAAATCCCATACGGCACTGTAAATGTTTCAGTGAAAGACAGGGATGGAAACCCTTTGCAGTACGCGACCGTTACGCTTTACGATGATTACTCCCAGGGAAATGTGATAGGCACAAGGTTTGTGGAAAGCGCGGACGGAAAAGTTTCTCTCCAAGTAAAAGCGGACAAAAAAGTTTATGCAGTTGTTTCAAAGGAACCCTCTGAAGCAAACGATTTGGGTTATGAAACAGTTACAACAGTTCCAAAACAGGTAATCGGAAACGGAGTGATTAATTTTGATGTTGCATTACCGAGACCGCCGCTCGAAAAAATAAACGCGGAATTTTTGGGGTTGTACAAGGGCGATGAAAAAGTTTTGAAGGTCGAGGCCGCCGGAGAATACGATGCGTTGTTCGCGATTACTGCGCCTATTTCATACGATAATTTGGGATTATTTGTAAGAGTCGGCGCTGACAATGTTACAAAAACAGAGTTGGATAAACTTTACATAAAAGATATTGAAGCGCCAAGAGTGCACACGATAACAAAAGGAAGTTCTTACAACGCGCCAAGAGGAGGGGAAACAGATTCTGAAAACCTTAACTTGGAAGAGAGCAAGTGGGCACAGGTAGTTTGGGCACAAAACAGTTACATTCCTGGAAAAATATTTGTAAAAGCGACGATAAAAATCAGGGATACGGCGCAAATGGGCGACCAACTAATTATTGCTTACAGAGCATTCGGAGTAGAAAACGGTTTGTATGACAGGGACCCTGTTGATGACGCGCTTGGAACTGCAGAAAGCAGCAGCGCGAAAAGCCCGTTGTACGCGCAGACGAATGAAGAATACATGAAAGTCGGCGAAGAAACGCTGTGCGAAGTCACTGACAGCGGAAAAACATTCTGCGTAACTTCAAGTTACATTGACGCGAAAGAAAATTTCATTCATTACTTTGACACGAGCTTTGATGCAAAAAATAATGAGACTTATTATTTGGGAGTGAAGGTTCTGAACGGGGGCTCAAGACCGCAGGACACTTATTCGAATGCACAAACAAAAGTGCAAAACGACGAAGAAAACACTTACATGGGCGCTTACACTTTATCTACTCCAACATCAATAACTTCGAGCGGAAACATAAACGGTTATGAAGGAGACTGGATTGACACTTCAAGCTTTGGGCAGGGCAGTTCGATTAATTTGCAGTCGCTCACATTAACACCTCAAAAATCAGGAACGGGAACAATTCTATTTAGAATAAGAGACGGAAAAGAATTGATTTTTGAAAAACCATTTACCTTGAATATTGCGGCTTCAGGCAAACTGCGAATTGAATTCATGGTTAACGGCGAATTCCAAGCGGAAATGCCCACACTATTATCCGGAAAAGATGAAAATGTTACTGTAAAGATTTTTGATACGGAAACGAATCTTGAAGTCAGCGGAGCGATAGTGAAATTGTTTGACCGCTTCGGCACAAAACTTTACGAAAAAACTACTAACACAATCGGAATTGCGACAATAATTGTTCCGGCTGCGCTTCCGGGAGAAAAATTAACTCTGAGAATAGAGAAAGGCGGTTACGAGACGCTTGAGTTTCCTTTCACAATTAGCGAGGATGTTGTAACTGTTACGCCTGAAGACCTTTCATACACGCTTAATCCTCAAACAAAACCAACTGAAACAAAAACTGTTAAGATTGAAAACAACACCGGAATCGATTTGACAATCAAAAATATAACACTGGTTGGAAAATTCAAAAACTTGCTTGATGAAGCGAGGATTGCGAGTGCGCTAGAAGTTTACAAAGGAAAAATAATCAAGGCACAGGATTACGAGGAAATTGATTTCCAGGTAATACTTGCAGCGGTAATTCCATCAACTGATGATTTGGACGGAACGTTCCAGATAACACTCGGCAAGGAAGAAAAAAGCTGGGTGAAAGATATAAAAGCAAAAATTAGGGTTGGAATAGGCGCTGATGTTGATGATCCGAGTTGTTTGAGCATAACGCAGGCGAATTGGGTTGCGAGTACCGAAGGAAAAGAAATTGAATACAGTTTCAAAATAAAGAACGATTGTTTAGCTGCTGGAAAACTTGTTCCGCTCAGAGATTTGGGCGCGAAACTCGAAATGACAGGAAACAGTTTGGGAGAATTTACAGTTCAATCAGGAAGCTCTGCAGCTGTTTTGAGCAAAGCTTATGCAAGAATTTTCAGGCCCGATGTTGCGCCTGCGGAAGAAATTCCTGTAACAGTTAAATTTGCGCCTTACGGAGGAATAAACGGAACAACAACAGGAAAAATAATTTTCCAGGCAATAAACCAAACAGATTCGAAACCGCAAGTGCTGACAGCGGAATTAAATTACACAATTAATGTTGTTAACTTACAGGAATGCATAGTAATCGGCGCCGATATGATACAAGTTCCTGTTGGGGGTTCGCAGAGTTTTTCAATTACAAATAATTGTCCTGACAAGGTTGACATGAGTTTGCAAACTGAATTGCAGCTTTCAAACGATAAATTTTCGATAGCTAGCGGAGCGAGCCAAGACGTTTCAGTAATAAGAACCGAAGGAGATGTGCCGGGCGCTTACAATATTCTTGTTTACGGAAGACAGGCAAAAATGCCGATAAGGCTAATTGGAAATGTGAAAGCAATATTGGATGCGGAAGGATGCTTCCAGCTTTCAAGATACGAGTACGATGTTTTCGTTAATCCTTTCAAAACAAACAGCGCGATACAGGACGGGATTGACAGAGGCTATTTGAAGAACGTGTGCACGCAAAAAGCGGTGACTGTTGAAGTAAGCGGAATCGAACCGATTAACTGGAAAAAAGTTTTACTCGACGCGCTCATCGGCGGAATTTCAGGATACACGAAGGGCGGGCTGTGGGACGGAAACGGCTGGCATAATAAGAAGGAACCGGACATGTCAAAGAACATAAACGATGCAACAAAGAACCTTGATTATGCGGAAGGTGTTGCGAACATGAAATACCAGACGCCTTTAGAAGACAATTTCGCAGGCATAACCTCAGAAAAAGACAGAATTTTAGAGGAACTTGAAGCGAATGGTTTAGAAAGTTGTTACTCCGATATGGAAAAAACAATAAGCGACAAAACTAAGTGCCCGCAAATTGGCGGAGCAGATGTGGGAACAGCCAGTACTGCGAATGCGATAGCGCAGGCAAAGATTTATTGTGACCAAATATATGCTACCAAAAAGGCTGAAATTGAAAAAATATATTTGGAAATGGAATCACAAAAATCCACTGTGGAATCTAATCTCGAAAATGATTTTTCATCTCACAGAGAAAATGTAAAAAATATTAAATCAAAACTCCAAACCGATACAAAAATCGGAAAAGTTAGTCATGATTCGCTTGATAAAGAAATAAACACCGAGGCACAAGAAGCTACAAAAGATATGAAAGCTTCCGCGAAAAAAAGGTATGACGAATACAACAAAGCAATGAAGGAAGGAATTGACAAAATAAATAAAAAGGCAAACGAAAAAATAGACGTGCGAGAAATAGTTATGGGCAGGGTGCATGTTGTGTGCGGCAACACAAGGTTTAAGCACTCTCCAAACGTGGAAAAAATTGTTTTCGAAAAAGCAGTTGTCCCAGAGTTAGAAATCACAAACAAACTTTTGACTGAGAAAATAGCCCCCGCTGTTAAGGATGCCTCTTCAAGTGCGAATTCTGCCACGACAACTCAAACGAAGGCTGCTGCCGAATCTTCACCGGCTTCTAACGTTTCGAGCGCAAATAATTCGGCCGCATCCACAGCTCTAAAAACAGTAAACTCTGACCCATCAATTGACCTTGCATTAACCAACAATATTAATAGCGCAACAGAAAGTGGAAAACCATTCAGTTATAGCTGGTACAGCAAAGGGTTCCAAGATGCAAATCCAGATTTACTAATTGCAACAGCCGGAGTAAAAATTGAAAAAGTTTCTTCTCTGGAAGATCCGGATACAATTGATGAAGGGCTGCTTTACAATATAACAATCACCTGTGGAAGTTATAATGCAAGTGAGACAACATCAAAAGCGAACATAAAGTCAATAATTGTAAAAAATTATTCTAGTAACTGTGTTGAAACAAACAGCCCTGCCAGCGGAGCATTCATCCTCACAACATCAAGCGGCACAACAACTTCGGGCACGACTGCTGCAAGTGCTTTAACCGGCGCAACAGTTTCAAATCCTTACAATAGTTTCGGCGGAGTTGGAAATACCGGTTTCGCGAATAATTATTATGGAAGCGGAACGAATTCTGACACTGGAAGCATGGCTGTGTGCGGAGATGTCGGAGGAAACAAAACTCCTACTGCGATGGAAAAAAACGGAACAGTAATAATGGACATAGGTTTAGGGCAAATGGGCGGAAATGCTGTTTTCGGAGCACTATTATCAGGATTAGTTTCATGGTTCCAGCAATCAGACCAAGAGGTTTGTTACAGCAAAACTTTCTCAGCGCCGTTAGTTGAAATTAATAGTGTTAAATTAATGGCGGCTGACGGAGAGAGCGGAGTGAAAGGAATAAGTTTGAATGTGGGGGACAAAACTTACGATTACGATTCTGCAGCGCAGCCTAATACAAGCGTTGGCGGGAGTCAGGGAACTTCAATGGGCGGAGCGGGATACTTCTACAATCCGCAAACTTTGAATGCAAGCATCGGCTTGGCTGAAATAAGGGAGCTTACTTTTACGAATTCGGGCAAAGTTTATCAGGAAAACGAGTTCAAAAAAATAGAGGGGTTGCTTGAAGTAACGGGAACTGAAAAAATTTATGACGACCACTATGATTATGTGGATATGATGGAACAGCTCGCGGACAAAAGCGACAGCGAAGACAGAAGCACTCTTGATTCTTGGTTCGGAAGCAAAGTTGAGGGTGACATTTCAGATATGACTCTTGAAGATTTGACAATAAAAGAAACAAGGGATTATGTGAAACAATTCCACTTGCTTTTCGATTCTTGGGAAACTGTTGAATGCGGACCGAACACTTATGCATGCCCGAAACCTGTTATCGCGAATTGTGTTGCGGGAAACAAAGAGGGTTCAACAGGAGAAGGGGCTATCCCAAAAATAAAGCTGGAGTGGGGTTGGGACAAAATAAGTGCGACAGAGTGTGACGGAACTTCCGTTGATGATACCGGAAAAAGCGGTTACGTTTACTGCGACACTACACAGTTCACGATTTCGACAATGAAGAAATTAAAGGAAATAAAGGATTTCATTAATTCTCACGATTTAAGTAAGTGCCCGAAAGCGATTGATGTTGCGGGAACAAAGGTTCAGGATTTGAGCAAGACAGGGCTTGATGTTGGAATAACGCAGATACAGATGAAAGAGGATGCTGACAAAGTAACTATAGAAGTGAAAGTTTCTTCGAATAATGCGCAGGAAATAAGCGGAAAGGTAAAGGTAACTGTCGGCGGAGACACTAACGGTGTTGCAGAGTGCGAAGACACAAAAACATTTACAAGCGAAGTTTATTACAATTGCGAAGTTCAAAAAACTGTTCTCGGAACAGGCACTTTTAATGTGAAAGCCACACTAACCCCTACTCTTTGCTCAACGGGATGCGAAGATAATGATTCTTCGAATAATTCGATAACAAGCCAGCTCATATTGGGTTCAACAGGGCTTGGAGAATGCTCGAGTTATGATACAAAGAAAGATAATTTCAGCAAGATACTTGCGGCAAACGGGTCACTTCAAGACGGCTCAAAAGTTCTTGGATACTTGAATTTTACAGCAAGCCTTGTGAGAGATGGTTTCAGCGATGATTTCAAGAAAGACTTTGACGCATCAAAGTTTTTGAACGCGCCGACTTGGTTCGTTGATGATGGGTTGGAAGGATTGTTCCTGAGCAACAAGTTCAAAGTCAGCCCTGGAAATTGGCAGGCCGGAAAATACACTGCGACAATTGTAGTTACTTTCAATAACAATAGTTTCGAGTGGAGCAACGACAATAACAGCGTTAAGAGTGTTGAAATACACTTGGAGCCTTGGAGTGAGCCGAAACCAAGGTCTTCGCTTTACGATTTCGCGTTTGACGGAACAGTTGGATTGAACAGCGATAACGGGAGACAGGGATATGGAAGCTCTTACACACAGGTAAGCGAGAAAGCTTTCATGGTAAGCGAGGAAGGCGGAAGCGCGATTTACGCTGCGAGTAATCCGAACAGCAACGCGGTTTCAAATGTTAGCGTTTCGATTGATGATTCGCCTAATACTTTCTATAGTTTGAATGTTACGAACAGAGGAAATGTACTTACTGTGCAAGGTTCGGGAGACAATGTTAGCATGGCAATGACTCCGAGTGTTGCGGTGCCACTACTATTAAGTATAACGAGAAATGCGGGTGCGGATGCTTATGGATTTTATAATGTGCAAATTGACGGACAGTTGGAGGGCGGAGGACCTTTCCAGACTTATTGGACCGGAATAGGCGGAACTGGTTGTGTTGATTTCAGCGGAATGCCGATGAGTGAGTGGGATGGGCCCGATGCTCCTGCAGACCAGACACCTGTTGGAGACAGATTGAATATGGCTAAGAGTTATGGTTTCGGCTGGGCTAATGCGAGCGAAAGGGGAACCGCATCGTTCTACGGAGTAATGTATGTGCCGCAGGGAAGAACCGCAATAATAAATGTTCAGGGTGGAGACAGCGCTACTATGGAAACAATCGGACAGAGCGGAAACACTATTAGTATAAGCGCGAATTCCGGAATAAAGAATTTGAAAGACATCTTTGATTTAGTGGAACAAGAAAAAGTTTGTGTTGTTGGCAGCGGAGATTATTTCTGGAATAATAAACCTTACATAGACCAACTCGGAATAGATGCAAAGGCGAACAGCTGCATACCTTCTTCATAAATAACTTTTTTCGCCGACTTTTTCAAAGCAGTGCGAAGCCTTTTTGCCAGCTTTTTTAAAAAGCTGTTTTTCGCCAGCCTTTTTCTAAAAGGCTTTTGCGAAGCCTTTTCCCCAGGCTTTTTTAAAAGCCTGTTCGCCAGCCTTTTTCGCAAAAGGGCGTTCGTTTTTTCGCCAGCCTTTTTCGCAAAAAGGCTGAAAGAAGGTTTAAATACTTCCAGCCACACTATTCTCTTATTCGTGTTTGCGAAGTAAAAATTGGTATTGAAGGGTCTAAATTATGGGAATAACTGATTCTTTAAGAGACGCTTATTATGCGGCCGAAGATAAGTGGTACGGCATGGTGGATGCGCTGCATCTCAGCGGCGTTGTTGAAAAAATTGACGGAATTGTGCCGAGTTTCGTTCTTGTCCTTGCATTAATAATTCTTGTTGTTTTATTCGGCGCATATCTGATTTTATCTGAAGGAATGCCTCAACTGACCGATGCAAGATTTGTTGTAAAAGGAAGCAATGAATTGGTTATTCAGGGAATTGATTTGAGTTTAACTATTGAAGGAAAAACACTTAAAGAAACGACGAATGCTAACGGAGAAGCGATTTTTAGGTCGCTTGAAGTTGGAAAAAGTGTTGTTGTTGACATAAATTCGAGCAGGGGTTCTTTCCACAGAGAATACACGCTCGAACAAAATTTTTCCGAAACAATTATTTTGTTGGCGCAACAAGGATTATTGTCTCCTGTAAAAAGAAGAGTCACTTTAAGTGATTCCGCAGGGTTTAGAATTGAGGAAAATATTCCTCTTAGATTTTATTGTCAAAATTCTGCTGTTCAACCCGATCCTGTGAATATTACTGATGACGGTGACGGTCTTGTTGAAGTTACGGAGCCCTTGAATTGCGGAAAGCTTTACATGAAAGTTTTAAGCGACAATTATCAGCAAAAAGAATATTTGATTGATTCGACGTTAAAGGAAGTAACGCTCTTACCATACTCTGCTCCTGTGAAGAGCCTGACGGTAATGGTGCAGTACAATGGCAGGCCTGTTAATGGAAACGAGTTCAAGGTTTTAATCAGCAACAGCAAGAATGATTATTCGCAGGTAACAACGAATTCTGTTGCTACGATTGATGTTGTGCCCGGGAATTACACGCTTTCGGTTTCGGACCCAAACGGAAATTATGGAATAGTAACAAAAAATATTACAGTGGTGAATGAGGGAACGGAAACTATTGATGTTTCAAAAACCGTGAAAGCAAAAATAACTATTAGCATATTGGACAACGGAACGGGCGGAGTAATAAACGGCGCAAGCGTTTCTTTGAGAAATGCTCTTGGAATAGAGCTTGCGAGAAATGACGATGTTAATGGCGCGGTAATTTTTTCGATTACCGACTTAGGAGCTTATCAGGTAATAGCAAAAAAAGTCGGCGATTTAGGCCTTGGATACAGTGCAAAAATTGTTGATTTGAATAATGTAACTTCGGATATTAGTGTTACAATAAGACTGGATTTGGTCACAACTGCTAATGCAGGAAGAGTCAGGGTGAGAGTAGTTGATCAGGACAACATGCCTGTGAATAATGCTAAAATAGCGCTTAAATATGCCTCAAATGATAGCATTGTCGAGTTGAACCAGTCAAAAAACTATAGCGTTAGCGACCTAAACGGATACGCGAACCTCTTGGCGGGAAAAGTTGATGGCAGAGTAGTAGCCTATGCGATAAAATATCCTTTCAACGGAGTTTCTACTCCTAAAGAAATTCTAATTGATCAGTTGAACGAGTTTACAGTAAAAATGGCGCTTGGAACGACTATTGCAACGATAAATGTGAAAGACGAAACCGGTAATCTTGTTAACGGAGAAGTAGAATTTTTTGACCTTAGCGGGAATAGTGTGAGCGGAATAGTTTCGCTTGAAAACGGTTTGGCGCAGAAACAGATAAAGGCCGGGCAGACAGTTTATGTTGTTGTGAGGGCGGAAGACGATGAAGGAGAAGCTTATGAGAATTATATTTCAGCGCCCATAACTCTGTGGCCGGACAAGCAGGCAATTTTCAATGCAGTCGTTTACAAAAGAGTGCTTGCGCCGTCGGTTTCGCTCGGCGGGATTTACAATTCTGATGACGAACAAGTGCAGTCGCTTGAAGCCGGAAAAAATTATTACGCAAAAATGATTACGCGTTCGGATGAAACTTACTCCGACGCAATTATGCATTTCAGGGCAGGAGAGGAAAATTTTGTTGATAATGATTTTTTAGAAATTGATAAAGTTGAGGGCGCGGATGTTTGGGGCGTTGTACGCGGGGCGACTTATGACCCTGAACAAGGCTATGATTATGATTCACAAAATTTAACGGACGGGCCCGCAAAGTGGGTTAATGTTGAATGGAAAAACAATTCGTTCGGAAGAGGAACGAGAGAAGTAAAAATTTGGTTCAGAGTAAAACCCGAAACGCCTCCGAATCAAATGCTCAAATTATTTTGGAGAATGGAATTGGATGATGCGAGGCTGCCGGAAAGCGTAACTTCTCAAGACTTGTACGCGGACACTTACAGTGCAACTTACTATGAAGGATATTCGGATAATTGCATTGACGAATTCTGTTTCACTTCCGAATGGTTGTATTCTAAAAAAGACGAATTGTATTTGAATGCGCCCTATCAGATGAAGCAGGTTTTGAAATACGATTATCATTTCCAAATAATAAATAATTCTGCTTACGATTATGTGAAAGGGAATAAGCCTATTTATTTGTACATTGAAGTTGTGGGCGATGAAAGTGATAACAAAAGAATAAGAATCGAGGATTATAAAATAAAGGATGCTTTGGGAATTGTTGACAGCAACAAGGAAGTTTTCGAAATACACAGAGTTGAATTAAATTCTTTTGAGAAAAAAACTTCGATTGATGCAGCGATGACGCTTGCGGGAATAAGCGAAGGCGCGGAAACAATTAGAGTAAGGTTGCAATCCGAAGGGGAAGAAATTTTTTCAAAAGACATTTCAATAACTGTAATGACTGAAAAGGAATTGAATGTAAAAGTCGAACCGGATTTTGTGCCTGCATTAGGAAATACGCCTCTCAAAGTAACGGTAAAAGATAACAAAAATTCGCCTGTGAAAGATGCTTCAGTAAGATTGAAAATAAGGGATGAGGGTTACGAAGACCTATTATTTGATGAAGCGAAAAGCGATAGGAAAGGAGAAGCGACGGTTGATACGGGCGCGCAGTATCCAAACACTACTGTTGTAATAGAAGTGCAAAAAGAAGGATTTGCAATAAAAGAATTAACATTTGTTGTTTCCGATAAGGTAGTTGAATTCGACCCGGAGGAAGCGAGCATTGCATTGAATACTGTGAAAAAGAGAGAAGCTACTCAGAGCGAAAAAATAACCAATCTTACAAAAAATGATTTGAAAATTCACGGAATAACAATTGATGCGAAATTTGAGGGATTGATAAATGAGGGCGCACTAAAAGCTTACTTGGAAGAATTATCCGATGAAAATATTGCAGGCGAGGACACGACAAAGCTTGATTTGATAAAAATAAGGCTGGCAAACGACATAACCCCTGAAAATTTTATAGATGCCGCAACAATAGACGGAAAGCTTTTGGTTTCATTTGAAACGGCTGATACGCACATTCGGTATGATGTTGAATTGCCGCTCACACTTAACATTACTTCTGAAGCAAGCGTGAACGGGAGCGACTGTTTGATAATTGATAATCCGACACAGTCAAAGGTTACACAGCAGGGAAGAGTAAGTTTTTCATTTGTAATGACAAACGCTTGCAACTCTGACGAAATTCCAATAGGATTGGAGAATTTGAAGGCAAGCGTAAATGGAGAACTAATGGGAATGGCGGAGCTTTCTTTGCAAAGCTTAGGCGGGGGAACAACCGGACGAACCGCGCTTGACCAGACACAGCGACTAACTTATGGAAAGGTTCTGCCGGGAGAAAAAATTGCCGGCACAGTAACTTATGTTCCGTCACAGGATGCCGTTGGAAATTCTATTACGCTTGCGGTTGCAATTGAAGGAACTTATGCCGGAAAAAAATTGAGAACAAGCCCTGCAACAACAAATTTCTCAGTAGACGTAATTAATTTGAAGGAATGCATGAGCATAAGCAGCGAACCGGGGCCGGTTGCATTTGACGCTTCAACAACTGTGACTGTTGATTCTTCCGCCTGTTCAAAGCAACAAGTGGATGTAATTCTTTGCATGGGCGATTCAGGTTGTTCGGGCGGAGCAGAGGGAACAGTAACATTAAGCAAAAAAACTTTTACTTTAAAAGAAACTTCCGAAACAATAACGGTTGCCTCTCCTTCAATCCCTGGAGCGTACGGAATAAGCGTTTATGCGAGAGTGCGAAAGAGCGGAGCATATATTTACATCGGCGAAGTCCCGGTTTTTTTCAATCCTTCAGAATCAAAGTATTTCAAACTTAACAAGTATGAATTGAATTTGTATGGAAAGGGTTCAAGAGACACTGCTGTATTAACAAACAAAATGCTTTTTGAAAGCGTTAATGTAAAAGCTGATGAATGCGCTTGGGGCGAAGAGGACACCGGATTTGATTGGGCAAGCGGACTTGTCGGCGCGGTAGCGGGCGGCGGACTCGCATATATGACAACAACTGTTTTCCCAATAGCAAGTATGACTTATGGCGGATGGGTTGTTGGAGGAATAACGGTTGTCGGCGGGCTGGTAGGTTTGCTAGTCGGCGGAAACATGGGAAGCTATGATTGCAGCGACCATTACCAGGTTAATCCTATGAATGATTTTGTAATATTTTTGCAGGGAGATAAAATAAATGTTCACGGAGAACAAAAAGATATTCCGAGTGATGCTGGCGCGCTTGGTTTCTCTCTTGGAAAAATAAATGCGGGCTGGAATTTTGAAGACGCCGAATATTCTTTGGAAGAAACTGCCGGAATTAATTTTTCAAACTCTGGGCTCAACGACCCGAAACCAAGATACGGATTACTTACAGTAAATGCTACTGAGCACATACACGGCGATCAATTGCACACAAAAAGATTTAGTGCGACAAGTTCAACAGCAACACCAAGCAGTACTCCTGCAAGCACAACTTCCCCCGGAGGAGTTTCTACAAGCGCGACTGCGCCAGAACAAACTCGCGTCTCTTTCAGCCTATTTGGTTCAGATGCTCCTGAAGAGGATACTTCAGACTTTGATGTTTTTTGTCAGAATGAAAACTTTGGAAAATATTGGATAGGCGCTGGCGATGATCAGGGCGCGTGCGAAGGAGCGGCCGACGCAGAGTATTCTCAACAATTCAGAATGAGAGTTTTAAGCGGCGAACCTGTTGACCAGGAAGCTTATTTGAAAAAAGCGACGAGTTGTTATAACGGGGCAGTTGCCGGCGCGACAGGAGTTGATGCGGTTCCAAGAATAAGTCTTAATTGGAAATGGGCAGACATAAAAAAGAATACTTGCGATTACGATAACAAAGATTACGTTTACTGTGATGCTTCACAATTTAGCATTGAAGTAATTAAAAAACTCGAAATTTTAAATGAATTCTTTAAACAAAATCCTTCATTCGATTGCCCTGTTGACCCTTTTATGGTTCAAATGCAGGAGCAAATAGACATGGTTAACGGTGCACAGGCAAGTATTTCAAGCGGAACAATCGGCGTAAAAGAAATTACAACTGTTGTTGATCCTGATACTGATAAGGCAACCATAACTGTTCAGGTTGAAAACAAAATGGCGATTCCAACGCTTGCGACAGTGACTGCTGTGATAAGAGGCCAAAACACTTCTTCGCCCGAAACAAAAAACCAGACTTTTGCAGTTGGAACAACAAATGTTATTTTTCCAGCTAACACTCCGAAGTACAACGGAGCATATTTTGTTTCGGCGGCGGTAACGGGCACCGGTGCGAACAATCAAAGCGTTACAAGAATTTTTGTGAATAAGGAAAGTTCTACTGCTTGTTGGATTGAACCGAGCACAAAAGTGGTTGGAGGAAAGCCCGCAATCTTTTATTACATTGACACGAATAATGTTGGAAACGTTGCATGGACAAAGGACATTCCAACTCTTGAAGCATTACACAATGCGCTTCTATTCAAAGCTTATTTGATGAAGGACGGTTACGGACAGGAATTCAGAAAAGATTTCAGAGACTATTATCTTGAAACTTTCCTGCAAACGCCTCCGACAGATGCTCAAAAAAATTTAGTTGACCAATTTGATTCTACAAAGTTCTCTTTCAGAAAAAAATATTTAAATACGACAAGTATGGAAGCCGGTTTGTATGAAGTGCGCTTCAATATTGATTCTAACGGGGATTTTACAATACTAAAAAGCGACGGAAAGCTTAACGGAACAATTGAAGTCGAATTACTTCTGGTAAAAAAACCGACTGTGGATTATCCTTTCTATTCGATGCCTTTTGACGGCGTCCTTGGAAAAACCGAAGGAAGAAACGGTTATGGCGCCGCGTACAGCAATGAGAATGAAGCGCTTGCCCTTGGCGGAGGCGCAACGACATTTGAGAGCGCGACCGGAAACGGAATAGTTGAAATAAAAACAAGGATTCCGAGCGACTTGGCTTCGATAAATTCTTTTGCTGGAACAAGGGGACAGCTTCTTTCCGCGAGTGCAACAGGCAGCAGCGGAGAAATTGTGTTCTCTCCGAATTACGCGACACCTGTAGGAGGAAAGTTTTCGCTCAATGCCGGAAGTTCAGGAATATTCGGGTTTACTGTTAACGAAAACGGGGCACCGAAATTAACCGGAGGAAATATGACTTATTGGACGGGCGCGGCGAAGAGCAAAACTTTTTACGGAGCAAACGCGGTGCAGGTTTACAACGACAGCCCCGATTATCAGCTTGATGAAACCAGCGGCGTTTCTCAGCCGAATGTCACATATGGTTTCAAGTGGGATGATGCGACCAACGGCGGAACAATTTATTTGAAGACCGTGATGTACACCCCTGCCGGAAAAATTTATTCAATTACAGGGGAACAGGGAACGGAGTTTTGGACGCCGAATCAGGAGTTTTCGGCGCAGGCTGATCTCTCAGGAATAGACGGAATGCAATACAACAGCAGGCTTAGCGGCGGAACGATAAGTAATTTACAACAATTGTTCGACCTTGTGAAAAAAGAAAAGGTTTGCGTAACTAATAATGGAAACAGCGCTTCTTTTTGGTGGAATCCGAAAACAATTGCGACTGCCGTTGGAAGCGCGGGCAACAGCCTTGAAACTAAAGAAGAATCATTTTCATGAAGCTCAAATAAAAAAAATTTAAAGCATTATACTGAATTTGATTGGAATGATGCCTGCAAAATTCAAGCCCTCGACATTGCATACGCGGGGAAAGAAACCTCCCGCAGGAAGAAGGAAAGCTTGCCTGCCGCCGGGAACAATGAAGAAAACAAAGGCGTGGAGACAAATTGCGCTTAAAAGGCTGGATTTGCTGGAAGAATCTAATTCAGCCTTGAGGAGAGATAGCTCCAAAAAGGGCGCCCTGATGAAGCAACGGGGCGAAAAATCTAAACGCCTACTGTTCGCGATAATCAGCGCGCGCCTTTCCACTATTCGCCAAAACGAGGCCGAAATAAAGGAATTAAAAAAAATACTCAAAAAATAATTTCTAATTAACTGCAATTAAATTCTTTTGTTAAAAAATCTCGGAAAAGCGCCACAAGAATTCTTTTATACTTGAATAAACTACTATTTAATCGAAAACTAATTGAATGTTAACGGCTGATAAAAATGATTGAATTAGCGGTGCCAGTTTCAATGGCTGTTTTGAGTATCAGCGAAACTTTTCTCGACCTTGATATAGTACTCAAAATATTCGTTTTGATGACAATTATTTCATACATTACGCAGCACGTGGGAAGAGGTCCGCTCGCGGTAATGCTCATACTTGGCGTGAGCTGGTTCGTAATTTTCGATTACTGGAAATTTTTCGGAGGAATTTACGTACTATATGTGCTAGTAACCTTTGGTGCTACCTCTATTCTGATTGACTTTTTCTTCGTAAGCGGAGGACAACCTCCGCAGGGAGGGGCAGAACAGGCGGAAGGAGGAATCTCGCACGGACTTGATTTTCAAAAGAGAAATGAAACATTCACTCACGCAAGGCAGACAGTTGCGCAAAATATGCTTAGGAGAAGAGGCCCAATGGGCTAAACCGCTGCAATAAAAAAAGAAAAAATTTTGAAATTATGAAATGAAAAACGATTAAAAAAATGGTGAAAATGATGAATGAAAAAGGAAACCTAATACTAATAATTCTAATCGGAATGGCGATACTAATAATCCTGCTTCCCACCATAATGTATTTTTTCGAACCTGCAGACTTCATAATCAGAATAATACTCGCATTCCTGATATTCACAACTGTAAGAGGATACCTTGGAAGCGGAACGATTTCGCTGATTGTAACGGGTGTACTGATTTATTTGCTGGTAATAAAACACCCTTATATTGCGGCGGGCGGAGCATTCACCTTAATGGTGTTATTGACATTTGGACTTTTCAGCGTCGTTGTTTGGGGAATAGGAATGAACCTGCGCCCGAAATAAGAATAATTTTTTACAATTTGGAAAGGTTTATTAGGAACAAAAAACATAATTTTGGCAGAGAGATTTTGTTGAAAGAAAGGTGAATTGATGCCGATTGATTTTGCAAGCGCACTTACCGGTGAGGATTTAGGTTCAACAATAGCCCTCGCTTTACTTATAATTTATTTTCTCTGGCTGTTCTCATGGGGAAAGAAACAAGTCGGCGTTAAGGTCGGAGTGCTCATTGCGCTCGTACTTACTTACCTGATATTTTATTTGAATGATTGGATTATTTGGGTGCCCGTAATAGGTTTCCTGCTGATAACTTTTGGAAAGGAATTGCTTGAAAGGGTTCCGAAAGGAAAATAATTTTTCGATTATAATTGAAATTTGCTTTGTACGAGTGATTGGATGGACCTTGTTAACTACTTGATTTCAATGCTGTTAATCGGAATAGCTTTCCAGCTTGACCAGGCATGGATAGCAGTCGGAATAACACTAATAACGATTGTTGCTTCGCGAGATTTCAAGGCAAGTGTGTTCATGGCATTCTCAGTATTCGTTCTTTTCTACATAATGGGAATTGGGATGAATGATTACTGGCTATTTGCAATGATAGGTTTGGTTGCAATAGGATACTTTATTGGGCTTGGAAAAGAAGAGCCTGCCGGCGGGGATGCGATGGGCATGGACCCGTATGCAAGTTTGGGTGGCGGGGGCTACGGCGGACTTGGCGGGTTAGGGATTTAATTAGCAAAATCAAAAATTATTTTCGGAAAGTGTTTGAATGAAAGCATATGTCGTATTCGCTTTTCTCCTGCTCGGATTTTTTTTTATATACACCGGAATAGATTTTCTCGGTTTGCTCTTTTTAGTGCTTTCTCTCGTTTCACTGCTTTATCTTTTAATTAAGAGCAAGGCAAAAAGTGCTTGGGAAGAAGTAAAGGCTGCCGACGGCTCATACCCGAGCGGAAGTGCGATAAATGATTATACAAAAAATGTTGCAGGACTTTTTGCCGACAAAGTAATGGATATAAAGGATGAGAAACAATATAGCCCAGATAAAATGGTTAGAAAAGTTCCTCACGGCGCGGACAAAGCATATAACGAATTCAAAAAACTTTTCAAATAATTCTTCGAACTTTACTTGAATTCTGGAAGAAGCGGCGGACGCTCATCTGTCACAAGAGTCAAATAAGCGGAAACTTTTGCATACTGTTCAATGTATGCTGCAATAAACTCGACCGCGACCCTTTGTTTTACCAAGAGAATCGTAACAATATTTAGAATAAACAAAACAAAAACTATGAGCCCCAAAAAATAAAGTATTATTCCGAGAATTATTGCATAGGGAATTCGCACCAATAATTCGAGCCTGCTCGCGACTTTTTGCGGAATCACATCTATTTTTACAGTTTTCAAAAAAACCCCTCCAAAAAAATTTACTCCACTTAAACATGTTTAATTCAGTCACACGAATTATCTTCGTGCTTCCAAATCCGTTAAAACTTTCCTGTTAATCTCTAAAATTTTTTCCATCAAATCCTTTGTCGCATTTGAAGTTGCATTTACTTCCTCAAGTTTGGATTGAATAGAATTAAGTTTTTCCAGCACAGACGGGTCTTGCGCAGCAGTCGGCGCATTTTGAACCGCTGCTTTTACTTCGTCAAGTTTTGCGTGCACCTCGTCAAGCCTCTGCCCGTGCATATCAAGAACATTATGAACTGCTGTGTTTTGAAGCGCTTCGGATTGCGCGCGCGTTTCAAATTCTTCTCTCATTCGATTCATTTCGGTCGATGCCGGCAAAGGTTGCGAGCTCACTTGAATTTTCGGCATTGCCTGCGAGGATGAAACTTCTTGAATTATGCGCTGCGCATCAGCATCCGAGAGTCCTATATCCATAAGCGTAGAAACTATTGTTTGCGAATCGACTTTAGAATCAAGCATTCTTTTTACAGTGTCGCGAACAACCTGCTCATTAACCAAAACTAATCACCAAAAACAATCCCTATAAGGATCATGACTTTTAATAATAGTAATTAATCCTATTTAAATTATCGCTTTTCACGCCGAGAGTGCCAAAGAAAGACATAAATAAGCAAAAGTCATAATATTAAAAGAAATCTTTTGCAAATTCAAAAAATAAATGTGGGAAAAAATGGATTTTAAAATAGATAACGGACCATGGGAAACCGTTCTAAATGGAAAATTTCAGGGGCATGATGTGGAAATAGTTTCCAATCCAGAACATCTTTTCTTAGTGCTCATATACGATAAGGACGAAAAAGGAGTTGTTAACGGGGCACTTGTAGAGGGCTACAAGGCATTTACAACCAGAGGAAACATCGATGCATTCATAGAAACACTTCCGCGGCCAAGCTTGGGAGTAACTAAAAATATCGGCGAAAAAACCGTAAGACTTTTTTTTGCATCGCTTGACATGATTTATCTTGATTTCAGGCACGAGGATTTTGTGAGAAAAATTGACAAAATGATTGCAAATGTTTCGGAAAACGCCAATACTATGTTTGATTTGGCACGCGCATCTTCGATAGAACTAAAAGAACCCAATGTTTCTCCAAGCAGCGAATACGAACCGATACTCGGCGACCCATTCACCATGCGGCTGTTAATGGGCGGAGCGACAAAAAAACTTGATGCCGCTAAAGGTGTAAAAAAAACGTTCGGCGAAGAAAAATCCGAAAGAAAATTCCAGATGGGGCTAACAAAAACCAGGGAAATAATCTCTGAAAACCCTGAAAATTTTTCAAGAGCACTCATAATGGCAAACAACAGCAACGAACAAAAATATGCAGCGTATATAATTGCGGAAAATTTTTTGCTCAACAATTCGCCGCTCCTGATATTCGACAGCGAAAATTATTTTGAGAAATTGAAAAACGCTTCAAAAAACGATATTGATTTGAAGGAAGGGCTTGTCGAATTCGACCCGATAGGATTTCCTGTAAAAAAAATACTGGCAAAAGATGAAATAAAAATTTCACTCAAAGATGTTGATTTTGTTCTGCTGCTGAATTTAATCGGAACGGGAGACGACGAATTTGAAAAAAAATTCGCTTTAACCGCATCAAGCGCAATGGCGGATACAACCGAAGAGCTTATTGAAAAATTAGCAAGCATGCCTGCAAACGATTCAAAAAATTTTGAGAGCCTAAAATTCGAAGAAAACAAGGCCTATTTTTCCACAGGGCTTACGGACTTCGAAAAAATAAAAGCTGAAAGAATTGTTAATATAATTGAACAGGAATTCAGCGGCCTTTTCGGAAAAAGCGTTGACCCGAAAGAACTCACAACGAGCTGGCCCGGAAATCTCGGGAAAGCAACTATTCTTGACACAAAAAAACTTTCTGAAAAGGAAAAAATAATGTTCGAGCAAACAATACTTAGAATGCTTCTTAAATCAACAAAAGAAAAAAGCGAAACAGAATACAAAATAATTTTGCCGAACGCTGAAAAACTTTTCAAAACACTTCCTTCAAAAAGTTCTTCCGCAATAATTTCTTTGGAAAACAAAGGCGTCGGTTTTATTTTTGGAATATCCACAAAAACTTTTCCAAATGACCTTTTAGAAACAACTACTGCAAAGATAAGCATCATAAATAAAAATGATGCAGCAATCTCAATCAAAAACCAGAGAAATTACCGAGTAATGCTCAGGCCCCCGCTGAGCGGCGACATAAAAATCTGAAAAATTTGCTTTGTGCAACTGTTTTAAATCGATGTATATTTTAATTTTGACAGAAGAATTTTGTTTAAAAAAAACTTCTAAAAAAAGTGTTTTTATGTTCGCTATCGAAACAAATAATTTGACGAAAAAGTACGGCAAAAACATGGTTGCGGTTGACAAGCTTAATCTGAAAGTAAAAGAGGGCGAAATATTCGGCTTATTGGGTCCGAACGGCGCAGGAAAAACAACCACTCTGATGATGTTGACCACGTTGCGGCCGCCGACTTCAGGAAGCGCAAAAATAAACGGGTTTGATATTGTGAAAGAACCCGGAAAAGTCAGGAAATCCATCGGAATTGTTTTTCAGGACCCGAGTTCGGACGAAATACTCACAGGGTATGAAAATTTGAAACTTCACGGCCTGCTTTACGACATGCCGAAAGAAGTGATGGAAAAAAGAATTAATGAAGTTTTGAAACTTGTTGACCTTGAAAAAAGACGAAACGACAACGTGAAAAAATATTCAGGAGGAATGAGGAGAAGATTGGAATTGGCGCGCGGATTGATGCACAGGCCGAAAATACTTTTCATGGACGAGCCGACACTCGGCCTTGACCCGCAGTCGCGAGAAAACATCTGGAGATATGTTGAAAAACTTGCAAAAGAAAATAAAATGACAATAATTATTACTACCCATTACATGGATGAAGCTGACAAGCTTTGCGACAGACTCGCAATAATCGATGCTGGAAAAATAGTCGCATTAAATTCTCCGAAAGAACTGAAAAAGGAGTTTGGCGGCGACATAATAAAAATAAAAACGAAAAAATTAAATCTGACAGGACTTAAAAAATTGAGCTACGTGAAAAAAATAAGACGAACCGACGGAGAATACCATTTAACGGTAAAAGATGCCGGCACGCACTTGCAGGAAATTTTGAAGGCTGCGGGAAAAATTGATTCCGTTGAAGTGCATTCCCCGACACTAGATGATGTATTCTTGCATTACACTGGAAAAGCGATTAGAGATGATTCGCCGGAAGGCGGCTGGGCACAGAAAGCAATGAGCATGAAAACAAAAAAATGAATTTGAATTATTTGGATTTAATATGAATTTTGAAATAAAAAAAAGGTTGTGAAAAAATGGGAGAATTGAAGGGAATTTACGCGCTGTGGTACAGAGAATTCAAAGTGTTTCAGCGCGAGAAATCGAGAGTAATTGCTTCAATAATTAACCCGATACTCTGGTTCCTTGTAATCGGCGGGGGAATAGGCTCGTTCGTTTCGCTCAACGGAGTAAATTACCAGGCATTTATTTTTCCGGGAGTGCTAATGCAATCGGCGCTTTTCTCTTCAGTGTTTTTCGGAGTTTATATTGTTTGGGATAAAAAAATAGATTTTTTGAAAGAAGTTTTGGTCGCGCCGCTTTCGAGAACATCCATATTTGTCGGAAAAATTTTGGGGGGCGCGACGGACACGCTTATTCAACTCGCAATACTAATGCTGGTTGGTTATGCGTTCACCGCGAGCGGAATGCTCTCGGGACTTACTTTCAATTTGTTTACGGTGCTGCTCGCAATGGGAATTCTTTTTATCTCAATTGTGGGGTTGGTAAGCATTGGACTCATAATCGGTTCGCAAATGGAAAGTCCTGAAGGATTCCAACTGATAATGAGTTTCCTTGTGTTCCCGCTTTTTTTTCTTTCAGGCGCGCTTTTTCCAATAGATAATTTGCCAGCGTGGCTCGGGCCGATTGTTTTCGTGAATCCGATAACTTACGCAGTTGATGGCTTGAGATGGACGCTTTTAGGAGCTTCAACGTTCCCGCTC
>JBAZFU010000004.1:0-66885 GCA_041653195.1 archaeon
CAAAATCGAAGGAAGATTGAAAGGAGTAGGTTACGCTGCCGCAACTGCGCGCGCATACAGACTAGCGATTGATTCGGCAGTTGGGAAAGGAAAACCGCCTTCAAAAGAAGAAATCAACATGATGAAAGTGGCTTTCCTCAGAGAGGATACGGTAGGGCACGCTTTAGGAGAAAAAGAAATTACTTTCCCTGAAAGCCCCTCAAAGAAAGGAGTACTAACTGCAGAAGTAATCGGATTCAATAAAGAAATAGTTACGCTCAAAGTGTACGAACAACTGGAAAAATGGGACAAACTCTCGGTCATCCTCGGAGACAAGGCGCTCGGCTTCTACGTTAACAGAATAATAAAGAACGGGAAAGACATTCCGCGCGCATATGCCGGAGAATTCGTTGCAATCGAAACGGGAAAAAGGCCACACCTCCAAAAAGGAGAAAAACTTTACATTAATTCGAGCAAAAGGCTTGACGACTTTGCGTACGGTTCGATAGCGAAAACAAAAAAAATTCCTTACAATCTGCATGTCGCAGTTGAAACCGGTAAAAAAGTTTCAGCGAAAGCCGAATTTGGCGGAAAAAAAGCATTAATAGAATTCGATTTTATTCCCGCGGAATCAAAAACATCGGAAACAAGCGAAGGAATGCTCAAAGAAAAACTGTTTAAGTTCGGAGAATTTTTTGAACCGTTAAAATTCAGCGCCGAAATAAAAGGAAACCCGTTCTTTCCCCTCAGCCAGTTGAAAAAATTCAAAAACATTATTCTTTCGGAAATGCATGAAGAATTATTCAAAGGCGGCAGGAAAAAAGTTGATGAAGAAAAATTCGCCGAAGCGAAAAAAACGCTTCTCGCATTACGGAACACAACCCTGCCCAAACCCCATTCAAAAAAACAGGAAATTGTTTTATTTATCGACGGAGAAAACAAAGAAGTTGAGGCTGAAGCGGAAAAAATAGCGGATTCAATCGTGTTCAACCGCAGCGCGGCAAATCCAAAAACTGCAAAAAAAATTTTAGTAAAAGCGCCAAACATCCAATCCGATTCTGTGCTCGAAGAATTCGAAAAAAATCACATAAAGAAAAAAGAGAAAATCGTTTGCGCGAACCTTGGAGCGCTGCAAAAAGCGATTGAAAACAAATCGGAATTCTGGGCAGATAGAGAACTGAACATTTTCAACTCGCTTGCGGCGGAATTAATGGTTGAAATGGGTGCGCAAAAAATAGTTCCTTCGGTTGAACTTTCGCTGGAAGAAATTGAAAAACTCGCGCACCTTGAAAAAATTGCGCCCCTGGTTTTTTTCTACCCCGCGCTCATGACCTCAAAATCATACTCAACACAGGCTAAGGCGCTTGGAAAAAACTGTGTTTTGGAGGACAGAAAGGATTTCAAATACAAATTCAAATTCGACGAAAAAGGAATTTTGCGAATTTACAATCCTGTTCCTGTAGATATGCTTTTCGAATTCGAAAAATTTGAAAAATTTAGCGCGATAGGAATTGATTTAACTGCGACAGAAAAAGAAGAGGCGCTTCAAGTAATTGATTATTTGACGAAAACGCTCGCAGGCGAAAACCCTCAGAAAAAATACGCGAAATTCACGCGCGGGCACTATTTGAAAGGTATTGAATGAAAACGCTGGGACCGAGATTTGAACTCGGGCGCCCGGAAGGGCAACAGCTTACTGCTTCTTTGAAAAAGTTTGTTCCCCCACAGGGGAGTTTTTGATTAAACTTTTTCTCAAAAAGTTTAGCAGGCTGCCGCATTTAACCACTCTGCCATCCCAGCAGCCTTTTAAAAAAGGCTGGCGAAAATGCCTTTGGCACTTCCTAAAAACCGGCGAAAAGCACTACCTTCGCTTTGCTTGGTAGAGCAGACTTCGCAATCACAATACCTATTAAATAAATTAGCCGGGTGAAATTTAAAAACACGGCTCTTTCGTGAAAAAGCCCTTTACCTTTTCCTCTTTCTCTTAACAGATTCCATTTCAAAAATGTCAAACGCCAAGAGAAAAATAACAACTATTAGGGCAGCACAAATAAATAATTCTACCGTACCGTAATAGATTGACATTGCAAGCAAAAAAACGCTGACCACAAAAGTGAAACCCGCCGTTTTCAAAATTATCGGAACACTCAAAAAAGCACCTCCTTTCAAATTATTTTTGTTATAAGCGGAGACTTGAACAAAACTATCTTGTTCACCCCAACGTCTCCGGAAATATAATATTCAATATCATCATCTATTCCAACAGTGAATTTCAAAACATTACCGCCCACAATTCTATAATTACGCGACGAACTAAAATTAGAAAAATTTTGCAAAATTTCTTTTGGAATATACTCCACAACGCTAATTGATTTTGTTTCTTTAAGAAAAGACCTTTTCACCCGGATAATTATTTTTGTGCGTTTAACCATTGCACCTTTTGAATCAGAATAAGACTCTGCAACCATTTTTCTGGAAAAAGTTGCGCCTATTGAATTAAGTTTTGCCTCTGCGAGAGACATTGCATCAAAAACGGAATTAAATTCACTCGGAAAGGAAGAAGGATTATTTTCCAACGCAGTCTCTGCAATTTTTTCAGCAACTTGCGAGGGAGGAACGACGGCACTTTCAGGACGCGATTCATTTGAAGGCACTGGAATAGAGGATAATTTCGGAATATTTATTTTTGCTCTGAGAGAACCAAAAATATTTTTCTTTTCTTTCACAGGCTTCCAAGCAAACGGTTTCTGCTGCAAAGGCTCATAAGAACTGGAAACAGATGCCGTTGATGCCTGTCCTTCGGGCAAAGCAGATTGTCCGGAACCGCCCGAAAAAGAATTTTGAGAACCTATTCTCGGAAGCAAAATTTTGGATTTAGTAATTTTTATTGAAGACACGCCTTGCAATTTTTTCTTTTTTACAAAAATTCTAAATACAATAAAAATTGCAGCGATTATTAATCCCACAAGTAAAGCGATTTTCCATCCCAAATCAGAACTTATTCCAGTCAAACCAAACGATTTTGAAAAAAAATCCCCCAAAAAATCTGTGCTTGCTTGGCCGGCATTCTGATCCGCGGCAACATTTGAACCGCTGCTCGCATTTTCATTTCCATTCTGCGGTGTCGCTTCCTCCAAAGTAATTTTTGTTATGAGGGGCGTATTGAAATCGCTTATTTTGTTAGTGTCAACAGTCGAATTTATATCATAAATAATGTCCTGCCCCGGAGAAACAATAAACTCAATTATTGGGTCGCTTTTCAACACCCTAAACGGAATGGAAGAGGTTATTTTGCTTGCATCTGAAGCAATTGTTTTTGGTATAACCTCTACCACATTAAAATCCTTTACCGAAGAAAAAGTTTTACTTATGCTTATAGTAACTCTGGTTTTATAAGTGATTACCCCTGCTGAACTTGTTACTGCAAGATTAACCATTTTTCTAACAAAAGTTACTCCCGCAGTATTTTCCTCAGCATTTTGAAGCTCGGCCGAACTAAAAAACGCGCCAATTTCCGAAATTATTTTGAAATCCGGCACTGCTGTTGCCGATTTTGAATTGGATTCTTTTGTTCCGACAACAAAATTCGTATCGGTAACCGTGTTGGGAGAATTATTCACCGTCGTAGTATCATTGTTCTCAGTAGAAGAAGGATTCGAAACAGCCATGTTAAAACTAAAATTATTATCCCCCAAATATTCATTTTCAAGATTTGCTACCGAAATAGTATATTGCCTCGTTACTGCAGAGGTCAATAAACCAGTGTAAAGAGTTATCCAATTGCTGTCATTGTGCGACATCTGAAAAGAGCTTTGTGAAACTATTGCCCCCGTATTCCTATCAAAAAGTCGAAGTGTCACCGAAGAAGTCGGACCATAATTTGTAACATTTGAATCAATTTTCTGATTAGTGTCTTTGTAAACAGGCGTTGAAAAAAGAACGCTGTACAGCGCAACTGCGTTTCCATCAATAACAAAAGAAGAAGAATAATTATTATCCGCGACAGATATTTCATCCGGAAGGGGGGCAACACTGAACACAAAATTATAGTCCCCCGTTGAAGAAAAAGATCTTGTGAAATACGCAATATTTGAATCACCCGGAATGCAGGAAACAACATTCGAATCAACAATGGCGCCATTAACAAAAAACCTTACATTCATGTCGCTTGCAAAGTTCCCAGTCCCGTTATTGTCAACCGTTACCCCGACCAAAACATTCGTGTCTTTGAACTGCCTTCCAGAATAAAGCGTGTTAGAAAAGGAAACGTCTGAAATAACCGCATCGTTTTTATCAGGAATAACGTCATAATGCAAAAAATAATTATTATCACTCGGCTCGTACTCATAAGGCACCGGCAAAACAACAAAATTCAAATCATTATTAAAATCTGAAAAAATTTTGGTGAAAGAAAAAATTTTTGAAGACAACGCGCTTACCGAAAGAAGATTCGAATCAACTAATATCCCGCCCGCATAAAACAAGAGGTTGACATTTTTTGCCGATGTGCCGTTATTTAACACAGTTACATCAAAAATTGCAGGTCTGCCTTTTTCCAAAGTTAATGTCGCACTATGCGGAGAAACCGAAAAAACATTTACATCAAATTTTGAAATAACTAACGAAGCCAAAAAATTATTATCCGAATAATCCGACTCCGGCGTTATCGACACAACCGAAATCAAAAAATCCTGTTCCCCGTAAGTCCCACCATCAATTGTTCTGATAAAACGAATTATTTTATAGGAATTTACATCAACAGAAACAGAATTCGAATCAACAAGCGCCCCTTCAAAAAACAACCGTGCATTGACATCAACGACCGAATCAAAAAAATTACCCGCATTTACATCAATTAATACTGTTTGACTAGTTTTTGAAGCATTCAAATCTGCTGGCGAAAAACTCGCCCCCGAAACAAAAATATTGTTAGAACTGGTTGCAAAAACCGTTCCTCCAAGAACAAAAAATACCAAAAAAACCAGAAAAAATCTTGAATTCATCTCATCCCTATTATAGTTTGCTTTATTAATATTAAAGCATTTCCCCGCCGTTTTAGCGACTGAAAAAGCTATTTTTATTCATTTCCATTGAATAATTTTAGCATGGGAATATTCGGAATCGGCGAAAAAAAAAGGGAAAAGGAACCTTTAGGCGTCTGCATACCTCGACATGGAAAAAAAGAAATAAAAAAAAGCGATGACGGCGTTAACGGCGAAATAAAAATGAGTTCCACGGGAAATGACGAAATTCCTGAAGCGAAACAAAAACAGAAAAAGACTGCAAGCACATTTCGAGTGGACGGAAAATACGAAGTGGCAGACACACTAATGATTTCAGGCATGGTCGAATTCGGAACAATGAAAAAAGGAATGACTGCTGAAATCGAAAAAGGAGAATTAAAAGTTACCGAACTCAGGGTCGGAAGCGAAAAAGTAAGCGAAATAAAAGAAAACCAATCCGGCACAATTTTTGTAAGGGCAAGAGGCACACAGAACATAAAATATAACGATTTACTGGAATTCAGCTAAACAACCAAATCCAAAATTCTTTTCAAGAAATGCGAATCTTCTCAATGAAAAACCTTTAATATTCTTCCACAAAACTAATTCACTATGCACGGGTTGGGGAGCGGTCAAACCCGCCAGACTCAAGCAGCCTTTTAAAAAAGGCTGGCGAAAATGTTCCCTTCGGGAACAAGTTGCTATGCAAAAAAGCTGGAGTTATCTGGTCGCTTAGTGCGTTCGGCGGTTCAAGTCCGCCCCCGTGCATAAGCCTTTTTACGAAAAAGGCTGGCGAACAGGCTTTTAAAAAAGCCTGGGGAAAAGGCTTTGCAAAAGCCTTTTAGAAAAAGGCTGGCAAAAAAATTTTTGAAAAAAAAACTTTAAGCTTTTAAACTAATCCCCCAATAAAACAATCTGGAAATTAACTGGTGAGAAAAATGATTCCTTCAAAAGTTTTCTTCGTTAAGGGCGCGGGCGTACACAAAGATAAGCTTGCATCCTTTGAGGCGGCGCTGCGCGACGCAGGAATAGAAAAATACAACCTCGTTTATGTTTCAAGTATCTTTCCGCCAAAATGCAAAATAGTCCCGAAGGATGATGGACTAAAAATGTTACCGCCAGGAAAAATTGTTTTCTGTGTAATGGCGAAAAACGAAACCTGCGAACCGAACAGATTAATATCCGCTGCAATTGGATTAGCTGTGCCGAAAGATGCTGAAAATTACGGTTACCTTTCTGAACACCACGCATTCGGAGAAACAGATGAAAAAGCCGGCGATTATGCCGAAGATTTAGCCGCAACGATGCTTGCAACAACGCTCGGGATAGAATTCAATTCCGAAACCGCGTGGGAAGAAAGGGAACAAGAATACAAGGCCAGCGGAAAAATAATTAAAACGACGCACACCTGCCAATCCGCCGAAGGAAACAAAAACGGGCTTTGGACAACAGTGCTTTCGGCAGCCGTCTTTGTAATAGAATAAACAATACGGGCGCGTTCCATGAAATGCAGGCAAAAAACTAATTTAAAAAACTGCAACTGCTCATTCGAGTGCGAAAGAAAAGGAATCTGCTGCGAATGCATTTCCTATCACCGCGAACGCGGAGAACTGCCAGCGTGCTACTTTTCAAAAGAATCGGAAAAAAGCGGCGACAGAAGCATAAAAAAATTCTTAAAAGAAAAATCGAAATAGGACTAAAAAAAATTACAAAAGAATTTTTCCACCTTCAACTATTTTTTTGCCATCTGCCCAAACAGTTGGATTCGCAATAACATAATCGAAGTGCCCATAGCAATCATTCTTTCCACCCATAGAAAGATTATTTCCAAGCGCAAAATGACAGGAACCAAGTGTTTTTTCATCGCAAATCATGACTCCCAAAATTTTGGCTTTCTTGTTTGTGCCGATTCCAAATTCAGCAATTGTTCTCGGAGCAAGCTTATAATTTCCTATTTTTTCTTTATTGAAAGCAACTGTTCGCGCAATTGAAAAATTAACCTCTTTATTATCCGAATACAACATTATTCCTTTGTGAAAAACGAATTTCACGGGCTTTTTCGGCTTAATGGTTTTTCCAATAATGTGCGCACTGGAAACGAAAGCAACTCCTTTCACAGAATTCTCAAGCGGCGCGGCATAAACTTCACCAAGCGGATAATTCGTCGAATACACTTTCCAATTGCCGTCATTCGAAAATGCGCCTCTGCTTCCGAAACGCATTTCAAGATTAGTGCCGAGAGGGCAGGAAACTTTCACACTTTTTGTCCGCGCTAAAATCGGAACTAGTTTTTTGCTAAAACAATTTATTTCTTTCGCGTCATGATCGAAACTTTCAAAAAAAGAATTAACCGCTTTTGGAGAAAGCGACGCAAGACCTGATGCGCACGCAATTTTGAATCCCTGCTCTGCAATGAGCTGTTTGAACAAAACTTGTTTTCCTTTCCGCACAATGTAACCGCGACCACCAGAAGAAAAGGAAACGAAAAAATCGCCCTTTCCAAGCGAAAGCACCGCTTCATTGGTTTTCTTCGAAGCCGAACCGAGACGCACACGCTTCCTCTCAACAATTATTGAGACCTTGCATCCCATTTCTAAAAATTTTTTATAAAACGTTTTTCCGAGCCTTGGAGAAACAAATTCTTTTTTGCCGCCCGTGTCGCACCAAATCAAAACATTGTTGCCTTTTTTCACCTCGTAAATTTCAACTATTTTTGAAAAAGCTTTCAAAGGAAAAGGCGCAAATTTAGAAAGTTTTTTAGAATCATTGATTTGAATCATCCCAATAACACCTGCTAAAAAAATCAACCGTTTTTTGCCAGAGATGGAAGATATTTCGGCTGAACGAGCCCCTGAACATCCTTAACAAGTGAAAAATCATAGGTAGAATAGCGCCCGAAATAAAGATCATCAATGGAATTCGTTTGCAAAAACTTATTCACAACAATTTTTCCGCGCAAATAAAGAATATCTTTTGTGAAAGCGCCGGGCGCATCCTGCCTGAAGGTACCACGTTTTGCTCTAACTGTAAGATTGAACGCAGATTCTTTTGAAAAAAATTTTATAAGCTCATTAAACGTCTCGTAGAAACTTTTGCGCGAAGCAAAATTTACCGCCAAAACCCTTCCCGCATATTCCCTCAATTGAGAATCAACATTTATTCCCTGCATTTCCTCAAGGACTACCGAAATTCCTTCCTCGGTACAAAGGGTTTCTCTTGAAAGGCCGCGGGCAAAAAGCGAATAGGGCTGTAAAAGACCATTTTCATATCTGAATACGTGCCCCTGAATTTCATGAACAAGAAGTCTTTTCATATCAGTTTCGGAAAACAAAATTGACGGATTTAAAAAAATTTGTTTAGTGCGCACATTAACAGAACAAGCGGTTGCAGACGATTCGCGCGCCACAATTTTATAATCCAAATTAGATTTTTTTAATTCGCTTTGAATAATTTTTGCAGCTTCCTGAAAAGGAATGTTCTTTACTTCAGGCAAAATATTATTTGAAAGAACTTTGCGCGCAAGAGAAAGAAGCTTCAAAGTCGGGTGCCCATAATATTTTTCAGAATTATTTGTGAAATTTTCGGTGCCTGCACTTCTTATCAGCTCCATTCTATCGGAAAGGTCAATTATTTTTCTGTCAAAAATAAGGTCAAGGGCTTCATCACGCAAAGACCATCGCAACTCGTTCAATTCCTTCTTGTAAGTTGAAAAAGTGGGACTCATCGAAAAATAATTGTAAAGCGGGTTCCGCGGCTCATAGGAAAAATCAGGATTATACTCGTTGCCCTTCTCAATCTCTTCAAAAAATTTTTTCTTTTCCTGTGCAATATTCTTCGGATTGATGTATGAAAGAAGGTTTGCTTCGATTGAATTGGCAAGCATGCAAAGCTTCTGATCAACAAGAAGATAATCAACGCCCTTCATGTTAAACCAACTTTTTATTTTTTTGAACTCGAACGCACTTTCTCATAAATAAACGCCACCCATTCTTTCACAATCATATCCTTTAAATATTTCATGAACGGGCCGGGCATAAAATTCGCTTCAATTACAACCCACTTTCCACTAGACTCCATCAAATCTACTGCGCAAATATCCATTCCAAGAATTTTGGCCGATTTGAGCGCGATTTCTTTCATTTCACGAGAAGCATCAATAACGGCGGCCGTCCCCCCACGAGAAATATTCGCTCGCCACTCCCCCTTTTTTCCCGTCCGCTTAACCGCAATAACTTTTTCGCCTATTACGTAACAACGAACATCCACATTTTTGCCCTTAATAAATTTCTGCGCGCAAATGAATTCTTCAAAAAGATGAACTGCGTCAAGAATACTTTCAAGCTGCTTTGCATCATTTATCAAAACAACGCCTTTTCCGGCAAACCCGGAAATCAATTTCAAAACCATCGGAAAGCCCGTTTCCTTTACAAGAAACTCAACATATTTTGGAGAAATGAAAAGAGTTGTTGTAATCCCCGGAATTCCCTTTGAGGAAAGTAACTGCGTAGTGTAATACTTGTGATTTGTAACTTGATATGCCCGAAGAGGAACCGGACAATAGGCGCCGCTGTTTTCAATTACCTTCAAAACCGCTTCTCCCAAAACATAATCCCTCGAAGAAAACCGCGGATAAATTACATCAAAATCAGCCAGATTTTTACCCTTGTAAAAAAGAGCCGCACCGCCGTTTGAGGCGCTTATCTGAATTTTATGAATCGGAACAAACAGAACACGGTCAAAAAGTTTCCTTCCTTCGCTTATCATAGAATTAACCGTAGATTTTTTGTAATTTCGAGATCCTATTATAAGAAAAGTGCTTTTCGACCCGGTTTTTTTACGCACCGTTTTTTGAGAAAACGCCGGACCGCTAAAAACATCGAACCCTTCAAAATCCGGATCAAACCCGCTTTCTTCTGAATTCGCAAAAGTTTCGGAAAAACTTTTTGAATTCACTTCAAAAACCCCCTAAAAAATGTTTTTGATAAAAATTTTTTTACAATTCCGGGTTTTTCACTCGCACCCTCATCAATGCCAAGCAATTGCATGGTTTCATAAAAAAATTGCGCGACATGTTCCTCCAAATTTTCAGAACAAATCTCATTGAAAACATTCCACTTAACATTCACCGTAACATCAAAAACTTTCCCATTAACTAGCTCAACCTGCGCAATGTCATACCCGCAGGTCCTCGAAGCCTTTATCACAGAATTCATTTCCTCATCTGAAAGCTTGTAAATTTTTCCGCGACTTAATTCCGAAACGCCTGCGGAAGGCGAAAATTTTCTTTTTATTGCAAAAACTTTCTGACCGATAACAGCACATGTGACAATATCCCCCTCCGGATATTCGTGAACCATAAAAGCGTCTATTTTTCCCTGAATGCTTTTCAAAAAGAAATCAAAATCCTTTTCATTAGAAACAACCATTGATTGCTGAACGCTGTTTCCGAGAAGCGCTTTGATGAGCAAAGGATACCTTTCTTTTTTTGACAGCGCATCGGTACTCGCTGCCGAACCGGTTATTGCAAGTCTTGAAATATCCGCGCCACCCAAAGCAAGAGTTACAAATTTGTAAGGCTCATTCATTCCGACATAATATGAACCGAGCCGACTGTTGCAGTAAATCTTCCTTGCTACGAACTCTTCAAGAAGCGGCTCAATGAAAGGCGCAAGCGAAGAGCGGCACTGCAAAAAAACTGCATCACATTGAGGAATGTTTTCCCCAAGCGTCTTTACCAGAACATTACGCCCTTTGCTAACCAATCCTATTTTGAGTATCCTTATGTATTTTACTTCGAAACCCTTTGCCCTGAAAGCGGGCAGAAAGGGCTCAATCTTGCTTTTCCTCTCAGCTATTACAAGAAGCCTCATTTTGAATGCTCCCAACACAAAAAAAATATGCACCCTAAAAAAAAACGCGGCCCAAAAAAAGACTTGGCCCCGCTTTGGGCAAACACTCATACTTTCCTACTTAATAAAAACCTTTCCCAAGCAATAATACTTGCTAATACAGAAAAAGGCGAAACAAATGTTCAAGAGAAAAAAAACAATCGGGCTAACCGAACTAGTAAGAATAAAAGGCAAGAAAAAAGAAGTTTTGAAGAGAGCACTCTGCGATACGGGCGCGACACGAACTACAGTCGATGTGAGAGTCGCGGCAAAAGCCGGACTCGGACCGATAATTTCGAGCGTGCGAATAAAAAGTTCAAGCGCGCCGAAAGGATACGTTAGAAGAGCAATCGCGGAAGCCACCATAGTAATCAAGGGAAGAAAAATAAAAACGGGCGTTGGAATAGAAGACCGTTCCGGATTGCCTTACGCGGTGCTTATAGGAAGAGACATAATCCACAATAATTTTGTTGTAGATATTTCAAAAACACACGAATCAAACAAGATAGCGGATTTCAAAGGAAAAAAAGAAGAGAAGCAGGCCGCGCAATAAATTTATTAATCACTTCTAACTAATATATTCTCATGGTATTCGAAGTAATCACCAAACCGACAAAGGCTTTTCAAAACGCAATTTCTGAAGAAAATCTTGGAGCGGCGATAGTCACCGCGATAGTTGCCGGAACACTGTTCGGAATAGCAGGGCTCCTGATTACAGGAAACGCAATACAATTCGCAATAAATTTTTCAGTTCCCGTGATACAATGGATAGTAATAAGCGTGATTGCATGGGCATTTTACATAATGTTTAGAAAGAAAAAACTCGGTGAATTAAGTTTGGCGCAAATCGCTTCCGCAACAGGCGAACTATGGACACTATTCGTAATACTCGGAGTAATAATTGCTATCGGGACATACGCGCTCACAAGCTTCGGAAACATCGGAATAATGCTTCCTATTTCAATTGCCCTGTTCGCAATAATAATTATAATCGGAATAATTTTCATGATTGACTGGTTCATAATGATAAAAACCATGCTCGAAGCCGAAAACAAAAAAGCTTTCATAGTGTGGATACTAATGGTAATAACGCACGGACTGCTTTTCCTGTTCATAAATTCCGCGCTAAACGCGACAATACTTTCAATGTAAATGCCTAAAAAAAACTCGCCAATTTAACAATTCATACTAAAAAAGCATTTGAAAATTTTTCGATAAAATAACTCGAATTTACTTCTTAACTAAGCCCTGTTACCTTTTTTTGGCGGAATAAAAAGCTTTAAAAAACATACTAAAAGGGAAATCAAATATGGCTAACCTGAAAAAACTCTGTCCGGATTGCAAAACTGCATTTGAAATTGATTTGGGCGAATTCGGCGAAGGGGACGCGGTTAACTGCCCCGAATGCAACCTCGAATTCACAATAATCTGCAAAGGCCCGGGAAAATTCGGTGCTGTAAAAAGCAAGGAATTGGAAATGGAAGAGATTGATGAAGACGGCGACGAGAGCGACAACGAAGACTATGAATATGACGAAGACTCATAACAATGTGACCCGCTTGGATTTGCACCCCCGCTGTAACGTTTAAATAAACAAACAACAAAAATCATCTACTTATGACAATAAAATTCTTTAATTCATTCACGGAAACCCTTGAAGAATTCAAACCGCTTGGAAAAATAGTCGGGCTTTACACCTGCGGACCGACTGTTTACAATTACGCCCACATAGGAAATTTGAGGGCCTACTCCTGGGCGGATATTCTCAAAAAATACCTTTTATTCAATGGTTACAAAGTAAAACACGTGATGAATCTCACGGACGTTGACGACAAAACAATAAAAGCCTCAAATGAAGCAAAAATTCCGCTTAGCGAGCACACTGAAAAATACAAAAAAGCCTTTTTTGAAGACATTAAAACCCTTAATATTTCAAAAGCGGATATCTGCCCCGCAGCAACGGAACACATCTCTGAAATGGTAAAATTAATTCAAAAACTCCTCGACAAAGGCGTGGCCTACAAAGGAAACGACGGAAGCATTTATTATTCAATAAAAAAGTTTTCAGCTTACGGAAAACTGGCGCACATTGATGTAACGAAATTAAAAGCCGGCGCAAGAATTTCGCACGACGAATATGAAAAAGAATCGGTCGCAGATTTTGTTTTGTGGAAAGCATGGGACGAAAACGACGGCGCGATTTTCTGGGAAACATCTCTTGGAAAAGGGAGACCTGGTTGGCACATTGAATGCTCGGCAATGAGCATGAAATACTTGGGAGAAAGCTTCGACATACATACCGGCGGAGTGGACAACAAGTTTCCTCATCACGAAAATGAGATTGCGCAAAGCGAAGCCGCGACAGGAAAAAAATTTGTGAAATACTGGATGCACTGCGAACACCTCCTGGTGGAAGGAAAAAAAATGTCAAAAAGCGCCGGAAACTTCTACACATTAAGAGACCTGTTAGAAAAGGGGCTTAATCCAAAAGCAATACGATACACCCTAATAAATTCGCAATATCGCCAACAATTGAATTTCACAATTGCCTCAGTAAAAGATTCCGAAAAAGCCATTGCAACTCTGCAAAATTTGGTCGACAGACTCAAAAGAATTCCTGCAAAAATCGAAGATGATTCGATAAAAGTATTTGTTGACGAGGCAATGGACGGTTTCACCTGTGCGATGAACAATGATTTGAATGTTCCGGAAGCCATGAGCTTTATTTTTGAATTTGCCACAAAAATAAACAAACTACTGGATGAAAACGCGATTGGAGTCGAGGGATCGAAAGAGGCACTTGAATTTTTCAAAAAAATTGATTCTGTAATAGGCGTGCTTAATTTCGAGGAAAAGTTTTTTGAAATAAGCGAAGAAGGAAAGGCGCTGATTCTTGAAAGAAATTTCGCGAGAAAGAAAAAAGATTTCGCAAAAGCGGATGAGTTGAGAAAAAAAATCGAAGCGCTCGGAATAAAACTAATCGACAACGCGGACGGAAGCTCGACCGCGGTTCCGCTCGAATGAAAAATAAAAAAATGGAATTGGCGCTTCAACGGGAAAGCACCAACTCCACAACATCACCATCCTTAAGCGTGTGATTCAGATTCACTCTTTGCCTCACGAACTTCACCGACGATCCGGAAACAAAAGCGAACTTGAATCTCTGCTTTAGCTCTTTGTGAATCGCATCGCAAAAATCCCCCACAGTTGCGTCCGCTTTCAAAAGAACCGGGTCGGGCGAATTGTAAGGATACGCCCGCACTAAACCCGCTTGGGTGAAGAGGAATCTTTTCAATTCCTGAATCGAATTTTCTTTCAGCGAAGAAAAACTGACGCACGAGAACTCTTTTGTTAAAGCGTGCGCAAGGTCATCCTTCGTGAAAACGACACAAGCGTTTTCCCTGTTCGCATCGAAACCGAACAAAGAAAGTTCCTTCACAATTTTTCCAAGCTGCGCAGGGTGCGCTGAATCAACTACGATAATTACCCTGTCGGCAATCAAAGCGTTACCCATCACACGGCGACCGAAACCCTTGCCCTGCGAAGCGCCTTCAATTATTCCCGGCAAGTCAATCAGCTGAATCAGCGCACTATTGAAACGCACAGTTGCGGAAAAAGGCTTTATTGTGGTGAAGTCGTAATCCGCAATTTTTATTTGCGCCCCTGTCAGTGCTTTGATTAGGGAACTTTTTCCAACACTTGGGAAGCCGACCAGCGCGAAGCTGAAATCACCCTGCTTTTTTACTTCCCACGGTTCGGAATGAAGAATGCGCTTGGAAGTGACTGCTTTGCTCCTTTGATCGTGAAGCCATTCCCTTACTTCCGCATAGGGGCCTGATTTGTAGCCGGCCATCTGGCTAAGCAATTCATCAACTTTCCTCGCACGGGACTCGTTGCTCAAACCCTTCAACTCGTTCATACATTTTCTCTTAAACACCATGTGCGGCATAGCCATGCTCGCCACCCCCATTAATTTAATTTGTTCAGAAGCAGCGCACAGAGTTGAAATCAAAGAAGGCTGAGAAAAAAGAACAGCCTTAAGTTAGGCAGTCAAAGAAATGAAAAACGCCGGACCTGCTTACGCCTACGCGTGTAATTTAAAATCCAGAATTATGCATGTGATTAGACACATATTCGCAGTTTTTCATAAAATAATTCCAACAGAAAAGGTATAAAAAACTGCTTGTCAAGCTTTCAAAATGCTATTGAGCAGTCAAGAAAATCTTTTAAACAGGCAAAGCATACTATTGGCAACATGGCAGTAGAAATACTTTCAATGACGCTTTTTTGGGACATCGCGCTGATAGTAATTGCGGCGGCGCTGATGAGCGCGCTAATGAAAACGCTCAAACAACCAAGTTTGTTCGCTTACATCCTCGCCGGAATAATAATCGGCCCGCTTGTGCTTGGAAGCATTGATTTCAGCACACTTGGCTTGCCTTTCAAAATGATAGGAATAAGAGCGATGACGCCTGAAACAACTTTGCTTTCCGAATTAGGGGTCGCTTTTCTGCTATTCTCAATAGGAGTGGAAACATCAGTAAGAAAATTATTCAACCTAGGAAAAGACGTGCTGATAGGAACAATTGCTCAGGTAGCGGCTGTAATAGGCGCAATATTTTTGCTAACAGTTCCGTCCGGTTTGCTCTCAATGGAACAAGCCGCATTCGTCGGAACCATAATCGCTTTTTCTTCAACGATGATTGTAATCAAAATACTCGCGGACAAAAAAGAAATTAATACTTTGAAAGGAAGAATAATGGTCGCAATCCTGCTGATACAGGACTTCCTCGTAATTCTTCTGCTCCCGCTGCTTGCAAACATTTCAAGCTTCGGCAACCCTGAAATAATAATTAACATAATGAGCAAAAGCATACTCCTCATATTTTCGGCAATAATTCTCAACAGGTTCGTATTCCCATCGCTTTTCAAAAAAGCCGCGGAAGAACAGGAATTATTGTTCCTCTCAGGAATCGCAACAGCGTTCCTTTTCATCGGACTAAGCGTAATACTCGAAATGCCGATAGCGATAGGAGGCTTTATCGGAGGAATAGCGCTCAGCACTCTGCCCTACAACATAGAAATATATTCGAAAATGCGCGCGCTCCGAGACTTTTTCGTAACAATATTTTTTGTAACACTCGGAATACAATTGAACTTTCAATTCGGAACACTTAACCCTCTGCTAATGCTGATAATAATTTTGATGATATTCGCGATAAAACCATTAATACTTTTTATTCTGACGCTGCTCTCGGGATATGGAACAAAAATCGCGACCGAAACGGGAATGATGCTCGGGCAAGTATCAGAGTTTGGGTTTGTGTTAGCTGGAATAGGCTCGCAACGGTGGGCGCGAACGGACAGCCAATTTTTTCCAACGAACTATTCTCGTTCATAATCGGAATAACCGCGCTCTCAATGATAATCACGCCGTACATCGCGGGCTCGTCAAGCAGGATATCTGCACTCGTGCATTCGCATGCAAAGAAAATTTCCAAACATAAAAAATTCTTGAAACTAAGCGGCTATTTCAACAGGCAAATTGACGCGCTCGAAAAACTGCCGAGCAAATGGGAATTAAAAAATCACATAATAATTGTGGGAAGCGGAACAACCGGAGGAACGCTTGCAAAAGCGCTTCACCCGCATAGACAGGTAATAATTCTTGATTCGAATCCTGAAACCGTACGCATCGGAATAAAAGAGGGAATGAATTACGCTTACGGCGACCCTGACAATGATGAAATGCTGGACAAAATAGACATAAAAGATGCAAAACTTTTGGTGTTAACTGTTCCAGTGCACGAAAGAGCAATACGTTTTATGGAAGAAGCCAGAAAGGCGAACAAAAAAATCGCAGTGTTCGCAACCGCACATCACTTTTACGAAGCGCTTGATTTTTACAAAAAAGGCGCGGACCTGGTGCTCATGCCCTACATTATGGGCTCGAACGCTTTCCTCGAAAATGTTTCAAGGTACATGGAAACCGGAAAAGTCGAACAAACAAGAGGAATAATGGACGAGTACTTGAGATATTTAGAAGAAAAAACAGAAGAGGAACGAAAAACCGGACAAATGCACTAGCGAAAAAAATAAAAAAAATCAGAAACTAAAAAAGTTTTAAAACTAAATTAATTTTTCCACTTCTTCAAAGCAGCCGCGAGTTCAGGATGCGTTTTTGCGTAATCGGCAGGTTCAACGCCGAGCATTTCCGCTTCAACAGCCTGCCGCATCGCTCTCGCGCCCGCGACTGTGCCGCCGGGATGACCGTGAATACCGCCGCCAGCCTGAATAATAATATCACGGCCCATCGCGCGCATCAAAGGCTGAACTTTTGCGGGATGAAGCCCTCCGGAACAAACCGCGAGCATAGGCTTGAGAGTGTGCCAGTTTTCCTGCAAACGATGACGCGCAAAATCCTCGGAAACAACTTTCCCCTCAATTTCTTCGCCGACAGAAGTAACCTCTTCCTTTCCCTCATACATTTTTCCGACAATGCCGCCGACATGAAGCTGGTCAATTCCTATTAAGCGGCAAAGTTTCGCAATCACGAGCATTGAGATGCCATGTTTAGGATCGCGAGTAAAAGCAGCGTGACCTGCGCGATGACCGTGAAAAGCAGCTTTCAAATCCAAGTCACGCAAACTTTGTAAACCGGACCAACCGATAGTAAGAACATCAACCATTACAAATTCGCCGCCGTTTGCAACTACATGACGCGCACGCCGAACCATTTCATTGTAAGGCGCCGTAACATTCGGAAGATAAGCTTTTTTTTCGCCCGTCTCTTTTTCGGCTTTTCTTTTCATATCCAAAGTCAATTTGACGCGCTTATAAAAATTATTAAAACTCATTGAAGAAAGATTCTCATCATCTTTCACAACATCACAGCCGCCAATCCACGCTTCATAAGCTACTCTCGCGTGCTTCTCCTCGTCAAGGCCGAGCTTTGGTTTCACAATGGTTCCGACCAAAGGCCTGTGATACACTTTCATCAATTTTCTTATTCTCCCAATACCATAATGCGGCCCGTGATAATGCCTAATAAAATCCGCAGGAAAATCAATGTCAAGAAGCTTCAAATTTTTTACATCACTCATTCCAAAAACATTTCCTGCAACCGAACTCATTATTTGAGAAATATTATTTTCCTCAAACAATTCTTTCGGATAAGCTATTTTCACTATCCCGTTTTTTTTGTCAAGAGAAAAAATTTTCGGCGACAGCCTGTCAAACAATGCCTGCGGCAATGTTCCTATATCCGTCCAAGTGCCGATGCTTGATTCGGAGGCGACGCGCTGACACGCGCTTTCAAAAGTGATTCCTTTAGCAGGCTCCAAATAAAATTCGCAAACGAGGTCGTCCTTGTCAGGCTCGTAGCCTTTCACAATATACCCCTCATACTCTTTTACGCGCCCGTTTGAAACCAAATAAATCCCCTAAAAAACTCAGAACAATAGGGCTTTCTTGAATAAAAAAGTTTCTAATAAGGCACAATATTCATTTTATACGAAAGCGAATTTTCTCGCCATTTTCAAATTCTGCACCTAAGCCACCGCGCCCTTTAGCAGACGGAAGACGCACCTTTCTGCCATTGCCATTAACAAAAGTGCGTTTGCGGAACATATTCCCGACACGCCTGAAAAATCCTCTGAGCATGGAACAATTAAAGACTCGGAAATTAATAAGAGTTTCGGGCAAAAAAATTATTTCTTAACCGCGAGCTTAATGTCCTCGTCGGTAATTGTTTTCCTATTTGCATGCTTGGCAAATAAAGCAGCCTGTTGGGAAACCTTCATTCCCTCATCCTCTAAGTGAAGTGAAAGTTCTTTAGCAGCGGTCTCGCTTACTCTCAAACCTGTTGCTTTACGAACAATTCTATCAACTGCTGCCAGTGGCAATTCTCCCATTTTCAAACACTTCCAAAAATTCCTAAAAAAAGCCCTTTAGAAAAAAGAGCTCTATAGAAGACCTAGAAAAGCAAAAGAATTTAAATAAGGCGGTTATTTCTGAAAAGAAAGCCTTTCAAAGACATATTCAAGCAAAAGAGAAAATAATTGGTTTCACCGGCACAGCACCACAAAACGTTTTAAGAACACATTTTTCTTCAAATCCTGTATGCCCTTTGTTTCACACCCCTTAGTCAAACCGAATACCATCGAGGCGAGGCTCTACCAGGAAGTCCTTGTTTCACGAATTGCTGAAAAGGGAAACACGCTTGTGGTTGCGCCCACCGCGCTCGGAAAAACCGTAGTGGCAGTAATGCTCGCGGCGCACACCATCAAAGAAAATTCGAATGCAAAAATACTTTTCATGGCGCCGACAAAACCGCTCGCAGTTCAACACGAAAAAAGTTTCAAAAAATTTTTAGAAATCCCTGAAGAAAAAATTGTTTCAATCACAGGAACCACGAAACCGAGCGAAAGAAAAAAAATTTACAAAGAAGCAGTTTCGATAAATGCGACGCCTCAAACGATTGAAAACGATCTGCTCAACGGAAATTTGACCCTCAAAGATTTCGAATTAATTATTTTTGATGAGGCACACAGAGCTGTCGGAGATTATGCATATGTTTTCATCGCGCTACAGCTTCAAAAACAAAACCCGAAAGCACTCGTTCTTGCCTTGACAGCGTCGCCGGGAAGCGAGGAAGAAAAAATACAAGACGTATGCAGAAATCTTTTCATAAAAAATATCGAAGTAAAAGGAACGGAAGACGCTGATGTGAAAGATTATGTTAATGAAATTGAGATTGATTGGGTGAAAGTAGATTTGCCTCACGAATTTACCGCTATAAAAGAACTGCTTGAAAACTTTATGAAAAAGCAACTTGTTACTCTGAAAAGACTTGGTGTCGCGAAAACTGAAAACAAACGCTACTACAACAGAATTCGCATACTTGAAATGCAACACCAAATAAGACAGCGATTAATGAGACAAGGAAGCAGCCAGCCGAGCCTTTACTCTGCGGCGAGCGCCTGCGCCGCACTGCTCAAAGTAGCGCACGCCGAAGAGCTTATTGAAACGCAGGGAATAAGCGCGCTAAAAAATTATTTAGAAAAAATGAGCGAAGAAGCGAGAAGAGGACAGAGCAAAGCTGCGAAACAAATAGTTGCAGATGAAGGAATCAAGGAAGCGATTGAAATTACAAAAAAATTATTCGAAAAAAATGTGCAGCACCCAAAGTACAAGGAGTTGAAACGAATCGTGCTTGAACAGCTGGCGGCGAAACCAAACAGCAAAATAATTGTGTTCAATCATTACAGGGATTCGATAAAGGAAGTTACAGGTTTTTTGAATGCAGAAGAAAAAATAAAGGCGACGAAATTCATAGGGCAGGCGACGAAAGGAAACGAAAAAGGAATGAACCAGAAAGAACAGCAGGAAATTTTGGAACAACTACGCGGCGGCGATTTTAATGTGCTGGTGGCAAGCAGCGTTGCCGAAGAAGGACTCGATATTCCCGATGTTGAGATGGTAGTTTTCTTCGAGCCGGTACCGAGCGAAATAAGAACAATTCAGAGGCGCGGGCGAACCGGAAGAGTTGGAAAAGGAAAAATGACAATACTAATGGCAAAGGGAACAAGGGACGAGGCATTCTACTGGGCGGCGCGCGGAAAAGAAAGAAAAATGAAAGAAACTTTACACAGCATGGGCGGAGAAACCGCTTACGGTGCCGAAACAAGAAGTTTGCGCGAACATAAAAAATTAATAGAACAAACAACACTTGATTCATACTTGGAAAATAAAAACGAAATAATAATCTTTGCGGACACGCGCGAAGGACCATCCACAGTAATTAGAGAACTTACGGAAAAAGGAGTCATCGTGCGAACAAAACAGTTGGATACAGGCGATTATGTTCTAAGCCGAGAAGTTTGCGTTGAAAGAAAAACTGTAGAGGATTTCATCGGCTCAATGATAGACGGAAGACTATTTTCACAACTTGTAAATTTAAGAGAGAGCTACGAAAAACCGCTGTTGATTGTTGAAGGAAAAATGGAAGAACTTTTCACGCTGCGAAATATTCACAAGAACGCAATAATGGGCGCGCTCACAAGCATCGCGCTCGACTACAACGTGCCGATACTAAACACAAAGGACGCGAAAGAAACAGCGGAATTTATTTATGTGATTGCAAAAAGGGAACAACTCGGAAGGGATAAAGAAATTGGCCTGCGATTTGGAAGGAAAGGGCTGACGCTTGAAGAGCAACAGAGGTTTATTGTAGAAGGGATTCCAATGGTTGGGCCAATGCTGGCAAAAAGTTTGCTGAAAGAATTCGGTTCGATAAAAAAAATTGCAAACGCGGACGAGAAGCAACTCCAAAAAGTCGAAAATCTTGGAGAGAAAAAGGCGAAAAGAATATTCAAAGTGTTCAATGAAAAATTCGAGGAAAAATAAAATTTACGGACGCCACTTTACATCCTTGCTTGAAAGAATTTTATATTTTGGCGCCCTTGATGTCTCAAAAATGGCCTTCTCGCCAATCAACTTAGCCTCAAGGACACTTATTTCTTTTTCGGCGATTGCCAATTCTTTCAAATTGCCTTCTCCGTAAAGTTCAATAATTCTTGTTCGCCCTTTTCTTGCCCTGGCGAGCATCTTTTGCAATTTTAAAATATTTCTTTTAGAATTCCTGCCGATTCGCGCCATGGCAGCCGCTCTGGAACTGCGCCCCCTGACAGCAAGAGAAACTCTGCGACTGCTTCCTTTCGAACAAAACTGCAAACTCTTTCGTACCAACTCGCCACCTTCCAAAAAACCACTTACAATGAACAAAATATACTATTAAGTCCAATATAAACCTTCTCACTCAAAGCGGAACTTGCATGTGCGACGCACAAAAAACATTTAAAAACCTGCCCTAATGTAAGGTATTAACTTCAAAACTTAGAAATTGAAAAGTTAAAAAAAACTGGTGAAAAAATGACACAGTGGCACAAAAAATCAAAAAGGCTCAAGTCGGGCGGAGTCAGAACTACAAGGAGAAAATGCGACAAAAAAGAAATGCAAAAGGGCGGAGACGCCGCACTAACGAAATGCGGAGAAGAAGAAAGAGAAATTAGGAAAGGCCTCGGACTCACAAAAAAAGTAAAAGCTTATTCGGTAAAATACGTCAATGTTCTCGACAAAAAGAACAACAAAATAAAAAAATACGAAGTAATAAGCGTTAAAACAAATGATGCAAATAGGCTATACGCAAGAGCAAACATTATAACGAAAGGCGCGACAATAAGAGTAAAAGACGGCAACGAAGAAAAAATGGCAAAAGTAACAAACAGACCCGGACAGGACGGCGTAGTGAACGCGATTTTCGAATAACAAAAAAATCTTCTTCAATCAAATCAAAAAAATTTTTTAATGCCTAATCTACCGCGGAAGTTAACTATTAGAAGTTAAAAAGCGGCAAAAAAAGCGCGTTCTGGAAACATTTATAAAGCTTCTTCCTAGGGGTTTTTATAATTAAGCGCTATTTCTGACTTTTGTCAGTTTTTAATGGTGAGCAAATAGGAGGATGGTATATTTGACACTCGAATGCCCTGAATGTGGAAGCAAAAAAATAAAGGTGGACCCTTCGAAAGGAGAAGCGGTCTGCATGCAATGCGGACTCATAGTTTCCGAAGACGAAATGATTGATTCAGGAAAGGAGTGGAGGAGCTTCGACGGGGACAGCACGGAAAAAAGCGCGCGCTCAGGAAGCCCGATGAAATACGTTAAACTCAACAAAGGACTAGTAACAATGATTGACAGGCGCGGAACAGACTTGCGTGGAAATAAACTGTCAAGCAAAAGCAGAGCACAAATGTACAGATTAATTAAGTGGCACAAAAGGGCAAGCATCTCATCCTCAATGCAAAGAAATCTTTCAATAGCGCTGACGGAAATGAGAAGAGTAGCATCCTATCTGAATATACCGGAAACACTGGTTGAAGCGGCTGCACTGCTCTACAGAAAAACAGTAAAAAAAGGGCTCATAAGGGGAAGGCTGATTGAAGCGGTTGTTGCGGCTGTGCTTTACACGGTCTGCAGAACCTACCACGTTCCAAGAACACTGAACGAAATGGCCGAAGCAAGCGGACTAACAAAAAAAGAAATCGGAAGAACATACAGGTTCCTTGTGCGAGAGTTGAATCTCGGAGTACCTTTAACGAACCCAATTCACTACATTCCAAGGTTCGCATCTGAACTAAATCTAAGCGGAGAAGTTCAGGAAGAGGGAAGAAAAATACTGGAAGAAGCAATAAAGAAAGGATTGATTTCAGGAAGAGGGCCGACGGGAGTTGCGGCAGCAGCGGTTTACATCGCAGGGCTTTTGAAAGGAGAAAGACGAACTCAAAAAGAAGTTGCGAACGTTGCAGGCGTAACCGAAGTAACAATCAGGAACAGATACAGGGAATTAAAGAAAAGATTAAACATAGATGTTGCGGCTTAACGGCTGCAACACTTCTTTTTTTTAAAAAAAAAGTTTCTTTTTTAAACAAAAATTTCGAGCTTTTCGAGTATTTTTCGGCAGACAGCTTATCTACATGATTTATATTACTTTATTATGTATCAGGATATTATGAGAGCTCAAAGTATTACCGAGATTTTGGTTATTGCAAAAAAGAACTGCGGGCTTTGCAACCTTTACAAAGGATTTAAAGCCAGTGACAGGGAAAAAAATAACGCCCTTGATTCTACAAAGCAAGCTTATCAGTATTACAAAGACGAGTTTCATAAGTTGAGAACCGGAAACGGATCTTCGGCAGCAATAGAAAGAAACAAAAGTAATAGGACTGCATGCCTTGACGCAATTGACGAGTGCAACGGCTGCGACAGGGAATACCCAAGGTTAAAAGACACTCTCGGAAAAATCGAATAAAAATAACTGTTGCAAAAACTTCTTAATTAATTCAAATTTTTTTGCCAACAACTTCTTTTTTATTAACAATCCGCCAATTTAAATTAATCAGTGCAAAAAGTGATTCGATGTTAATAGCAGGAGTAGATGAAGCCGGAAGAGGGCCGTGCTTTGGCCCCATGACAATAAGTATTGTTGTAATGGAAAAAGAAATCGAACAGGAACTGGAAGAAGACGGGGTCAAAGATTCGAAGGAAATACTGCCAAACACGCGCAAAAAACTCGAAAAAATTGTGAAAAAAAAAGCGATCGAATACGAAACAATAACAATAGAACCAACAGAACTTAACGACCTCATGGCGCGTTATTCATTAAACGAAATAGAAGCAATGAAAATCGGCAAACTAATAAACTCGCTAAAACACAGGCCTGAAATAATTTTTATAGACAGCCCCGATACCGCCGAAGGAAGTTTCGAGCAACGAATTAGAAAATACACAAGCAAGAAAATTAAAATAATCGCGGAAAACAAGGCTGATTCGAATTATACTGTTGTCGGTGCAGCGAGCATACTTGCCAAAGTTAAAAGAGACTCTGAAATAGAAAAGCTTTCAATAAAATTTGGAAACATAGGTTCTGGGTATCCTGCCGACCCAAAAACACAAAAATACCTAAACGATTACGTTGAAAAAAACAAAAAGTTGCCACCTTTTTCAAGAATCTTTTGGAAAAACTGCGAGAACGCACTCGATAAGTCGCAGCAAAAAAAACTTTTTTGATGCAAACCACGCCCTTACGAAGATTTATTAAACCCAAAAAAACATAGTTATTATTTAAACAAAATGGGGTCGTTAAATGCACGGACTACTTTGGAGAGTCATGAAACCTTGGAAAAAGGCCGAGAGAAAACCAAGAATCGGGGCACGCGAAGAAAGAGCCGCAAATAGTATAACAGGCGTACCTGAAGAAGAAATTAAAAGAATTAAATTAATGCTGCAAAGCCCTGACAGGCACACAAGAACTAGAGGAAAAGTAGAATTGAACAGATTAAGAACCGGGAATGCGATGCACAGACTCGATTCCCCTAACGCCGAGGATAGAATTACTGCCATGCGTGAACTACTAAAACTCGGGGCATCAGAAAAAACAAGACTGAACATTGTTTCCGCGATGGCAAACACCATCGGAAGGGAGCTTGACCTTGAAACCACGCGCGAAATGCTCATCAATCTGCGCGAATATCTCCACGAAACAAACAACATAGATTACAAAACAAAAAATACGGTAATTTCCAATCTCGAAAAAGTAGTGCTCGGCGAAGGCGATGAAAAGATAAAAAGTTCCGCACAAAAAATGATTATATGGATTCAAAAAAAATACGAATAACCCGCTTATTTTTTTTCCTGTGCGCCGCCGAAATCCTTCCCAAAATATTCTATAAATTTTGTAGTCGTGGTGAGAATTGATGTGCGTCCGCGCGGCTCTTTTTTAACGAACCCATTCTCAACAAGTACTTTCAGATGATCATAGGCCTTGTTGTTCCGATATTTTATTACTGTCGCCTGCGAAATCGGCTGCTTGTAGGCAATGAGCGCAAGAGTTTTCATTATTCCTTTATGAAAAACAGAATCTTGCGCAAGGTGTTGAACCTTGGATTCATAGCCTGATTTCACCCGCATCTGATAGCCTATGGGAAGCTCAACTATCTCAAGAGAGGTTTTTCTATTTGCATAAAAATGAATTAACTCGGAAAGCATCGCCCTTGTTTCCAAACGAGAATTTATGTTCGCAATTTTGTTTAATTCATCAAGAGTCATTGCTTTAGGAGACATAAAAAGCGCGGCTTCAAGAATCTTTTCACGCTCAATGCGTGGCAACAAAATTTCTTCAACATCCGCTTCATCAACCATTCAAAACAACCTTCAAAATAAGCGCATTTCAAGAACTAAAAGCATTTCAAGTATTTAAACATTCCACTAAACAAAAAAATTATTCTATTAGAAGCGCGGGTTTTCCTGGAAAAGCGTTCCTCGCTTTCGGCTCAACGGAATCCTCGGCACGAACAATTTCAATTTTTCCGAATTCCTTTTCAAGCGAAGGCTTTACCTCGTTCAAAACAGAAACTTCATCGAATTTTTCAAGCATTGAAAGTTCGCCGAGGCGTGAAAGAACATTCTTAATAAAGGGCTGAATTTCTGAAGAATGTTTTTTCATTTCTGAATCCTCCATCAGAGATTTCATTGCAACACCGAAATCCGGTCTGCCATCACACGCAAAAACAATTATTTTCAGAGCTTTCCATTTCCACTCCGGCGCAACAAAGAGCCTAACTTTTGAAATCTTTTCAAGCTTCGCCAATTCTTTTACTCGCAAAATATCAAGGCGAAGGCCATTCACAGCGGATTCAATTCTCTCAAGATTCTCATCAATAAGTTTCACATCAAACTTCGGCCACGACTCGGAAGTAATCAAAGTTTTGTTCCCAATTTCATTCCACAACTCTTCGGTAATGTGAGGGCATATCGGATGCAAGAGCTTAATAAAAATCTCAAGATGCTCTTTTGAAACGCTTTCTTCACACTCAATCGAATCAAACAATTGCCTCAAATTAATTATTGCAAAATTATAACGGAAATTTTCAACGCCCGAAGAAATATCCCGAATCGCTTTGTGAATTTTGCTTTCCATCTTTCTTGAGGACTTGCCAATTTTTGGATTTTTGAAATAAGAAATTATTTTCAAGACTACGCGCAAACTCCCTTCAATTCCCTCCTCCTTCCACTCCATATCCTTATCAGGAGCAGCCTGCGAAAGCAAAAAAAGCCTCGCGGTATCTATCCCGTATTTTTTGCTCACCTCTTCAGGCACAACAACATTCCCGCGCGATTTTGACATTACGTGACCGTCGGAACCGTGAAGCATTCCCTGATTGAAAAGTTTCGTGAAGGGCTCGTCAAAAGAAACGAACCCCAAATCACGAAGAGCCTTCGTGAAAAAACGGGCATAAATTAAGTGCATGCAGGCGTGTTCGGCACCACCTATGTATTGGTCAACAGGCATCCAATATTCAACATTCTTTTTTTCGAATGGGGCTTTCGAGTTTTTGTTGTCGCAGTAACGCAAAAAGTACCAGCTGCTATCAAAGAAAGTATCCATCGTGTCCGTTTCCCTTCGCGCGGGAGAGTTGCACTTCGGGCATTTCACATTCACAAATTCTTTATTCGTGAGCAAAGGATTTCCCTTTCCAAATTCAACTTTTTCAGGGAGAAGAACCGGCAAATCTTTTTCTGAAACAGGAACGATGCCGCACTTTTCACAATACACAACAGGAATCGGCGTACCCCAATAGCGCTGCCTCGAAATCAACCAATCTCTAAATTTATAATTCACAGTTTTCTTTCCAAGCCCGAACTTTTGCAGATGCTCTGTAATTTCTTCAATGGCTTTAGCGCTTTCAATTCCATTAAATTTTTCAGAATTAACTAATATTCCTTCTTCGGTGAAAGCTTCCTTCATTGCAGAAGCATCGACATTTTTTCCGCGCGGCTGAATCACAACTTTAATCTGAATCTTATATTTTTTTGCAAACTCAAAATCGCGCTGGTCGTGCGCGGGAACCGCCATCACCATTCCGCTGCCGTAATCCGCAACAACAAAGTTGCCCGCATAAATTGGAATCTTTTCTTTTGTAAAAGGATTTATTGCGTAACTGCCTGTGAAAGCGCCCTCTTTTTCTAATTCAGTTGCGTCCTTTTCGCTCGTGGACTTTATTTTTCTCAAAAAAGTTTCAACTTCTTTTTTTTGCACAGAAGTGACAAGTTCGTTAAGACGCGGATGCTGGGCAGAAACAACCATAAAAGTTACGCCGAAAATTGTGTCAGGGCGCGTGGTGAAAATCGGCCACATATCCAAACAATAATTCAAAACTACTGGTTCCTTTTCTCCAGTTATGTGCTTTGCCTCGGACTCGAAGTCGATTATTGTTCCGCCAAGCTTTTCTTTCAAATAATCAGAACGTTCGCTTGGAACTATTGGATCGTTTGAATGACGCAGTATAAAAATCTCCTTAGTATTTTTTTTAATTTTTTCAAAATCAAATTTCCAATCGAATTTTTTTTCAAAGGGGCCTTTAAAATTGCCCTTGAAACCGGGCTGTGCAAATGCGGCCGCCAAGATTAATTTCTTAATTGGTTTGTTCAACTTCTCAACAACTTTCAATGCAACAACCGAACCAAGGCTATGCCCCAACAAAACCGTATTCTCGTCAAATTTACAATTCTTCAAAACATAATCAGCCTGTTCAATCGGATTCGGGTCGTTTGTGTTTGGCATTTTTGGGACGCTGACTCTGTAACCTCTACTTTCCAACTCTTTTTTCAACCACGGATGAAAATCTGTATCAGGAGAACCCTCAAACCCGTACAACAAAACAAAATTCGTGTTTGCAGGAATTTCAAACAAAATTTCCGTGCCGAAACTTTTCCCAATCCAATTTTCCTGCATAGATTTTATTCGCGCGGGCCACTGAAGTTTTGGAAGGCACTCAAGCAATTCATCGGAATATTGAGTGGTTTTTAGGAACCATTGTTCGAGATGACGGATTTCAACATCAGTGTCTTCATGGCGCCAGCACTTGCCGCCGTGAACCTGCTCATTGGCTAAAACGGTTTCGCACTTCGGGCACCAATTCACCGCGGCTTTTTTCCTGTAAGCGAGACCTTTTTCCAAAAATTTCAGGAAAAAATACTGGTTCCATTTATAATAATCAGGATTGCAGGTCGCGAGCAATTTACTCCAATCATAACTAAGACCGAGACCGCGCTGCTGTTTCATGAAAGTTTGAATTAGTTTTTCCGTGTGCGCCCTCGGGTGAAGACCCGCTTTTATAGCAGCATTCTCCGCCGGAAGACCGAAAGCATCATAGCCCATAGGATACAAAACATTAAATCCGCTCATTCGTTTGAATCGCGCAAACACATCCCCTATCGTGTAATTCAGCGCGTGCCCCATGTGCAGCCCGCTGCCCGAAGGATATGGAAACATTTCGAGAACATAAATCTTAGGCTTCTTTGAATTTTCTTCAACTTTGAAAGAACCCGCTTTTTCCCATTCTGCCTGCCACTTTTTTTCAACGGAAGCGAAATCAAATTTTTTTTCCTCAACGGGAACTTCTCCGGCAGATTTCCTTTTTTCATTGGAAGACCCGATTACTTTTGAAGATTTTTTTGTAACCATAACAACAAAGAAATCAGGGGCAAAGAATTTTTAAGCGTTCTTTGAAGGGAGGAAAAGCACGAAGAAAAACCCTTAAATAAAGATAAGCAATAATTTCTGCATGGACAAAAAGATTGAAGGCGTGATTCTTTCAACAGCGCTGGCAATAACCGTTATTCTTTCATCTTTCGTCTTTTCTCTGACCGAAATAAAATTAAGCAACTTTAATACTCTGAATGTTGTTCCGCTCACACAACTAATTCTTAGCGCAAATTTTGTAATATTTCTTTTGATAAGTGCGGTGCCGATCTCAATAATTTTAATAACTACAAAAAGATTCTTGGACGAAAAAAATTCGTTCATAAACACTGTTATACTCACAGAAGCAGGATTCATAATTGGCGCAATAATCGGAACAATACTTTTCAATCTAACTGACTTTTTAGTGCCTGTGCTTTTTGTTTGCATAGGAATTCCAGTAGGAATAAAACTTCTCGAAGCAAGAGAGAAAGAACTAAAGGCTTTTGTAAGTTTCAGAGCAGGAACTGAAACAGCTGGAAAAATTGTTTTGTTTGCGTCAATCGGCTTCTTTATTTATTTGTTAATAATAAACTCTGCAAACAGCAAGGAATACGAAGCGAATTTCACTTCCGATTTAATAAGCGCAACTGTAGGGGATCAGGGCAATTTGAAAGAACAAATAGCAACTGCACAAATAGAATCCACTGTGCAAAGTCAGCAGGCGCTTCTGAACCAGCTGAGAAATACTCCTCAATTCGGCGCACTCGCCGAAAAAACAGATACTGACGTAATTGCTTATGTCACAATGATTGATGCGATTAATCAGCAAATAAATTCTCAAGCCTATAAAGATTTGCTGAAAAGCGAAATGGAAAAAGAACTTGCAAAAAACGCAGGCGCGGGGGATATGACGAGCGCGATTGAGAATGCGCTGCCTCTTAAAAAAATTGCACCCTACGCATGGCTCATTTACTCATTAATGGGTTTTTTTCTAACGCTTTTCCTCACAGGGCTCATAACCACAAATCTTGTCGGAGCATATTACACCATAGTGTCTAGCATAATCTCAAAAAAAACTATTAAAACGAACCCCCAAACCGAACAAAACCAAAACAGTTAAAAGAACAAAAAAACAACTATTTCAAATGACATGGGCGATTTAACATGGAACCACGAATAGTTTTAGACGAAGGAAGTTTCAAAGCGCTTTCCGCAGGAAGCAGAGTAAGCATACTAAAAAATTTGCGCGAAAGAAGAAAGACGCTCAGCGAATTAAGCCGCCAACTCTCTCTCGGAGCTTCAACAGTAAAGGAACACTGCGACATACTAAGAAAAGCCGGGCTTATTATTCTAGTTGATGAAGGAAGAAAATGGAAATATTATTCACTCACAAAAAAAGGACAACAAATTGTTGCACCAAGCGTGTACGAAGGGGCGCAGTTTTTGGTAATGCTCTGCATAGGCGCACTCGCATTCTCATTCTTTGTTTTTATGCTTTTGCAATCGCAAACAATTCAAAATGAAAACATTTTCAGCGCACAAAACGACGCAATGAATTCAATGCCGTTAGCCGGGGAAAAAACGCTAACCACTGCCACTGCGCCATCAGCGCAATCAATTGAACGCTCCGAAAATACCGCTTTCTTTGCAAACACAAATGCTTTGCTTATTTCACAAATAGTTGCGGCAACACTGATTGCAGGCTTGTTTATCGGGTGGATTGCAAGAGGCAAGAAATAAAAGCCCCTTAACCATCAAGCACTCACTTTTTTCACCAGCCTTTTCAAAGAAAGTTGAAACGCAATAGTTTTTCGCCAGCCTTTTCGAAAAAAGGCTGGAGGCAAGAAATAAAAGCCCTTTTCAGCAGAAATAATTTAATGAAATCAATTGATGTTGCAATAATAGGCGCCGGCCCGGCAGGATTAAGCGCCGGAATCTATTGCGCAAACTACGGCCTCAAAACAGTCATAATAGAAAAAGGAATTACGGGCGGAAGAGCAAATCTGGCCGGAACAGTTCGAAATTATCCCGGATTTATGGAAATAAGCGGCGCAGAATTAGTTCAAACAATGAAAGACCAGGCAAAAAAAGCCGGAGCGGAAATCAAACGAGGAAATGTTTTGAAACTTACCGATAACGGAAAGGAAAAAGAAATAGGGCTTGAGGAAGAAAAAATAAGCGCAAAAGTAGTCATTGTGGCCGTAGGAACACGAAACAAATTCCTTGGGGTGCCCGGCGAAAAAGAATTCCTTAACAAAGGAGTTCATTACTGCGCGACCTGCGACGGGCCGATTTATTCGGAAAAAAATGTTGCAATAATCGGATGCGGGAACGCGGCGCTCCACGAAGCGCTTTACATGGAAAAAATTGCGAAAAAAATTACTATTTTATGCCCTACAAAAAAATTCGGCGGAAACAACGACCTGGCGGAAATCGTCAAAAAAAAAGGCATAGAGACAATTTTTAGCGCGCAAATAATCCGATTCGAAGGAAACAAGTTTTTGGAAAAAATCCTACTAAAAACAATCAATGGGAAGGAAAAAATATTAACTATTGACGGAGCTTTTATTTATGCCGGAACCGAACCGAGCACTGAATTCGTCAATGTAAAAAAAAGCGCTTCGGAAAAAATAATTGTTAACGCAAAAATGGAAACAAATGTAAAGGGAATACTTGCCGCAGGAGATTGCGCGGAAACACCTCTGGGCCAAATCGCAACCGCTGTCGGCGAAGGCGCAATAGCCGCCCACAGTGCTTCGCAGCTGCTACAGAAAAATTAAACTGAAAAAATTTAAAAAAATTAGCAAAAATTTATTTTTTTCTGACTTTTGCGGGGTTGCTTCGCACTTTTATAGCAACAAAATCCTTCACTCTTTTGTCATAATCTATTTTTAACCCGCGCAAAAACTTTTCGGTTCTTGAATCAAGAAGAATAACCACCCCCGAACCAGGCTTTATTTCAACATCGCCTTCTTCTATCTCATCAGAAGCCTGAAAATCAAACTCCCCGCCGAATAACTGCACAACCCTTACAAATTTTTTTCCAGATTCATTTAAACGCCTCTCAAGTTCTATCACAGCGCCTTTTGTAAACTCTACTTTTAGTTTCTTTTCAAATTCCAGAACCTCTTTGTTCATTTCTTCAATAAGCTTTTGAATTTCAGAACCCGAAAGCCCGTGGGATTCGCATCCCGCTTCAACCGACTCATTAGCCGAAAGGTGACATCCGACACAATGAAGCCCTGCACGAGCAATTACCGGAATAACTTCAGGGTATTTTTCTATTACACCCCCAAGAGAATCTTCTTTTCTTATCATCAAATACTCCTATTCCTTGTGCCACGCACTAAATTAAATATTATCGCTTTGCACATTTCGCCGACAAAAACAAATTAGACACTTTTCGACACTCCTGCACGCGGACAAAGTTTTGCAGTATTTAAAAAACAATTACTGCACTTCGGAATACGCGCAAGACACACTTCTCTTCCGTGAGAAATAAACAAGCCATTCAATTTACCCCAGTTTTTTTTCGGATAAATGTTCATCAAATCCTTTTCAATAATTGAAGGATTTTTACTTGATGATAATCCAATACGATAGGAGAGACGGGCAACATGAGTGTCCACCGCAACGCCTTCGATTTTTCCAAGCGAAAAAAGAACCAGATTTGCGGTTTTCCTTCCGACTCCCGGCAACTCAAGCAACTCGCCCATTGTTTGAGGAATTTTCCCGCCGAATTTTTCTTTTATTATTTTAAAAGAAAAAATTATGTTTCGCGCCTTTGACCTGTAAAGCCCGATTGAATTTATTTCGCGTTCTAACTTGCTCAAATCCGCATCGGCAAAATCTGAAACTGTTTTATGTTTTAAAAATAATTCCCGCGTAACTTTATTCGTTTGAACATCTGTGCTCTGGGCAGATAAAATTATTGCGCAAAGCATCTGCGCTTGCGTTTTATAACTGAGGAAAAGTTTAGGCACATCAGAATATTTCTTGGAAAGAAGCTGAAAAACTTTTTTAGCGCGCCCCCGAATTTTTGCATTTCCCTTTCCAATCACCATAACGAAAAATTATTTGGCTAAACGGTTTTATATTTTTATGGACAAAACACTATTAGGAATGAACGCAAAAAAAAAGGAAGAAAAAGTAAAAGAATTGTATGAAAAATGGCCTTACCCTTCAAGGGAAATAGCCTCAAAAAAAGACCTTTCAAAGTATCTCAAATGGATTTCTGCAATATTTACAACGGATGAAAACTTTTGGAAAGAAAAAAAGGTACTTGACGCCGGATGCGGGACCGGTGAACTGGCCAATGCATTGGCGCTGGGGGGCGCATCGGTTCTCGGAATAGATTTTAGTTCCGCCGCAATAAAAAAAGCGAAAAAACTTGCGCAGAGAACCCAAAGCGGAGCAAAATTCAAAGAAAAAAACATACTAAATTTCAAAATCAAAAAAAAATTTGACGTAGTAATTGCATTAGGTTCGCTGCACCACACAACAAACGCTGAAAAGGGATTTCAAATATGCGCGTCACACCTAAACAAAGAAGGACTAATTATTTTGGGACTTTACAACAAATATTCGAGGACGAGATTAAGGGCAAAAAGGATCGTACTTTTTGCTTTGTGCGGAAGCCAAATTGAAAAAAGAATTGAACTCGGAAAAAAATTATTCGGAGGGCCAAAAAATAATTATTGGGCGGCAGACAAATACGGGCAGGTGCATGAAAGTTATCACACCATAAACGAAGTGCTACGATGGTTCGAGAAAAACGAAATTGATTTCGTTTCCTCAAAGCCAAAATTTGAACACCCTGTAATTGATGAATTAAAATGGTTGGCAAAGAAAGAAAATGCCTTCTTCGTAATGATTGGAAGGAAAAATTAAAAAAAATTCAAAAAGTTTTTAATAACAAGCGAAGCTGAATATTAAAAAGTGAAACCAAAGGAAGTGAATAAAATGGCAAAAATTTTGGTATATTCTACAAAAACCTGCCCCTATTGCGTAATGGCAAAAAACTGGCTTAGGGACAAAAAAATAAAATTCGAAGATTTTGATGTAGGCGTTGACAGAAAAAAAGCCGAAGAAATGATTGAAAAAAGCGGACAAATGGGCGTCCCGGTAATAGAAATAGACGGCGAAATAATAATCGGCTTTGATCAGGCAAAAATAGAGTCAATCCTCAAAAAATCAGGAAAATAACAAAATCAAAAAATTCTGGTTTAAACATTGACTTTGCCTTTTAAAAATTTTTCGTAAATCAGAGAAACCATTATCAGGAAAGCGAGGAAACCCGCCCAATTAATCATCCCTTCAACGTTGACCATTTTCAAAAAATCCATTATATAAGCTAGAACAAGAATCGCAAGCCATATTGCAAACCCTTTCAGAATTGCTTTCTTCCACCACGAATTATTAAACAACCCTCTGCTTCTTGCATGCCCTGTCGGGGCAGAACCCATTGCCGCATTAACATCAACTTCGGAAAGTTTCTCATTCCCAAACTCTTCATTGCCAGCATCTTCGGATTCATCTTCGGAATAATCATCGGCAACTTCGTCTTCCTTCTTTTCTTCGTTAAAATCTTTTTCGTCAACATCATCTTTTTCACCGCGCGGCGCCTTAGCAAATTCAGGCATTCTTTTTCTGAAGTGACTGCTCCACTTTGAATCATAATCCTTCGCAGCAATTCTTTCTTCTTCCTCGAAGTCCCGCTCAACCAACCCTTTGGAAGGAACATAAACCGGTTTTTCAACAATAAAAGTTTTTACGCGAACAGTTTCTTTCGATTTTGAGGGTTGCTTTCTAAAAGTCCTTTTCATAGCCCTCTTTTTTGAAACCATGCTAGATGTAGGGCAAAAGTGGTATTTAATATTTTGCTTTAAGAAAAGGAAAAGAAACTATTTTTTCGGCCACTCGCTTTCCGGAACAAGTTGCACAAAAATATCTCCAAAAAATTCATCCTGATAGGCAATTATTTTTCCGCCGTTCATCAGAAAAAGAACCGGAACAAACATTTCAACCAGCGAACTCGGCTCTCTGCCCTCAATCAAATCAAAAAACATCACAATTCCCTGAGAATCAACCCTCTGCCTTATCTTGTCCAAAATTTCGGAGACTCTTTCTTCAATGGTGCTCGTATCAAAATCTATTTCTATGCGCGGAATTTGCCTTGCTGCACGAACCCCTGTTTTTCCGCTTTCCAAAATGCTTTCAATGCTCGCAACAAGTTCATCCAAAGAAATTTTTCCATCTCTATAAGCTCTGTTCGCCATAAGGTCCGGAATTTCTTCCAATGCAAGCATTCCCTGCCGCTCCGCAATCTGCTTATCATCTTCATCTTCTTCAATCGGACCGAGACGCAAATACTTGCTTTTTGTTTTCAAAAGAATCGCACAGGCGAGAATCGCGTTAGCCGGAACGCGCAAGTTACCGTGCTCAAGCTCGTTAATTTTTTTCAAATATTTTTCGGCAAGCTCGGCAACGTCAATGTCCCACGGGTCCATCTTCTCCGTCTTAACCAAATCAATAAGAATCATTTTCCAGGCAGGCTGATCAATTAAGTCAACCAAATCCATTTTTGAATAGTCACGCTCGAACTCGCCTTCCTCTTCCAAAACATTTTCAATTGGAAGCGGCGGCTCCTTTAAACGCTTACTTGCCATGTCAATCAAACCTATTAGGAAAAGCTGCTTTTTAATTCTTTCTTGAAGACTTTTTTCTTTTTTTAGGTTTTTTTGCTTTTTTTCCTAACGAAATTTTTCTTCCGAAAAGCGAGAGTGTCGAACCGAACGGACCTCGCGAAAGCAACCCACCGTGTTTTTTCTTTTTAACCATTTAAGCCAACTTCTCAATAGCTAAACCGCTTAAAATCAAAATAACCAAACCAATTAACATCGAAAAAAGATTCGCCCAGAAAAGATGATTCCCAAAAACCCAATCATCTATTATGACCGAAGATAATCCCCATATACCCTTCCAAAAAATTATTACCGAAGCCGCCATAAGCACCGTGAAAAGCACTTTGTTACGCCTGCGCAACTTATCAAACGGGCCCCAAATAGCCATACAACAGGATAAAGGAATTCTCATATATATTACTTTCTCAAGATAAAAAACAAAAAAAAATTTTAAAAAAAAAGGGGAAAAAATTTTTACGCCAAAGAAAGCAACAAAACAAACCCTGCAGAGTTCGTAAGGATTAAATACTACTTAAAACATTATTTTCAAAGAGATGCAATTAGAAAAAAACTATTTTAACTAAAAGGTGTTTTTTTGGAAAGAGTAAAAACAGGAATTCCGGGGCTTGACCAATTAATACAGGGCGGAATTCCTAAAGGAAGCAATGTTTTGATTTCGGGCGGAACAGGAACCGGAAAAACAATTTTTACCACACAATACTTATACAACGGCGCGAGCCAATTCGGAGAACCCGGATTATTTGTAACGCTTGAAGGAAGCGTACGCGACATCAGTTGGAACATGGAAAGTTTCCAATGGGATATCAAAAAACTTCAGGATGAAGGCTTATTCAACATTTACCGATTAAATTTAGGTTACATAAAGGACAAGGCGTTAACGGAAAACAGAATTGATGAACAGCTTAGAGAAATAGAAAAAAGAGTCGAGGAAATAAAAGCAAAAAGACTCGTTGTAGATTCGACAACAGTGTTCGGCGCATATGTTGATCACAGCATTTTGCGAACGACCCTTTTCCAATTCTGCGACAGGCTCAAAGCATTCGGATGCACAACATTACTTACTTCGGAAACGAAACCGGAAAAAACGGTTTTCTCCGCCTATGGGGTTGAAGAGTTCGTTGCGGACGGAGTAATAGCAATTTACTTTACGCCTCCGAATAGGAGCATATTTGTTAGAAAAATGCGCGGCTCCGACCACAGCAAAAACATTCACCCGGCAAACATTACTCCCGAAGGGTTCACAATAAATGCAAAGGACAATGTGCTCTGGGACGCGGTAAAATAAGTTTTCAGAAAAAATTTTTTGAAAAAAAATATGCTCTAAAAAAAATATTTACAATTTACTCACAATCGCTTCCGCAAGCAAAACGCTTTCCCCAAGAGGAACATTCCCGTCGTATTTTTGCAGAAGATTCTTTTTATCGTAAAAATCGACAAGAGGAAGTGTTTGCTCCAAAAAAATCTGATAACGCTTTCTGATTGTTTCGGGTTTGTCATCGTCGCGCTGGAACAATTCCGAACCTTCAATGTCACATTTCATAGCATTCTTCGGCGGATTGGAAGAAGCGTTGTAAACTTTTTTGCAAGTCGGACACTGCCATCTCCCGGAAAGTCGCGCAACGATGCTCTCCTCCGAACTCTCGATATAAATCACCGCAGAAAGTTCCTGACCAAAATCAGAAAGAATTTTTTCAAGAGATTCTGCCTGTGCAACATTCCTCGGAAAACCGTCCAAAATAAACCCCTTAAAATTTTCCGCCTTAACAAGGGCATCGAGTTTGTTAACCAAAAGTTTTTTTGTAATAGAATCTGAAACCAATTCGCCACCATTTATTATTTCAGCAAGTTTTTTTCCAAGCGCAGAACCCGAAGCAACTTCCGCCCTTATCAGGTCGCCGGTCGAAACCTGCATCAAATTATACTTTTTTCCGACTGCCTGCGCGACACTTCCTTTTCCAGCGCCCGGCGGACCCAAAAAAATTAGGTTCAGAGACATGGAAGGAAAAATAGCCCAATTCAGTTTAAAACTCTAATGTCGAAAACAACCTGCTCTTTCGATGGAGAAAAAACGCGAACTCTTTTGCTGAAAACAATTTTAACCTTCCTACCAGCCTTTTTCGCGGCGGAAATTATTTGCTCCTGCGGAAGCGAAAAATCCTCTTTCTCCACTATTTCATAAAAATGAATCATTCCGCCCTTCTTAACCGAAAAAAAGGCTTCTTTCAGAAACTGATAACCTGTGTGGGGAAGAGGCATCGCAATTCTGTCAAAGGCACGCGGAAACTTTTTGTAAACTTTTTTAACATCCCTCTTAATCAGTTCGACATTTTTTATCTTATTCAGAAGCAAATTCTTTTTCGCATAAAAATGCGCGGAAGGATTCAGCTCAATTGCAATTGCCGAATTCATCTTTGAGTTCTTTGAAAAAACCACCGGATACGGGGCGACACCCGAAAACCAGCAGCCGACAACTTCACCTTCTTTTATTTGGGAAGCTATGCGAAGACGCTCGGCGCCGAGACGCGGCGAGAAAAAAACCTTCCCCAGCGGAACTAAAAAAGTGCAGGCGCTTTCCCTATAAGTCGCAACAGTATTCTTTTTGCCGGCAATAACTTTTACTTTTTGCACACGGTACTTTCCAGTGTGATTGCTTTCAATCGAGCAAACAGTTTCGAAACGCGGATTCGCCTCCATAAGAGCTTCGCCGATAAGCTTCTTTTTTTTTGAAAGTTCTTTTGGAATTTCGATAACCGCAATGTTGCCGAAAGAATCGAACGCGCGCGGCGCAAAAACCATTTCCTTCGCCGAAAGCCTTTTTTCAAGAGCATCTTTCAAGTTCATAAAAACACTTAAATAAGGGTGCTAATTTAAACCTAATTATGGATTTCAATTCAAGCGAATTCTTCAGCCAATATTTTGTGAACCCAATACTTAACCCTGAAATTCAGGGCTACAACATAGTAAACACTTCTATTTACATTGCAATACTTGCCATTGCGTGCGCAGCAATATACCTCATTTTGAGAAAAAAAATTAATTTCGACTCAAAATTCTTCACCGCAATGCTGCCTTACATAATATTCGGAATTTCGATGCGCGTTATCATGCACCAAATCGAATCCGGACAACTAGTGATTGAAGGAATAACAAAAACCGCAAACCCATTTGAATTTGGTTTTTGGTTTTTTACACCGGGAATATGGCTGCTTACATTTGCACTCGTCGCGGCAGGATTGCTCATCGGAACCGTTTGGAAAAAATTGAACGAGAAAAGGGTTTTTATTTTCGGAGCGATTATTTGCGCGGCACCGCTGCTATTCAATCTAAACAAATTTGACAACTGGCCCGCTTTTCTTGGAACTTCAATTTTGATAATAATTATTACATATGCAATCTGCTTCGCAATAAACAAATTCACAAAATACAAAATACTTTCCGACAGAATGAATCTTTTCATTGTTGCAGGCCAGGCGATTGACGGAATTGCAAGCACGGTCGCAATAACATTTTTCAATTTCAGCGAACAGCACTTCGTTTCGAACGCAATAATTGGGATAAGTCCGATACTTTTTGTAGCAGTAAAGCTTGGAATCGCAGTTATGATATGCTGGAGCCTGGACGATTACGTTAAGGAAAATCCGAAGCGGAAAAACGTTGCCGGATTCATAAAAGTAGTTATTGCAATAATAGGATTTGCAACCGGGCTGGCGAGCCTCTTTAAATTAGGAATCATCTAATCCTAAAGGCAAAAGCCCAAAAATAGTTCCGATTATTAAAGCTTTTTCTCCCAAAATAATTTATGGAATCTGAAAAACCACTAATCAGGCAGATCGACATAATTGTTTTTCCTTTCTTTAATTTCGGAAGAGAAATGCGGACAAAAAACGGGCAGATAAAATTAAACGCTTGGAACAGGCAAATTGAACTGGCCGCACAAAAAAAAGACACGCTTTTCATAGTATTAAAAGATTTCCTTCCCGTAAAAGGCACCATTCCATATGAAGAACTGCAATTTTTTCAAAAATTAAAAACTTTATTGCCAGGAAGAGCTTTTGTTATTGAAGAAAAATTAAAATTCAGACCGAAAGCAATATTCGCAATAAACCAGGCCTCTTTGCCCAGCATGGAAAAAAACTCGATAAAAATAGGGGCAAAAATCGCAGAAAAATTCAGGTTTGAAGGAGAATTAACAATAAGAAAATACGGTTCGCACGCATTGGAATGCGTCCCAAAACGCGGAACAAGAGTTGAAACCGCTATTTTGAAAGGAATTACGCGAAATATGAAAGAAAATAGTTTGAAAATAAATTCCGTAACTTCAAACATTTTATCTGTAAAGGACACCGCCGCATACGAGTGGCATTTAATTAGCAAAGCAAATCCAGAGCTTTTTGAAATGCTTAAAAAAGAACATTCGGCAGAAGGACTTTATAATCTTATTCAAAAAAATACCAACGGCGACTGGAGGAACGTGCAGCAAATAGCGCGTGCTGCAAAGAAAAGTAACACTCCCGCCGAATTCGCAGAAAATTTGGAACGCAAAAAATCAGTTGAAAGGCAAACTCTGCCTGTACGCCATGCAAAACCAATTCGAAGGTGCCCATAATGTTTTTTTTGGTTGGAATTGGATTAAAACCTCGGCACATAACTTCAGAAGCAATTGAGACTTTGAAAAAATGCGAAAAAATTTTCGCAGAGGAATACACTTCGGAGTACTGCGAGGGCACACTTGAGGAAATCGAAAAAAAACTCGGCGGAAAAAAAATAGAACTATTGAACAGGGAAGCGATTGAAATCGGCTTCGACTTTTCATCAGAAGCCGTTAGAAAAAAAAATGTTGCACTGCTTGTTTTCGGCAACCCACTCACCGCAACTACCCACATCCAGCTACTCATTGATGCGAAAGAGAAAAAGGTCGAAACAAAAGTGATTCCAGGGATTTCAATAACAAATATGCTTGCGAAAAGCGGGCTCGACGAGTACAGGTTCGGGAGAACCGCCACAATCTGTTATCATACGGAAAATTTCACGCCGGATTCGTTTTACGAACAAATAAAACTAAACCAATCAATAGGATTGCATACGCTCTGCCTGCTCGACATCAAAAAGGATGACAAAGAAAAAAAGCTCATGAACTGCGCCGAAGGAATCGCAGTGTTGGAAAAAATTGCGGCGGAGAAAAATGAAAAAACAAACTGGAGCTATGTTGCGCTGCTTGCCCTCGGAGCTGAAAAAGAAAAAATTATTTTCGGCAAAAAAGAAATTGAAAGCGCGAAAGAAACACAAAAACTTTTCCCGCAAAGCTTGATTGTTTGCGGGAAACTGACGGAAAAAGAAAAAGAGGCGCTCGAAAAGCTTCACTGCGCGAAAATTTCTGAAAATCCGCAAAAAACGCGCCTGGAAGAAAAAGTTGAAAAATACGAGGCGTTAACAAAAAAAGCGCTTGCTGAAATAATTTTTGAAAAAGAAATTTCGGAAAAAGAGCGAAAAATGGGCGAAGCTTTTTTGGAAATGGCGAAAAATTATTTCAGTGACGGAAAACATTTCAAGGAAAAAGGGGACTTTCTAACAGCATTGGCAAGTTTCTCATACGCACATGCTTGGCTGGATGCAGGCGTCAGGGCGAAAATATTCCATGCCGAGGACGACCAGCTTTTTACACTCCCGTAAAAACCGCCTGAAAAAAATGATTCTTATGATCAAACTAATTTTATTTGATTTGTGGCAAACCCTTGCGTATCACGGCACAAAACATGGCGGGATAAAAAAAATGATGAAAGTATCCGGCACAAAAATATCCCAAAGGAAATTCACAAAAATTTTTGAAAAATCGCTTCAAACAAAAAAATGGGATTCGAAAAAAAAAGCTTACCTAAATTTGTGCAAAAACATTGGAATAAAAACAACAGATTCCAATGCAACGGAACTGATGCGCATTCGGGACAAAGAAGAAAAAAAAGCCAATCTTTACGTCGAAACAATCCCGCTTCTAAAAGCACTCAAAAAAAACGGTTATAAAACCGGGTTAGTTTCAAACAGCAGCGTGTTTGCAATTAAACAGGTAAAGAAAAACACAAAAATTCTAAATCATATTGACTTTGCAGTGTTTTCATACGATGTGGGCGCAATAAAACCATCCAAAAAAGTTTTTACAAAAGCACTGCAGCTTGCCAAATGCAAACCTTCTGAAACCGTAATGATAGGCGACAAGTTTGGAGACGATGTAAAAACCCCAAAAATGCTTGGAATGCACGCGATTCATTTCAAGGATTTCGGACAATTAAAAAAAGCCCTAAAAAAACTAAATATAAAAACAAATTAAAACTCGGAATCCAATAAAAGCAAGGTTTAAATAAATCTAGCCACTATCTTTAAGATATGTCATTATACGGCCCAAAAATTTCGTTACCTGAAATGCCAAAAATTCCCGAAATAAACATGGAGAATTTAAAAGGCCCGGCAATTGCCATGGGCGCAATAATTATTGCAATAATAATACTTTTCATAATATTTTCTTTGCTAGAAACGCAGAGCGGAAACATTTTTTCGGAATCTATACGCGTAGAATGGGCGAATAATCCGCTTGATTTGACAAAAGAGAACGCAAACGAAGCACTGTTAAAACTCACTCTAACAAACATAACCACAAACAGCCTTGATATCCATGCCGAATTGGACACAAATTCAGAAGAAATCCTGATTTATCCGACACAGGCATCATTTTCAAACGTCGCCCCTGGAGATTACAGAAAAACAAGTTTTATTGTAAAAGCTAATCCGAATAAAACTATTTTTTCAGGAAGTTATACAATATCCATCAAAACCAACCTCGGAGAAAAAAAAGTAAAACTAGAAGTCATTGCACAATGATGCACCGACTTTTAAAATAATCTGCGCAGGAAAAATAATTGATGACCTCTAATTCAGACTATGATTTATACCTTGCACGCAAAGCCGCGGCGCTTGTCAGAGAAAACTTTCCGGAGAGAGGCATCACAAACCTCTTTGTGATAAAATGGGGCGGAAAATGGGGAAGAGTCCTTGGAAAAATAAAACCTCTTGAAAATGCAGAATACGGTTCGGTAATAGAAATAAATTCCTGCTTTAAATCCATTGAAATCCCAGAATACGTTTTGGATTACGTGCTTATGCACGAATTAGTTCATTACTTTCAGGGCTTCGGCTCGAATCATTCGCGAAAAACAAAATACCCCCACAAAGGAAAAGTGGTTGAAAAAAAATTGGAAAGGCTCGGCTGGGGAGAAATAACAAAAAAATCTGAGAAATGGTTGAAGGACAATTGGCGAAATGTCAAAAAAAACTAAACAAGAATAAAAAATATTTGCTAATAAAAATTATTCTTCTTCGCTTTCATTACCAGTTTTACAGCAACTACCACAGGTCCAAACCGTTTCACCGTCTTCCTCTGTTTCTGTGCAATGCTCCAAATCAACAGACTCCAATTTTTTCTTGCATTTTTTACAGCGAATCATTTTTGGGCTATCATACCCTTCCATGAATCCCGCTTCCCCGGGGCTTATTTCATCCTCTTCAAGCTGCTCTTCCGATTGATCTTCATCATAAATATCGTCTGAAAGTTCTTTACTTTCCGATTTGCTTTCAACTGAATCAACTATGGGCTCATCATTTTCATCAACCTTTCTTTTACCCAATTAAATCACCTCTGCAAAGAATTCTTTTACAAATTAATAAGCCTGCAATCATTTTTTATAATTCCCCCTCAAAAACTGCTTCACTCTTGACTTGAACTCCTCCAAACAATCTGGCGAAAATGTCGCGCCCGCCGCTGGAATGTGCCCTCCGCCTCTGCCCTTAACCGCGCCGGAAACGGAAAAGCGCGCGAGTTCGGCGCAATTAACTTTGAAGTCGCCCCGTCTGAAAGATGCTTTATATTCCACATCAGGCTTTTCGTAAACAACGAAAGTTGTGGCAGGGTCGGCGCCGGAAAGAATGTTTATGAACTTGCTCGAAAGGCGCTTATCCGCCTCAAAAAAAACGAGGTCGAGAGAAACAAAAGGCTCGGAACGCTCTTTATATTTGCGCATCAAATTTTTCATTTCACCGTCATATTCTCTCTTGATTTCAAACATTGAGGAATCAAAAACCTCTTTCGGCGAAGACGCATTGCAGAGCAGGGAAAAAAGCTCCGGCTTTCTGCCAGAATACATTAATTCCGTGGCGGCAACGAAACCCGCCAAATTTGAAAGGTCTTCGAAAGAAACCGAATACTTTTTTTCAACTTTCTCCAAAAAATCTTTCCATTGAACAAAAGCATAATCGCCTATTACTCCGATTGCGCAAATCCAATCAATCCCATTAAACAAATCATGAACTATTTTAGAAGTCGGATACTTGGAGGTTTCAACTTCGGAAAAATCATCGGGCTTGAAAAAAATAAAATCGAATTTGTTATTCTTAATGCCGCGACGCTGATGATGGTCGAGAGAAACAAACTTTCCCGTGTAATCCGCGGCGCTTGCAAGTATTCCGGAGACGACGTCATCGGCGAGGTCCAAAAAAATTGTTTTTTGCGGGGCAAAGGAAGAGAGCTGTGCTGAAACGCCTGAATTCCAATCTGCATAATGGTCGTAAAAAAAAACTTCTGAGGAATGTTTCATCGAATCCAAAAACTTTTTCATCTGAACCGCAGAAGTAATGCCGTCCTCGTCGCTGTCAGAAATTATTGCGACACGCTGAGGCATCTCAAGGTTAAGAAAACGCACTATTTCGTTGCGCACCTGCAAAAGAGTTTTTTTTCGAGAATTGAATACTGCCACCATGCGAAAAACCTCTGCCAAAAAGGGCTCTAAAAATATTTATGGAAACAAAAGGATTTTAAAGGAGGATAAACTAAATTAATCGGGTGATAACAATGGGATACGAACACAAAAATTCAAAAGGAAAAACATATTATCTGCATTCAAGAGGAAAATTATTCTTTTTTTCCTCAAAAAGCGAGGACGGAATAGAGCTTCCCGCAGGATACAAGGTTGTTGAAAACCAGACCACCGGATTGCCGATGCTAAAAAGAGCGGAGTAATATGCCAAACCTGCCAGGAAGACGCAGAGCTGGGCCAAAAGCAATACGCCCACTGAATCCACCGAAATTAGGTTCCGTTTGTTTTGCGGGACCTCCTACACGCATTCACAGAATGGCAATCAAGCACCAGAGAAGAATTATAGACGTTGAAAAGCGAGAAGGCGGCAGCTTGGTCATAATAAATGATTTACGCAAAAAACTTGCAAGAGCCCCCATTTCTTCGCCAGATTACCAAAAATATCTCCGCAGAAAGGCGGACAGAATTATGACAGAATGCAAAATGCTTGCAGATACCTCCGGCTGGCGCGAAGGCCAGCAAAACGAACCCAAACAATGGTGCAACCTTTATACCGAAGGATTAATCCATGCAATAGGCCTCGCCAACAAAGCCGAAGGACCATTGCTTTGGAGAATAATATTTGAAGAACACAAAGTGGATGGAAAATTAATGCCGTAAGATGCCGCCTAAACGCTTTTTTAAACATTACCAAATAATCAGATTAATTAGAACAACTGTGTTGTGGGCTTAAGCGAGGTGCCAAAAATGAAACTAAAACAAATTTTCGAACTATGCGTAAATGCGGGAATAGAAGTCGACCCGAGAGGCGAGAAAAAAATAAAACAGATGCTTGAAAAGAGAAAGAAAGGATACGAAAAAATGGAAAAAGAGGACAAAGAGTTTTTCGACAAGGAAACGCTGTGGAACCCGTTCGACGATTCAAGAATACTTAACGATTCTGAAAAAGAAATCAAAACAGTTATGATTGGAATTGACATAGAAGAAGGAGAAATACTTCTTGCAAATGAGCTGAACAAACAGGGAAAAAAAATTGACGCGGTTTGGGGCCATCATCCGGAAGGAAGAGCCCTTATGGGACTGGACGAAGTAATGAACATACAAACCACCACTTTCGCAGCGGCAGGCATTCCAATAAACCAGGCGGAAGCAATAATGGGCGGAAGAATAAAAGAAGTCGGCGAAACTTTGTCCGCCTTAAACGCGGAAAGAACGGAACAAATGGCAAAATTGCTAGGAATCACTTATTTCAATACCCACACGCCTGCGGACAACCATGTGCAGGACTACTTGACAAAATTCATAGAAAAGAAAAATCCCGAAACCATCGGCGACCTGCTAAAGGTTCTAAAAGAAATTCCTGAATACAGAGAAGGGATGAAAAACAAAATCGGCCCCACAATATTTTCAGGATGCCCTGACAACGCATGCGGAAAAATTTACGTAGACATGACAGGTGGAACGGAAAGCCACAAAGATGCGTACAAAAAATTAGCGGAAAAAGGAATAGGAACTGTTGTAGGAATGCATGTCGGAAAAGAAATGAAAGAAGCGGCAGAAAAAAACAACATGCACATTGTAATCGCAGGACACATACCATCAGATAATTTGGGAATGAACCTCATGCTTGACAAGGTGGAAAAGAAAACGAAGCTGAACATAATAGAATGCTCGGGATTCAGAAGAGTGCGAAGGAAATAACTCTTTTCCCGCGAGCTAAAAAAGGTTTATAGAGAATTGACAAGTTGGTTTTGTTGGAACTAAAAATTGCGCAGAAAAAAATTCTGGACTCGTTGAAAAACAATCATCTCTGCACAATTGTGGGCGAGTGCTACGTCGAATATGACGGAAGGGCATCATCGAAACTTCCTCGCGGAAAAAGACTGGTTCTGCTGAAAGGCGATAATTCAGTCTCGATACACGAAAACAGATTGATAAGACCGACGAATTACATGATGAACGCGAAAGTTTCCTGCGAAGTTGACGCGGAAAAAAATATTCTGGTGCTAGGGGCGGCAAAATTGAAACCGAAAGAAACACTTAACGCATTCTTCTATTCGATAGACGATGTTCAAAATTATGACTTGCCCGAGAGCAATGATTTGAGGCTGAGCGGGTCGGAGAAGGAATTGAATGACGCGCTCATGGATGACCTATCTTTTTTGGAGCCTGGATTGAGACCTGTAAATCAGCAGGAAGTTTTCAGGAAAGGAATTTGCGACATCATTGCGGAAGATGCGCAGGGAAGACTTGTTGTGATTGAGTTGAAAAGAAGAGAGGCGGAATACGGGGCGGTGACGCAATTACAGAGGTATATGGAGCAGGTGAAAAAAATAAAAGGAAAGGAAACGCGCGGGATTCTGCTGGCGCCCTCAATAAGAAAGAATGCGCTTGAGCTGCTTCACAACTACAAACTCGAATATTTCCATTACGATTTTGAAATCGGCAACGGAGAAGAAAAAAGCAAAATCAAAGGAATAGGGAAAACGCAGAGGAAGATACACGAATATTAAAAAAAATGGTGAAAATATGGCGGATGAATTAATAGACATTCTGGATGAAAACGGTTTATCGACCGGAAAAACGGCAATGAAAAACGAGGCGCACAGGAAAGGTTTGTGGCACGCGGCAGCACATGTCTGGATTTTCAACGACAAAAAAGAAATATTGTTACAGCACCGCTCAAAAGAAAAAAAACTTTTCCCGGACTTGTGGGATGTTTGTGTCGGAGGGCACATTTCAGCCGGAGGAAATCCGAAAGATACGGCTCTGCGTGAAGCGAAAGAAGAACTCGGAATGGATTTAGACGGGAAGCTCTTGAAAAAGGCGTTCATATTCAAAGAATCGACAAAAGCAAACGACGGACAGCAAAACAACGAATTCTACCACACATTCTTATATAAACTCAAAAAATTTCCGAAAATAAAAATGCAAAAAGGGGAAGTAGACGCGACAAAAATCATTTCAACCGAAGAACTTGAAAAAGAACTTCACGACAAGGAAAAATCGAAAAAATATTTGCCTCATGAAAAAGAATACTGGTTCCTGGCAATTAAAAATATAAAAAAATAAATTGGAACGGATTAAACCGTTTTTTAATTTGCTAATCCGAAATCTCCAGAACATCCAACCACGCGCACCCGCATTTCAAACCCAAAAATGAAGAAACACTCGGCGTTGTTCGACCGCCGTCGCCCGAAATGAATTCCTTCACATAAGTCCCGTGCGAGGTTTTCAATTTTAATTCGAAACTTTTTTCATCAATCGCTTTAACTTCCAAAAACTCGACTTCTTTTTTTCGCACCAAATCGCTTCTTCTTTTTGAAACGCGAAGCGGCGTTCTTTGGGAAATTGAAATTTTTTTATTAAGGAGAGTTTCAAGTTTTTTTAGATTTGGTTTTGAAAAACAGGAAACGAGTGCCGAATAAATCTTTTCATGCAGCGTGTTTTTCAGTGGCGCGACAGCGGATTTTGAAACGAATTTTAAAGAATTTACGGAAATTTTTCCTTCGAATTGCTTGTTTATTTCTTTTTCGATAAATGGAAGATTGACTGAACGGATTTCGGGCTGAAGAAGTTCCAGAACGAAAGGGCGGCCGGAGCCGAGCATCAAAACATCAGTATCCTCGCGACCGGCACCGTGCATAATCCCAAACTGAGATTTGAAGTTTGAGAGAAGGCCTGAGTTCAGAAGGGATTCGACGCTTTCAAAACCCGACTTTTTGGTGTTCGCAATTTGCCTCGAAAATTTACAGTATTTTCCTTCAATATACAGGGCAGAAAGGCGCAAGAATGCCCTGTTTTTGCAAAAATCGAACAGAAATTCGGCTTCGGGAGAGCGAAAATCAGGCTTTTTACCAAGTTTTTGCTCCAACTCCTTCGTTAGGCAATACTGAACGGTGCGCTTCAAGTGAGAAATGTCGGAGTCGGAAAGGCCTGTTTTTGGCCAGGAAAAAGAGACTTTAAAGGAAGAGAATTCCTTGCTCCCCGATAGCTTTTCGGCAATAGAAATCAGAATAGTAACAGCGTTTTCTGGGGATTCGTAAAGCCAGGAAAGGGAAAGGGCGTCGGGAAGGGGAAGGAAAGAATGGTGATTTCTGGAACTTAAGCGGCGCGGCATGTAGAAAAGGTGAAATGGAGAAAATAAAAAAAGAAAGGTGAGGCGGCAAAAGCGGGGTGCGCCTTTGCACGCCTATAACCTTATTATTTGCTTATTTAAGCAACCTGGTCTTTTGCTAGGTTGAAGATCTGCTTTAGACCAACTACCAATGCTGCTGGAGCTGCTAATGAACCGATATAAACAACTATCAACTGACAGATTGTTCCAAGCGGCATTAGTCCAACATCGTTTAGACCAAGAAGCCCTGCAGCTGTTCCACCAACCAATATGATGGCGATAGTAGCGATTAGGAAGTCGGTGATGTGTTTGTCGTGTATGTTAAGCAATCCTATTACTAAACCTAGGATTACCATCACTAATGGTATGTAGGCTGCAACTCCTTGAAGTACTCCCATGCCGCCTGCGATACCCATTACCAAAGCAATGACGATACCAATCAGGAATGCATAGTTTCCAATCTTTTGTGAGGCCATAGTTATTACCCCTCCCTTTGAAAGCAAAAGGCTCGAAGCACTATATAAACATTAGCGTCAAAAACGCAGACGGCAATCGACGGAAAAAAGCGGCTATTTTGGCTTAAAACCACTAAAAAAGGCAAAAACTAAGCCAAGCCTTTCGTCAAACGCCGTCAAAAATTTATGCGGTGGACGAGTGGTTAATACATAACTTCCACTAATTCGCCGCCAGCCAAATTTCAGCCATTTTTGCAAAGAAAATTAAAAAAATCAGGGAATTCATTTGCCGTATTTTTCAATAATAAAACCAAGCAAGAAGCCCAAAATCAGAGTCGTTCCAAAAATCGGGAGAAGAGAAAACGGTTCTTTTGAACCGATAAGAATCGCTGCGGGCAATAAAACGAGGAATGAAATTAGCACCCCTTTCAAGCCGTTCGAAGCCCTAAAATCTTTAAGTTCGAGATTAGATGTCCCAATCAAAAAGCCGGAAACCACCCAAAGAGAAAAAGCGGAAAGGTTCGCGTCCCAAGGAGCCCCCAAAACAAGCATCAGAATTACGTCAATGATTCCCGCAACGATTCCAAGCACCGTTCCGAGGTAAATTTTTTTCACGTAAAGGAGTTTTGATGTTCTGGCTTTAATATTTGGCATAAAAACAACTCTTCCAATTTGAAAACAATTCTTCTAATTTGAACTCGGATAGCTTTTAATCATTTTGGTTTGAACGCTCTTCGGCCCGCAAAAGGAATGCTAGAAGTTTCTTCAATATCGAGAAGGCGGTTATACTTTGAGAGGCGCTCCCCCCTGCACGGGGCACCTGATTTAATTTGTCCGCAGCCGAGGCCGACCGAAAGGTCCGCAATAAAAGAATCGTTGGTTTCGCCGCTCCTGTGCGAAACTTGGACATTCCAATCAGAGTTCAAGGCGAGCTCGGCAGCTTCAAGGGCTTCGGAAAGGGTGCCCACCTGATTCACTTTGAGGAGAAGGGCGTTGGCGCGCTTCTTAATCACCGCTTCCGCAACAATTTTTTCCTGCGAAACCGTGAGGTCATCTGCGAGGATTTGAACGCGCTTCCCGAAACGCTTCACCATTTCATCCCACGAATGAAAATCAGTTTCGGCGAAAGGATCCTCAATTGAAGCAATCGGATAATATTTCATCAGAGTTTCATATTCTTCCATCATCGAAACCGGGCCGAGAGAATTTTTTTCGACAATATATCTGCCGCCCATAAAAAAAGAGGAAGCCGCAACGTCAAGACCGAGCATCATTTCTTTCGCGTAACCGGTAGCTTCAATCGCTTTCAAAATTTCATCAATGGGCTCTTCAACTTTGCGAAGCGGGGGAGCGAAGCCGCCTTCATCGCCCACGTTAATCGCGCCTCTTCCGTAACTTTTTTCCAAATTCTTTTTCAACTGGTGAAAAACTTCTACACCTGCGGAAAAAGCTTCCTTGAAAGAATTGAAACCGACAGGAAGAATTTGATATTCCTGGAAATCAAGAGAATTGCCGGCGTGCTTCCCGCCGTTAATAATATTCAAAGCTGGAACGGGCATCATCGGGCTTCTGGAAGAAATTGAAGAAAGATATTCGTGCAATTCCAAATTCTCAGCCGCGGCGCCGGCTTTTGCAACCGCGAGAGAAACCGAGAGAAGAGCGTTTGCGCCGAGCTTTGACTTGTTGGGCGTGCCGTCCTCGCGCACCAAAAGCGCATCAATTAATTTCTGTTGCCTGCAATCCCTTCCGCGGACAACAACATTCAAAATATCATTCACATTGCGAACGGCATTCAAAACACCAAGGCCGTTGAATTCTTTTCCGCCGTCGCGCAATTCAATTGCTTCTCTTGCGCCGGTTGAAGCGCCGGAAGGAACTGCCGCTTTGAAGCGGCCGAAGCCGGTGCTAACGGTGCATTCAATTGTAGGGTTTCCGCGTGAATCAAAAATCTGCCTTGCGCTAACCGATTTTATTTCGTACATACCCACACTTCACATCAAATTGAAAGAACGAAAATAATAGGGATTAAGTTCTATTAAATGTTTTGCTTCCGCCACAGAAAAGGCAAAAACAATTTATGACTAGAGCAAAATTTGCGAGCAAACTTTTAGGCGAACTGCTTCACGCACTCGTCGATTTTGTCCTTTTCCTTTTGAGTGAGGGGCTCGAGCTGTTTCGAGTGGCACTCCTTCATAATTCCTTTCAGGGAAAGCGCGTACTTGTAAGCCTGAATCTTTTTCTGCGAAGGAAAATAATTTTCAATGAAAGAATTTATTTCGCCCTGCTGGCGGACGCTGGCAACAGTGTCAAGTTCGCGGAAATTTTTCAGAAGGTTGAGGAAAAGCTGGGGAAGAACGTTGGAAGCGGGCGAGGCGAGACCAGAACAATTCGCGCGCAAAGAATCGAAAGCCAGAGAATCGTTGCCCTGAAAAATTTTCATCCCCTGCAGGTTGCAAAGCTCCTTGAAATAAGGCTGGTTGTTTGAAAAATCAATTATGCCGATAACGCGCTCCCAATTCACGAGCTTGTTAAGCCCGAGAATAGGAATATTACGCTTGAAAACAAAAGGGTCGTTGTACAAAAAAATGTTCCCGCGAGTGTTTGTGAGAAGCTCGTCGAAAAAATCCATGAAAAAAACTTCGTTGGTGAGAGCGGTGAGAGGAACATTCACCGCACAGGCATAGGCACCGGCGCGCTCCGCTGAACGAACCTTCTGCACGGCCAACTCGGCGGAGTCGGCGCAGCAACCCGCAATAACGAATCCTTTCGAACCGACAATTGAAATTACGTCTTCAATAAGTTTTGCTTCATCATCCTGCGAAAGAAACTTGGACTCCCCAATTGCGCTCCCAACAAAAAAATTTTTTGCGCCAACATTCAACAATTTTGAAATATGATTTTTCAAGCCAAAAAAATCAATAGTGCAATCTTCATCCATGGGCGTAACAATCGGAACAATTAATCCGGAAATGGAAACGGAATCGCTTCCGAAAAACCTTCTCCTTCTCAACAAAGCCATTCAAAATCTCCCAACAAAAAATCACTGTCGAATAATAGAATCATAAAAAAAGAATGTTTAAAAGGGTGCTTGAAGAAGAAAAAGCGCGAAAAAATTAAAAAAGTAAAAATTATTTTTTAGAAGCCTTGATTATTGAGTGAACCACGAGTTGATTATAAGCCCAAGTGTTCAATTCAATCGCTGCGAGGAAAATGTTTCCGTCAGTTGCGTCATACCTTACCAAATGTTTTGCATTATCAATAGGAATTATATCAAACACGCCGTCTGAATTAACTTTCTGAACAAAATAATATCCCTGATTGGAAGTGGTCATTCTGTTTGCGTTTGAAAAACGTTGGTATTCAACCCAACTACTTTGATCTGGTCCGCCGCAAATAAATCTAAACCCCGTATCTTTGTCCCAAATATATTTTGAAACTTCAAAGGCGCAGAAGGGGTATATTTCAGGAAGATTGGGGTAACCCCAGCTATATTTCACATTCTTTTCTTCGACCCACGCTCCTGCGATAATTGATGTCCACTTAGGGTAGGCGCAGGTTAACGCAGAGGGTATAGACGTGGATAAATCTCCTATAGACATACCCAACAAGGTTTCATCTTCAGAAATGAATACTTCCCCCTCAACTGGATTTTTCGTATACTCACAAACGGTAGTTACTTTATACACTTCATTAAACTTATCTACCAATTCAACGCCGAATGCTCTGTTGCCACCCTTTTGATTTATTCGGTTCCCGGTGTAAGAATATTGCGAAAAAGAATTTCTTGAAATTTTATAAAAAAACTCACGATCCAAGTTCACACTATAATGCCCCCCAAAACCTCCGGCAATTGCGCTGAGGGCAACTTTCGAATTAAGCAATTCTTCAAATTTATAATCAGGGCTTCCCCTTATTATTGAATGAATCACAAGTTGATTTGTGCCTGCAGTGTTTAGTTCAACATTGAAAATCCACGACGGGTTATCATTTGAAGGGTAGGCAATCGTGTGAACCTCATTATCAATCGGAATTTTTCTTTTCTGATTTGCTTTTGGACCCATTTCCTCAACGTAATAAGAACCGTCCTGCAGGCTGTCCGAAAGCCTGGAAAATATGAGTTCTTTTTGTTCCTCGCATTTTATTGAAACCCCGGAATTCATGCCCCAAAGTTTTCCGAGCGTTTTAATTATGCAAAGAGGTTCTATTGCTTGCAAAGAGTTGGGAAAAATTTTGTCTGACGGCGCGATTGAATACCCTGACGCCGATTCTTCTTTTACAAGCCCCCTTGAATAAAGATATTCTGAATTTTGAACTTTGGTTAAAAAAGCATACTTATCAGATTCGGGCGCTGCATAAAGCTCGCCGACAAAAACGTTTGAAAGCGCTTCCAAACCGCTTCCCGCACCTGATGATTTACTAAAAAGATAATCGCTGACAGCACTATTTGAAATCAAGTATAGTGCAAGCCCTCCTTCTAAATTGTCTTCGTCCGAGCTAATCGCGATTTCACCAATGGATGCCGCTTCGAATTCTTTTACAATAGGGCCGATCCGTGTTTTGACAGTTATTGGCTTAAAGCTGGTTGAAATCCCCTTCGGAGTAACCGTTACAAAAATATCTTTGTCTTCTTTCGGCGCAACAAGCACATTAGCTGTAATGCTCAAAATCGCTGGAAAATTACTTATAACGCGCCTGGCCTTAAGACTTTTAACGGCTGCTCTAACGCGGCTCTCCTTTGAAAAAAGAAATTCAATATCAGGGTTTGCAATCAAATCCTGTATAAATTTTTCTATCTGTCTCTCTTCAATATTAACCCAGCTTAGTTTTTGATTAAAAAGATAATTCACAATAGCTTCTTCATCTTTTGAAAGCTTGTCGTCAAGCCCGCGGTTAACTTGCTCGAATTTTGCGAGATTCGGGCTAAAATACAAGGCATCCTCAATTTTTATATCAAAACTAATTATTCCTTCATCAGCCTTATCTTCAAAGGATACGTCAAAAGCATCTGCATAATGCTCGCTAAAAAGACACCACGCATATTTACTAGTAGCAGTTGACTGCCCCCTTTCCAAATTGATTACTGCAGCGTTAAGTTCCCAATTGCAATCCATATTCTCAATCTTGTAAACCCCGGAGGTCACATTAAATTTAAGCATGCGCCGTGGATCGTATGGACGTTCGAGAACAACATAATACTCGCCGCTCTCAGGAGGCAACCCATAATCCAATCCATCCCAAACATAATACGCGGCTCTGCCGCCGTGAAAAGTAATGGCTTCCCCATAATCGAATGTTCGATCAGAATCCTCTCCAACATAAACCGGGTCTAATGATACCACCAGTTCCTGGTCTTTCATAATAAAAACTTCTGTCGAATCGGCATGATACGTTGAAAACAAAACCATTTTCTTATTAGGATCAAGAAGCGTTAGGTTATCACTGAGCAAAAATGCGTCATTCTCTAGATAATCTTCTTTATTGGAAATATTTGCTATCGCGTCAAGAGAATTCATCATCTGAGAAAAATCGGAACTAAAATTAACCGAACTCGCATATACCGCTGCCTCCGCGGCACCCACATCATACTTTGCATATTTACTATTTTTAATTAAATTCAATTTCGAAAACAATTCCTGCTTTTGCTCCGAATCCAGGCTGTCAAAAAATTTTTTTGAAAAAACCAACTTGATCAGCTTTGGATCTGAAGGGACCTTAGTTGGGTCTGAAGGGTATTTAATTAAAGATTCAAAAGACATGTCTTCAGAAAAATCTTTTGGGTCGAGGCGCCAGAATTCAGGCACATTATCCCCGGCGGCGAAATAAATTTTACCGTAAGAAGCAATTGAACCAGCCGATTGGGATGTTACGGGCCCAACCTCTTCGGAAACATCGACAATTTTGGCATTCTTCGCATTTTGTATCAGGAAACCGTCATTGTCACCGACAACTGCAAGTATCACAACCGGATCATCAATGCCCTGCCCGGGCTTCAAAACCCATGATTCAATCCTTCCATCTGAACTTATTTTTGGCTCTGCGGACTCTTCAAAAACAGATGCAACTGCGAGTTCGGCTTCGACAGGCGGGGCACTTGAAGCAAGGGGAGAAAAATAAAAAATATAAGCCAGAACAGCAATTACCAAAACCAATAATGGGATAAAAAGCAATTTTTTGTTAAATCCATTTGGTTCCGAATCAGATTCTTCTTCAGTGGAATACTCTAATTTGTTAGGTTTAACCCTCGACTTATGCCCCTTGTAGACCATTTAGAACAATGGGGCGGGGGAATTATTTAAGCTTTTCCCTGCCCCTGCTGAAAAACGAATTTCAAAAAACAAGCCCAACAGGTTTTTATACTACTTTTCGCATTTATTGGTGCATGACAGTGAAACTACAAACAGGGCTGTTCCTAATAGGGCTGGGGCTTGGGCCGGCAATAAATTCGATACTTCCGGACCCGATAAAGAGTTACCCTTACGCCTGGCTCATCTTTGTGATAATAGGAATAGCGCTCATAATAATGAACAGCAAACAATAGTGAGCGCTTTCAAACACAACAACGCTCGCAATGCATCAGCTCTGCGGACTAATTTTTAATCCTTTTTCAAATAACACTATTTATGATAGTTTATCAGGAAGAAAAGCACAGCGACGAGGAAATTTACGGAATGCTGAACCCGCTCGTGGCCGAATGGTTCAAAAAAAAATTCGGAACATTCACCGACCCGCAGCGCTATTCGATACTAAATATACATTCACGCAAAAACACGCTTATCAGCGCGGAAACCGGAACAGGAAAAACGCTCAGCGCATTCACCGCAGTAATAAACGAATTGATTAATTTATCGGAAGCGAACCAGCTTGAAGACAAAATTTATTGCGTTTATGTTAGCCCGCTGAGAGCGCTTAATAATGATATTGAAAGGAATTTGAACGCGCCGCTTAAAGAAATAACTGAAATTGCGGAAAAAAAAGGAAAAAAAATTAGTGTCAGAGTCGCGGTCAGAACAGGAGACACGCCGACAAACGAGAGGGCAAAAATGCTGAGAAAGCCGCCGCACATTTTGATAACTACTCCAGAGTCGCTCGCAATAATCTTGAACAGCCCGAAATTCGTGGAAAAAATATGTGACACAAAATGGGCAATAATAGATGAAATACACTCTCTTGCGGAAAACAAAAGAGGAACACATTTGATGCTTTCAATAGAAAGATTGGAAAGGTGCGCGCCGAATTTTTGCAGAGTGGGTTTGAGTGCAACCGTAGCGCCGTTAGAAGAAATAGCGAAGTTTCTTGTCGGGCAGGAATGGAAAGGACAGAAAGCGATTGAAAGACAATGCACCATTGTTGATGTGAGTTTTATAAAAAAAATGGATTTGAAAGTCGTTTCACCCCTGCCGGATTTGGTAAACACTACTCCTGAACAGATACATGAAGCGCTTTATAACGAATTGGACAAATTAATCTCGGCACACAAAACAACACTTGTTTTTACGAACACGAGAAGCGGAACGGAAAGAGTAGTTCATCATCTGAAAGAAAAATTTCCGGGAAAATACATGGAAGGAAATTTGGGCGCACATCACTCGTCGCTCAGCAGAGAACACAGATTGAATATTGAAGAAAGATTGAAACAGGGAAAACTAAAAGCGGTTGTGTGCTCAACATCACTTGAATTAGGAATTGATATTGGATTCATTGATTTAGTGGTTTTGTTAGGAAGCCCGAAATCGGTCGCAAGAGCAATACAAAGAATGGGAAGATCGGGGCACAAATTACACGACCAAGTGAAAGGAAGAATTGTTGTAATGGACCGAGATGATTTGGTCGAATGCTCTGTGCTGCTGAAAAATGCGCTTGAAAAAAAAATCGATAAAATAAAAATTCCGAAAAATTGTTTGGATGTTATGGCGCAACACATTTTCGGAATGGCAATAGAAAAGCCGACGCCCGTGGAAGAAGTTTATCAGGCGATAAAAAAATCCTACGCTTATAGGGAACTTCCGCGAAATGATTTCGACGAAGTAATAAATTATTTGGCAGGAAAATACGCGAGTCTAGAAACCAGGCATGTGTATGCAAAAATTTGGGTCGATGAGGAAACTGGGATGATGGGAAAAAGAGGAAAAATGGCGAGAGTAATTTACATGACAAATATAGGAACGATTCCCGACGAGTCGAAAGTAAAAGTAAAATTAGGGACAATAATAATCGGAACGCTGGACGAAATTTTTTTGGAACACATGAACCCCGGAGACGTTTTCGTACTCGGCGGAGAAACTTACATCTTCAAATACAGCAGGGGAATGACTATCCAGGTAGTTACTGCGGGAAAAAGGCCGCCAACGGTGCCGAGCTGGGCTTCTGAAACACTCCCTCTTTCATTCGACCTTGCAAACAGCATACAGGAATTCCGCGCGCTAATGGAAGAAAAATTTGTTATGAAAAAAAACGAGGAATATATACTGAAATTTATTGAAGATTATCTGCATGTTGACGACAGGGCAAAGCACGCCATACACAATTACTTCAAAGAACAATATCTTTACTCCGAAATTCCCCATTCGCGAAAACTACTGATTGAAAATTTCAGGGACGATTACAAAAGGTATGCTGTGTTTCACACAGTCTACGGAAGAAAAGTAAATGACGCGCTAAGCAGAGCGATTGCTTACATGATAGGGCACAACACACACAAAGACGTTGAGGTTTATATTAATGATAACGGGTTTATGCTTTCATCGGACAAGCTTCCAATTGCACAGGCATTGAACGCACTTAACGAAAAAACACTCGAAACAGCATTGCAACGGGGAATCGAAAAGGGAGAAATATTCAAGAGAAGGTTCAGGCACGTGGCGGCACGCGCGCTAATGATTCTGAGGACTTACAAAGGACAAAGAAAAAGCGCCGGCAGACAGCAAATGGCAGCCTTTTTGCTGATAAATGCGGTAAAAGAAGTCAGCGAAAATTTTCCGGTGCTGAAAGAAACGCGGCGCGAAATAATGGAAGACGCAATGGATTTGGAGAACGCAAAAAAAGTAATTTCCTGGATAAATGAAAAAAAAGTTAAGATTAAAGAAATCGAAACGAACGGGCCGAGTCCGTTCGCAATAAATCTTTTCGTGCAAGGCGCGTCGGAAGTAATGAGGATGGAAGAAAGAATAGCTTTTGTGAGACGACTCCATGAAAAAATTATGCAAAAAATAAACAGCAAAAAATAACTTCGGCAGGAAGTGAAAAAATGAAAAAAATTGAAACCCTAAATAACAATAATAAAAAAAATATTTTTAAGGATGCGGAAATATTTTCGCTTTGCCTTTTCTTAAAAAAAGAAAACGCACTGCTCATAGGCGACTTACACATCGGCGGAGAGGAAAGCCTCAATGCCTCGGGATTGTTCATTCCAAGAAAAAACTTTGAAAAAGTTATCAAAGAATTGGGCTTTGTGTTCTCGAAGACGGGAAAAGTAAAAACTGTTTTTTTGATGGGAGACGTTAAACACGGATTCGGTTTGCCGAACAGACAGGAATTTGCCGAAATAAACTTGTTGTTTGATTTTTTGGCGGAAAGAAGCGAAAAAATCACAATCATAAAGGGCAATCACGATAATTACCTGGAAATGATCGTAATCGGCGCGAAAACCCGGCTTGGCAGAGAAATTAATGTAAAAAAAAGTGAAATACTCGGCAAACGAAAAGAAATTTTTTTAATTCACGGAGACGAGATAAAAAAAGCTCCAAAAAACGTTAAGTTGATAATAATCGGGCATGAACATTGCGCAATAACACTAAGAGATTTTGCAAAGTCCGAAAAATTCAAATGCTTTATAAAAACAAAAATCTGCGGAACAAAAGTAATTGCAATGCCTTCCTTGAATTTTATTGCGACCGGGACCGACCTCTCTACGGAGGAACCTCTCAGCCCATATTTGAAAGAAATGAAGGAATTTGAGTGCTGGGTCGTCGAGGACGAAAAAAGTTTTTATTTCGGAAAAATAAAAAAAATTCGAACCCAAAATCGTTAGGTTTTGAAAGACCATTTTCCTTCCTTTTGCACGCTTTTAGAAGAAAGTTTATCATCAAGCTCTTTTTTTTCTTCAACAGGCATGCGACCCAGAGATGCGGCCGGTTTTGGAATTATTGAAGGAAGATTTTTTTTCGAATAAACAGAATTTCTCGATTGAAAATATTTGAAGACGAGAACAACAAATACGAGCAGAATAATTGCAGCAAGACCGACGAGTGCCAAATTAGCTCCGGCTTCGCCCAAAGAAAAAAGGCCCGTGAGAGGACTTGAGTTCTGAGCGTTCTGAATTTCCTGCTTTTGAACAAACGCATTCAAATCACTTTTCAAATTTGAAAGTTCCTGGCTATTCACTTCACTATTTTCAGAAAAATTTGATTCAAGGGAAGCGAGTCTTGCCTGAAGAGCAACAAGAGAAATCTGCAAACCAGTATTCTTGGATTCAAGCGAATTAATATCGTTGTCTTTCAAAGCAAGTTGATTTTGTAGAAAAAAAATTGTTTCATTAAGAGAATTAATTTCGTTGCGCAAATCCTCCTTCTCTTTCGAACTCAAAGGAGCTACGAATTCAATGCTTTGGGAAATTTCATCAACAAGTGTATCGCCCAAATAGACTCGCACATCAATTGGATACACTCCTGCACCCATAGCCGAACAAGAAATAAAAACAAAATTGCCGTTCAAAGAGTAAGTTAAAACTTTTTGAGAAACACTAAGCTTCGGGACAATTTTTTCTCCAGAATATTCGAGAACGGTTACAATAAGCTCGTTATTCAAAAAAATTTTTGCCTCGTTATTTCCGAGCGAACCTAAATCTGCGGAAAAGGACCACTGAGTGCCCTGCGGAATCGGATTCGCCGCACTTATCGAAACGGCAGAAGCTCCGCCCAAAAAAACACATAAAAACAAAAGTGCGCCTGTAAAAAAAAACTTGTTCAAAAAAACCACTTAACCAAACAAAGAATGCGCTCCCGAGATATTTAAATGTTTTGCATTAAATGGAATAATAATGATTGAGCGAATAAAACTCAAAGATAAAGAAATCATACTTGTCGGAACCGCACACATTTCAAACGAATCGGTAAAATTAGTCGAGGAAACAATCGAAAAGGAAAACCCTGATGTAATAGGCGTAGAATTAGACCGACAAAGACTTGAACAACTTCTTTCGGGAACTAAATGGGAGCAAATGAATATAGTGGAAGTTGTGCGAAGCGGAAAAACGCACCTCTTTTTGCTAAATGTACTGCTTTCAAATATCCAAAAACAGCTGGGAATGAAGGTTGGCGTAAAACCGGGCGCAGAAATGATTGTTGCGGTAAAAAAAGCCCAGGCAAAAAATATTACTTTGCAATTACTTGACCGAGACGTTAGAATAACGTTGAAAAGAGCATTCGACGGAATGAAATTAATCGAAAAATTGAAACTCGGCTTCTCAATAATAAGCGGAATGTTCGGATACGGAGAACAAATAACCGCCGAAAAAATAGAGGATTTGAAAAACGAAGACACTATGAACAAGCTAATGAAAGAGCTCGGCAAGCAAATGCCTTCAGTTAAACATGTTTTGGTCGACGAAAGAGATCTGTACATTTCAGAAATGATAAAGATGAGCCCTGCAAAAAAAATTGTTGCAGTTGTCGGCGCCGGACACCTAAAAGGAATAAAAGAAACTATTCTGGCAGAAAAACAAATTAACCTCGCAGAATTAGAAAAAACCCAGAAAAAAACAAATTACTTTGCCATAATAGGTTACATAATTCCCGTAATATTTGTTGCAATGCTCGCATACGCGCTATGGACAAAAGGAATAGGTGCCACGGGAGAAGTGCTTTTATCATGGGTGTTGATAACCGGCGGATTTTCCGCACTTGGAGCTTTGCTCGCAAAAGCACACCCCGTGTCAATAGTAACAGCTTTTCTCGCAGCACCGGTAACGACACTGCACCCACTACTTGCCGCCGGATGGTTCAGCGCGCTAAGCGAAACAAGATTCAATCCGCCAAAAGTAATTGATTTTGAGGACCTTTCAAATATTGCATCAATAGGCGGATTCTACAAAAACAGAGTAACCCACTTGCTAATAGTTGCGGCCCTAACAAACATCGGCGCCACAATGGGAACGCTCATAGCGCTTCCGTACATACTTTCCATTCTTGCTTAAAAAACAAAAAGCAAAATTTTTTATTTATTCCAGACGAGTTCCTTCAACAACCGAATCATCTGAAAAAAAAATCTTGTAAGCACCATCAGAGGATTTTGCAGCAAGAACCATTGCATTACTCTCAATACCGGCTATTTTCGCAGGCTCTAAATTAAAAGCAAAAATAGCTTTCTTTCCCTCAAGTTGCTCCGACAAATAATACTTCTTTATGCCCGCGACAGCGACGCGCTTCTCTTCGCCAAAACTGAGGGAGAGCTTGTACAACTTGTCCTTGCCCTCAATTTCCTCAACTTTTTCAATAAGGCCGACACGCAAATCAACATTTTTCCAATCAGCAAAAGACAAAACCATTCAAATCACCTCAAACTCATCTTTCCTTCTTCTTTTTAATGTAAGGAAGCAAGGTTCCTTTCTTCTCCGCTTCGAGAATAAGTTTATGCGCATAATTCATTCTTTGCAAAGCGCCAATCAGAGAAATGAAAGCAATAATGTAAAGCACGTACTCAATAACGAAAACGAAGCCAAGAGAAGCGCAAACTAAACCAATCATCATCAAAACCAATTTGTCCGCGTGGTCGCCGATGCCGGGCCAATCCCTGTTATCAGTAATAATTATTAGACCGACGCGGGGTTTGGCGTAACTCACGAGCATTGAGAAGCCGAGAGCGAGAATGGAACCAAGTGGAAAAATAAAAACAAAGGAACCGAGAAGAACGAATTCCACAAAACGATCAAGCATCGTTTCAAAATAATTTCCCCACGGAGAAGCCTTTTTCAAAGCGCGCGCAACAGTCCCGTCAACCAAATCAACCGAGGGCGCAAGAATAAAAAAAACGAGCGCAAAAAGCCACTGCTGAGAATAAACAAAATACGCGCCTATAATCGCAAATATTAAGCCAAAAATTGAAATAACATTCGGACTGATTTTCAATGCAATAAAAGGCGCGGCCAAAAAATTCTGCAAAAACCTCACTTTAGGCCTCAAACGCGAAATCATTCATCCCACCAAAAATATTATTTGTCCTTCACCAAGTTTCTTTCAGCAAGCTGGGTTTGGAAGTGATGCCACAAACCGGCGCGCCCGCCAATAATTACTTTGGTTCTTTGCTTTTTTATTTCTTTCCTGAACTCGCTTTCCGTTAGAGCATCAATTTCAGTAAGACCATTCCCGATTTCTTCGGGAGTGTGAGCGTCGCTTACTCCGAGACGGGCAATCTTTTTTCCCTCCGCAAATTTTTGCGACTTGGAATTCAAACCGTCATAATAAGCGCGCGCGTTAAAAACTTCCACACAATCAAATTTTTTCCACTGCTTAGGAAAATCCTTGAAATTGGTGCGCGGCCAGTCAAAAGGATGAGGACAGGAAAGCAAAGCGCCTTGAGACTTTACTTCATCCAAAATTTCAGGAAAAGTTTTCGGAGGAATTTCTTTGTTCAAAAAATATGCTATCAAATCAGCCGCATACCTGTCGTTCTTCAAAACGCGAAGCTCCTCGCCAGGAATAAGAAAAACCCCTTCTTTTTTAGCGAGTTTCAAAACACTGTTATTACTGAAATAAGCCCCCATGGAGGCATGATCGGTAATAGAAACGCCAAAACCCTTTTTTTTGCAAATCTTTATTATAGTTTCGGGCTTGGTTCGCGCATCAGGACTGTTATTTGAATGCAAATGCAAATCGAAAAGCATACACAAAAAAGAGTAATTAGGATTTTAAAACTCTACCGCCCACATTTTATGTCATGAATGTTGAGAAAATACGGGAAGACTTTCCGGTTCTGCAAAGAAAAATGGGCGGAAAAAAAATCGTTTATTTGGACAATGCGGCAACCTCACTAAAGCCAAAACAAATGATAGATGCGGTTAATCACTACTACTCGAATGTGGGCGCAAATATTCACAGAGGATTGCACAAGCTAAGCGAAGAAGCGACAAGAGCATACGAGGAGTCGCACGAAAAAGTAGGAAAATTTGTGGGCGCGAGAAAAAAAGAAGTAGTATTTACGAAAAACACGACGGAGTCGATGAATCTCGTAATGTACTCTCTCATGAATTCAAATTATTTCAAAAAAGGAGACAAAATAGTTGTTTCAAAAATGGAACATCACAGCAATATTGTGCCATGGCAATTCCTTGAAAAAAAAGTCGGAGTGAAGCTTGAATACGCAGGGCTGGATGAGAATTACGAATTAGATATGGGCGATTTTGAGGAAAAAGCGAGAGGCGCGAAACTCGTTTCGGTTACGGGTGCAAGCAATACCGTGGCAACTTTTCCAAACCTGAAAGAAATCGAAAAAAAAGCGCACAAAGAGGGCGCGCTGTTTTGTATTGACGGGGCACAATTGGTTCCGCACAAAGAAATTAATTTTGGGGCGATGAAAGCTGACTTCTTAGCTTTCTCGGCGCACAAAATGCTCGGACCGACAGGAACAGGCGCGCTGGTTGCAAAAGAAAAACTGCTTAACGACTTAGAACCCTTTATGTATGGGGGAGACATGATACACAGCGTTTCATGGAAAGAAGCGAGTTGGAACGAGTTGCCTTACAAATATGAAGCCGGAACACCGCACATAGCGGGCGCGTACGGAATGAGCGCGGCCGTAGATTATTTGAAAAAAATCGGGATGAGGGAGATTGAAAAGAGAGAGAAGGTTCTTACAAAACTGGCACTTGAAGAAATCGGAAAAATTGATTCAATAAAAATGTACTGCCCGCAGGATGAGGAAAAGCAGGGCGCGATTGTGCTGTTTAATTCGGAAAAGGTTTCGCCCCACGATTTGGCGCTGGCGCTAAGTGAAACCGAAAATATTTGCATAAGGAGCGGGATGCACTGCGCCGAACCGCTGGTTTCATCGCTGAATTCAGAGGGATTGGCGAGGGCGAGCTTCTATTTTTATAACACTGAAGAGGAAATAATGCTTTTGGCAAAAACGATAAAAGAAGTAGTAAAAACCTTCGGATAAAAACACTGCTAAAGCAAAATTCACTTTGAAATAATTGCAATTGAAGAATCCTCATTCGCCTCAATAATTGAATCGGGAGAAATTTTTAGGAACGAATTTTCTCCGACTTGAAAAAACAAATAATTTTTGTTTTCAAGAGATTTGTCAAGAAAAACTTTTACACCGTAAATAGAAACTGGCGGAAGAAAACCTTTAGCATAACCAGTCGCATCAAGCGTTACTTCCGGATCCGGAGAAACTAATTCAGAAGATTTTGTGAGTTGTTTAAGCTTTGAGAGTTCGAGTTTCGAATTAAAAGGAAAAACAAACAAAAATTCTTCGCCTGAATTATTGACATAAAATTCTGCTTTTGCGACCGAAGAAAACTGGGTTTGTGTTTCAAAAAGAGCTTTTTTGATTGAAACTGCTCCATCGAATGAAAAAAATTCGGCATCAAGTTTATTGGCGCTCAAAAAATCTTCAATCACAAAAACACCAAAAAAATTTAATTAACTGCCAAAATGAAAGCACTACAATTAAATTAAAGGAAAGAAAAAGAATAAAAGAAAATGGTTTAAGCGGATAAAAAAAATTATTCCGAAACCTGAACAGTCTCGGACGTGCCGGAAACCTCTGCACCGTTCAAATCAGAAGAACTCGCGACCGAAGAACCCTCATTTTCCGAATTATAAACCTGTGTTTTTAAGAAAAGCGCTATTCCGATAAGAACTATCAAAACAATCGAAAGCAGCAATGCTACCAAGGGATTGCCGATTGCCAAAAGCAACAGCGGGACGATTAAAATTGAAACCAATAACAACGGACTGCCGATTATTTGAGACAATAACCATCCGACAACAAGCGCCGCTAAAATTACCGGGTTGCCGAGCAACAACAGCAACAAGAGCCCTGCAAAAAAGCACACTAAGAAAACTATGTTAGTAAGAACTAACAACAACAACCATACAATAAAAATTAACGCCAATAGGAAAGGGTCAACTTTAGAAAAGTCAAGAGCAAATAAACCTGCAAAAGGATTCACGCCCTGATTTTGGGTTTGCGCGGATTGAACAGCAGGACTAACTAAAAGCAAAATATCTTTAGTTATTGTAATATTTCCTGATTTTACTATCGCATTAACTGGAAAACTGCCGTTAATATCTCCAACGTATATTGCGCCTGAAACCTCGATTTGATTTCCGGGAGGAAGCTCTGAAACGGTTGCACCGTTTATGTTAATGTCATTCGGAGCGTTCGCAACAGAAACCGTTATATTATACAAAGTCAACGCGGAATTATTTCTAAGCACCATGCTGTACCTTCCGCTATCCAGCCCCTGCAAAGAAATTTCCTTAGTGTAACTCAAAACTTCAAGAGACTGAACCTGCGGCGCTGTTTCAACAACATTGAAAGCGATTGTAACCGTTTTTACAACAGGCTTTATCATTCTAACAGCCACATAATGCGTTCCGAGAAAAATACTTGATTTCGGAGAGATTAATACTGAAACGATTTTTGACGAACCTTTCACAAGATAAAAATTTGTGTCAGAAAGCGCGGCAACGGTAAGAGAAGGAACTTCCGAAACTTCCAATTGGAATATTTCATTTGAATCACCCGTATTTATAACTTTCAAATTAAATCTATCTGAAAAGCCCCTTACAATATCTTTTGAACCGTCCAATAAAATAAGTTCGCCGTCTTTGGCGCCCTGAACATTAATACAAACATTTTTTTGGTCAGAAAATTCGCCATCATAAGCCTTAATCACAATGTTTTGTTTTCCGGCATTAGCATCTGAAGGAACGCTTACTTTGAAATTAATTGTTTTCGAAACGCCGCAATCGAACCATGCGGAATTCGCCGAAATAACACTGGGCATTCCTTCAAGAGAAAAGAAAATAAGTTTCCTGTCCTCCAAACAATTTTCGGTTGACCTTCTCACAGAAAATGTGCTGTTAATTTCGCTTCCTTTATTAACATTAAAACAGTTTGTCGGCGCAGAAACAAAAAAAGATTTTCTCGAAACATCGGAACAATCAACGACTTCAAAATCCCATTTCTTTTCAATCTGTGAATCGCCCGAAATCGCGCGCAAAAACACGGTTGATTTGCCCAGCGGTGCGAAAGCCGCATTCACTATAAGATCGACACTTTTTCTGCTGTTTGCGCTAACTGAAACCTGTTCTTTGGAAAAATAAGGAAGCATTGACTCGTTTTCCGCAAAAAGCTTTACAACCCTGTCAAAATCAGAATCGTTGACAATGGTTGCTCTAATGGTTTCCACATTGCCTCTGCAAAGATTCCTCGCATTCCATTCCAAATCAAAGTTTGCATCATTACAGTTTCCCACATCAACAATAAAATTGGCTGCGACGCTCCCATCATTGGCCGCAAAAACATTAACATCATAAGAATCTTCATCCGCATCCCAAGTATTAATCGTAAGAGTCATTGTTCGCGTTTCATTTCTGTTAACGCACACTGTTTCATCGGGAGCGATTGACGCGTCAATGTACGGACTCGAATCAACATCGAAATCATAACATTTCCTTTCGTTAGTAGTATTGCTCAATCTAAGTTCGATTCCATAACTGTCTTTGCGAGGAAGACAAACATTATTCACTTCGGGAGTAAGAGTTACTGTTCCGTCAAAAATCGGCCCATGAT
>JBAZFU010000005.1:0-63297 GCA_041653195.1 archaeon
AAACAGAAAAAAAAAAATAAATTTTAAAAAAAATTAAAGAGTGAAAATATGCCGAAAAAATTAGAAACAAAATTGCTCGTTGCAGAGCTTGAAAAGAAGAGCCGAAAGGACGGAAAAAAGTTATGGAATGACCTTGCTGAAAGACTGGGGAAGCCGAGAAGGGGAAAGATTACTGTTAATGTCGGAAAAATAGATTCAATCGCGAAAAAGTCGAAGGGAAAAACAATAATAGTGCCTGGAAAAGTTTTGGGAAAAGGAGAGCTTGAGGAAAAAGTAACTGTTGTTGCGGTTGAAGCGTCTGAGGAAGCTGTGAAAAAAATAAATGCGAAAGGAGAATTTATTTTATTAAAAGATTTTGTTGAAAAAGGAGAAGCGAAAAACACGCTGATAGTTGGCTGAGGAAAAAATTTTGAAATAAAACTGTGTTGAGTGATTTTTATGATAGTTGATGTGAATGGAATGGTTGCGGGAAGAGTTGCAACAAAAATAGCGAAAGCCCTGATAAAAGGAGAAACCGTTACAGTCTTGAATGCTGAAGGCGCGATAATAGTAGGCACAAAAGAATCAATACTTGACAAATTTAAGCGAAGAATCAATGCGAGCGTGAAATCGAATCCTTACTATGGCCCGAAATATGACAGGGTGCCGAGCAAGATGTTCAAGAGAACAATAAAGGGCATGCTGCCAAACAGAAGTAGAACGGTGGAAAGGCTTTTGAAGAATTTGAAGGTTTATAATGCGGTACCGAAAGAATTCAAAGACAAGAAATTCGATGATATTGGTTCGCCGAAGTATGATGAAAGACACGATTTCATGACATTAAAAGAAATTGCACATCTTTGCGGCGGAAAATGGTAATTTTAAAATTTAAAAGTGGTTCTTATGGAAGAAGAGAAATTAATTGAAAGAGAAATAATTTCTGACGCGGTTGCTGCCGGAAAGGGCGAGCACCAGGGTGTTCAGATGCACGCAATAGATGATGATGATTTTGAAAGCTTGACAGACTCGAAGAAAAAAATAAAGTCTGCTTCCAAGAGAGCGGGAATGACTGTAAAGGCAAAGAAAAAACCGCTATTGCGCGCGGAGTAATAAAAAAAGGAACTGGAAAAATAAAAATAAACAAAATTAGCCTTAGCGGTTACGCTGGCGGCTACGTGCGCGAATTCATTTCAGAGCCCTTGAAAATAATAAAAGAAGACATGAAAGATTATGACATAATAATCAGTGTTAGCGGCTCAGGGTTTATGAGCCAGGCTGTTGCGGTAAGGGCATGCATAGCAAAGGCGATTGTAAGAGCAAAGGGTAAAAAGTACAGGGAATTATTCAACAACTTTGACAGAATGCTGCTGGTTGATGATGTAAGAAAAGTTGAAAGTAAAAAGCCTTTGGGAAGAAAGGCGAGGAAGAAGTGGCAGCACAGCAAGAGATAAAGACGCTGGCAAAAAATTAAGATTTACGAGGTGTTATGACAATGATAATTCCGGTAAGATGCTTTTCATGCGGAAAACCTATTGCGGGTTTTTATGAGGAATTCAAGGAAAGAGTAGAAAAGGGCGAAAAACCGGAAAAAGTGCTTGATGATATGAAATTGAAAAGGTACTGCTGCCGAAGAATGATTCTTGGGCATGTTGATTTGATAGACGATATTATGAAATTCAAGAAATAATTTAAAATTTGGTTTTAAAAAAAGAAGTGTGAAAAAGATGAGAAAAAAAACAAGAAAAGATGATGAAAGAAACGGCAGGGCGCCTAAAAAAGAAATCGAAATAACGAGTCTTGAAGGCGAGGGCGCTTCAAAAGAAGTTGATGCGGCCATTGTCGGGAATAACAGCAATCTTCTTACGGAAGCCGAGAAATATCTAAAAAGCGGAGTCCATATCGGAACAAAATTCAAGAGCGATGAAATGAAGCGCTACATCAGAAAAAAGAGAAGCGACGGATTAATGATGTTTGATATCGAAACAATAGATTCTAGGATAAGGATGATTGGAAAGCTGCTTTCGAAGTATAAGGGCGAGGAAGTGGTAATAGTATCAAGAAGGCTTTATGGCCACAAGGCTGCGAAAAAGTTTGCCGCTATGACCGGCGCGAAAACATTTATTTCGAGATTCATTCCGGGAACATTCACAAATGCGAATTCCCGCAGATTCTTCGAACCAAAAATAGTAATGGTTTGCGACCCGATGAGCGACTTTCAAGCGGTAAAAGAAGCTGCCACCGTAAGGGTCCCTGTAATAGCAATTGCCGGAAGCGAATCCGTGTTAAAGAATGTGGATTTGATAATCCCTGCAAACAATAAAGGGAGAAAGTCACTTGCATTAATATTCTATCTTTTGACAAGAGAAGTATTGGCTGAAAGAGGCGAAATTTCGCGAGAAAATTTCAAAGAAAAGATAGAGGATTTTGAACAGGAAGTAGAAGAAAAAAAACTCGAAGAAGCCAAAAAAAGGTTTACAACAAGAAGATTCGGCAATAGAAGCGGCGGAAACAGCGGCGGCAGAAGAAGCTTTAACAGGCGATAAAAGGGCATTATCCCTAAAAATGGACAAAAATATTGATTTTTTTAAGAAAGCTTTTGCGAAGTCTTTTCGCCGGCCTTTTTTCCAAAAAGGGTGAGGAGTAAGCTTATAAACCAATTAATCACCCTATATATAGGGAATAAGTGAATTTACATGAATGAGCCTGATTCCAACGTTCTTCTGGAGGGGCTGGGCCTCACAGAATACGAAGCGAGAACGGTAAGCACGCTATTTAAGTTAAAAGAGGCGGAAGCTCCGGAAATTTCAAGAAGTGCACAAGTGCCAAAAACAAGGGTTTATGACGTGCTGGAAAAATTGATCGATAGAAATCTTATAATAGAAATAAAAGGAAGACCAAAACTTTACAGAATAATTGAGCCAGAAAAAGCGATTGACCTTCTTGTACTTGCAAAAAAAGACCAATTGAAAGCTCTGGAGAATGATGCTACCTCGCTCAAAGAAAGCATAATAACTTCACCTGACAAAGATGAAACCGGAGAAAAAGTAATGAAGGTAAAGGACAGGCTGGATTTTGAAAAAATTTTGGGGCAAGAATTATTGAAAGCAAACAAAAGCATACAAGGGTTAACTGAGATTACAGACGACCATAACTTTTTGCAGGAAGCGCTCATGAAAGCGAAGAAAAAAAATGTTTCAATAAAACTCTTAAATACTTTTCAATCAAAAAAACTTAAAGAGTGTTGCAAGGTCAGGCACTTAGAACACGGAATGAACGCCTTCATAGTGGACGGAAAAAAAGTGATACTCGCGATTTCGGATTTCAAAAAACAGAAACCCTCTTATCATTTCACAATACTTAATGAGCACCAGCCGATGGCAAATGCGCTACTTCATTATTTCAACGCGCAATGGGAATGCGGAAGAGAATACTAATTTTATTCGCGCCCAAACAACCAGTCTTCATTAACGGATTCTCATCCAGCCGAACGCAAAAGAATAAAATAACTCTCCCGCTTCTTTCTTTTAATGGACAAAAACTCCAAAATCAAGGAAATGACTTTAAAATACGCAATCAAAAACGCGTACGAGCACGGCGGAAAAGCCGATGTGGGCGCGGTAATCGGAAAAATGAAAGCGTTATTTCCAGACATGGATATTCCAAAAATGATGCCTCAAATAAGCGGATCGGTAAAAGAAGCGAACGAAATGAAGAAAGAAGAACTTGAAAAAAAATTCGAGGAATTTGAGGAAGAAGGTTGGGAGCTGAAACACGTTGAGAAAGAGAAAACGCTTCCTGAACTCGAGTGGATTGGAAAAGAGAAGTTAGTTACGCGAGTGGCGCCGAATCCGAGCGGAGCAATGCACTTTGGACATGCGAGGCCCGCGATTCTAACCGATGAGTATGTGAAAAAGTACGGCGGAAAATATATTCTCAGGTTTGATGATACTGACCCGAAAATAAAAGTTCCTGTGGCGGGAATTGAAAAAGAATTTTTGGAAGAATTCAAGTGGCTTGGAATAAAGATTGATGAAACTGCAAACGCGTCTGACAATTTAGAAGAATACTATTCTGTCGTTGAGGATTTAATAAAAAAAGGAAAAGCATACATTTGTTTCTGCGAATCCGAAAAATGGAGAGAGCTTACTGAAAAATCGAAGGAGTGCCCGTGCAGAAAAAAGAGCAATGCAGAGCAAATGAAAGAATGGAAAAAAATGTTAAAGCACGAAATCAAGGAAGGGGAAGCGGTTGTTAGAATAAAAACTGATTTGAAAAACAAGGACCCTTCTGTTAGGGATTGGTGGTTGGCGAAAGTTGTTGACGTTGTTGAGCATCCGAACAAGGAAGCGGCAAAGATGCATGTTTGGCCGAGTTACAATCTCGCATCATCAGTTGATGATCATCGAATGAAGATAAATTTCATAATAAGGGGGCAGGAGCACGCGCAAAATGAAACGAAACAGCGCTACTTATATAATTACATGAAATGGGAATATCCGCATACGCTTTACCACGGAAAATTGGCGAAAGTCGGGGACATGATTCTGAGCAAGAGCAAAATAAAAGTTTTGATGGATGCGGGCGGGCTTACAAGCGACGATGATCCAAGACTCGCAACAATGAAAGCACTGAGGAGAAGGGGTTTCCAGCCAGAGGCAATTAGAAAAATAATTGTGGAAATGGGCGTTAATCCGAGCGAGGCAAAAGTTTCTATGGAAAACTTTGCAGCGGCGAACAAAGCTGTTTTGGGAGATGTTGCGGAATTCCCTTTCTTTGAAGAAGCGGTTGAAGTAGAAATTTATAATGTTGGAAAAGGCGAAGGTGAATGCTATGGAGAAAAAACAGGTTTCGACGGGCAAATAGAAAAATTTTTGGTAGATAAAAAGGAATTGAAGAAGCACAAGGCGGGGGAAATTATTAGATTCAAAAAGGCCTTCAATGTTAAACTTGATGAGGTTTCGGAATACGGCGGGAAAGCGACTTTCGTATCATACTCAAAAACCGAAACTAATTTCCCGATTGTTTCGTGGCTCGCGAATCAGGTTGATGTTGAATTGCTTATGAGTGATGGAACGAAAAAAATGGGTTTCACCGCGCCGAGCATTTTGGAAGCGAACGGAGTAATTCACTTTGAAGGCGTGGGGTACGCGAACATTGAAGCGAAATCGCAGGGAATGATTAGGTGCGTTTTTAGTTACGAATAAACTGAAAATAAGTCTCTTTTTCTCAACCAGATGCTTTGCTTTTTAAAGGTTTCTGGGGCAAGGGTTTATTGCAGAATAGCTAGTTTCTGCCAATGAAACTGATGTTTTACTGGTTGGAAAATTTAATTTCCAACTGGGCGAAACAGTTGAAGTGGAGGTGTGTTTTGATGGTAGAATATGTTAAGATGGAGCTTCCAGCGGAGCTCAAAAAAGAAGCTGCTGACCTTTTGGAACAATCGAAGAAAGGTAAAATAAAAGCGGGAATCAACGAAGTAACTAAAGCAATTGAAAGGGGAAATGCTCTTTTAGTTGTAATTGCAGAGGATGTAACTCCTGCAGAAATAGTTATGCACTTGCCGTTGCTTTGCAAAGAGAAGGAGATTCCTTGCGCATATATTGCGACAAAAAAAGAGCTCGGAGAGAAAGCAGGGTTTAATGTTCCAACTTCAAGCGTAGCGGTTTTGAAATCGCCGGTTGATAAGGAAATACAAAATCTTGGAAAGAAAATCGAGGAGCTAAAAAAATAATTTGCGGGTGAAGAAAAATGGCTGAAGATGAGAGAGGAACGCCTGCAGAGGTTGTTGAAATAGTAAAAAAAACCGGTGTTCACGGAGAAGTAACACAGTTGCTTTGCAAAATACTCGAAGGGCCCGAACAGGGCAGAGTAAAAAGAAGAAATGCGAAGGGGCTTGTGAAGAAAGGCGATATTTTGATATTGCTGAACACTGAAAGAGAAGCAAAGGAAATCAAATAAGGTGATTTGAATGGTGAAATGCAGTTTTTGCGGAGAAGATTTGCCTCTTGGTGGAGGAAAAATGTACGCAAAAAAAGACGGCACGGTGTTTTACTTTTGTTCGGGCAAGTGCGAAAAAAATCAGATAAAACTTGGAAGAAAACCGGCAAAAACCGATTGGACAGAAGAACACTACAAGCTGAAAAGAATTTTAGCATCGGAAAAAAAGCACACGAAAGAAAAGGGAAAGGAAAGCGGCAAAAAAAACGATGAAAACGTCGTTTAAATGCCGAAAAGCGAAAAAAATATTCTAAAATAAAAAATTCTTTTCTCTTATACTGCGGGAGCAGTATTAATGAAATTGGAATGGTGAGCTGGAATAGAAGCGAAAGCAACGGCAAAAACGGTTGTGGTTCAAATGATAAGGCAGCCGATAATAACTGTGTTGGGTCATGTCGACCACGGAAAGACGAGCCTTCTGGACGCGATAAGGAGCACTGCAGTAGCGTCAAGAGAAGCTGGAGCAATAACGCAGCATATTGGCGCGACCGAGGTTCCGTTAAAAACAATAATGGAAACTGCCGGCCCGATAGTAAAAAAATTCGGTTTCGATTTGAAAATTCCAGGACTGCTTTTTATCGACACGCCGGGGCACGAAGCATTCACGAATTTGAGAAAGCGCGGCGGAAAAATTGCGGACCTCGCAGTGCTGACAATTGATGCGACACAGGGTTTGCAGCAACAGACAATCGAAGCGATTGAAATTCTGAAAGAATACAAAGTGCCATTCATAATTGCGATGAACAAAATCGATTTGCTGAATTTTTATTCTTCAAAAAAAGGAAGTTTTCTAGAAAATCTTGCGGAACAAAACGAAAACACTCAGAGATTAATGGATGAAAAACTTTACACGCTGGTAGGAAATTTGTACAAGCATGGTTTTGAGGGCGAAAGATTCGACAGATGCGAATTCGGAAAACAAATTCCCATAGTGCCTTGCTCGGCGAAAACGGGCGAAGGAATACCTGAAATTTTGACTCTGCTTTCGGGTTTGTCACAAAAATATTTGGCGAAGCAATTGGAAATAAGCGAAGATGAGCGAGGAGAGGCTTCAGTTCTTGAGGAAAAGGAAGAGAAGGGTTTGGGAAAAACCCTTGATGTTATTTTGTACAAGGGAACGCTAAAAGTTAATGATTCTATAACAATAGTTGGAAAGAACGGAATAATTGAAACAAAAATAAGAGCATTACTGCAGCCGAAGCCTCTTCAGGAAATCAGGGTCACTACTGAAAAATTTGATTCTGTAAAAAAAGTTTTTGCCGCCACAGGGGTAAAAATTGCTGCGCCGAATTTGGAAGGAATAGTTGCGGGAAGCACGCTGCTGGTGGAAGCGACCGATGAAGAGAAAAAAGAACTTGAGACGGAGATTGAAAGCATAAAAATCGATTCGACAAACAAGGGAATAATTTTGAAAGCGGATGCGATAGGATCGCTGGAAGCGCTCATAGGGCTTCTAAAAAAATGCGGAATGCCAATAAGAAAAGCGGACATAGGAAATGTTACAAGGAAGGATGTGATGGAAGCGTCTTCACTTTTGGAAGAAGACAAAACACTCGCGACAATTCTTGCGTTCAACACTTCTGTTGATAGTGATGCGGAGGAACAAGCCAAAAAAATGGGTGTAAAAATTTTTAACGAAAAAGTTATTTACAAGTTGCTTGAAGAGTATGAAAAATGGGCGCAGGGAACAAAACGAGCCTCAAAGGAAGCTAGACTCTCTTGTCTGGTAATGCCTGTTGAATTTGAACTGTTGAGAGGAAACGTTTTCAGGAACAACAAACCGGCAATAGTGGGCGTAAAAATAATTGCGGGAAAATTGAAAACGGGTTGGAAAGTAATGAACAAGGAAGGAAAAGTAATTGGAGAGATTGATGGAATTCAAAAAAATTCGAAGAGCGTGGATAAAGCGGAGAAGGGCGACGAATTGGCGGTTTCTATACGCGGAGGAAATGTCGGAAGAAATTTGTTTGAAGGTGAACATTTATTTTCTTGCATACCAACGAGTCATTATTGTGAATTGCAGGAACTCGGAGATTTTTCCGAAGATGAAAAAAATCTGCTCGCAAAAATTATGGAAACTAAATTAAGCTTAGAACAGGATAAGGAGGATTCAGCATGAAATTCGTTATAAGCGAACCAAAAACAAGAAAGGCCTACAGTGCAAACTCGGACAAGACGCTTTTTGCCAACAAAAAAATTGGTGAAACCGTGAAACTTGACGAAATTGGTTTGCCCGGCTACGAAGCAAAAATCACCGGTGGAAGCGATAAACAGGGCTTTCCAATGAATAAATCGATTCAGGGCGGAATGAGAAAAAAAATATTCACCGGCGACGGAATCGGCTTCAAGGCTGAAAGAAAAGGCGAAAAAAAAAGAGTTTCAATGAGGGGAAACATGGTGAGTGAAGAAACTGCCCAATTGAACCTTGTTGTTACAAAAATTGGTTCGATTGAATTGCAAAAAGTGCTGTCAAAAGGCGCTCCAAAAGAAGATGAAACATTGTCGGCGAAGGAAAGGGCTGTGAAAGCGAGTCTGGAACTGGCAGGAAGCGCTGCACTCGGAGAAGCTCCGAAAAAAACTGCCAGACACTAAAAATGGTTCGAAAGAAATCGAGTTTGTTTTCAGATTTCAGCATCTGAAAACAAAGGCCAGCGAAAAGAAGTAATTTTTCGCCGGCCTTTTTCGAAAAAAGGCTGTGGTAAGATATGCAGAAGAAAGAAAAAATTTCAAAGGCGAAAGAAAAAAAGCCAAGGGCGGTTCATGCGGAAAGTTCAAAAAAAATAAAGGCGCAGCCGCACAAAGAAGAACCTGCTGAAAGCATGCATGACCAGCCTGAAATAAATATAGGAATGATAGGGCATGTCGATCACGGCAAAACTTCCTTAACAAAAGCGTTGACCGGAAAGTGGTGCGATACTCACAGCGAAGAAATGAAAAGAGGAATATCCATAAGGTTGGGTTATGCAGACACTACATTCTACAAACTCAAAACTCCGAACGGAACAATTTACAGTAATGACTCGAAAAAGGGCGAGGTGCTTGGAAAAAGAATTGTTTCTTTCGTGGACGCGCCCGGGCATGAAACGCTTATGACTACAATGCTAAGCGGGGCGGCGCTTATGAACGGAGCTGTACTCGTAATTGCGGCGAACGAAATGTGCCCCCAGCCGAGAACTGTGGAGCATGTAATGGCCTTAAAGTTTGCCGGAATAGAAAAAATTGTTGTTGCTCAAAACAAAGTGGATTTGGTAAATGCGGAAAGCGCGAAGAAGCAACAACAAGAAATAAAAAAATTTTTGAAGGAATACGGCTATGAGGGCTCGCCAATAATTCCAACGGTGGCTAATTTTGGAACGAACCTTGATTATTTGATAGAGGCTATTGAAACACACATTCTGACACCAAAATATGATTTGAAAAAAGATTTGAAGATGTTTGTTGCGAGAAGCTTTGATATTAACAGGCCCGGAACAAAAATAAGCGAAATGAGGGGCGCGGTTCTCGGAGGAAGCATTGCTCAGGGAAAAATAAAGGTGGGCGACGAAGTGCAAATTTATCCAGGCATAAAAGGAAAAACGATTACGAAAGTTGTGAGTTTGGCAATTGATTCGGGGGAAAGAAACGAATGCACTCCCGGCGGGTTAATAGCCGTTGGAACTGAATTGGATCCGAGTGTTGGACAAAATGACAGGTTAAGGGGACAAATAATTGCAAAACCAGATTCGATGCCGGCGCCGACAAAAATACTTTCTCTTAAATTGAACCCGTTTGAAAGAACGATTGAAGCTGATAAGAAAGCAGAAATAAAATCAAACGATGTGGTGGTGCTTACAATAGGAACAAATACTGCGATTGGGGTCGCGGCACAGAGCCCCGGTGGGAAAGTTTCAATTACCTTAAAGAATGAAGTTGTCGCGGAGAAGGGGGAGAAAGTTGCCGTGAGTAAAAATTTGAACAACCAGTGGAGGCTGGTGGCTTATGGAGAGGTCCTGTAAAGTCCTGCTGGACACAAATTTTTTACTGGGCGCGGTAAAATTAAAAATAAGTGTTTTTGATGAGATTAGGGAAAAACCTGGGTGCGAAAAAGTAGGTTTTTTTGTTACAACGGGCATTTTAGAAGAATTGAAAAAATTGAGTGCAAAGAAAACGCTGGCGAAGGACGGAAAAATAGTTGTGAAGATGATAGAAAAAAACGGAGTGAAAGTGGTTAAAGCCAAAGGAACTGTGGATGACACACTGGTCGAAATGAGTAAAGATTATTGGGTTGCGACGAATGACAGTGCGCTTAGAAAAAAGATAAAAAGCTTTGGAGGCAGAACAATATACATCAGGAAAAGGGCTTTTGTCGAAGTTGACGGGGCATAACCACCGATGTTTTTAAAGCTTTTCAGGGCTTTAATTGTTGTTCAATTAAAGGTTTTTAAAAAAAAATTTGGGAATCGGTTTTATTTTTAATTAATTTTGGGTAAAGGTGAGCAAATGTATTATAGCACAAAAATAATGGATAAAGTGAGGGTTCCTCCTAAAAATTTGGGCTCTAAAGTAAAGGAGTCAATAATGCAGATAAGCAGAGAAGATTTAGAAGGAAGAATAAACGACGAGTACGGAATAATAGTTGCGATAACCGGAATTGGAAAAGTGGGCGACGGGCACGTCATACCAGGAGACGGCGCGGTTTATTATGAAACTGAAATAGAGATGCTTACTTACAAACCGCACATACAGGAAGTAACGAGAGGAATTGTGACTGAAGTAACTGAATTCGGCGCCTTTGCAAGAATAGGCCCTATTGAAGGATTGATACACGTGAGCCAAATAATGGACGATTACATAAATTATGACGCAAAAATTCCGGGATTCGTTGGAAAAAAAACTGGGAAAAAACTGGCAGGAGAAGATACTGTGCTTGCAAGAATAGTTACGATTTCAATGAAGGGGCATACGCCGAGTTCAAAGATTGGGCTTACAATGAGACAACCTTTTTTGGGAAAACCCGAGTGGGAAAAAATTGATGAAAAAATGTCAAAGGAAAAAGACCCTAAAGAAAAAAAAGGAAGAGGAACACAAGAAAAAGACAAACCTATTAAGATGGAAAGAGGAAAAGGGGCTGGAAAATAATGATAAAAGAAAAGGCTTGTAGAACGTGCAGATTAATAGTTGATGATGCAAAAACTTGTCCCGGTTGCGGAGGCAATGCCTTCACGACATTTTGGAGAGGCTACGTAGTAATAACAAATCCCGAACAATCGGAAATTGCAAAAAAAATGGGAATAACAAAACCTGGAAAATACGCGTTAAGACTAAGCCGATAAAAAAGTTTGATTTGTTTTTTGGAAAGGTGGATTAAATGAATTTAGACGTGAAAAAAAATAACAGAAATGAATTATTAAAAAGAAGTGAAGTAATTGCGGAAACGGAGGATAAGGCAACTCCTTCAAGGAACGCGTTGAGAGAAAAACTTTCGGCAATGCTAAATGCGCCACAGGAAAGAATAATCGTTGAGAAGGTTGAAACCGGTTTTGGAAATAAGAAAGCTACGGTTTATGCGAAAATTTATGATACGAAAGAACAATTGATGAAAATAGAACAAAAGCACATGCTGAAAAGAAATTTCAAAGAAGAAATGGAAAGATTGGAAAAAGAAAAAAAGGACAAGGCTGCTGCAAAGACTGCTGCCGAAGCTGAAAAAAAAGCAGCGGAAGCAGGAGCAGCATAAAATAAAAATTGACGGTGAAAATTATGGCTGAAAAGGAAAAGAAAAAAAAATTGAAGAATGTGTTTTATTCAATTTCGGAAGACGGCGTGGAAAGGAAGGGAAACTTTTGCCCGAAATGCGGAGCAGGAGTTTTTTTGGCAAATCACAAAAACAGACTCGCGTGCGGAAAATGCAGTTACACCGAAATGAAAACACAAAAATAAATTGGTTTTTGCACTCCTTTAAAAAGAATGTCTTCGTCTAATTAATTTGATTGGCATGAGTGGAATAATCGAAGCATTTTCAATAGATTTCTTGCTCATTCTCGCGCCGCTTTTCTATTTGAGGGCGATAAAGGGAAAAGAATGGAAAGAAATCAAAAAAGAATTCTTTTGCAAGTATCAGGGGCACAAAAAAGAAATTGTCGGAGCTTTGGCACTTTTTGCGGCGCTTCTTATCGCATTCATTGGAATCGCGGCAATACTAAGTTTTTTTGGATTAAACGATTTGTCAAAAGTTCAGGAAGTTGTTGTGAAAACTTACGCGCAAAACATTCCCGCGCTTCTGTTCACCCTCATGGCCGGAGTTTTTGCGGAAGAATTTTTTTTCAGGGCTTTTTTGGTGAAAAGGTCAGGCATTCTCGTTTCAACTATCATATTTACTTTCGCGCATTTCGGCTACGGATCGGTAGCGGAAATCATTGGCGTTTTCTTTTTGGGATTAATACTGGCTTACTGGTACAAGAAAAAAAATTCGTTGCTTCAAAACTATTTTGGGCACATGCTTTACAATCTGCTCGCGATTGCAATTTATCTGATTTGATAAAATCGATTTTGTTGAAAAAAAGCACGGTGAAAAAATGATTGAAATAATGGAAAAGGAATTTCTTTCCGGAAAAAAAGATTTGGAAATAAAAAAGGCGCTTGAAACCGGGGAGGTAGTTATTTTTCCGAGCGAAAGCTCCTACGGTTTCGGGGCGAACTGCCTGAATGAAAGCGCTGTGAAAAAAATCCATGAAACAAAAAAAGAAAGCTTTGACAAGCCGATAGGGCTCGTAACCGATTCTTCGAAAAAAATTGAAAATATCGTTGAAATGGGGGAAGCGGGCAAAAAACTTCTTAGTGTAAAATTTTCCGGCCAGCTAACAATTCTTTTAAGAGAGAAAGCAAAATCTCCCTGCTCTTCAAACGAGCTCATCGGAGTTAGAATTCCTTCAAACAAGAGCCTGCTTAGGCTTTGCTCGCTGGTTTCATTTCCGCTTACGGCGACTTCCGCAAACATTAACGGAGAAGCGCCGATTTTTTCGCCTAAAAAAATAAAAGAAATTTTCGGAGGAGAGGATTTTATTTTCATAAACGCAGGAACGCTCAAGGAAAATAAACCCTCCACATATTACAATTCTGCCACCGGAGAAATTTTGAGGGAAGGAAAGGTAACGCTGAAAGAAATAAAAAAAGTTTTGGAAAAGAATTAATTAAAGAAAAAAAGTTTTTTGTTGGAAAGGTGTTTTTTTGAAGTGTTTAGGAATTGAATCAACGGCGCACACATTCGGAGCCGCCATTGTGGATGAAAAATGCAAAATACTTTCGAACGAGAAAAACGTTTACACCACGGAAAAGGGCGGGATGATTCCGAGAGAGTTGGCGGAGCACCATTACAAATTTGCTGCCGAAGTAGTACAAACCGCCCTATCAAAAGCAAACACAAAAATCGAAGAAATTGATTTGGTTGCCTTTTCGCAGGGACCTGGAATTGGAAACGCATTGAGGTGCGGAGCGGTTGCAGCGAGGCAAATTTCTTTGCTAAATAATGTTCCGCTGATTGGAGTGAATCATTGTGTTGCACATGCGGAAATCGGGAGGAAGCTTTGCGAAGCGAAGGACCCGGTTCTGCTGTACGCGAGCGGGGCGAACACACAAATAATTTGTTTTGAGAATTCGTATTACAGGGTTTTTGGCGAGACTCTGGATATCGGAATTGGAAATTTTTTGGATTCGTTCGGAAGGGAAGTGGGATTGGGTTTTCCGGCAGGACCTGCATTAGACAAAATGTATTTTGAAGGAAAAAATTACATTGAATTGCCTTACACGGTGAAGGGAATGGACCTCGCGTTTTCGGGACTTTTTACAGCAGCAAAAAATAAAATTGGGAAAGTGGAAAAGGAAGATTTAGTTTATTCGGCGCTGCATAACGCTTTTGCGATGCTTACTGAAGTTACGGAGAGGGCGCTGGCGCATACAGAGAAAAAAGAAGTTATTTTGGGGGGCGGAGTTGGTTGTTCGAAAGCGCTGCAGGAAATGGTTTCAAAAATGTGCGAGGAGCGCGGAGCAAGGCTTTTCGTTCCGCCGAATTCTGTCATGGTCGACAATGCCGCAATGATTGCTTGGACAGGAATTTTGATGCACAAACGCGGGAACAAAACAGAAATAAAAGATTCGGCGATTCTGCCGAAGCAGAGAACGGACGACGTAAAAGTTAATTGGAGAAAATAAAAAAATTGCCAAAAAAAACTTATTGAAAAAATAAAAAAAGTATTTTCACTTTCTTTTTCTTCTTCTGCTTCTCGGAGCTTCGTGTTCGAACCGTTTCTTTTTTTTGTGGTCTCGGCTTGGCAATTTTTTGCTGATTTTTGACTGCAAAAAGCCCTGGCCGTAAACGGCGCGCCTGAAAGGCCTGGTGTGCGAAAAAATCAATAGTCCGAAGGCGAGAAGTCCCGCAAAGCCGATGATGTTGTACGGAAAGGGAACTATATTCACATTCTGGTCGAAGTAGATCCAAATGCTGATTGCGATTATGGAAGCGAAAGCGAATTCGGCAATCCAGAGCGCAATTATTTCAGCGCGAAGCCCGAAAATTTTGTTTTTTGCCGAGCCGAGAACGGCCTTTGAAAACCCGTCGTGAATTTCGCAAATATTTTTGTCCTTTTTTACTATAAAAATTTGAATTACTGCGAGGATAAGAATTGCTAAAAAAAGAATAATTGCGGAGTCAAAGAAAGTGGTTTCGAATTCGATGAAAGGAATCGATTTTATGCGGAACAAGGAGTTCGCAATGTTGCGAATTTCTAGAGCGACAACGAAAAGCAAAAACACTTCAAAGAGCGCGAAGAGAAACGCCTGCTTTTTTGAAAACATGAAAACAATAACACTTTAGCAGTAAATAAAGGTTGCTGTCAAAAAGAATTTTGAAATTTTAAAAAAAATCAAAACGAAAAAATCAAAAAACTTGAAAAAAATTATTCGAACCCAAACTGCCTGTCGATTTCAGTGGCGGATTTTTTCAACTGCTCGAAAATCCTGTTAACATCGCCTTCGATTTCTTCAATTGTGCGTTCGAGGGAACTGCTTCTGGAAGAATAAAAAGTCCCGTTCTTTTCAATTAAGCCGGATTTGAGAAGGCGGTTCAAATGGTTTATTGTGCTTCCGCGGCTCATGCCGATTCTTTGAGCGATTGCGGTGCTTGAAAGGGCTTCGCCTTTTTCGGTGGCGGAAACAATTTCTTTGAAAACGGCAGCGGCATTTTTTTCCTTGTCAATCGGTTCAAAAAAACCGAGAGAGGAACAAATCCATGCGAGTTGTTGTTCAAAATCATTGGTGTAAGGTCTTTCCACCTTCCTAATAACAACCTTGAAAACGCCTCTGCGTGGCGAAATATGCTTTATTGAGCCTTTTTTTATCGGCAAAGCGGTTATTGAGCCTGAAATTTTGATGCTTTCAGGCGAAATTCCCATCACCTTTGGACCCTTTGCCCAGTGTTCTTGCTCGGTTTCTGGCATAAAATCAGTAGAAGTACTATCGGTGGAAGGATTTAAAAACAATTCGTTCAAGGTATATCAATATTGTTCAAACTATATAAACAAATGTGGGTATTTTGACGAATTTTTGTTTGAGGGATTAGAATGGCCAACGAAACACAAATGAATGTTGCCAATGATGGCAAAAATGGCCAAAAAATCGCTCAAAAGAATGATTTAGAGCAAAATGCCTTTGAACAAGAAAAGATTAAACAGGAAATTAAGCGCCAAGAAACGGGCAGGCAAAAATGGCGCCACGAAAGTGATGCGACGGAAAAGGAGAAAAAGGGGGCGCCGACCAAAGAAGGAACAAGGTGTGCTTGTGACGAAGAAGTCAGGGGGCTGACCGACACGCTGAAAAGAGTGCAGGCAGAATTTGAAAATTATCAGAAGAGAGTGGAAAAACAGGGCGAGGAAAACAGGCGCTACGCGGGCGCAAAAATAATGGAAGAAATCTTGCCGGTTTTAGACACACTAGAACACGGAATTATACATAACAAAGGTTTTGCTGCGGTGCAGGAACAATTAATGCAAATATTGAGAAGAAACGGTTTGGAAAAAATTAAGGCGCATGAAGGAAGTGAATTTGATTGTGAAACAATGGACGCGGTCATGCATGAAAAAAATGAAAAAGTGGGCGAGGGAAAAGTCGCAAAGGTTTTGCTGAACGGTTACACGCTGAACGGAAAAGTTTTGAGGTGCGCGAAAGTTTCGGTGAACAAATTGGAAGAAAAAAGCGCCGAAGAAAAATAAAAAAATTGAAAAAAACACACAAAAATGAAAATAAAAATGAAAAATTAAAAATTAATTTTATTTTTTTAATAATTTGAATTTAAAAAAATTCGAAAAACAAAAAATAAAAAAGGGAGTGATTTGGTATGGCAAAAGTAATTGGAATAGATTTAGGAACAAGCAACTCGGCTGCAGCGGTACTTGAGGGCGGAAAGCCGAAAATAATCCCCTCTGCTGAGGGAAACACTGTTTACGGGAAATCATTCCCGAGTTACGTTGCATTTTCAAAGGACGGAAAGCTTTTGGTCGGAGAGCCGGCGAGAAGGCAGGCCATAACAAATCCTGACAGGACCATTTCAAGGGCAAAAAGAAAAATGGGAACGGATTTCAAATACAAAATAGATGATAAGGAATACACGCCCCAGCAGATTTCTGCATTCATTTTGCAAAAAATAAAAAAGGACGCGGAAGCCTTCCTTGGAACGAAAGTGGAAAAAGCGGTTGTTACTGTTCCGGCTTATTTTGATGATAATCAGAGGCAGGCGACAAAAGATGCGGGAGCGATTGCGGGGCTTGAGGTTATTAGAATAATTAACGAGCCGACAGCGGCGGCGCTTGCGTACGGCCTTGACAAGAAAGGAAAGGATTCGAAAATATTGGTCTTCGATTTCGGCGGCGGAACATTGGATGTTACGATAATGGAAATGGGCGACGGGGTTTTCGAAGTGAAATCGACTTCGGGAGATACTGCTCTCGGTGGAACCGACATGGACGAAATTTTGCTGAAATACGTTGCGGATGAGTTCAAGCAGAGCAGCGGAGCGGACATTAGAAAAGATTCAATGGCGGTTCAAAGATTAAGAGAAGCTGTTGAAAAAGCAAAAATAGAATTGTCAACTGTTCTTGAAACTGAAATAAATTTGCCTTACATTACAGCAGACTCAACTGGACCGAAACATTTGGTGATGAAAATTAACAGGGCAAAGCTGGAGGAACTTGTTGCGCCGCTGGTGAAGAGGTGCGAGAAGCCGATAACACAGGCGCTTGCGGACGCGAAACTTACTTCTGATGAGGTTCACAAAGTTATTTTGGTCGGCGGGCCGACAAGAATGCCTGTAGTTCAGCAGCTCATAAAAAAAGTTGTTGGAACTGAACCGGAAAGAGGCGTTGACCCGATGGAATGTGTAGCGATGGGCGCGGCGATTCAGGCAGGTGTGCTTTCAGGAGAAGTCAAGGATGTTTTATTGCTCGATGTAACTCCTTTGTCGCTTGGAATAGAAACCATGGGCGGAGTTTTTACAAAACTTATTGAGAGAAACACGACTATTCCGACAAAAAAATCTCAAATATTTTCGACAGCGAGCGATAACCAGAACACTGTTGACATAAATGTTTTGCAGGGGGAAAGACCACTTGCAAGGGACGATAAGCAACTTGGAAGGTTCCAGTTGGCGGGCATTTTGCCGGCGCCGAGAGGAATCCCTCAGATAGAAGTTGCGTTCGATATTGATGCAAACGGGATAGTTCACGTGACCGCGAAGGATAAGGGAACGGGAAAGGAACAGAGCATCAAAATAGTTGCTTCTCAAAAACTTAATGATGTTGAAATAGAAAAAATGAAAAAAGAGGCGGAGGAACACGCTTCCGAAGACGCAAAAATAAAAGAAGACATCGAGGTTTTCAATAATGCAGATGCGGTTATTTACTCCACCGAAAAAATGCTGGAAGAAATAAAAGACAAGCTTTCTGAAAGCGACAAAAAAGAAGTTGAGGAAAAATTGGCCGAATTGAAAAACGAACTTTCAAAGGATGCGCGCGATGCGAAGGAAGTTAAGGCAAAAATGGATGCGCTGAACGCAAAGCTTCAGGAACTGGGAAAGAAATTCTACCAGGGGCAGGGGGGCGCAACTGGCGGAAACTCTGGCGAAGGCGGAAGTGGGGCTGAAAGCGGTTCGAACGGGCACAGCCACGACGATGAAGAACACGGAGGCGATGATAATGTTGTTGACGCAGAATTCAGTGAAAAAGATTCGGACAAGGATAAGAACGAAAAAGACAAGAATAAAAAAGGAAAGTAATCCAAACATTAGCGATTCCGGCTTGCACAGAAAAGAAATCTGGCAGGCGGCATGAAGTAAATTACTACACACTAAGTGTGCAACCCCTGCTGATTTAAGCACAGAAGCCAGCAGGCTTCATTCCTCCCATCAGGGAGGATTTTCGCCAGCCTTTTTTTAAAAGGCTGAAAAAATAATGTTTGAGAGATGGTCTTGTGGAAAAGGATTACTACGGAGTTCTTGGTCTGAAAAAAGGCGCCTCAACCGATGAAATAAAGAGGGCTTACAAGGAGCTCGCCAAAAAATACCATCCCGATGTTTCAAGCGATAAGGATGCAGAAAAAAAATTCAAGGAAGTTTCGGAAGCTTACTCTGTTTTATCCGACCCCGAAAAGAAAACTAATTATGATAATTACGGAAACACATACAAGCAATTCGAAGGATTTCAGGGCTTCGATTTTGGAAAAGGCATGGATATTGACTTCGAAGACATCTTCAACCAGTTTGGATTCGAGAGTTTCGGAGAATTTGGAAGAAGTTTCGGCTCGACTAACAGGGCGGGGGGAGATTTCGGCTCGAATATAAAAGTTGAAGTAAGTCTTAGTTTTGAAGAAGCCGCTTTTGGAATTACAAGAGAAATTAATTACTCCAGAACTGTTAAATGCAGAAAGTGCGGGGGAAGCGGAGCCGAAAAAGGCGAGTTTGAAACCTGCAAAGTTTGCAAAGGAAAAGGATTCGTGACAAGGCAAACTAACGCAGGACCGATTCTTTTTCAGTCGAGGGGAATATGCCACCATTGTAGGGGCGTGGGAAAAGTTCCCAAGGAAAAGTGTCATGAATGCGGCGGAAACGGACTGCTCACAAAAAAAATTTCTGTCGAAGTAAAAATCCCCGCCGGAATAAATACCGGAAACCATTTGAGGGTGAAGGGCCATGGAAACGAAGGCCGCGATGGGAGCGGTGATTTATTCGTAATAATTTTTGTGGAACCTCACAAAATATTCAAAAGAGACAACGAGGACATTTACACAGAAATCCCTATTTCATTTACCGAGGCGGCGCTTGGAGCGACAATTGAAGTTCCAACGCTTAGAGGAAAGGCCGATTTGAAAATACCTGCAGGAACACAAACAGGCACAATTTTCAAGATGAAAGAAAAAGGAATAAAGAAACTTGGCAAAGACAGTTTCGGGGATGAGTATGTAAAAGTTATCGTTGAAACACCCAAAAAAATCAGCGAAAAACAGCAAAAGCTTTTGGAAGAAATGGAAAAAGAGGAACAACTGGCAAAAAAAAGAAAAAGCTTTTTTTCAAAAATTCTCGGAAAATTCTGATGCCGAAAGGATTTAATACGCTGCCAGCCTAATATTGCTATGATGCTAAGCTACCATAGAAAGAACGGATTCCTACTTGTAATAATAGGTTTTATAGCGGCAGCTTTCGCAATATATTTTCTCATGGGGCACCCGTCATTGACCATAAATCCGCTTGAGCGAATCGATGATGCTGAGGCACTAAAAGAATTTGCAGCAATAACTGAAAGCGCTGGAATGCAAAACGGCTTCAGTCCGGTAACTGCAAAAATGGAAGATTACACCAGCGAATTATCCTCTCTAAGAGGAAAAGTTTCTGAAGGACGCGCGGCAAATATTATTGACGCAGAACTTTTTTCGGCAAAAAGTTATTATTATCTTCTTAGGGCGACCCAGGACTCAATGGAGATAAATCCGTCGAATCCTGATTGCGGAGGAATGGCTGCAAAAGAAGCGCTTATCTTTTGCGATTCTGCAATAAGAGATGCTGATAATGCCATTGCAAAAATTAGTTCATTGAGCACGGACGATAAACTGAATTTACGTGAAACGCAACTCGAAATAGCGCAGGGAAACAAAGAACTTGCACAAAACCTTAAAGATCAAATCATCGGAGCCTGTTAAACAACAAAATATTTTTGAAACAAAAAAATCAACAATGCCATTCAAAAAAATACGAATTTTTAGGCTGTTCAAATGGAAAAAAAATTTTATAAAAAAGGGGCAGAGGCTGTTTTGCGGCTTAAAAAAATCAACGGCAAAAACGTTCTCTCAAAAAAGCGAGTGAACAAAAATTACCGTAATGAAAAGCTGGATTCCGCAATAAGAAAAAAAAGAACGCGGGCGGAAGCGAAACTGATAAGGGCGAGCGGAACAACTGTGCGAACTCCAAATATAATTGAAGTGAATGAACAAGAAGCAGAAATATTAATGGAATTTGTCAAAGGAAAACGGCTGAAAGAAGTTGTTGAAAAAGAAAAAGAACTTTGTGAGATCGCCGGAAGGGAAATAAAAAAAATACATTCACTGGGAATAATCCATGGCGACCTGACCACGTCAAACATAATTGTTGTAGCCGGGGGCAAAAAAAAATTACGGACGAAAAAAAGTATTTGTTTTGTTGATTTTGGACTGGGTTTTTTTTCAAACAAAATAGAAGACAAATCAACGGATCTGATAGTTTTCAAAAAAACTTTTAACGCGACGCACTCGAAATTGAAGGGCGGTTGGAAACTTGTAATGAAAGGGTACTTGCCGAGCACGGAAATGGTAAAAAAAATGAGTGAAATAGAAAAAAGAGCACGGTATCATTGAAGAAAAATTTTTTATTTTTTTCAAATAATTTGCGGAACCTTTTCGCCGGCCGAGTGCCCTGCAGGGCACGGGCAGAGCAAAACTTGTTTTACTCGGCCTTTTTTAAAAGGCCGCGAGTAGCTTTTTAAAGCTTCCTTCGGCTAAAATGTTAAGCATAATTTTGTTGTTCTTTTCCAAGCCAGAAGGTTGGAAAGGTTAAATTCAAAAAAGTGAAAAATTATGAAAAAAAGTGAAGACGTTGTGGAAGCGGTTGAAGAAACAACTGAGACTGTTACTGCAACGGCACCCGTTGAGACGGAAAAGAAGCCGCCTAAAAAGAAAAAAGCTGTGAAGGAAAAAAAGATTTTGACACAGACGATTTCGGCAAAAGAGGCCGAAGAAATCGCAGTTTCGCTTTCAAACGCAGGGCATTCTCCAAGCGAAATAGGACTTATTCTCAGGGATGAGCACGGTGTAAAAAATTTCAGAGAGCTTACCGGAAAAAGGATTCAGGAAATTTTGGAAATGCATAAACTCGTGGGCGAAGTTCCGGAAGACATGTTAAATTTAATAAAAAGAAGCGTTGCGCTGCAAAAGCACCTTGGAAAAAACAAAAAAGATTATTCGGCTAAGCACGGGTACGAGGTAACGGTTTCAAAAATAAGAAGAGTTGCCGCTTATTATTCGAAGAAGGGAAGAATTGCAAAAAATTGGAAGTACGACCCGGAAAGCACTGCGCTGTTAGTGAAATAAAATTTTGCATGAATTGGAAAAAGAATTGTGATTTTTATGACTGAAGAAAAAAAACCAAAGGGCGCACACAAGAGTGTTGACAAGTGGAAAAAGAAAAAATGGTTCATAATGAATGCGCCGAAAATTTTTGACGGAAAAGTTCTTGGGAATTGCCCTGCGGAAAAACCAAAAAATGTTATGGGGCGAACAATAAAGGTTACGCTTGACAATCTGACCGGGCAAAGAGCAATGAGAGATGTTGCAGCATATTTCAAGGTTTTTGAAGTGCAGGGGCAAAACGCGAACACAAAAATCTCCTGCTTTGAAGCGAACAAGGGTTATATGGGGAGAACAATAAGAAGAAGGACGAGCAAAATCGCACTCATAGAAAAAATTCCTGTAAAGGGCGGCGACGCGAGAGTCACAATCGTTGCAATAAGCGACGGAAACTGCACAAAAAAGCAAAGAACGGGTGTTAGAAAAGTAATTGAAGAAGAGTTGAAACGGATAAGCGGAAGAGAAAAAGAATTTGACGATTTGGTTAAGGAAATTTTGTTTGGGCAATTCAACGGCGCGGTTTTTAAGAGGGCAAAAAACATTTGCACGATGAGAAAAATCATTGCTGCAAAAGCGAGTTTCATTGAGGCAAAATAATGGTTTCTTTCGAGGAAATGATTCTTGTTTTCGCTTTTCTAATCGCTTTTTCTATTATTTCTTACAAAAAAAAGCTTCTAAATAACGAAGGAATAATAATCGCAAATGCAATAGGCATAGCCGCGATACTTTACGGGCCCAATAGGCTATCAAATTTTATCGTCGTAGTGGTTTTTTTTATAATAGCGGAAATCGCAAGCACCTTTCCAATAAAGAAACATGAAGCGCGGAGCATAAGGAATCTTGTTGGGAATGCGCTTCCCGCCCTGTTAATGCTTTTTATGATAAATTTTTTTCCCGATAATCCGCATCTTTTTGAGCTTGCATTTTTCGGCGCGATTGCGGCGGCATTGGCAGATACCCTTGCTTCGGAAATAGGTTATTATTCCAAAAAAACGCCCATTTTGATAACTACCTTGGAAAAAGTAAAACCTGGAATCGACGGGGGAATAACTTTGCTTGGAGAGTCTGCTGCGCTCATGGGGGGAATAGCAATCGCATTGATACATTTTTTCGTTTACCGCAATCTTCCTTTGTTTTTCATAATAATTCTTGCTGGGCTGTTTGGAACAAACATTGATTCGCTTTTCGGAGCAACTTATGAACGAAAAAAAATAATCGGCAACACCACCGTTAATTTCATCGGAAGCATTTCCGGCGCTCTGTTCACAATTATTTTCGGTTTCTTTCTCCTTTAAAAATAAAACCTCTGCGCATTCAAAAATGCGTGGAAGAAGAAACAAAAGCTTTTATCGGTTACCTACAAATTATCATTCATGGAACTTAGCCTTGTGCAGTTTATTTTAATGATTACGGCATATGCTGTGCCAATGTATTTCGCAAATGCGACACCGTTGCTATTTTTCAAGTACCACTCAAAAATTCCGATTGATTTTGGAAAAAAAATCGGAAAAGAAAGGATTTTTGGGAAGGGAAAGACTTGGCTGGGAACGGAAATTGGAATAATCTTTGGTTTTACTGCAGGAATAATTTTTGCAATTGTTTTTTCCGAAACACTTTTGCTGATTCCTAATTATTTTTCTCTTGCAGGGCTACTCGCAGTGGGCGCTGTTACAGGAGATTTGGCAAAAAGTTTTTTGAAAAGAAGAATTGGGATTGAAAGCGGAGAAATGTGGCTGTTTGCGGACCAACTGGATTTTGTTGCAGGAGGATTTATTTTAAGCCTTGCTGCAAGAATTCCTGAAATCGGAATTGTTACAGTAATAGTGGTTGCAACCGTGTTCATTCACATACTTACAAATTTTGCGGCTTTTAAAATGAAAATAAAAAAAGTTCCGTGGTGAAAAACAAAAAGGTGCCGTGGTGAAAAACAAAAAAAACAAAAACGTGGCGAAGACCGCCCATTCCGAAAATGAAAAACCGAAAAAAATGTTTTTGTTTCTGTTAAAGTTTTTTGCGATTTTTTTTGTTTCAAGCTGGCTTATAGAAAATGCGGATTTGGCTTCGTTTAATTCTTTCATAGCGGGAGCGACGGCCACCGCCGCAGGGCTTCCATTTTTTGGAAATTCTGTTTACATTCTGCAGACCGGAGAAACTTTTTTGGTCGAGAATCTGTGCACAGGGCTTTTGAGCGCCTGCATTCTTTTTTCAATAATATTCGCTTTAAAAAAGCCTGCGCTGCTCAAAAAAATAATTATTTTTCTGGCGGGAGCGGTTTTTCTTCTATTGGCGAATATTCCACGGGTTCTTTTGGTTCTGTTGGCGGCAAAAAACGGTTTTGATGCTGAAGTTGTGCACACAGTTTCATGGTTTTTTATGAGCGCGATAGTGGTTGCGCTGTGGTATTACGGGACGAAAAAAATTGCGGGAATAAAAAATTTTGAAGAACTTTTGTAAAAAAAAAATTCTTTTTCCGATTAACTTTTTTCTTTCTCTTTGATGTGCCTAAGTTCCCTCTTGTTTATTACGCTTTCAACTATTCTGGTGAAAGCGGGCCTGGTGAAAAGCACTCCTGCTATTGAACCGAAGATTGCAACAACCGCGAATCCGTAAAGCTTGTCGACGCCCGGAAAGCTTCTTGAAAAAAGAACTATCGGCCCCATTACGCCGACTATTGTAATTGTAGAAGTGGTTATTATGAAGAGCGCGCTTTTAACCCTTTGAAGCATTGATTCCTGAACTGAATCCGACTTTCGGATTATTTCATCCGTTATAACAACTTCGGAATTTACTCCGGAGCCGAGCGCCGCAATCAGCCCTGCGAATGCCGCAAGGTCAATCGGGTTTCTTGTGACTGCAAGGAATCCCAAAAGTATTATTGTTTCGGCGACAACTGTTGCAAAAATCGGGGCCGCGAGCAATATTGTTTTGTAACGCAGTACAACAAATACTGCTATTCCAATGAGCGCGATAATTCCCATCAAAAACAATTGGTTCAAAAAGGACTCTCCGAGCGAGGGCGAAATCGTTTCTTTTGAAATGCTTTTAACGGGCGTTGGAAGGGAACCGGATTCAAGGAGTATTGTTAGTTCTTCGAGGTCGGTTCTTGCGACGGATGCATCGGCTCTCGTGCCGCTAATTATTAGTGTCGTAAAAATTTCAGCATTTGAAACATCTGCAACATCCTCGTTTGTGACTTCAGATGTGAGAGAAATTACCTGCCTTGCTTTTGTAACTGACCAAAGCCACGGAATATTTTCCTCAGCCGCTTCTTTTTTGACTGTAAAGCCTTTTGCCTGCAATTGAACTATTACAGAATCGTCTATGTCGGGCGAAACTATCGCGTCCTTTGTTTTCAAGAGAGCGGATGCGAGAACATTTTCATCCAAGCCGCTAGCGGGACCTGTGTTTGCGTCAACTGATGCGCCGTAAACTATTACGGGAAGCTGTGAATCTTCAATAAGGATTTCTATGTCTGTTTCCTGTGGAATGTCGGCAAGTGCGTAGCCTGTGCCGAAAATTTCCGAATCTGATTCGTACCTGTCTTCGCTAATCACAATTAGTGCGTTCGGCTTGTCTAGGAAGAAAATTGTTTTTGCACAGTCATAAACCGGCTGGCCGTTTGCGCCTATTGAAGTTACATCGCACTGATGGAAAGATTTTTCAGTGAAGCGTTTCGCGGCGCTTTCACTCAAAACGAAAGGCATGCGCCAGATAACAGAATTGTTTCCGCCGCCAAAGACTCCGTAATTGCTTGTGCCTCGGAGAACGCTTTTTATTTCATCGCCTGTGAAAATTGTTTCTCCGTTGAGCGTCGCTTCGAAACGGCCTTGCTGCCTAATTCGCGCCTCTATTTTTTCCAGTTCTGCAGGATTTGTTTCGGTTGTTTGAATTAATATAAATTGGCCTCCGACTGGAGAAACCGTGTCGCCGCGCAACCCCGCAGGATCTATTCTTTGGGCGATTATGTTGGATATTCTTGCGATTTCATCCGATGGGACTTGATTCATGAGTTCGACCTGATAAAGGGTTCCGCCTTTGAAGTCTATTCCGAGGCGAACGCCGAAAACTGCTATACATATAAGGGCCGCAAGGACAACGCATAGTACTAGCGCATATCTCCAGTATTTGAAAATTGATGTCAATTCAATCCCTTCCTTTCAATGAACCATAGCAATATTCCCGTGTTCATAAACCAGGTTGCGATTACGTCTCCGATTTGTCCAAAGAATAAAACTGCTGCTATTTGGAAAACAATATCTATTTGGTAAAAGTAAGAAACTGCGAGCATTGGAATTAGTGCCGCCATTGTTGTGCCCGTCATTGTAAGCCCGGTTTTCATGGAGGCTGTTGCGCGCTCGCTGGCTTTGCCGCTTTTTCCTTTCAGCATTCGCGAAGTCAGCATTATGTCGCTGTCAACCGAGTAACCCACTACCATTAGGAGAGTGGAAATTGTTAGAAGCGAAAGCGGGATTCCGAGAAGAGCCATTCCTGTGAGCCCTGCGAGAACGTCAAAAATCATTGCTTGAACTATTCCGAGAGACGGAACAACCTGCCTGAATGAAACAAAAATTATTATGAGAAGGGCAATTGCGCCGATTATTGAAATGAGGACTGCGGATTCTAGCGAGGCTTTTCCGAGTGTGGGAGAAACTTCACGGATTTGGAATTCTGCGTTCGGGCCGAGCTGAAGTTTGTCGGAAAGTATTGCCTGAAGTTTTGAAGAGAAATCCTGTTGGTAAGCCGCGAGCGCGTCCTGCGCGGCGATAAGCGCGGTTTTTGAATTTTGGAAATTTTGTTCCGGCTTTCCGAGCGCTTTGAGGGCGGAATTGGAAAACGCAATCGACTCCTGTTCGTTGTCAATTGAGGTTATTGCTTTTGAAATAAAATCCTCTGCGGAGCTGACGGAGGTTTCTTTGCTGTACTGAATGTAGGCGCCGTAGCCTGTGGGGGAGGAAATTGCGGAAACGGAGAGGTCCGTTAAATCGAATTCGCTTTTCAAAATCGATTCTATTTGGGGGGCGGAAAGCGGATTTGTGGAACGCAAAACTATTACGTTTCCGCCTGTGAGTTCGGTTCCGAAAGAAACTCCTGGGTAAACGAGAATTATGAAAAGCATCGGAATAAGAAGAATCAGCGGAACGAGCATTAGGCGCTTGTATTTGCCTGCGTAAAAGTCTCTCATAAAATGCACCGAAAAATCTGTTTTAGAGGCTCCGAGTTTCCATAGGATTAAAAACCTGCTAACGCTTAAATAGGTTATTGTTGGCCTGATTTTTTGGAGTATTTGCGGTGAAAGTTTTATGAATTTGAAGTTTTTGGAAAGCCCTGACAAATTGCTTGATAGCGCATTCGGCAGGGGAAGGAAAGAAGCATCGCATTACAAATCGCAGAAAACACCTTTTTACACACTAAAGGGAAAAGAGATAACCAAAATAGATACTTCGGGAACTTTTCTTGAAGAAGCTTTGCATAAAGTAGTGAAAGAATTTCCGAGAATAGAGGGGCTTGACGCTTTTCATCGCGAACTGGTTGAATGCATAATTGATGCGGACAAGACGAGGCAAGCGCTTTCGAGCATTTCATCCGTTTCCGCGCTGGTAAAAAAACAAAAAATAATTGCGATAGTGAAATTGAAAGAATTGAAATTTGAAAAAGGAAAAAGCAAAAGTTTTGAAAGCGTTAAAAAAATTTCGAATGAGTACTTCGGGAGAACTTCTTCGCTTGTGAAAGGGCTTACAAAACAAATTGAGATTTATAATGAGGCTGCGAAAAAAATGAGGGAACTTCCTTCAATAAGAATGAACGAGGAAGCGGTAATACTTGCAGGCTACCCGAATGTTGGAAAAACTACTCTGCTCGGAAAGGTCACGGATTCGAAAGCGAAAGTCGCCTGTTACCCATTCACAACGCAGGGACTTAACATCGGCTACTTGAAAAAGAAGCACATTCCGATTCAGATAATTGACACGCCGGGTTTGCTGGACAGGCCCGTGAATAAGAGAAACAGAATTGAGATGAAAGCGATTTCAGCACTGAGGCACTTGAAGGGGTTAATTGTTTTCATTATCGATCCGCTGGACGAATTGGCGCACCAAATAAATCTTTTGGAGGAAACGAAAAAAATGTTTCCGGAAAAGAAATTATTAGTTGTAATAAATAAAACAGATATTGCAACCGAAGAAATGAAGCAGAACGCGGAGAAAGAATTACGCAAATTCTTGGACAGTACTGGCGAAAAAGAAAAAATTATTTTTGAGGGGAACGGATTGGACAATTTGAAACAGGATCTTCTTCAGGACTAATTTTCATCAATTTTTAATATTAAATTTAGAAAGGACTGGCATTCTTTTAAAAGGGTTTCAGCCCAAGCTAATTGTATTGGTCAGGCGGATTTTAATTAACTTTTCCGCTCGGCGCTGTTTTGGTGATGGAAATGGGCGAAGACTTAGTGCAACTGCTGGAAGAAATTCTTTCAGACAGGTCGGTGCCCAGGAACATAAGAGAAAAGGTGGAAACTGCTATTCAGAAGGTTAAGATGGATGGAACAACCGCGCTCAGCGAGGCGATTATCTTCTCGACGATATTAGCAGCGACATCAACATGCCCGAGCATACGAGGACGGATATTTGGCACGCGATTTCGATGATTGAGGAAGCCAAAGAAAAAATGAAATAATCCTCTCAATTCAAATTTCAAAAATTCGCCCGACCTGCGAGAAACAAAGCGGTGTTGGGTTGGACGAAGAAAAAACTATTTCAGCTGTGACAGAAGTAACTGTTTCAGAAAACCAAATTCTTTCTTTTGCGGAAGAAAAGGGAATAATCATTTCAAAAGAATCTGTGACACTGCTTTGCAAAAATGATTCCTGGAAAGAGCTTCTCGAAGAACTTGTTTCTGAGGGGCATTTCATAATTGATAACACTGTTTTAGAAAAAAAGTTAACTCTGACAAAAATTTCGCAGGCACTGCAAGATGTTGAAATCAGAAAAACTAGTTTTGCCGCGCAGGCAAAGGAAAGGCCTGCAAATTTTCGAGTGATGGAAGAGTACGATATTACCGGGCAAAGCACTTCGGAAGGAAGCATTGACGATTTTTTGAAAATGTTTAGGAGCAAATACGAATTGCTTTCAACAATGCTAAAAGAAAGGCACAATCTTTCTCCCGTGCCATTGAAAAGTCTTGAGAAGGTCGAGAAGAATGCGAAAGTTGATGTAATCGGGATGGTAAATAAAAAATGGGTGACGAAAAACGGCCACCTTGCTTTTGAAATAGAGGATTTGGAAACACGATGTATAGCGCTGATAATGGAAAAAGAAAAAGAACTCACTGCAAAAGGGGAGCACGTACTGGAGGACAATGTTGTGGGAATAAAGGGCGCAAAAGTCGGAAACGAATTCATAATAATTAATGAAATTTATTGGCCTGACTTGCCGATGGCCGGCTCGAAATTAATCAACGAGGAAGTTTATATCGGAGGTATAAGCGATTTGCATGTGGGAAGCCCGCTTTTTTACGAAGATAAATTCAAAAAACTTTTAGAAATGCTGAACGGAAAAGGAATAACTGGAAAAAAACTTGAACAGGTTGGAAAAATACAATACCTTATGGTTCCGGGAGATAATGTTGCAGGAATAGGAGTTTATCCGGGGCAGTTGGACGAATTGCTCATAAAAGATTTGTACGAGCAGTACGCAAGATTTGAGGATTTGCTGCTGGAAATTCCTGAATACATTCAGGTTTTTATTTGTCCGGGGCAGCACGACGCGGTGAGAAGGGCGGAACCGCAACCCGGAATTTCAAAGGAATTTGTGCCGCGCCTCTCAAAGCTCAGAAACTTTCATTTTATTTCTTCGCCGTCCTGGGTTGAAATCGAGGGCTTGAAAAATTTGGTTTATCACGGAGCGAGCATTCATGATTTGATTAGCAGCGTGAGTTTTCTTGAAATGAGCAAGCCGCAGGACGGAATGGTTGAACTTTTAAAGAAAAGGGATTTGATGCCTCACTATGGAGGAAAAAATCCTTATGTGCCTGAAAAAAAAGATTACATGGCGATTAAGGAAGTGCCTGATTTGGTTTGGATAGGGGACATGCACACAAACGGTTACGCGACTTACAGGGGAACAACTGTGTTGAATTCGGGTTGTTGGGAAGGAAAAACGAGTTTTCAGGAAAAAATCGGGCATAAGCCAACGCCCTGCGTTTTCCCTATAATAAATTTGCAGAATAGAAAAATATTTGAAACGCATTTTCTCAGGGAAACTGCCGAAGAATTAATGGAGGGAAAACAATGAAAGAAAAAAGGCGTTTCAAAACGAGTTTCGGAGGAGGCGCGTTTGGCGCGGAAGGAAAACTTGTTGAAGTAAATTTTGCCGCGGAACCTCACATAAAAAAATATTTTGAAATTGTGCAGGGAAAAGCAAATGAAGCAATTAGCGCCGCAAAAAAAGCGAGAGAAAAAGGCTTTGATCCAAGCACAGAAATAGAAACTACCCCGACGCTTGATTTGGCAGACAGGGCTGAAACAATAATTGGATTGCCGGGGCTTGCGAGAAGATACCGAGAAGTTTTTGCGGAAAAGAATAATCGAATCGAAACTTATTTCCAATTATTCAAAGAAATTATTGAACAGAAATGGTGCACTATTCCGGACATGCAGCAGAGAGTCGAGATGGGAATAAAGGCGTGCCTGCTTATTGAAACTGAGGGAGTCGTTGTAGCGCCGCTTGACGGAGTGCCAAAAGTTGAGATTAACAAGAATCCTGACGGAACAAAATACATTGACATTTATTATGCAGGGCCGATAAGGGCTGCCGGCGGTTCTTCAACCGTTATTCCGCTGATTCTTGGGGATTATGGAAGGCAATTGCTCGGACTCGATAAGTACAAACCGACAAACGATGAGGTGGAAAGGTATGTTGAAGAAATTGATATTTACCAAAATGAAATATTTTCGAGGCAATACAAAATTCCTGCGGAAGAAATTCGAATCATTGTAAATAATTGCCCTGTTTGCATCAACGGCGTGCCGACAGAAGAGAATGAGGTTTCTGTTTACAGGGATTTGAAACGCGTGCCAACCAACAGGGTTAGAGGCGGAGTGGGATTGGTAATTTCCGAAGGGCTTGCGTTGAAAGCTTCATGGGTAATGAAGACTGCAAAGAAGTACGGTTTGGATTGGAGTTTTCTTGAAAAAATAATTAAAGTTGAGAAAACGCAGACAAAAATCGAAATTGTTCCGAACAAAAAAATTCTGGATGGTTTGGCAGCGGGAAGGCCGATACTTGCGTATCCGAGCCGCTGGGGCGGATTCAGGTTGAGATACGGAAGGGGAAGGAACACCGGAATAATGGCGAAAGCGATTAACCCTGCTTCGATGATAATTTTTGACGAATTTATTGCTGTTGGAACGCACGGAAAATTAGAGCGGCCGGGAAAGGCAACACAGTTTTTTCCATGCACAACAATAGACGGACCAATAGTTTTGCTTGAGGATGATTCTGTTGTGAGAGTGAAAAACACGGAACAGGCAAATGAAGTAAAGGCGAACGTGAAAAAGATTCTTTACATAGGGGATTTGCTTGCAAGTTACGGAGATTTCAGAAAAACCGCGCATCCGCTTATTCCGCCCGGCTACTGCGAAGAATGGTGGCTCGAGGAACTGAAAACTGCTTTGAAAGACGAAACAAAAAAGAAAAAATTTGAAAAAATGGGGCTTGAAAAAGTTTTGACAGACTGCAGAAATGTTTCGCAGAAAGAAGCACTCGGACTTTCAATGGAAATCGGCGTGCCTCTGCACCCGAAATGGCTGCACTTTTACAAGGCACTTAACGAAAATGAAATTGTTGATTTGAAAAAAAAGTTGGAGGAGGCGAGGCTGGAAAAAGAAGGGGAAAAGATTCTGCGGATTGTTGCGGAGAACGAACTTGAATTGAAAAAAAATCTCGAAGCGATAGGATTGCCGCACCGCATCGAAGATGAAAAAATAATTATTGACGAATTTGCGGAAACGGTTGCGGCGACTTTCGCACTTGGAGAAAAAACGCAAATTGTTGGACAATTTGAAGTTGAATCTGCAAAAATTGAAAATTCTTTAGATTACCTGAGCAGGATTTCCGGAATAAAAATAATGGATAAAGCCGGCTCTTTCATAGGCGGAAGAATGGGGCGGCCAGAGCAGGCGAAACCGAGGGAAATGAAGGGAAACCCGCACGCGCTTTTTCCAATAGCGATGAAAGGCGGAAGCACACGAAGCATAAACAAAGCGACCGATGAAGAATACAATCCGAGCGGAAAAGTTTCGATAGAAATCGCAGAGTTCAAATGCGCAAAGTGCGGAAAAATAACTAATGCCCCATATTGCTACGACTGCAAAGAGCGGACAAAAAAACTCGATTATTGCCCGAAATGCAAGCAAAGCGTTTCCGGGGAAAAATGTTACAAGTGCGGAGCGGAAACAATCGACGCGGGCGAACATGAAATAGATTTGAGAGCAATATTCAGCAAAGCGAGGGAAAATCTTGCCGTCGGAATTCCCGATGCGGTAAAGGGCGTAAAGGGAATGATTTCCGAAACAAAGTTTGCGGAACCTATGGAAAAGGGAATTTTGAGAGCGAGACACGGCATACACATATTTAGGGACGGGACTTCGCGCTTTGAACTTTTGAATGCAACTATAACTCATTTCAAACCGAAGGAAATCGGGCAAAGCATCGAAAAAATAAAAGAACTCGGTTATGAAAAAGACATTCACGGGAATGAAATAACAAACGAGAACCAAATAATCGAAATGTTTCCGCAGGACATAATTGTTAATGAGGGCTGCGGAAACTGGATGGTGGATGTGAGCAGATTCATTGACGATCTTCTTGAAAGATTTTACAAGGAAGAAAGATTTTACAATGCAAAAACAAAAGAGGACCTCATAGGGCATTTGGTTCTCGGGCTTGCGCCACACACTTCGGCAGCAGTAGTTGCAAGAGTCATCGGCTATACTAAAGCCAGGCTTGGTTTCGGCCACCCGTATTTTGTTTGCGCAAAAAGAAGAAATGTTGACGGAGACCAGGACTCGGTAATACTTATGATGGACGGGTTGCTGAATTTTTCTCACAAATACTTATCGACAAAAAGCGGAGGAAGAATGGACGCGCCGCTCGTATTCACCACCATAATAAATCCTGCAGAAGTTGATAACGAAGTTCACGATATGGAAACTTGCTGGAATTACCCTCTTCAATTTTATGAATCCGCATCAAAAATCTGCGAACCTTTCTTAGACAACAGTGTAATAGAAATAACAAAATCGCGGCTTGGAAAAGAAGCGCAATACAGCAAACTTGGCTACACTCATGAAACCGATATTTTTGATGAGGGCCCGAAAACTTCGAGGTATATTCAGCTGAAAACGATGGATGAAAAAATCCAGCGCCAAAATGTTTTGCAGAAAAAAATTGTTGCTGTTGATGCGCGGGACGCGCTTGAAAGGGTCATGGGTTCGCACTTTTTGCCGGACATAATCGGAAATGCGCGAGCGTTTTCAAGGCAAACTTTCAGATGCACTTTCTGCAACGAGAAATACAGAAGAATTCCCCTTTCTGGCAAATGCCATAAATGCGGGAAAAACACGCTCATTCTTACAATAAATCAGGGCGGAGTGAGAAAATATTTGAAAATAGCACAGAGGATGGCGAAACAGGAACACCTTTCTTCATATTTGATACAGCGACTTGACATGATTGAGAAAGAAATTGATTCTGTTTTCAAGGACGATAAAGTGCAGCAGAAAAACCTGTTCGAGTTCGTTTAATTTGTTTAATTAAACTAAATTTATTTTTTACTTGAACAATTCTTTTTCCAGTGCGCGCTTCAATCTTTCCGCATCGAAACCGATTTTTATCAAGCGGGTTTGCCCCTTGATCCCTTTTCCCGAGGCGGTTACAAGGATGAGGCCGTACATTTCTAATTCATTTATGTACTGCCTGTACCATCTGCTTGTGATTGTGCGCCTGTTGAAATGTTTCGCCATTTCAAGGTAAGTTTCGAAAACTTCGCCTGAAAACAAAGTGCCTTCTTCGATTTCGCCGGTTATGCGTCTGCTTCCTTTGCGCTGAAGAGTCATTACGGAAATTGTGTAAAGCACCATTTGCTGCTGCTCAGGCAGAGTTGAAACCATTGAAAGAATTATTTCTTCCTCAACGCTTGCTTTCGCTTTTTCAACGTGCTGCTCGGAAACATTACTTGCTTTTTCAGTGTCTGCTATTTCGCCTGCGCGCTGCATAAGCATTACTGCGGTTCGCGCATCTCCAGATTCCTGTGCGGCAAGAGCCGCAACTAATGAAACTGCCCCGTTGGAAACGGCACCGCCCTTGAACGCTTTCTCGCATCTTTCAAACAAAATTTCTTTCAACTCTGTCGCATTGTACGGAGAAAAAACTAATTCTTTTTCGCAGAGCGAACTCTTTGTTCGCGGGTCCAGCTTCTCTTTGAACATCAAATTATTCGAAATTCCTATTAGCGTGATAGAACCTTTTGAAAGCTCATCGTTTCCTCTCGAAAGCGAATAAATCAATTCGTCAAGGTCTTTCACTTTGTCGATTTCATCAAGAACAAGAATTATGTGTGCCTCATTTTTTGAACAAAAATCCAAAACCTTTTCATAAACAAAAGAAACGCTGTACCCCAAAAAATCGTGTTCGGGGTAAAAAGATTTCGCGATTTTCAGCATTGTCTTGTATTTCGAGGAATGGTTTCTGCAATTAATATAAGTTGAGAAAACAGAAAGGTTTTGCTTTGAAACGAATTCTGTTAACTGCTCAAGAACGTGCTTTACTGTAGCAGTTTTTCCGGTGCCGGTTTTACCGTACAAAAAAATGTTATTCGGTTTTGCGCCTTTGACCGCCGGCATTAGGTCGGATGTAATTTCATCGATTTGCTTCTCTCTGAAAGGGAGCTTTTCAGGAATATAATGCTGCGAAATAATCTCCTTGTTTAAAAAAACAGACTCCCCAAGAAGTCGTTTCTCAAAAATGTTTCCAACGGCAGTGCTTTCAACAAAAGTATTTCCGATTGAATTCAATCCATTTAACGATTCAACCGCGCTCCTTTCCGCACCGCTTGTGCCCGCTAAAAAAGACGAATTTTCCATAATCCCACCAACCCACACAAAATTTATTCGAAGCTTTCTGAAGAAAAAAGCCCGTTTTTAGCAATTGTTGGGAGAATTTGTGTGTTTGCAAAAAACTGGGGCTTGGTTCCACTAATTTACTTCCACTAATATACCCTTAACAAAAATTAATACCTTTGGGGTTCGGAAAACAAATGCGCTCTAAGTAGCGTGAAACAAAAACCAAATAAACATAAAAAAAATTTTCTGTTTTTTTTACAAATTTTTTCGGATTTTTCCAAAAAAAACAGTGCGAAATCTTTTCGCCGCCTTTTTTCGAAAAAATGTCTGATACAAAAAAATTTTTCGCCAGCCTTTTTCTAAAAAAGGCTGTTTTTAAAAGGGCGATGGGCTTTATTAATATTTTGCACAAGAGAAATCAGTACAAAAAGCGCTTTTAACGCGGGGTGATTAATTTGGGTTTGTTCAATAAAGTAATGTCAAAACAGGACTCTGATATAGAAGAATTCCTAAATACTATTGATGAGGAACCGGAAGAGAATTATGAAGACGCGGATGCTTTCGTAAAGCCAATGGATTTAATTTCTGAGGCGGACGCAACAGCTGCAATCAAAGAAGCAAAATCAGGAAACATAGTTTTGCTTAACATAGATGATCTTTCAAAAAGAAACAGCGTAAAGCTGAAGGAACTAGTGGCAAGGATAAAACAGGAAATAAAATTGATTGACGGCGACTTGGCAAGAATTTCACAGGAACGGATACTTGTTACGCCATCAAAAGTTAAAATAATAAAGAAAAGGCAGTGAGGGCATTGTGTATTTGGACAATCCCGCATTGCCGACAAAAGTAATTCCGGCGGATGCGGTTAAATCGCTGGACACAATTATTAGAAAGAAAAAAAATTGGCACAAATTCGAAATAGCAACGCTGAAACTAATTCTTGTGCCTTATTTTTACTTCAACTATCACTACTTTAGGGAAAAAGAAAAAAACGGGGAAAAAATAGTTGAAAGCTCCACAGACGGTTTTCTTGCGATGAACGCGGAAACGCTCTCAATGGACGAGGAAACAACCAAACTGGCGAAAGAAAACATCGGTGCGAAAACATCCGAAGCCCCCGGCATAGAATTCAAAATACTTGAGAGTGCAGTTGAAAAAAGCGAGCAAACACAGGTAATTGCTTTCAAAACCGCCGAATACTTCAAAATTCCGCGCTCCAACATAATAGTTTCGGGCGTGAAAAAAATTTATCTTCCACTGTATGAGTCTTTTGTGACCGTGCAGGAAGGAACTTTTCAAGTGCACATAAACGCCGTTAATGGAAAAATTTCTGGCATTGAAAAGGTTCCGGAAAGAGAAAAAGGAATAATCGAAATTACAAAAGAAACAATTAACGAATTGAAGGAACCTTCCGCATGGGTAGAATACACAAAAGGAATTCTTTTTGAAACAAGAAAAATTGTTACCACAAAAAGTGCTGCGGAAAAAGAAACTAAAGAAAAAAAAATCATCACCCCTTTCATTGATTTGAGTTTTTTTGCAAGCAAATGGGTGCTGATACTGATAATGATTTTAGCGCTTTTTGTTCTTTACATGGCGCTTTTTGCCAGACACTAGCGAACAACTAATTCTAAAAGAAATAAAAAAATTAAAAAAAATAAAATAAAGTTTTTACCCAATTATCGGCCTCGATACGCAGATGTTCGCATCAGTTATGCTTCTTTTTGCCGTGTCAAGCTCTTTTAGTATTTTTTGCTGGTTCCAGAAAAGAATCCATGTCGCATTGTCCGCTCCGGAAAATTCTTTGTAAACACAAACATTTCCGTCTCGTATTTTGCTCAACAGACTATTCATCACATCCGCATTGGTAGGATTGTTATCCGTCGAAGAATATGCAACAAATGGCGCACGCGTTTTACTGAAGTCACAGGAAGTGCTCGTTTTTACGCACTGGCCCGTTGCGCAAAAACAATTCAAATCGCTGTTAGCGCTTGTCGTGAATGTGAGCGAACCATTCGAAGCTGCGGGCAAATACAAAACTGTTTCGAGATACATTTTTCCGTTTGAAATTAAATTAGTTTCATAATTTTTAAACTCGAAACTTAATCCGCTCGAAGTAACAACACTATCGGGCTCCCTGTAAGACAGAGCTTGAGTGCCTGGAGAAACTATTGTCGTGCACCCATTTGAATCCGCAACGGAACTCGCAAAACCTGTCCAATAAGAAAACATTATTCGATTAGCTACATTTGAAAACATTTCATTTCCAATATCTCCCTGCAAAGTGAAATCAGTATTCGCCGAGGAGGTGCTGCCCGCAGTTGCCGAATTCTGCGCAGTTATTTTTACAAACATCGGGACTGCGAAAGTGTTGTAAATATAATTCTCAGTGCTATTCCCGTACTCAGTGTATTTAACGAGGTAACCTGAATTTGCAATATTTGTTGTGTATGCCCCTGCAGGGGTCAAAGGAATTCCGCGCATGCTTTCCGAATTAAAATCTTTGTTGTAAAAGAACCAGTGCAACCCGGGCTTGGAAACCGGCCCTAACAAATCAATAGTAATATTTATGCTTGAATCCAACGTGTTTCCTGAAGGAAACAAATACCTTGCACCGTCCCCTGCAGACCCTTCTTTTCCCGAGCGCGAAACAGTGATTAAAACATTGTAATCTCCGGCTTCGACCGAAGCGTTTTCCACCCCATTTACAAATATTTTTGCACTGCTAAAAAGAGAAGCCGCTCTGGCGCGTTGATTAGCCTTATCAGTTTCAAAAACCGAATTATTCAAACCCGCATCAAATTCCGAACCCATGACCGCCGTGTCAATTATTCCGAGGCTTGTTAAAACGCTTGATCTGGTAAAATCCTGGTCTCTTATGTAAGAATTAAAAGAAAGGTAATATGATTCAGTCGAATCGTCATTGATTCTCAGTTCTGCAACTTTCGCTATTTTGTTTGCAAGTTCTACGAGGAATTCCGACTGCATACAATACACATAATCCGTTCTATTTGAATCGCAAATATCAAACAAAAAGTTTCTCCCGCCGCCGTGAATAAGATTTACTCTCGGATAAGCATCGCTGCCTGTGAGTCCAACTATCCCGTCTTTTCCGATGCACTGTTGCTGTTCTCCGGAAGTGGAAACTGTTTTGATTTCAGTTTGAAAATCCTGCTGGTTCATTAACCTTGCTTTGTATTTCACGCTGCTTGACGGACCCGGCTTGCTTGTTTGCTCGCCAGAATATGTGGTCGTATCTGTTTTTGTGCAAGTATCAGGATTTTCGCATTTCGCATATTTTACCGAAAGATTAACATCGCCGTTGAAAGGGTTGCTAATTGTTAATTTGCTAAAACGAACTGTCATTGGAATTATCAATTTTCCGCCGTTGGGAGGAATAATGAACCCTTCATATCTTGAATCGGGCGTGCAGGTCAATGGTGACGTGCAATTTTTCACAAAATTAGTTGCAATCTCGGTAAACGGCGAAGTGTTCACCAAAGTAAAACTTATGTCGCTAGCGTTGTAATCCCCAGTTTTTTCGTAATAGCGAACCGTTCTGCTTGCCGGAGAGGCGAAAACGAGAAGAGAAGGTTTCGAAACATAGTTTACTGTAAACTCCCCTACTTTTTTCCAAAAAACATAATTTTCTTCTAAAGACTTTCCTCCGACTGCGTGAATTGCAACTCTTAATTGATATTTTTTATGATCATCTGCATCGCTTTTTGTAAAACTTGTAGAAATCCCGCCGGTGTTTCCTACGCCTACATAAATATTGTTCCACCCATAATTACAATTCCCGGGGTGATCAGCGGTTCCGGTAAATTTTGCAAACGCTTGAGGCAAAAACTGATTTGAAGGAGCGGATATTTCAGAACTGGATCTAACACAGAGCATCCAATTAGTCGCGCCTTCAGTTTCATTTATGCTACAAAGATTGCCACATGGAAATTCGTTATTTGCCGCCGCCTCATTGTCACAAAAATTTGCTACCCTGCTAAACAAGGCTTCCCAACTTGAATAATCAATAAATTTACCAAGATCTCCACAGGGAACATCAAGTGGCCACCCGTTAATCCCTTTAGAACATCGAAGAAGATTCCCTACAGAAGCACACCCTCTACAAGGATACTTCTCTTGAAAAACATTATCCCAAGTAGTACAAAATCCTTCATCTGGATCTCCTAATGAAGTCATACAATAATGCTCTATTCCATCAGGCCATGGCAATGATGTTCCGGGAGGAATTTTACTTTTAATATCCTCTGGAATAGTGTCAAGAATATTTACAGTTGCCGGGATATTATTTGTGCCATCGCCGGCATTGCTCTTAACTAAAGTACAATCCGCATCTGCTTTTTCTGTGCAATCAAAAAGCCCAAAAACCGCGGTTAAATTAACTGGACTTGAAACACCAACTGACTCTGGAAAGTAAAGTCGTTGGTTATAATTCGTATTGATATTAATCGTTGTTGTGCCATCTTCAGGAATACCTAACATATATGATATTCCCGAAACATGTTCTAATGTTGCTGAACCAAGACCCGAACTAGGCATTAAATCGCTCAAACTAATATCTCTTCCCAATGGATAACTTATGTCGGGAGTTAAACAAGTTGGATCCCAACTAAAATTTGATGCCGCTACAAACGAGAACTGGCAAATGAAAAGAATCGCTAAAACTAAAATTATTCCGAAGCGTTTCATTTCTTTTTCACCTTTTTTTGTTTTGGCGCGGATTTTTTTGGTCCGCCTCTAATTGCGCCGAATAGGAAAAGTAATGCCCCTACAAGTATTATTACTGCCGCCCAGAGAATAAACGGAATAGTTGTCATGTTCAACACGGGAGTTTGTTCTAAAACTGCGGCACATTCACCATAACAGCAAATTCCTTCTGCTGAAACGCGCGTATTTCCGCTGCAAGTTTCGCTTGAATCGCAAATGTTTGCGTCACAGCTTTGAAGAGGCTCTTCGCCCTGAATTTTTGCGCCTGAAAAATTTAAAGAAAAAATTTGTTGTCTTTTCGCTTCGAAATCATCAACCGTCATAGTGTATATTCCTTTTCCAAGAGAAATTTGTTTTATTATTTCTCCGGAACCGACAATGTCTTCATCAAAATAAACACTGTCGGGATCGAATATTCTTATTCTTGCGTCAATATTTTCTTTTTGAAGCGTTACTGTGAGGTTTTGCGCGGTTTCCTGATAAGAATAATTCACTTTTACCGGAATGATTTCCGCAAAAGCTGAGGCTAGAAATAAGCATGCCAGCACGAGCAAAATCGCTTTTCTTTTCCATTCCATTTCAATTCCCCATTTACTATTTCATGTAATCTTTTATATTAATTATTGGGTAGTGCGTTCCCGTTTCGGTTCCTTTTTTTATTGTGAGTTCGAGATTATTGTCGCTGTCAATCTTAATATCATTTATTGCATTATACCTTGCGCGCAAATAATTTCCGTCTATCCAAAATTCAAATGCCGTTGATGCGGGAGTGCAAACTATTTTTGCCGAAGGATTTTCGAGTGTTGTTGTAAATGCGCTGTTTGGAATCGGCCCGTATGTTTGTAAAATCGCATCTTTTGTAAAAAATGTCGCACTCGTCGCAATGCGCTTCTGTTCCGTCGAACTTCCTGCAGTCAGCACTATGTCGCAGTCAAAAGTTTGAGACGCGGAAACTGCGGTAGAAGCGGCTGCTGCGCCCACCGACACGCCAAATGAATTTATAGAAACTTTTGGAACCGCCGAATCTTTTTCAGCCCAGCCGATTCTACAAGAATTATTTATATTAAAATCTTTTTTATCAATCGTAACATCTGTTAAATCGAAAGTATCTGTTGAAATTGAGAAACAATTATTTTGATTAGGATTCTTTAGGTGAACTATTGCTCTTTCGGCGGTTGCGTAGGGCGAAGTGTCTAAGAATTTTCCCTGCACAAAAATCGGGAAGAACCCTAGCAGGTCTGAAAAGTTTTTATTGGAAGAATATGTAATGTTTTTTCCAGTTATTATAAAAGTATTGTAATCGCCCGGATTGATTTTGGGCTCTGTGGTTTCTGCAATGAGCGCAGTTTTGAGACGCACCCATACTGGCACGGAACAATTATTTTTAACTATAAGTTTTGCACTACTTCCCCAATTCATATCTATTTCGCTTTCTTCAGGATTCGTTCGAGAAACTCCTGCGAATATCGCGTCAATACACGCGAGGGATGGATTTTGCAAATCCCCTTTGGCATATAATTGCCGAACCAATGTTTCGTATTCATTGTTATCTGGATAAACTGTAACATAAATGCAATCCTTGTTGTACGCATAGATTCCGTTTATTGTTACATAAAAGTGCCCAACGCTCGGATCATTTAAATGATAATTATTGTCCCTCATAGCAATTGTTACAAGCACGGGGGCAGTTCGACAATTAGTGTAAACATTTATGTCAACGTTTGCTATTGCAACTGAGTTCGCATCTGCGGAAGTTATTGAATAGATGTCCCCTCTAAAGGTTTGATCCATCATTCCTGCAAGAAATTCTGCATGCAAATCTATTTTTCCTCCTTCGGTGAAAGTGGATATTGCTGCCGCGTATTCTTTGTTCGAAGCGTTTATGTCCATGAGAAGCCAGTTGTTAGAGTTTAGTTGAGTTGGAAGAATAGTCATGATTGTTATTGGAGAGCATTCACCCGAAGGTATTGCTTGTAACGGGAAACTCTTTAGCAGGCTTCCGTCAATAAACAAGTAACCGTTTCCTGTAAAGCCCTGTCCTATATTTGAGTTGAGGGACGAAGCTGAAGCGACTTTCAAGTTTGTGCTGATAATGCTTGCGTCTGAGTTGTTGCAAACCCTGACTGAAACTTGCTGTGCCGGCTGAACTTGGTTCGCAATAAACGTTTTCGGGCTTGTTCCTGTGAAAAATGCGGTTAAGCCTGTTGGAATTCCTGATTGCGCAGCTGAAAGGTCAACTCTCGCATCTTTTATTTTCACGTCAAAGAAAACGCCTTTTTGAATATACTTTCCGACAACAAATAAAACTTTTTTCAAATCGGTTTTTGAAGAAACGGCTGATACGTGCGTTTCTTTTGCCCTGTAATCTAATTCAACTATGTCGCCTTCGGAAGCTGAATTGGTTACTGCGAATTCTATTGCAAATGAATATGTTCCTTTTGTTAGCGCGGTTGAATTCGCCCATTTTGTTCCCGCTTGGATGTATGGAGTTGTTCCTGTGCAAGCTGTTGGAAAAAAATAATTGTAATCGCATCTCGCCGATAGCGAAGCAGAGTTGCAGTCAGTTTCGGAGCCTTCGCAGTTGAAAAGTTGCGGGGAAGGCGATGAATAATCCGTTAATGTGTAAAATGCGGACGGAACTCCGACAATTTTTGTTTTTGATGTATTGAATTCTGAATTGACTTTTGTTTTTACCATTGAAATAAGGTCTGTGTAATTCAGGTCTCTGCCGATTACAACATCAAATTTCGCGTAATAATTTGAATTATTGTCAAATTTGCTGGCAAAAGTTTTTCCCGTCCATGGATTATCGTTTTTTGTGTAAAGGTTGTCGAAGAAAATGCTTACGTTTCCGTCGAGGCCTGAAATAGGATAAAGTTTTATTTTATAAACATTTAAAGCGGCGCCTTCTGCAAGCGTTGATGCGGCTATTGGAATTGTTGACGGCACATAGTTTCGGGCATTCACTTTTATCAAATAATTATTTGCCGCGTCATAGCTTACTCCTCCGACAAACATTGGAGGGCTTGAAGAAGCCGAATAGGGCATTTTTTCAATGAAACTCAATTTGGATTCGGAAAAAGTATTGTCGCCCGCGGAGTAAACATTAACATTAACATCTGCTGATGAAATCTTGCTGCCCGTTATACCGTCATAAACATCGACGGCTAATTCGCTAAGCGCCGTATTAATGTTCAAGTCAAAAAATATTAAGCCTCCTTCGTGAAGCGCGTTTTTATCCGAGAGTGCGGAAACCGCATTTCTGGAAAGATAAACTGCTCTAGCTTTGTAAATTCCGGTAAGCATTCCTGCATAAATTACTTTTCCAGAAGGGCCTTCGGTAAATTTTCGCGGGTAAAGCAGAATTGTTTTTGTAGCGCTTTCAGGACACACCGGTTCGCCCGTCATACAGAATTCGTAGTAGAGAGAAGTTCTGGCACCCACCAAAGGTTTTAAATTTCCCGCAAGTTTTACTCCCACTTGCACGGTTCCGCTGTTTAACGCGGTGGCTGATTCGAGAAGAACATCATCGTAATCATTACTTGAAGTCGGCTTTAGTGTGGGAACAAACGCTTTGTAAACGTAACCTTCTTTTGAAACAGTTACCACCAAAATATTTCCGTCCCGCACGGTGCAGCTTCCCGAAGTTGTTGAAGAGCAGAGTTTTACGCGCCCGTTAACATCTGTGAATTGCTCGTCTCTTTGATTAGGCAATTCGGAAAGATTGGCGAAGCCGTCTATGTTTGCATCGAAAACATTTTGCAATGAAACAGTTGCATCGGAAATCGCTATTTTTGTTGAAGCATCAATTACACGCAGATTTATGGTTCGCCTGTCTGCGGGATTAATCCATTCTAAATAAACGTCGACTTGTTTTGGAACATCGGTTTCTAGTGCGAATGAAATGTCTTGTATAAAATAGTAATCGGAATGATTTACGGACATATGATAGGTTCCGGCGTCGAGCTGCTTGCTGAGTGTTCCGTTTGAACCGGGTATTCCTCTTTCAACCTCTTCTCCGTCCTTGTAAAAAATAACGGTTGCTCTTGACGGGCTTGAAATAACTTTTGAATTTCCAGTAGCCGGTTTTGGAGCTTCGTAAAGATTTATTATTGCGGTGCCTTTTGTGTTTGTTGAAATCGGATTAAATTCCAATGTTGTTGTTTCATAAATAAGGGTTTTTGGGAATGACTCTGAAGTCGTGTAACCCGTTATTCCCGCCGCAGTTATTTGAAAATTACAGTTTTGCATGTTTAGAGAATATGCGCCGTCTTCATCGCCGTCATCAATATCATTCACTGTAACCGGCGTAGTTTGATTGTTCAAACAAATGTATCTGAGGTAGGAGGTGCTGTCAGCAATCGGATTGTTGTCCGCGTCGGAAAAAATTACTGTTTTTGGCCCAAATTCATCCCCTGCTTTTTCAAGTTTCAGCTGATAATCCAAAGAATCAAGAGGAATAACCCTTTCATTTATTGACTTATAGCCATCTTTCTCCGCAGAGAGTGTTACTGAAAATTTTTCTTCGGACGGCAAAATTATTTTTCCCATCATTCCGAAAAAATTTGTTTCCTCTCCGGCAAACTTTATTTTTGCCTGCCCGTCAGAATCCGTTTGTTCGTCAAAAGAAGTGCTTTGAATCGAACCAAAAAGGTGGACGCCTGAAAGCTGCAAACTAGTGTTTCCGGAATCAACAACGGTTATTGTCGCTTCATAATTGCTGGAAAAATTTAGAACGTAACCCATCAGGACTAAAAGAAAAACAAGCGCGAGTAAAAAGAGAACGAAGCTTGGAACCACTTCATCGATTCTGTCAATAATCGGGTAAATGCGTATTTTTGAATCTATTTTGTCAAGAAGCGAATACCATTTATCCTCAAAAGAGAAATAAATTTTTTTAAGGAAATCAAGTGCCATCAAAAATTACCCAAAAAAACTCAAATCGGAGAAAATTCACTCCGCGCCCCGGCCCGCGCCGCGCAAAACGAACTGTAAATAGTAGTTTTAAGTGGTTAATAAAGCTTTCCCGCAGCAAGGCATGCGTAAAAAAATCTGAAAAAAATTAGGGCAAAAGTTGTTTTTCCAGTTGAAGCGAAATGCCCTTCCCGAACATTGCTTCCACTTTTGCCAAATTTTTTTTCACTTCCGACGGGCGAGTAATTCCTGCATTGAAAAGGCGCCGCGCACGAACCCTTCCTATCCCTTTCAACTGCACTAATTGAAGCAATTCTTCTTTCACTCCGTATTTAATTCTCTCGGAAAGTTTTTTTGCCGGAACAAGGTGGCGCTCGAGACCGAGAACTTTTGATAATTCAATGGTGGAATGGGCAAGCCATTCGATTATGCGCGCTTTTCCGAAAAGAGTTCCTGGCAAAACTCCGTATTCCTCAAATAGTTCCTGTTCTCGTTTTTCTTCAATCCATTGTTCAAGCATCATCGCGGAAAAAAACTTGTTTACCGATTCAGGTTCGAATAAAATTTTTTCCTGAGAAAAAGGCACTTCGTCAGAGCGCGAATTTATTTCCTCCCACAGCATTGGTTCGGCTTTTTTGGAAACTTTAAGCCATGGTGAAAACTCCAAACAATTCGCCCAAGTAAAAAGGTATGAAAAGGGGGTGAAAGTTTTTTTTGCGCGAAGAGCCTGAACAAGAGCGTAAGCGCTTTCCGGATCGAGGAATAGGTCGGAAACTTTTTTTCCAAGTGATGTTGTTTCGTAGCGGGCGAGAAGCGGGTCCATGCTTCCGCTTTTTTTCACGAACCCGAATTCTTCAAAACTTTTTATTATTTCAATTATTTTTTCAAGCAGTTCCGACATTTCGCCGAATTGTTTCGCATAAAATGTTTTTGAGAAAAACGCTTCGACACTCTTGGTGTCGAAAATATTTCTCGAAGCGATAAGTCCTAAAATATGGGTTCGCAGAATCGGCATTATCCCCAACTGGGAATTCACGGGCTCGGGCTTGCCGTTAACATAATCTTCTAAATACAAATCTTTTTGCGTTTCGCTGTTCGCGAAAACGATGCTTTTTCCTTCCTTTGAAAATTTTGGGCGGCCGGAACGGCCGGCCATCTGTTTATATTCGCGAACGGAAATTAAATCCATCCCGTATTTTTCGAAACGATACAAACTTGGAATTAGAACAACGTCTGCAGGAGTATTAACGCCTGCGGCAAGGGTTGGAGTAGCGACAATTATTCTTATTAGTCCGCTGCGAAAATTTTCTTCCACAAGTTCGCGTTGTTTTTGCAAAAGTCCTGCGTGGTGAAACGCGGCGCCCTGTTTCAGTGTTTCGCCGAGTGAAACGCATTGTTCGGTCGGCTGTTCGAGAAAAGAAATAACTCTCTGCGAAACTTTGTCAAGTTTTATTTTTTCTTTTTCTTTAATGGAATTTGAAACTGTCGGAGATAATTTTTTTGCAAGAGCTTCGGCGCGCTTTCGCGCGTTCATAAAAATGAGCATTTGCTTGCCCTGCACAAGATTCTCGTCAATAATATCCTCAAAACTCCCTTCTTCTATTGAAGAATCAATAAACTCGACCGTGTCGTTATAGCCAACGCCTTCGCGGAGCTTCACCGGCCTAAAATCACTTTCAACGAGCTCCGCGGAAAGCCATTCGGAAATTTCTTTCGAATTTGGGATTGTTGCGCTCAACGCCAAAATTTTTATTGCAGGAGTGAGTTGGCGCATTTGCGTAATCGTTATTTCAAGCACCGGTCCCCTGTCCGAATCTATTTCATGAATTTCATCTACGATTAGGCAGCCGACTTCTTTCAGCCACTCGGCTTCGTGCCGCAAAAGCGATGCGAGTTTTTCGTAAGTGGTAAAAATAACGTCAAACTTTTTCAAGTAAGAACTGCTGGAATCAAGGTCGCCGGTGGAAAGCGCAAATTTCAATTCAGGAAACTTTTTTTTGAAATCATTATAGTGCTCGGCGGCGAGGGCGCGCAGCGGACAGGTGTAAATAACTTTTTTTCTTTCGTTGAAAGCGAGTTCGAGCATGAAAAGTTCCGCAACAATCGTTTTTCCGGAAGCGGTGGGCGCGGAAACCACCATGTTTTTTTCAAAGCCTTTTTTTATGCATGCGCACTGCATTTCGTTGAATTCTTTGAAGCCGTTGGCTTCGAGAACTCTTTTTTGAACATCTATTTTCATGGAACACCTTCAAAAAAATTAAGAATAAAATTTTTTTAATTCGCCGCGCACAATTTCCTCGTCTTCGGGGTTTGTTACACCAAACCACTTGTCGGAGGCTTGAATTGATTTCAATGAAATCTTTTTTTGTTTCAATAGTTTTCCTGCCTCGGTCGATATTCCGCATTCGGCGCTTTTATCTCCCGAATGGGATTCTTTAAATTCGTGCAGAGCTTTTTCAAACAAATCCAAAACATTTTTTTGGAAACCGAAAATAAGCATGTTCGCAGAAGAATTTTCATTTAATCCTTTTTCGGCCAGATTCGATTTTTCAATTTCAAAAAATTCTTTCATTTCAACAACATTTCCGTGTGCGTCGCTGAAAATAATTCCCCTGTTAACTTTTCCTTTTTCAGGAAGAACTTCGGAAAGCTTGTGTGCAACGGCAACATTCGTTTTTTCAGTGGACAAAAAATCGTAAAGGGCTCTGAAAGTGTTTTCTCCGTAAATGTCGTCGCTGGTGCAGACAACAAACGGCGCGTTTATCGGGTTGCGCGCGCAAAGAAGAGCGTCAAGCGTTCCCCAGGGCTTTTCTCTTTTTTTTGGATCGAAGGTTTGTTTCGCATAAAAAACCGGAACGCCTGCATAAGAATTTCCAAATTTTTCTTTGAACGGTTTTTCGGTTTTTTCGCCGACCACAAAAATAATTTTGCTGAAGGGCGATTTGAGCGCCTGTTTGAGTGAAAATTCTATCAGTGCCTCGCCGCTAGTCCCGACGCAGGCGAATTGTTTCATTTTTCCACCGAAGCGGCTGGAAACGCCCGCAACCAAAAAAACAAGCGCCACTTCTTTCTTCTTCAAAATAATTACCTTGCCCCCATGGCACAGAAAATTTCTTGAAAGAAATGCTTATGAAACCAGCCGAGGCGGCCGTGCCGGTGGAAACTGTTTTGCTAAAAAGATTTTTTATTCCCTTGACCATTTCTGGATTTCTTTCAGGGCCTTTTCGATTTTTTCCAGTTCGCCCATTTTCTTTTCCAAGTCGTCTATTTCCTTCTGCGAAGCGTTCATCCTGAAATCCTTTAAATCATCGGCGTACTTCGCAACTTTTTTTGATTTCTTGTAGGCAATTGAAGTGCTTACAGTTTCAACCAACTGTTTCCTGTAATCCAAATCGGTTACGAACATTTTCACCATGGGCTTCCACCTGTCGTCGCCCACCAAATGCGCGGGCAGTTTCACTTTCTCGGAATCTTTTTTGTAATCAGGGTCGGAAATTGTTTTCGCCATGTGCTGCCAGTAAAGCGGTTCCTTCAATTTTTTTAACTGTTGGGTTTGATGGTAATGCGAAGCTGAGGAGTGCTTTTTTTTCCAGTCTGAAAGTTTTGAAGAATAAATTTTTTTCTTTTCATGGAGTTCCTTCATTTTCCTGTCAAGCACCAAATAACTCGGATAAGTAAGTTTCGGCCATTTTCCCCCGATGTCGAATGCTTTCACAACCCCGCCGGAAGCGAAATATTGTTTTAACGCGTCTCTTCGCTCGTCGCTCTTCGGCAGTTTCGGAAACATCTTATCGAAGCTCTCAATAGAAGCAATAACTTTTTCCATAAAAATTCACCAGGCAAATAAAACAAAAATTTTGACAATAATACAAAGCAGAGCTAATATTTAAAATATGCTACTCCGAATAAATTAATATTAATGAGCCAAAATTAATGTCTTGAAAAATAATTTGGTGAAAAAAATGTTTCCTGGAGGAATTAATCCAAAGCAGATGGGAAAAATGATGCGCCAAATGGGCATCAAGAACGAGGACTTAGAAGTCGAAGAAATAACAATGAAATTAAAGAACGGAAAAAAACTAGTTTTCAAAGAGCCGCAGGTTCAAAGCATTGAGATGCAGGGAACAAAAACTTATACCGTAATGGGAAACCCTTCGGAAGAAAGCGGCGTTCCCGATGATGATGTTGAAATGGTTGCGGAGCAGGCAAACGTTTCAAAAGAAAAAGCGAAAAAAGCATTGGAAGAAAGCAACGGGGACATTGCGGAAGCGATAATGAAATTGAAAAAATAAATAAAAAAAATTCAAAAAATAACTAATTAATTCTAATCTGCCGGTTGGACTTTCCAGATGAAGCCGTCAGTAACTTCCGACTCAGAAGTTAAGCTTGTTCCATCAAAAGAAACTGTGGAATCAAACCAACCGGTTACAAACATGTTTCTTGAATCATCTAAAGCAATTGACTTGCTATTGGCCACTCTTGAATCTGCCCCTGCAACTGAACTTTTTGCCCAAAGCCAATTGCCGTCCTGACCAAGTTTCGCAACAAAAACATCCCTATAATTTGTGGACATTCCTTCCACGCCGAATATCGGCTCATCGGAATCTATTATTGGAAAAAATGTTCCAGTGACCAAAATATTTCCATCCAATGCATTTGCTAACCCAGGTCCATATTCCATTCCAACCGAATATGAACAAGCAACCTCGCGCGGAAGGGTTATTGCCCATTCCCAATTACCAGAAGAACTCAGTTTTGCTGCAAATGGTTGTGCTTCAATATGCAAAATAAGTGGAATGGCGCCGAAATAAATTCCCTCGCAAGCAACACCCCAAATGTAAATGCTACCCGCCGTATCAACAGCCAATCCCCTACCCCTATCGCAGACATACTCTTCTCCAGGATTGCCAGAGCTTCCTGCATTAACCGCCCAAACCAATTCCCCTTCACTGCTAAATTTGGCAACAAATATATCATCATCTTCAACGCCGTGCGAGTCTACTTCAGCATCTCCAAAATTTGCATAACTATTAAAATACCCGGTAATATACACGTTTCCCGCCGAGTCAGTCATCAATTGCGCTGCATGAGCCGGATACTCCGACCCTGCTTTTTGTACCCACGCCCATTCCCCATAAGAATTTATCTTGCCAATAAAAACATTTGAGCTGTCTGTGGAAACCAAGCTAAAATCATCAAAGGCGGCCGTGCCAATAAAATCACCGGCTACATAAATATTGTCTGCCGAATCTATTGCAATTGAATAACCACCATTATCATCCACTGTTGAACCTGCACTTTTTGCCCACAACCAGTTACCATCAGAACTAATTTTAGCAACAAAGATGTCATAGTCCCCACTTTCATTTGCCGAAAGAAGTTCGATATCACTTCCAAAAAAAGCAACATCCCAAAATTGACCCGTAAGGTATAAATTATCAAAAGAATCGACTGCAATCCCCCTCACAGAATCGGTGCCATCACCACCCGCACTTTTTGCCCACAACCAGTTACCGTCAGAATCCAACTTGGCTACAAAAATGTCCGAACCGCCTGCGGAAACTAATTCATCATTACCAAAAGTAGCGGTTCCGGCAAAATATCCTGCAATGTAAATGTTACCATCGGATGCAACACTGTAAGCTGCGGCACCGTCTCCGCCCCCAAAACTTTTCGCGAAATAAACCGGCTCTGCAGGAGCTTCCGGTGCAATGTAATAATTTACATCCCAAGAACCGCTGCCATTATTATCTGCCCAATTATTATTCCAATCAACACAATTCACATCCCAAGAATAAATCCCCTCAGAAGGAAGATAAACAACACTAAAAGTATGCTCGCCAAAACTCGGACTCAAAACAATCTGATTAACATCGTCGTTAATCAACAAACTGCAGGAACGAACAGCATTATCATCCCAAACAAAATACGAAAAAGAAACAACGCCGTCATCGCTCACAAAATTATTGTAAGGAGAAATCAACTCTATCGAAGGCGCATCAACATCGCTAAAAACATCCGCCGGAACAGGAACAACAGGAACATCAGGCGTGCAACTAACAATCAAATCCGCCGCATCTGAAGTTGATAAAATCCCGTACTGGTCGCTATAAGTGACTTTCACTTTATAAATTCTCGAACCACCAACACAAGGCGGCAAATCTGAAACCGAAATATTTGCGGTAATTCCTCCCAAAATCTTCGTGCGCGAAACATTAACATCATCACCATCAACATTCAAACCGGTAATCGTAACACCCTCAACACTATTATTTGAAAACCTAAAAATTCCGTCACCATTAGAATCAACAGCAGAATCAACAATACTCAAATCCTGTGAAGACCAATACAATTCAGACTTGCCCTTCGAAACACTCGGAGCATTCTCAACAAAACTAGAACTCAAAACAACAACAACCAAACCAATAACAACGATGATGGCTAACAAAACAACATACTCGATGGTTCCCTGAGCGGAACCGCTACTGGAAGAACAAATTTTTTTTGAATTGAAATGCACTACAATTACCTGAATAATTATTGCTTTGCTTACTTATAATTCTATTGTGAAACTGTTTCTTCTCCGGAAATGCCGGAAATCTTGTCCCTCTGAACGGTCAAAGTAAGAAGAAGCCTAATGTCGTCGCCAATTGAGTGGCCCGGTTTCAGTGTTGCGGAAAATGTTCCTTTTTCGAACGGAAGTTCCTTTCCGAAAGAATCTATGAAAAGTGAATTCAAATCAAAGCCTGCTTCCTGTTTCAGGGAAACGGAAAAACCTTTTGAGGAAAGAATGTTTTCAAATGAAGACAGATTTTCTGATGAAGCGATTTCGCCGAAAACATATTCTGTCGGATAAGTTATTTCAATTGAAACTCCTTTGTCGGAAAAATATTTTTTTACTGCTGAATCAACGGAGCTTATTTTTTCCTGCTCAAACCCCATTGAAATTGAATTGCCTTGACCGACTTCGGTAGATGTTACGCCCTCAAATAATTTTATTGCATCGGTATCCGAACTCGAAATGACGTAATTCGAGTCAACGGAAACTTCGAGAGAATTTTGAAGAGAAAATAATGCGGGCACCGTGTTAATATCTGCGGAAGTTATTTCCGCTTTCAAAGCGTTTTCATCAAGGTACGAATTTAGTTTTCTCGTTCCCTCGTAGGAAATGGTGGGAGAAAGTGAAACTATTTTTAGTTCAACGTTTTGCTGAAAGTTTTTAGGAACATCCGTTTTGTTTTCCAGTTCGCGCAAATCCGTCTGTACAAGTATTTTTCCCTGCAAATGGATTGTGCCGCCTGCAAGTATCATATCGTTTGGAAGCGTCGAAGCGTTTATCCATGCGGACTGCGCTTTTCCTTCAAAAGAAAAATTTACGTCTATGCCTAGCGATGCATTGTGAAGCATCAGCGCGGTTTTTGGAGGCACTATTGTCGCGCTTTTTTGAACAAGGTAAGAACCCTCTTCACTTGAAAAGAAACTTAATTGAACCATTTTTTCGGTTACCGCGGAAAGTGAAGCCCCTTTTTCGAGCGTAATATCCGCCGAATAAATCCACTCGTCACTATTTGTGTCGCTTGTCTGCGGCTTGAACATGCTGGAATTTGAAACGGTTTTTACTCCGTCAATTTTTTTAATCGCCAAATCCATTTTAGAAACATCTATTTCTGTTGTGAACGCGCGGAATCTTGCAAGATTAAGTTCTTTCAAAACCTGTGCATCAAAATTAACATCATAGGAAAATGTCGATGCTTCTATTTGGGCAGGCGTAGTTGTTTGTTGTTCCTGCTCGGCGTTTTTTTCATTAGTAATTATTCCGGCGGCAATCATGCTGCCCGCCATAACTATTACAATAATTATGCCGACTGCCTGCATCATTTTCTCTTTTTTTTCTTTTTCCACTTAAATCACTTCAAACAAATTTAACGCTATTCCTTGAAAAACCCTGCGCTTACGATTCGCGCCCGTATTGTGGGCGCCGTTTTCGTCGGCCTTTTTCAAAGCAGAGCGAAACCTTTTCGCCGGCCCATTTTAATGCGCAGCCTTTTCGCCAGCCCATTTTAATGCGCAGCCTTTTCGCCGGCCTTTTTTAAAAGGCCGTGAAGAAGCTTTAAAAATACTCCATATACAAATTCTAAAACTGTTAAAATAGCTTCTAATCAGAAAAGAATATAAAAATGATGAATTTGTTTGGTGCAGAAATGGAAACAAAAAAAACTGTTGAAAAGGAAATAAGCGCTAAAAAAACCGCTTCTTCAAGAACTGATTCGGAAGAGAATACTGCGAAAAAAAAGATGATTAAAATAAGTTTTACCGGAAGAGAGCTGACTACCGGAAATATTTTTGACACTAATATTGAGAAAGATGCGAAAGAAGCGAATATTTTCGATGAGAAAAAAAAATATGTCCCTTTGACAATAATTTTGGGCGAGCGCGAGATGCTTCCTTTGATTGAAAAAGAACTGGAAACAATGAAAGCGGGCGAAGAAAGAATTGTAAAGCTCGGCGCAAAAGACGGTTTTGGGGAAAGAAAGGCGGAGCTGGTAAGGGTGATGCCTTTAATTGATTTTAAGAATCAAAAAATTAATCCTGTTCCTGGGCTGCTGATAAGGGCGGAGCAGTATATCGGAAAGGTGCAGAGTGTTAGCGGGGGAAGGGTGCGCGTTGATTTTAACAACCCGCTTTCTGGAAGAGAACTTGAATACAAAATAAAATTAGAAGGCGAAGTGAAAGATAAGGAAAAAATTTGCGAAGAGATTTTTGAAAAGTATTATTCGAGGATTCCGGAAGCGAAAAAAGAAATAAAAAACGAAGAATTATACATAACGCTTTCTGCGGATGCCTACAAAAATTTGGTCAAGGTGAACGAAACTATTGCAACACTTGGAAAAGAACTCGGAATAAAAATGCATTTCAGGGAAGCTGAAGCAAAAGAGGAAAAGAAAAAAAGCGGCGGCAACTAAAGAAGCCGAACGAGGAAAAATAGCTTTTTAAAGGTTTCATAAGGCAAACTTATTATTCAACCAAATTACGAATTCTATTTGTGATAAAATGAATTACTTCAGAGAAATAGAGGGGCTACCAATAAGCCTCATAAGCGAAAGGACGCAATTTGTTACGCCCGGGAACGCGGTAAATCCTGCAATAACTGCAAAAGACAGGAAGACCGGAACAACAACTATCGGGCTTGCGGGAAAAGATTTTGTTGTTCTTGCATCTGATCAGAGGGCGACAATGGGAAACATTGCGACGGAAAGCAACATCCCGAAAGTTTACAAAATAACAAAGAATATCGGACTTACGATTGCGGGTGAAGTCGGGGATTCGATGGCGCTGATAAGGTTTTTGCGCGCACAGGCAAATTTATACGAAATAGAAAGAGAAACCAATATGACGCCGAGAGCGTTGAGTTCGCTGCTTTCAAATGTGCTAAATGGAAACAGGTATTATCCTTTCATATTCCAGCCGATAATAGGCGGACTAAATGAAGAGCCGGAACTTTATGAGCTTACTCCGTTGGGTGCAATGGTAAAAAAAGACAAATATGCCATAACGGGAAGCGGAACAGAATTCGCGATGACAACACTTGACAGCGAATACAGAAAAGACATGACAAAGGAAGAAACGATTGCGCTGGCGGTGAAAGCGATAAGCGCGGCGAAACACAGAGACATTTACAGCGGCGGAGAAAGCGTAACTGTAATTGTAATTGACTCTAATGGTTACAGGGAAATTGACAAAAAAGAAATCGATAAAATAATTCAGAAAATAAAATTCAATTAAGTGACGTGCAGAAAAAGCAGCCGAGAAATTTGGCCTCTTCAAAATTTAAAATAAAAAATTAGCTTACGGGACTTAAAACAAATCAACTAAATTTGAAAAACTCAATCTAAAAAAACTAAAAATGATTATTATGACTCAAAAAATAGAAATACTAAAACAAATAGAAGCACAGCTAAAAGAAACGCTGCCTGACAGGTGCGAAGTTTCGAAAATAGAAATGGAAGGGCCTGAAGTGGTAATATACACTAAAAACCCCGCGGCTTTTTTCGGAGCAGATAATTTTGTTTCAAAAACAGCTTTTGCACTCAAAAAAAGAATTAACATACGGACGGACAAGAGTTTGCTCGGGCCGGAAGAACAGGCAAAAAAACAAATCCTTGAAATGGTGCCGAAGGAAGCAGATGTAAAGGACGTTTATTTCAACGAGCCTTTTTCACAAGTAGTAATTGAAGCGGTGAAAAAAGGAATCGTTATCGGAAAGGGCGGAGAAATTTCAAAAAAATAATTTTGGAAACGGGATGGACTCCCGAAATTTTAAGAGCGCCGACAAGCGAATCAGAAATATTGCGGGGAATAAGAAGGCATTTGCATACTCACTGCGACGAAAGAAAAAAGTTTTTGTTAAAGACTGCGGAAAATATTTACGGAGAACCGAGCAAGGCACAGCACGACTGGGTAAGATTCAACGCGCTCGGAGGATTCAGAGAGGTCGGAAGAAGCTGCATGATGGTGGAAACGCCGCACACAAGATTAATGATGGATGCAGGAGTTAACACGCGGCCAGAAGACCCTTACCCTTACCTTGATGCGCTGGGATATCCTCTCACGGAACTAAACGCAGTTGTGATTTCTCACGCGCATTTAGATCATTCCGGAATGCTCCCTTACATTTACAAATTGGGATTTGAGGGGCCGACTTATTGCACCGAACCGACAAGGGATTTGATGACACTGCTTCAATTCGATTCAATAGACGTTGGAATATCAAACGAAAGAGAACCGCCTTTCAGTGAAAGAGATGTCAAGAACGCGCTGCTACACACCATTCCAAGAGATTATAGAGAAGTCACGGATATTGCACCTGACATGAGGCTTACTTTGCATAATGCCGCGCATATTTTAGGCTCTAGTTCGGTGCATTTGCACGTTGGAGAGGGCGCGCACAATTTAGTCTACAGTGCAGACATAAAATACGGGTTCACAAGGCTGTTCAACAATCTTGACATAAAGTATCCGAGAATTGAGACTCTTGTAATTGAAAGTACTTATGGTTCTAAGGATGCAATACAAATGCCGCGCGATCAGGCAGAACAAAAACTTTTGGAAATAATTCAAGAAACCACTCAATTTGGAGGAAACGTTTTAATACCTGTTTTCGGAGTCGGAAGAGGGCAGGAAATCGCACTCGTAATCGAAAATTTTTACAAACAGGGAATTCTAACGGAACAGAACAAAATTTACATTGACGGAATGATAAGAGAGGCCTCTGCAATACACACTGCATATCCAGAACAATTGAGAAAAAGTTTGGAAAGAAGAATACTCACAAACGATTCGCCTTTTGATTCGCCGATATTCAAGGTTGCGAAACGCGAAGAAAGAGAAAAAATAATGAAGGAAAGCGGCGCAGTAATAATTTCTACTTCGGGAATGATGCAGGGCGGACCGGTGATTGAATATTTTAACGCAATGGCGGAAAACCCCGCGAACACTCTTGTTTTTGTTGGTTACCTTGCGGAAGGAACGCTCGGAAGAAGAATACAACAGGGAATGAGAACGCTGCCGATAATGCAGAACGGAAAAACGAAAAGGCTTGAAGTGAAAATGAAAATTGAGACCGTTGACGGCTTCTCGGGACACAGCGATTTCAACGAATTAACTGCTTATGTGGGTTCGCTAAAGCCGAGCCCGAAAAGAATACTGGTCGGGCACGGAGACCCCGCAAGAAGCGTGGAATTTTCAAGGCACATCGCCGCGAAATACAAAATCAACTCGACTTCAATAAGAAACCTTGACGCGGTAAGATTGAAATAATTTTTTCAAACTCCAAAGCAAATGCATTAAAACCGTCCCGAATCGGAAAAAAAGAAAAAATTGTGGAAAAAGTCTTTTTCCTTAAGAAACAAATTATTTTAACAAAAAAACGGAAGTATTTAGATGTTTACCGATGATAGCGCTGTTTTTGAGAAAGTAAAAAAATTGGCGCTGGAAAGCGACAAAATTCCGATAGAAACAATAAGAGAAAAAAAAATTGTTCCGGGACTCAGGTACGAAGACGGTTCGGGAGTGGTTGTCGGAATAACAAGCAAGGGACAGGTCCAGGGCTATGAAAAAGATAATGCTGGAAAAATAATTGCTTCTCCAGGAAAACTAATATACTGCGGCTACGATGTTGGAGAGATTGTAAAAAACATTGAAAAGGAAAACAGGTTCGGGTTCGAGGAAACGATATACCTGCTTTTGACCGGCGAACTGCCGAACAAATCCGATTTGAAAAGTTTTTCAAAAATAATCGGAAAAAGAAGAGCTCTCATCCCGATTATAAAAAAAAGATTGCCCCATAACTCTTCAAATGAAGATATTATGGGTGCGCTTCACACTGCCGTTTCCGCAATGTACTTGTGCGACGAAAATCCAAACTCAACAGATATTGAGGACATAACAAGACAATGCATCGATTTGATAGCAAAATTTCCAACAATTGCTGCTTACAGTTACTGCGTTTTAAAAGCAAAGGGCGAAAAAGTCAAATTTTATCCGCCAAAGAGAGGGCTTTCGACTGCGGAAAATTTTCTCTACATGCTCACAGGAAAAATTCCTGACGAAGAAACTGCACGAATTTTTGATATCGCTCTGATACTGCATGCAGAGCATGGCGGAGGAAACAATTCAACTTTTTCAACGCGCTGCGTTTCATCATCGGGTGCGAACACCTACATGGCGATATGCGCCGGAATAGGCTCGCTTTCGGGGCACCTGCACGGCGGGGCGAATGAAGCTGTTATGGATATGATGGAAAACATAAAAACAAATGTAAAAAACTGGGAAGATGAAAAAGAAATTGAACAATACTTGAATTTAATAATGGACAAAAAAGCCAGTGACGGGAAAGGAAAAATATACGGGGTTGGGCACGCGGTTTACACGATTTCTGATCCGAGAGTTGCAATACTGGAAAAAAAAGCTGAAATTCTTGCAAAAAAGAAAGGGCGCGAAAAAGAATTTGAATTATACAAAAAAGTTGCGGCGCTGGCTCCTGCAATTGTGCATTCAAAAAAAGGAAAAGTTGCGTGCATAAACGTTGATTTTTACTCGGGCTTTGTTTATGATTTGATTGGAATCCCGAAGGAACTTTACACGCCGATATTTGCAATGGCAAGGGTTTCCGGCTGGAGCGCTCACAGAATTGAGGAAGTTATTCAGGGAAAACTAATACGCCCCGCATACATTTCAACAATTTTGGAAAAGAAAAATTACGTTCCTTTGAAAGAAAGATAATTAATCGGAAAAAAAGCAAACTAAACTTATTTGCCGTAAAGCTGCTGCAACTTTTCCAAAGAATTCGAAATCTTTTCCATTTCTTCGTTAAAAGGAGCTTTCACCCACGCATCGAAAGAAGCGGCAAGCGAACCCCTCTTCTCGGAATAAGGATTTGGATTTATCGAGTATTGATTCTTTTTTCTCTGAATAATCCCTAAATCCACCAATCGATTCAAATGATACCTGATGAGCTTCTCGCTCACAATAAACGAATACTTCTTTTTTATCGCGGCCTGCACATCAAGCGTAGTCGGTTTTTCTTTCTTCTTGAAAAGCAACGAGAAGAGTGCATCAAAAATAATTATTGATTTGTCGCGGCTTTCTTTCGGAGAAATCAGGCCGAGAGAAAGGGCGCACCAGCGGAGCAGGGATTTTTTTGTGAGCGTAACGGATTGCGGCAAATCGAGCTGGCGCAAAATAATTTCTTTCCTAATATACTCGGCTTCGGGAATCACTTGCGCCATAACACAGAAACGGCTGAAGAACTTAAAAAACTATGGAAAAAGACTTTTTCCTTTAGAAAAATTGTTTTTCACAAAAATAATTCAACATGCCTGCAAATAACTGAATGTTCCGCGATACCCCATCAAATTACTCGCACAATCAACTGAAATAGTTTTTGAGTTTGTGCAAACAATCGGACTACCTGGCGGAGAAGAGTAACAAAAAGAAATAACTAATTTTGAGGAAGTTCCAGGAACGCATATGAAAACACTTCTGTCCATAAATAAACCGTTTTCTTCTTGAGGGTCAAAAATTATAGGCGGCGAATTTATTTTAATCTGCGTACGATCCGAAACGTTCGGCACATTGCATTTTGTGCTTTCATCTATTAATCCACCCGTGACCATGTTTGCCCCTGTGTACGTAACATCTGTTGCTTTTTGAAGACCGTGCCAACTGCAGGCAGCACAATTGCATCCCGAAGTGTCGCCGCCAGAACCAGGAATACAATGTGTTGGAACGCACTGCGTCACACATTTATAATCCCATGTGGCGTGAACTGAATCATAATATGCTTGAAGGGGATACGCGGCAAAATCAGAACCTCCGTACATTCCAACCTGTGATGTGCCAATAAACATTTTCCTTATTTCAATCTGCTCGTCAGACAGATTTTTTATTACGAATTGAATCTGCGGATTATTTCCCCCCATATCTAAAGAAGCCATCGCCGCAACAATCGCAATCGGGTACAAATCCTGGTCATATTTTAAATTTGTAATCGGATCATACATTCCAGCATTAACAGTGTCATCAGTAGTTTTTTTGCTTGAAGAAGAAATCGTCACAATCAATGCGATAACAATAACGGAAACAACTATTACCGAAGCGAGAATGAGCAGGTACTCGGTTGCACCCTGTGCTTTTTGTTTTTTCATAAAAACCACTTATCATTTTTGAATATTATAAACTTGTTGGATTTGCGCATCGGTCAAAGCAGTATTCCAAACAGTCACATCATCAATTTGTCCTTTGAATGAGCGTGTTTCTTCAAAGCCTCTTAATCCTGCGCCCATAAAAAAATACTGACTTTGAGTCGTATTTAAGTGACAAGTGTAAGTTCCAACGACGCTGCAAACCTGCGATTGCATTTGTGTATCAGAAGCGCTTTTTCTTTTGACAACCATAGTTCCTTGCGCAGGGTAAGCAACGTAATTATATGTTATCGCAACAAATGACCACTCGTTATCAGGAAGCCCGAAAGAAGCATCACAACCACAGTAAGATTCGCCCACCGGCCAAGCAATTAATTGCCCTGCAGGGCATGCCGGTCGAGTTCCGTCACACGGCTTTCCAAGCGCAAATCCTTTAGACGGGTAATTTCCATACGCAACTATTCCCTGCCACATGAAACCGGTGCCTTCATTTTTTACCCATGCAGTAATTGTTCTCGGAGAATCCCCAAAACTAAAACTATTGGTCGATGCCTGAACCCACCCGTATGCTGTTGGGCTTCCTTGACTTTTAACCCGCAAAGTATATTCTCCGCTTTTTCTTCCATTTGAAACCCATTCAGCCCCAACAAGAGTTGTGCCACCAGTGTTTGTAATTATCCCATTATTTCCTTTTCCACTTTCATCGCTAACAGCTATCCCGCTTCCTTCCTTAAATTTCCACCAACCAACTAAATGGCCCGGACTCACGCAGGTAACTACGCCGCTACAATCTGAATCTGCACAATCAGTAGCGCCATCACAATCATCGTCAATTGAATTGCCGCAAATTTCAGGATATCTTCCTACGCACTGTGAATCCGCACAATCTTTCAATCCTGCAAGGTCGCAATTATTATTCACATTATCGTGACACCAGCTTGCTTCTGCCCCCTCATCAATCGAAGGATTTACTTCAGGATTTGCATCATCACAGTCCCCAAACGCGTGCCCTGCTTGTTTCGGATAACAGCATGTTCCAAGCGCGTAATAGTTATCGCCGATTCCGCCGTCATCCTGATCAAACGCATCATCACAAACAACTCCGCAGCAACCATAAGTAGAACAATCTTCCTGGTCATCGCAGTCAATCAAGCCGTCCGCATCATTATCCTTTCCATCTTCGCAAGTTTCGGTGCAAACAGTTGTATTATTACAACCAGAATCGAAGCAATCTTTTACATTATCACAGTCATTATCTATTCCATCCGCACACATCTCTTCGCCCGTCTCACTAACCCCCGGATTAATTCCTGGTGCAGAATCATTGCAATCGTTGTAACCGTAACCTTCCTGAGGGTTTACGCAACCGCCTCTCTGCAGGTACCACAAATCGTTATCCTTATCGGCGCAGGCACTCGAACACACGCCCGTTTCTTGGTCGCTAATACAATCTTCTAAATCGGCGCAATCTATTTTTCCATCGCCGTCATCATCAATTCCGTTGAAACAATTCTCCTGAACTTTTCCGACATTGCCGAGTTCGCCGAGCAAATTCGGAATATCTGCTTTATTTGCCGCGGTTTGGCCCGAAGAAGACATGATAAACATTGTTCCAATTACAAGGATTGAAACTACTGCGGCCGCGCCTATTATGAGAAGGTACTCGACCGCGCCCTGCGCCTTTCCGTTAATTTTTCCGTTTAACAAATTAGCTCACGTTATGGTTACATTAGAGGGAAAAAGTAGTATTTAATGATTATGTTATTCTTCTGCGAACAATAATTTTCAGCAACTTTGAATTAACCTGTTTAGGTGAGAATAAAATTAGTGAAACCCATTTTTAGCAAAAGTTTTTCAACAGGAATCCTGAACTCGGCGAGGCAATTTTCGGAATAATCAAAGCCAAGTTGCATTTTGTAAGTGCAATCAGAGTTTCGCGGACACTCATCAATTGTAACATATTTGAACATTGAAACTTGAGGGATGCGTGAGCGGATTTCTGAAAGCGAAAATTTGTTAGTTGTAATTATCTTTACTTCTTTTGGAAGCGCGAATAGGTCGCATTCGGAATCCCATTTTATTGCATACTGCATTGCTTTAATGTTGTTGGGCCACGTGCTTACCTGCGCAAGGGTAGTTTTTTGAGTTGCTTCTACAAGAAGCATTTCTTTTGAATCATCAATTATTTTGAACTTGCTGAAATCTTTTAATGCATCTTGAGTAACGTAAAATCTATTTCCTATATTTATTGGCGCGGTCATTTCTTCGAAAGGGCCTATATAATTCCTTTTGAAGAAAACATTCAGCACAAAAATCATTGAGACAAAGAAAATTATTAGCAGGAAAATTGCGAGAAGACGCTTCCAATTTTGTTGCAACAAAACAAAAATAAAATTCTTTTTTTTCTTGAGGTTTGAATTTTTGATTTCAGAAATTGTTTTTTGAATCAAATAAATCAAAAAGTAGGGCACGAGCGCAAAGGCGAGAAAACCTGAGAAAAGAACGAAGTTCATGAAAACGCTGCCAATCATCAGGTCGAATGAATAGCCGCCGGTGACGAGGTAAATTGTTGCAGGAATTAGATTGAAAACAAACGTCGGAAGGAACCAAAACTTGAAATAATTCTTTACCGGCGAGAAGATTGTTTTCGGTGCAGCGAAAATGAAGTAGATGAAGAAGGGTGCGCCGACGAGGAAGTCTTCTGTGAAAATTCCGCCGTCAACAATTGTTTTTGTTACCAGGAAAAAGGCGCAGACGAAGAGCCAAGTGAGTGGAAATAAAATTTCTTTTGGCCAGCGTTTTGAGATTTTAAAAAACAGGAATATGCTACATAATAAAAATATTGTGTAAAAAGCGAAAGCGAGAATCCACACTGGAAAAAACCATTGCGGCATGAAATCAACGAGCGCCAAATCCAAGCCGTAAAAATTCGCTATCCCTGGAAAAATAATTTTCAATGGAAGGAGAAGCGGTTTCATTACATGGTTGTGAGTCATGCTCGTAACGCTCAAAACTGGTGCGTTTGTGGAATAAACCAAGTAGGAAAGTGAGAACGGCGAAAGGTTGTTGTTTTGAGAATAAACGAAAAAAGAGAAAATGTTCAGCGCACCTAAAACGATTAGAAGCAGAACGACAAGAAAACTTAAAAACGAAATTCTTTTTTCTAAAACGTTTTTTACTTCCGAAAAAGCGTTAAAAATACTTGAAAAAAATTTTTTCTGTTTTACTTTTTGTTTTTGTTTTTTGCGTAAAACAATAAAAAAACAAATTGCCAGAATTATCAAAAAAAGCAAAACTTTTGAATTGGAGTATGCTTTGAAGAAACCCATTCCGATTATGCGATACCACAAATCAAACGGAGAAACGAAAGCAAGAAGAAAAAGAAGAATTAAAAGTGCGAAAAAGGTTCTACGCATAAAGAAAAAAAATGCAAAAGGAATAAAAAACGAGGATAAAAAAATTATCATTCGACACAATCCGACTGAGGGTCCGGACTGAGGTAAGTGAACGTTCCGGAATAACTCGTCGAATTCACGCACTTAATCCCCGTTGTAAACGTAGAAGTATTTGTTAACGACCCTCCGGGATTTTTATAATAAATAACGGTCGATACATTAGACACTGTGTTTGCAGTTGCACAAGAAACTATTTCCCTGTCCATTAAAATGCCTGCGGAACTCTTTGCAGGAATTACAATATACGGCGGAAAATTATAGCACCTTCTTGCATAATTTATGTCCCGAGTGCTCATAGTGTTAAAATCAGTCACCGTTGGAGCACTTACTGTTTTCAAAAGACCGTGCCAGCAACCCTGACAATCGGCACCACAGGCTCCAAGTGGACACGAATTACACGTATTTGCAGGCCTGTCACTGTCCCACATTCCGGCGTTACTGCCGTTTAAATTCATTTTTTGAACATTCACGTCCGAATCTGAAATATTTTTGAAAACAAATTGTAAAACGTATCCATCTGTTGCTCCGCGCGTAACCAAGTTAGGCGCCCTTATTCTTATCGCTGCAAGCATAGTAAATGGCCACAAAGGCGCTGGGAAATAATCGAAATCTACTGCACTTATGTAACCGAATGCGCCGTAATAACCGCCTGCTTGTGCTTCGGTTGAGGCCCTGCACGGAATATTCAAATCATTAAAAAATTGTGAAGAACCGTTTGAAAAAATTATATTAA
>JBAZFU010000006.1:0-12913 GCA_041653195.1 archaeon
ACCTTCGATTTCTGCCCTTGGCGCCCTCACTTCCACTACTCTTTTTTTGTGGCACTTCTTCGTAAAAAGTTCCATATTTTGTGAAGGAATTTTAAAGCATAACGTGGATTATCCTACTTCTCAAGGGGTTGATTTAGGGGGCTTTTGAGCATTGAAAATCGATAGAATGCGTTAAATAGGCGAAATGGAGAGGTTTGAGGATTTTTGTCAATTTCGACTTTGAGAAGTTGTGCTAATTTTTCGCACAAAGCAGGCTTTGATTATTGTTGCCCTTCTCAGGACGAGTCGGTTAAAACCACCAAAATACTTGTTATGTATAATTTTTGGCAGTATAAACGACGTGGCGCTGAATTCCCAAGATTAGCCAAGAAGATTCCACCATAGCACCATTTTTATTTCGTTCCCAGAACACTTTAATTGGTAGATTGTTAATGGCCACCCCAACACAGCACTTGTTAGTCATTTTAAAGGGTGCCAAGAGTACCTATTTGATTGCCATATTTGTTCTCGTATTTATACTCCTGTCAGCACACGCCTTCAATATCCAAAATATAACAGTGGATTATACCTCGATTTTGTTGATTATACTTTTGATTTTAATTCCACTAATTCCAAAAATTACAAAATTAAAATATGGCGATTTTGAAGCTACAATATCCAATAAAGAAGTTGAAAAAATAAACGAATCAACAAAAGAAAATATAAAGAACGCACCAATAAAACAAACTGAAAAGAAATACTCAAAACAAAAATTAACCGCACTGGGCACAAGATTGTATGAAGTTTTTGAAAATGACCACATTCTCGGACTAGCTAAATTACGCCTTGAAATGGAAAAAGTGGTCAGAGACACAGTATTAGAAGTTGAAACGGACAAATACAAAAATTACGTTGCACGAATGTCTTTGAACCAAATGATCCAATACTTAGCTGACAAAAAAAAGATAAATCCCAATATAGCAATTAATGCAAAAGATGTAATTGCCATATGCAATAGAGCAGTACACGGGGAAACAATTGACAAGGTCTCTGCAAAAGAAATATTGGTCTCAGGCATGAAAATCATTGGATATTTCTATGGTTTTTATGAAGGTTTTAATGACACCTTTGATTAAACATTATTCAGCCAAGACGCCCAACACCCATTTTAAAAGTACTCTGGTTAAAAAAATAAATATGACCTCTCCCATAATAAATTTGTGTGACAAACTGCTAGAAAAATCTGGAAAAATTATTCAAGAAGAGGCACAAAAACCGGATTTCGTCACAGAAAATTTTTCAAAAATAATCACTTGGGAAACAAGCTCACTAACACTAATTGAAAAAACATTTGGCAAAGATAGCTCGGCGTACACTCAATTTAATTCAATAAAAAATTCCACCAAAATTTTTCCGCGTAACGACCACCAAACCAATATGAACCTTCGAAATAGAATTGTCCTAGAACAAGCAGTACTAAGAAGTGTCAAGGATGACATAAAAAATGGACTTCTTTACAAAATAGAACATTTAGTGTCTGCCGATTTTTACAATTCAATTTTAGAGGAGGCACAAGCTCTTTTTAATAAAAATCACTTAGTGCCCGCGGGGGTATTATGCAGGATTATAATAGAAAAAACATTAAAAGAAATTAGTGAAAAAAATGAATTAAAAATAGAAAAAAAAGATAAGGCATCAGACATAAATACAAAATTGAGATTGCATGGAATTTATGATCTACCGACAGAAAGAATTATACAAGCCAATCTAGATATTGGAAACTTTGCGGCACATGGAGAAGTAGACAAACTTAACCATGAAAATATGGGGCAATTAATTAAATTTACTTCGGAAGATCTCCCAAAATTACAATGACCCAAATTTAGACGCTTTTAATTTTCCTCGCCAGTTTTTTCTTTTTTTATAACCATCCGCACAAAGCTTTCAAAAAGTGTTATTTTTTTATCCTCTTCCTCTTTCCAATCAATCATGCTTTCCGTCTCAAAAACCCTTTACGTTTCGGACAGGGAAAAGTGGCGCGCCTGGCTGGAGAAGAACCACAAAAAAGAGAAGGAAATCTGGCTGGTTTATTACAACAAGGCTTCGGGAAAGAAAAGGATTCCTTACAATGATGCGGTCGAGGAGGCGCTTTGTTTCGGCTGGATTGACAGCACTGCAAAGGGAATTAACGAAGAGAGCCATGCGCAGCGTTTCACTCCGAGAAGAAAAGGAAGCAGAATTTCGGAACTGAACAAGGAGCGCGCCAGAAGAATGATTGAAGCCGGAAAAATGACTGCAGTTGGATTGGAAAAAATAAAAGAGTTTTTGGACGAAGAATTTGCTATTCCAAAAGAAATTCTTCGTGAGCTGAAAAAGGACAAAATCGTTTGGAAAAACTTTTCCGAATTCCCTGAATACTATAAGCGCGTCAGAATCGGTTACATCGGACCAAAAAAGGATTTTGCGGCAAGGCCGGAAGAATGGAAAAAACGGTTAAAATATTTTATTAAAATGACGAAACAAAACAAGCGGTTCGGAATGATGCCTTGAGAGTGTCCAACAATTAGCGTATTTTCTGGCAGACGATTAAGTTCTTGTAGAATCAATTTCTTGCCGCTCTTTCACTTTCCTTTGCCGAAAAATACTCTTCTTATGCTTATCGCACCCGATTATTCTTATTATGGCAAAAAAGAATCAACCGGGAGTAAAGCGTCTTTATCGTTCTGGAAAGGACAAGATTCTTGGAGGAGTATGCGGCGGTGTTGCCGAATACTTTGATATCGACCCTGTAATAGTAAGACTAATCTGGGCGATCTCAATACTTTTTTTGGGCTTTGGCTTTTTACTTTACGTCCTCATGTGGATAATTGTTCCACGAAATCCAAATCATAAATGGAATTAAAAAATATTTTATCGGATTGCCATTTTTGGCGCCCTCTTTCTAAAACAAAAAAGTTGGCAAAGGAAAAGCGTTTTTTATTCCGAATCTTACTGGACACCAAACCGCGCGCCTAAAACAAAACGCTGTAAAGTCGGCTTTACATACACTTAAAAACCTTTTGTAAAGTATGCTTTACATAGGTGATGTGGTGCCGCTTAAAAAAAACAGGCTTAAGGAATTCAGGGAAAAGCGGGAGCTTAGCCAGGAACAATTGGCCGCAAAACTTGGCGTAACCAGGCAAACCATAATATCGATTGAAGGCGGCAAATACGTTCCTTCGCTTGAACTGTCCCTGAAAATGGCGGCAGAATTCAAGTGCAAGGTGGAAGACCTTTTCGGAATTTAACGGAGGAGAAAAGATGGAGAAAAAAATGAGGATGACGCTAAAATTTGGTTGGGGGCTTAGCTTGATAATAATCGGCCTGCTTCTGAACCAGTTGAACATCGGAACAAATACTTTCAGCGGGTTTGATTCGGTTGGGACCTACTTAACATACATAGGATTCCTCGGATTAATAATAATCGGAATATCGGAAGCATGGAGGAAAAAGAGAGTAGTGGATGAAAGAATGGAATACGTCGCTGCGAAAGCTCTAAGAATAACTTTTGTCTGCACAATAATTGCCGCTTTCTTAATAATCGTTGCCGATGGAATAAACCCGATTACGCTGCCATACCATTTGTTTGTCAGTTATGCAATCTGCGGAACGCTGATAATATACTTCGTTTCCTATAATGTTCTTCTAAGATACCGCTGAGCCGAAAGGCTTCGCGGAATATTTTTTTAGCGATTGAAAACCCTGACAAAAAAACTGTCCAACAAATAGCGTTTTTATTTTAAAGATTTTTATAAATTTTTTTTCTGTGACCGGCGCGACGAACTTCGATTATTTTCAGTTTAAAATCAAGAACCGCAATTGCCCTGTAATCTCCCGCCCTTGTTTTATAATAATTGAAGCCCGTTACTTTCTCAAAGCTTTTTTCCGGATTTTCAGCCGCTTTCTCAAGCTTTTTGATTATCTGCGAAGCGGCGTCTTTGTCTAAGAGCATGAGGTCTTTTCGTGCCCTGTGGGTGAAAACTATTCTCCACATGCAACGCACCCTTACAGCCCGAGCTCTTTCTTTACCTTTTCCAAAGGAACTGTTTTGCCTGCTTTTGATTCGGCCAAAGATTCAAGCAATCCTGCCCTAAATTCCGAAGTATATTTTCCTTCCTCGTCCCCCTCGGGCACTAATGCCAAAAGTTTGTTTAGCACGTCGTCAATGCTTTCTCTCCTGTATTCTTTTAAGGACTCAATCCTTGCCCTGGTTGTTTCAGCAACTCTAACAGTAGTGTACATATAATCACCTATATGAACATATAAGTAAGTAGATATTAAAAGGTTTCGCAGCCTTCGTGCCGGGGAAGTGTCCAACAATTAGCGTTTTTAAAAAAATCTGCAATTAAGATGTTTTAAATATTACTTGTGAAAAGATTTAGTTATATGGGAAGCAAGTTTCCAAATGCTAAAAAGCAAAGAGTTTATTTTCCAAAGCGGGGCCCGACACGCAAATCACTCATGTTTTTAGCTAATCTTTTAAAAGCGCCTGAAGAACAGCGCGCAAAAATTTATCAAAAAGTACTTAAGTCAAAAAAGGGCGTTGAACGCGCAAAACTTATTGAATTTAGAAAAGCACTCAAATCAAGAAAAGCGCTTTTTAGGACACTTGATTCGATTGTAAAGCAATTCCAATCATCCAACCCAAAACTTGAGGGAATAATTATTTTTGGAGGGATTGTTAAAAGACCAACTCCCCCAACAGACCTTGACATAATAATTGTAGGAAATCTTTATCCTGAAGAAAAAAGATTCTTGACTAAAATTATTGAAACAAGAACAGGCCTTGTTCCAGATGTGCCTTCCTTTGAAATAAGCACTCACAATGCCAAAGCAGTGTTCAAAACGTATTTGTCAAAAGAAATTCCTTATTTCAGTAGCCCGCGCGAATGGACAGTGCAAAATTTTTTTGGTTCCGTTGAGGCGAGGCGAAAAATAATTTCTTCATTTAAGGCTGCTCAAAAAGAACTAATTTCAAAGAACCAGTTATATCAATCAGAAAAGCCCAATACTTGAAGCATTTAATTACTTATTTTGGCAGAAATTTTTATTCTTCCAATATAATAAAAAATGCTCAACGCCGAATCTATTTTGTCAATTTTCCAAAAAAATGATACAACGGCCTGATTGCAAGCACTAGTGCCGCTATCAAATACCAATACCATTCCAATGACAATAATACTGGCCAGAATTTTACCAAAAATAATGTGAAAAAAAATACGCACCATTTGGTAAATCCAGTGTCCCAAAAATCCGTATTCTTATGCATCTTGTTTAACGAATCAATAATCTTCATTTAAAAAATCACCAATGAGAATATGTTGTTTGTTGTATAAAAACCATTCCACAACTGCAAAAATGTTTTCAAAAAATAAAAAATTTGAAAAAACCTGTAAAAAAATAATCCACAATTGACGAAAGGATTCTAAAAAAATTTCGGCGTTCGACGAGTGAGAAAAATTCAAAAACATTTAAATATTAGAAACGACTCATATAGCGCGGTGCAGGTTGAAGTTGGTAGAGCTTCGGTTTTATTTGTTTCTTCTTGCACCACTCTTTGTTTTGCCAATACTTGAGTGTTTTTAGAAATTATTTTTTCGCAAAAAATTCTTCAACTTCTTTTTCGGGTTCCATGCTTTTTATTGCGTTGAAATCTTTTGGAAAAAATTTTTTGTATCTCACGTCGGAAAACCTGCTGTCTAAAAAAATGCACACTCCGCGGTCGGTTTCTGTTCTAATCACGCGTCCCGCGGCTTGTATTGCTTTTCCGATTGCGGGCGCATTGTACGCATAATCCCATCCTTGCCCGAATTTTTCGTCGTAGAATTTTATTAAAGCGTCTGAGTAAATCGAAACTTTTGCGAAGGGAACGCCGACTATAATTGCGCAGAGCAAGTTTTCTCCGGGAAAGTCAACTCCTTCAGCGATGCTTCCTCCACTGACTGCCAACAAAACTCCGCCGAATGCCGAGCCGAGACGTTTGAATTCTTTTATCATTGCGCTTTTTTCTTCGTGGCTCATTTCTCTTTCCTGTTTCAATACTTTTCTTTTTATTGCGAGCAGGGGAGAAACTCTTCCCAGGATTTCAAAGGAGGGAAAAAAGACGATTGTGTTTCCCGGAACTTTGCCCACAACTTTCTCGATTATTGAGGCCATTTCGTCAAATTGTTCATCAGTTCTTGAAGTGTATTTTGTTGTTGTTCGTGAAACAAAAACATTAACCCTGTTATGTAGAGGAAAGGGGCTTGTGTATTCTTTCATTACTGCTTCTTTAATTCCTAACACATCTGCATACATTTTTAGCGGCAAAAGAGTTCCTGACATTAGAATAGCGCTGTGCGCGCCGTTCAAAACGCTCGAAGCAATTTCTTCCGCATCAAGAGGATAGATGCTCACTCCCAGCCCGTGCTTTCTTTCAATAACGTGAAGAGTGTGCTTTTTTTCCGTGAGCAAATTGGAAAGAAACTCGCCTGCAGCCAGCAAGTAGGAACCAGTAGTTTTTGTTTTTGCAATGAATTTTAATCCTGCTTCTTCTAATTTTTCAGGATTCTTTCGCGTAAGAGTTCGGAGGGGGTCGAGGCTTTTCGCGTCAAGAACCGCATCATTCTTTTCAATTGAAAGTTTTTTCGCCAACACTAACATTTCTTTTCCCAAATCCTTTGCAAGAAATTCTGTTTCGAAATCACCCACAGTTCTTGCTTCTTTTGCCGCTCTTTCCAAAGAATTTGTGTCGAGGGAGCAGGCCATCATATCCCTTAATCTGTGAGGCAGGTTGTGTGCTTCATCAACAATAATTATGCAATCTTTTAGTTCTATTTTTGATTGTCCGAGTAATCCGTTTCTGATTTCTTCATTAAACAAATGAGAATAATCCCCTATAATCAAATTTGCGTTCTTCACCATTTCCACCGTGATTTCATAGGGGCAGAGTTCTTTGGTGAGACAGAGCCCTTTCATTTCGGCGTGGCTTCGATTGTATTTGCATAAGATTTCTGCTTTTCTTCTGTTTGCGGAAACTTTTTTTTTCAGAGTGTTTCCTTTTGTGTTGTTGTAAAATGTGCAGTATCCATCTTTCTTTTTTTTCGAGCAGGCTTCGTAGAAACCGTATTTTGCATTTGAAATGAGCGGGTCGAGGCACATGTTTCTTTTTCCAACTAAATCAACCGCTTTTATTCCTAAGCCGAATTGTTCGTTCATTAGGCGCGCGGTTTCCAAAACGATTTCGTGCTGCGATACTTTTGGTGTTAGAAAGAAAACTCTTTTTTTGTTTTTCAAAGCGTAGCAAAGCGCGGGTGCGAGGCTTGAAACGGTTTTTCCGAGACCTGTGGGCGCGTGCACGAGCAAAACTTTTTTTTCACTCACCGCGAGCCCAACATCATTAACAACTTTTTTTTGTTCGGCGCGGAGCTCTTTGTAAGGAAAAAGCACTTTCATAGTGAAAAAGAATTAAGCAAAATAGTTAAATGCGCGCACGGAAAAATTTTCAAACAAATCGCGTTTTATTAATCAAGTATTCCTGCGCTTCAAAGAATTCTGTGGACGTCATAGCTCCTGTTTTCTGCTACCCAGTGGCTTTCTCTTTTGACCAAACCCATTTCTATGAGGCCCTCGATGAACCCGTTTATTTCGCTTGCGCATTTCGCAACCTTTCTATTCGCGTCGATATATTCTTTTCCGCCGATAAAGTTCTCTTCTTTTCGGTTGCGCAAATCCCTTCCGCCGAGAAGGGCTCTTTGGTTTGGAATCGCTTTGTCTCTTATGTCTTGCATTGCAATGGCTGCTTTTCGATAAGTTTCTTGCTTTTTTTTAAACGTTTCTTCCAGTTTTTCGTTCGGGATTTCTCGCGGCTCTCTTTTTGCTTTTTCAAAAACATATTTTATGTATACTCTGTAATCTCTTTCTTTTTTTGGAGGGTCTTTTTTCCCAAACTTTTTTTCCATTTCTTTAAACAGTTTTTCTTCCGTTTCTTTTCTCTTTTTTTCTTCCAGCTTTTCCATATTCTTTTTTCTTATAACTTCTATTTCGGGGTTTCTCGCAACCGCTTCTCCAAAAACATTGAAAATGAGTGTAATTGATATTTTCATGTCGCTCGCAACTTTTTTCGGTGTTTCGCCTGCGCGCATTTTTTCAATAATTAATTCATTTCTGATTTTTTTCCGAACCAAAATTTCCTCAGCGGCTTTCGTTTTTGCCGCTTTTTCTCTTGCGAGTGCGGCCGGCGATTTTAATGCGCCTTTTCCTTTTTCCCGAAGCATAAACAAATTTCACTGCGCCGATATTTAAATATTGCGAGGTTTTTTGAAAACTTGAAGGGCTGAATAAAATTTGCCAAGAAACATTATTTTTTGCCAATAAATAACTTTTTATTGTAAAACTCGGAAATATTACTGTATGGTCGAAATTCCTGTTTTTGAGGGAGATGCAAAAACAAGGGCCAAAAAAACTGTTGAATGGGCAGAAAGCTCTTTGGAGAACCGAAGAAGCATTTTGGGAATATTTAAAATCGGGCACAGAACGCCGCGTGAAATATTCGATTCGGGAAAAATTATTTCGTCTTTTGTGTGCCTCGAAAAAACTGTTGCTTTTGCAACAGCTTTAAAGAAAAACGGCTTTGATGCACACGTGGTTGTGGAACGGGGCTATGCAAAAAATGGAAAGCCCATTGGTTTGCATTTTCGTTTGGATGCATCAGACGGCGCTTACAAATTTTCTGTTGACCCGGACACACTAAGAACTAATTTTCATGACGGTTGGCCGGGCAAGGAGCGATCGGAGCATTGGACAAGAATTGTTGAAGGAAGCAGAGAAATTTATTATAAAACTATTTTTAGAAAGCGGGTTCCGGACAATCCTCAGAATATGACTGCGTTTGACTTGGTTGGCCTGAAAAACCGAAGGGGTTTTTTGCGTGCGGCAAATGTTTCCGCGGGCAGGTACATCAAACTAACTTTTGCAAGAATCAGGCCGAGTGACGGGTTAAGAATTGAAAAAATAAAAAAAAGAAAAGCTGCAAAAAAAACTCTGAAGAAATAAAAAAAATTTGAATAAATAATTTTTATTAGCATATTAAACGAAAACTAGCGAGCCCACCATTTCAAAATAGGCCCAGTGTCCGGAATTGCCGGATCAAATAAGCGAAGTTCATTTGTTTTCGGAAGATAAAAAGTATTATGAAGATCTATGTCTAGCCCGGACATTCCGCCCGAAAGGTCGTTTCTGATTTCTAAGATTGCGTTTAAGGGCATTGAAGGAACGTTTTTTTGTGTGCTGCGGAGTGAATGAAAGTGCCTGTTTTGATAAAGGTCCGCGAGAAGAATTGCTTCTCCTTCCTTGAAAAAATCTGTTACTGAATAACAAAACTTTCCGACTTTTTTCCCCGACGGCAAATCATATGCCGCATCGGTTTTTTCTTCCATGTAAATTATGTGCGGTTGCATAATGGTTACGCGCATTCCCGCAACCATGTTTCCTTTTCTTTTCAAATAATCGTGAAGCCTTTTTGAATCAACTATTATTTTACGCGCAAATTCCACTTCTGCTCTTTTTAAAAAAAACTCTCTTTCTGCAAGTTCGACTCTTAAATAAAGACTGCTGACTCTGCCGCTGTGCTTGCTTATGGGCGCTTTGCTTATGCTGATTCCGCTTCTCGAATCTTTTATTACCTGCCCTTCTTTCAGCAATTTTAGTTTTGCAAGGTTGGTTTCAATGAAGTTTAACGCGAATCTTACCGCTCTTCGATTTTTTCTAAAAAACGGGCTTATCTGGGGCGAGTATGCAAGTACTCTTTCAATCATTACTAACCCGGCTTTCTTTTTCTTTTTTATTTCCTTTTCAAAAAGCGGGGTTGTATTATGAGATAACCTCGAATGTTTTTGTACTTGCATACTGACTCTACCTTTTCACAGTTTTTAATTGTTTGCGATTGGGAAAAATAAAAACTGTTTTTGCGGCCGGTAAAATAAGTTTCAGCAAGTGTTTTTCCCTTTTTTCATTAAATATTTTTGATGATAATCCTCGGCTTTCCAGAATTTGCCGGCTTTGCGTATTTCAGTTACAATCGGCGCGCCGCATTTCTTGTTTTTAATCAGCCTTTCTTTTGAGAGAAACGCTTTTTTCTTTTGGTCTTCGCTGTGGTAAAATATTATTGACCGGTATTGTGTTCCTTTGTCCGCACCTTGTTCATCGAGTTTTGTCGGGTCGTGTATTCTCCAAAACAAGTCGAGCAATTCTTCGTACTTGATTCTTGCCTTGTCAAAAGTCACTTCCACTACTTCGATGTGCCCGGTCTTATCGGCGCAAACATCTTCATAAGTCGGGTCTTCCGTTTTGCCGCCCATGTAACCGACTCTTGTTTGGATTACGCCGTTGGCTCCGCTAAACTTTTTTTCGACGTGCCAGAAGCATCCGGCTCCAAAAGTGGCTTTTTCGAACATTTTTTCACTTCTTTTTATTTAAATCTTACAATGTAAAGATTAACCCACAAAACAGTTAAAAACAACAAAACTCAAATCAGTGTATGCAGAAAAGGGCGAAAAGTGCCGTCAAAAAGTATCGCCAATTAAGAGTTGGCGCAAAAACTTTTTCGAAAATGGTTTCTGTTTTTGAAAGAAACCCCGAAGCGACGGTCAGAACTTTGTTCAGGGAAGCTGCAAGCGGGCGCGAATTAACAAGGCCTCAGAGAAGGTATTTGCTGAAGAGCATTTCAAATCTGAAAAAGAATCAGGTTATTGTAGAATCGATTGCTGGAACCACGTCTCCGAGAGAAATTCTTTCCGCAGCCCTTGAAGTATTTAACTTAAAAATTCCTGAACAGAGTCCTTTGAATGATTCGACAATAAAATCTATTCTTGATTCTAAAAAAGGGCGCGCGGGGCTAATCCTTGTAACCGCGAAACAACTCAACCCTGCTGCACACCCGTTAATGAGAAAAACTCCTTTCGGTTTGACTTTGGTGATTGAAGACTCTCTTTTCAAAAGAATTAATAATGTTGTAATGCGCTCCCAATTTAAAGAAAGGACCATTGATCCGGAAAAAGGCCCTTTTAGTTTGGGAACTACGGTCAGAGCTTTGCTAGAAAACCCTATTACTGGAAAAATAGAACTCGTCCCAATAACAATACTTCCAAAAACTCCTATAATGAACCCTAATGAAACGATGCAGCATGAAAAATCTCATGCGAAAGATTCTGCGCTTGGAATCAGGCGATTTTATTATTCTCCGATTGAAACTAAAGAGATTGAACGAAAAAATTTGTTAAACAGTCTTCATAGCGAAATTGTAGCCTACACGCGGGACAAAGATTTTGGAACCCTTTTCGAAGTTGTTTCTGAAGAAGCTAAGGAAAATCACGAAGTTTTTGGAAAAATTTTGACGCCGCGCGAAACAAGAGAATTGAAAAGAACAGTGCAATCTATCGGGAGAGCGTTCACACTGATTCCTCACAGAGAACTTGTTGAAATAATTCGCACAACTCCCGTATTGAAGTTGAGAAAAAGGTTGGACGGGTTAGTTATCCATGAAGGCAAAAAATTGGTGAATAGAAACAAATTCTAACCGAAAAATGTTTTCAACACCCCAAACACACGCTTGCAAATTTTTTGAAACGCTTTGAGTCAGTTCACTGCCCTGCTTCCAAAAAGAATTAATACTGCAAAGAACAGTATTTCCTAATGCCTTATGCTGAAGTTGAACTGGTTCCATGGATTCATTCATTTCATTCGTTGGCGCACGAAGAATTAATTGATTATGTTCAAAAGCTTCCAAGGGGTTCGGAGATATTGGTTGAAGGAACTCAACACACTTATCACGAGCTGCAAAATTTATCTCGTTTAGTTGCGGCTGATGAAAAATTTTTTCCGCAAAAAATGGAAATTCTTAGAAACGTGTTTACCCCTGAAAAAGCCGACAGGATATGGGCAGGATTGGAATTATTCAATGCCTGCAGAAAAAGAGGACTCAGAATAATTCCCATGGATTCAAGAATTGTTGAAATCGTTGAAAACCCCAAAAAGCCCCTTTCAAAACCTTTGACCGGCGAAAGGAAAAGCGATATAAAGGAAAATATTTATCCTGAACAAGTAAAATCCGCTTTGTCAAATTTTAGGGGGAAAAAATTAACGGTGATTTGCGGCGGCTATCATTGTGTGGATATGAATGAACGGTTAAAAAAAGTCGGAATCAATTCAAGACTTAATACTGAAATTTTTTCTAGCGAAACTGGGATGAATGAGCTGCTTGCGCTTGGAACTCGTTCGAGAAATGCGAAAACATTCCTGGAGAAAAACTTTGCCGATCTTTTGTTTATAACGAAATCGGGTGTTCAGAGAAAAGTCGATCCTGCCGAAGCAAAAAAGAAAATTTTTGAAGAATTCATTAAAAAAGAGGGCGCATTAAGAAAAAGGGTTTCTTTGAAAAGGGTGCGAAAAAATTCTGCAAAAAAAAGAATGTCTCCGAATGCGAGCATCCGGCAAACAATTAAAAGAAAATAAATTAAATCTTTTTCGATGAAATCCGCTATTTCGAAATTTTTGAAAGATTTGAGTTTTTTCAGTAAGTGGGTTCGTCTTTAGGGGATATTCCTGCGTCTTCCATTTCTCTCGCCCATAATTCTGCTTCAATATCTTCGTCATAAAGCTCCGGATTTCTTTCAAAATTTCCTGATTCTGCTTCTTTTCGCGATTTTTTTTCGTTTTGAAAACGCCTTATTCGAAGAGCAGTTTGCCTCTTTCTCCGAATTTTTTGCCTTCTTTCTACTTCTTCGGGAGAAATTTTGCCCGCGCGCATATTCAAATTGTCTATTCTTTCGAATTCCATTTCTGGGAAATTTTCCAAAAGCATTCTTTTTATTCTCTCAACCTGTTCCGGCGCGATATTCAAACCCTTTCCCAGCGCTTC
>JBAZFU010000006.1:12923-46271 GCA_041653195.1 archaeon
TGTCTCTTTCCTTAATTAGTTGCTGATGATTTTTGGGCATCGGCTTCATTCGGGATGATTTTTGTTCGCTTGACTTGACCCCTCTGGATTGAATTCCTGCCCGACCTGTTGCCCTGCGCCCGACAACGCCTCTTATTTGCCCTCCTCGCATATATACCAAAATAAGTTTCAGTATCTCAAATATTTAATACTATTTGTTGCGCAAAAATACGCGACGGCCCGAGAAAAAGCGTTTTTCGAATCGAGTCTTTTCTTAAGAAAAAATTAAAAAAAATAAAAATAGAATTGTTGATTTTTAAGAAATCAGAAATTAAATTAGATTACTTATCTAATAGTCATTTCGTCTTGGTTTCTTGTGGTTTTGGTAGCAGTCTCTGCAATATACCGGTCTTGTGCCGTCAGGCTTAAAGGGAACTTCTGTTTCCTTTCCGCAGTCCGAGCATTTAACCTTGTGCATTTCTCTGCCAAAGCTATCTCTTCCATCCATTGTTTATTCATCCTCTTTTTTTTATTTAAGGCAAAATTGTTTGCCTTATAATTAACTTCCATAAAGGAGGTATTATAAAGCAATTTAAAGGGCTAAAAACAACAAAATCGTGGTCAATTTTTCTTCGAAAATTCTTTCAATAAATTTTCTCTGTACTTTTTCGGAGCGTTAAATCTCTCAGCCAGTTCGAGGTATTCGTTTTTAAGTTCGTGAATCGGAGGAATTTTTTTGTTCGGCGTGTTGTATCCGCACCCGTTTTTCAGAACATCAAATATTGCAGGGTTTCGCATTGCTGCCCTTCCAATCATCACGCCAGAAACTCCTGTTTTCTGCAGTTCCCGAACCTTTTCAGCAGAGTCAATGCCGCCGTTTGCAATTATTTCTTTTCCGTTAGCAGCCTCAACGCATTCGGGAAAGACACTGAAATCTGCGGGTTCGGCAGATCGCTGCTCGCCGGTCTTCGCATGAACGACAAAGAAATCCGCTTCAATTCCTTTAATCAGATTCAAATAAACCTTGTGTTTTTTTTCGTAATCGTTTGTTCCCAAGCGAAGCTTCAGCGAAACTGGATAGCCTTGTTTTCGAATAATTGAAACCAGCCTGCTTGTTTTTGAAACTCTTTTCACCATGGCGCATCCTCTGCCAGCCTTCAAAACGCTTTCGCTCGGACAGCACAAATTCAAGTTGAACCCTTCAAACCCTGAAAAGGTTTTGAAATTTTGGAGGAATTTTTCGAGTTGTTCTTCGCGGCTCGCAAGCAGTTGAATTTGCACAGGAGTCTCATCAGATATTTTTATTTTCGCGAGCGTCGGCTTGTTGTTTCTAACGAGCCCTTCGACGCGCGCCATTTCCGTGAATGTCAGTTCGGCGCCGTGGCGGAAGCAAAGCGTTCGAAGTGCGTTGTCCGAATAGTCTTCCAATGGCGCGAGCATAAACTTAAAACTTGTCATAAAAAGTAAGGAGTTAGGATAACTAATTAAGCCTTGCTAAAAAATTTTATCTGTTTGCGTGTTCTACCCAGTAATCTGTGCGCCTTTTTTCGCGCAATCTTGTTCTCATTAAATCCTCAAATTCTGCATCTTTTGAAGCTGCTTTATTTTCCGCTTCCCAATATTTGTCGACTGAAACTCCTCTCGGAGAAATTCTTTCAATTGCGCCCATGTCCACAAGTTCTGAAATTAGGTCTCCAAAAGTTTTTGCGTGAAAATCGTATCCTAGTGAGACCAAGTGCCTCCAAATCTGGTTGAGGCTTGCGATTCCTTTGGGCGTTTCCATCAAATATTCCATTGCATCCTTTCTTGCGTAAAAAATTCCTCTTCTTATTTCTTGTTTTGTGCCTCTCCTCATTGAAGGCCTTATTCCGCCAACAACGTATGATGCCGACCTTTTTTCTCCGCCGGATCTCATAACGTGTTTCAAACATTCTTCTTTTCTGAATTTTCTGAAGGGGGCTCTTGCAAGTATTCTTTCAAGTTTTGGGTCCTTTTTAGTGCCTGCGCGTTCTTTTCTTGAATTCTCCCATTTTAATTTCATTCCTTCCGGCAGGACTACTTTTCCATTAACAAATTTCCTTTTTTCAAGAGGAAAGCGATTGGCTCTTTTTTTCCTACCAGCAGGACCTTGCTTTGTTAAAGCAGCCCTGCCACCTGAATGGTTTGTGTTCATGATTCGCATAGGTTAAGTTTCTCTTTCGAATTATTTAAACGTTCTGCCTTAACCGCTTTTCAAAAGTAATTAATATTGGAGTGTGGCTGTTCTATCATGCATTCGATAGAACATATTGGTGTCGGAGTTTTTTTATTTTTGCTTTTTTTCGGAACTATTTTTTTCGGCTTTCCTTCCCTTCTTCCAGTTTTTGGTTTGAATGAGGGTTTTTCTTTTCTTGTTTTTTGTGTGGGGGTTGCGCTTTACATCTCAGGTTTGATTTTACCGGACAGTGATAAATTCGGTTCGAAAATTTATTGGACACCTTTTTTACCATTTGCAGTTCTTCTAAAGTTTTTGGAGATTCCACTTGCTGCCGTTTCGGGAAGACCGCTTGGACATAGGGAATCGTTGCACACAGTTTTTGGAATCGCTGTTTCTTCTTTTGTCATTTCCCTGATTTTTTCAGCAGTGATTTGTTTTGTTCTTCAAAGGGTTTTGGAGGACTTTTTTTTCGCATTTCCAAGGTTTTTTGTTTTTCTTTTTCTCGGTCAATTAATCCATTTGTTAACTGATTTCAAAATTAATTTGATTTAATTTGCTGTTTTTATTTTTAGCCTTATTACAATTTCACAAAAATTGTTATGTAGCCACTTCGTTTTTTGTTCTAAAAACTGTTAAAAAAGCAAGTGAAAAGCCGCTTCGCGCAGGCGGAAAAACGAGGGCTCACCAGAATTTTTGTTGCCCGGCCCACACGCCAGGCAACGATTTATGCTTGCGAGTTATTGAGTGCCAACTTTGCATTAGTGGCCCTTACCCATTTAGCCAAAATGTTGGACTCGGTTTCTTCTATCGCTTTTAAGAGGTGAGAATGGTGCCCTTGTTTAGGCGCCATGCGGCCCAGAGCAGCATGCCCCTCTTCCGCACCAATGAATCTTGTCCAGTTCATCAAATCTCCGGATAGATTGGAACTAACTCTATTTTAATAACTAACTTTAAAAACCTTACTAACTATACTAAATATACTTTATATTCTTTGGCGTTTTAATCGAAGGAAAGTGATGAAATGGCAAAAGTAATGGAAAAGACAAATTCACTTGAAAAGGCGTTAAAGTTAATCGGCAAAAAATACGATTTACTTATTCTTGATGCTTTGCTTCAAGGCAGGAGAAAAAGGCGTTTTAATCAGCTTTTGAAAGATATTCCAAACATTAATCCGCGCATTCTTTCAATGCGCCTAAAGGAACTGGAAAAAAATAACCTTGTAGTAAAAAGCATTGTTTTAGGAACGCCCGTTAAAACCGAGTATTCTTTGACGGAAAAAGCGGAAGAACTGGTCGAAATAATTGAAAAAATCAAGCAGTGGGTGGACAAAAATTAATCGCAAAACTGAATTAACCAAAACTATTTAAAGAAGTTTTTTACTCAATACCCGTTACAAGTGTGGATTTCTATGCCTGCAAAGAAGAAAATTATCGAAATGGATGACAAGGATTGGGAGAATTGGGGCAGGCAATTTGAGGAGCGAATGGAGCGCAAGAGCGAACGGTTTGAGGAAAAAATGCGCCACCGCTTTGACAGAAAAAAAGCCAAAAGGTTTTATTTGTGGAGTCCGTTTGGTTTACTAGGCCCAGTAATCGGCAGCATTATTGGAATCATTGTTCTGGTAATCGGAATTTTTTTGCTTAATTTTTTCAATATTTTTGTGGGCAGCACGTTTATTTCCGCGTTTTCTTCCTTCCTTTCCGGAAACATTCAATGGTTTTTTCTAATCTCGCTTTTTTTCGGTTACGGAAAGTACGTTTCAAGATTGGTTTATCCGATTGGGTGGCTCCTTTCGCCCCTTTTGGGAAGCGCAGGTTTTACTTTTGCCCTGTGGATTATTGCGGAAATTTTGAAAGCAACAAACGTTTCGGCGCAAATTAGTTTTATCGGGAGCGCGTCTAACTTTATAATCAACAATCTTTTGCCAATATTTTTGGTGCTTTTAGTGCTCAGCTACGGTTTTGCTTTTGCCTGGCTGTTTATCGGCGAAATGGAAATGTACTAATTAACCTGAAAAAAATCAGTCATTCTCGGAATATTCGATTAGTTTCCCAACGTGAACAAGCTCTTCTTCCATTATTTGATTAAGAATCGATTTTAGACTTTTTGAAATTGTTTCGGATTTCACAGCTTCAAAGTATTTTTGAATTGAAATTTTTTCTTGTTCTATGTCGAAATTAACCGCCGAAGCAATTGATTTTCTTGATTTTTCAGCAGGAGCAAGTTTTGCGAATTCCCTTGCAGGAACATAATCCCTGACTTTTATTCCGGCTCTTCCAATAAGGCTGTGAAGAATGTTTGCGTGATTTTCCTCTTGCCTGCTGAGCCATTTCAAGGTGTCCGTTATGTTTCCGTGAAATTTTAGTATTTGTGACATGTAAAGTTGTCTTTCAAAAAGTTCACGCTCGTAAAGCGGCAAAAGGCTTTTTTTGGCCGCACTTATTTCGGAAACGCTTATTTTCAAAAAATCAGTTTCCATAAATTGAATGCCTTAACAAATTCTTTAAAACATGCGCTTAACTTTTCTAAGTAATGTTTTGGGTTTATCTTTTGAGGTGCGCTGATAACACCTATTATTGCGGCTATACGGGCGATTTAGAAAAGCGGTTGTTCACCCACAACGCCGGAAGGGGCGGGAAGTACACGCGCGCACGACTCCCTGTTGAATTGATATATTCTGAAAAATTGCCCACAAGAAGCGCTGCAATGAAAAAAGAGGCTGCCGTAAAAAAACTTAGTAGAGAAAAAAAAGAGGCTCTTTTCAAAAAGTCTTTTTAAGTTAAACAAAATTTGTGAAAAAAATTCACAGGTTTAGCATCCACACGGAAAAATTCAATAGTGCCGCGATTGAAACCCAACAGATATAAGGCGCCAGAAGCCACGCTGCTTTTTTTGAAATCGGGTAAAAGCTTTTTATTGTAAGTGCTATCGCCGCCCACAAAAATATTATTTCGACGAAAGCAAGGAATGGGCTCATCAAGCCGAAAAAAAGGAACGACCAAATAATATTCAGCGTGAGCTGAGCGCCGAAGAGTGAAACTGCTTTTTTCACTTCTTTTTTCTGCAATCCTTTTTCAAGAACAAGGTAGAGGGCGATTCCCATGAGCAAAAACAGTGTTGTCCAGACGGGTGCGAATACCCAGTTTGGCGGCGAAAAGAAAGGTTTGTTCAAAGTCGCGTACCAAGTGGTTATCATAGGCATTGTGAAAATTGAACCTATTCCGCCCGCGAGTTCGCAGAACAAAACACATCCAATAAGAAAAAAAATATTTGTTTTCTTTTTAATCATAAATATCGGAGTTGCGAAAACCTTTTAACAGAATTCAAAAAAAATTAATGCCCAAAAAAACATTATGTAGCAGAATAACTTTTTTGATGCTTGTGGCAAGTCTTTTATTCAACTTCGGACAAAAGTTTTCAATATGGCAAAGGATTCGGAAAAAGAAAACGACAATATGCTTGACTCGTTTCTAATCATTGCTCTTGCATACGCGTTAGTGGGAGTAACCGTGGGCGCGCTCGCACAATCATTTGATTTCCCTTTTGAAGGATACCTTTTGCTGATATTTCCGACAATACAGGACATTGTTGAAATTCCTCTTGCTTTTATTTTGAAAATAATTATTGTGCCGCTCATAATCACTTATATTGCAGCCGAACCAAGAAATTATCATTTTGTTTAAAAATGAGAACAAATAAATACTTCCTTTTTCAAGAGTATGTCCGATACCATGAATAATCCTGAAAGAAGGGTGAAAAGAGACCGAAAAAGGTTGAGAGGATTCGGGCTAATTCATCCAGAAAATGCACATAGCGCATTAATCCGGCAAGGCGTTCAGCCCAATTCGGGCATTGTCCGGCTCATAGCAAGAATGATTTCTCATGACAGGCGGATTCATCATGACCATGCCAAAATCGAACAGGAAAAATTTGTGAAAGATTACACAGAATTATACGAAAAAAAATTTGGACCCCCGCAGGCAACAAAAAAGTGATGCTTCACATTGTCGAAAGAACCGCTCTGCGTGTTGACCTGTTGCAGAAAGAGTGTTTAATTATTTATTAATAATTTTTTGTTTTTTTGCACCAATCCATTTAAAAGGATTAAAAACAAATTATTTTCTCGTAAATTCGTAATTTTTTTAACCAAGTTTTTGTTTTGGAGGACGATTTTTTATGAAACATTTTTTTTCATCCGAGAGCGTTACCGAGGGACACCCTGATAAGGTTTGTGACGGAGTTAGCGATGCTATTCTTGATGCTTGCTATTCACAGGACCCTATGAGCAGAGTTGCTGTTGAAACGCTTGTAACAACTGATTTTTGTTGCATTGCGGGCGAAGTTACTACTCGTGCGAAAATCGATTTTGAAAAAATTGCGAGAAAAAAAATTGCAGAAATCGGTTACACTGATCCCGCTCTCGGTTTTTCAGACAAGTCTGAAATTCTGATGAAGATTCATGAACAGAGTCCGGACATTTCACAAGGGGTTACTGAGGGCGAGGGCGATTTTAAGGAGCAGGGTGCGGGCGACCAGGGAATGATGTTCGGTTACGCCACAAATGAAACTCCCGAGCTGATGCCTTTGCCGATTAGCCTTGCGCATAAACTGACGAAACGCTTGGCAGATTCAAGAAAAAGCGGCGAACTTTCTTTTCTTTTGCCTGATGGAAAAAGCCAGGTGACCGTAGAATACGAAGACGGAAAACCGATAAGAGTTGAAAATATTGTTATTGCAACACATCATAAAGAAATAAATATGGAAGAATTAAGAAAACAGGTTAAGGAAAAAATCGTTTTGCCCGTTTGCGGAAAATGGGTTGATAAAAACACGAAATATTTTATTAACGCGACCGGAAGATTTGTTCTCGGAGGACCCGCGGCTGATACGGGCGTTACGGGAAGAAAAATAATTGTAGATACTTATGGCGGGCACGGGAGTCACGGGGGCGGGGCATTTTCCGGCAAGGACGCTACAAAGGTTGACAGAAGCGCGGCTTATGCTGCGCGTTACATTGCAAAAAATATTGTTGCTTCAAAACTTGCGGACAAATGTGAAGTTCAATTGGCTTATTGTATAGGCGTTGCCGAGCCGATGAATATTACAATCAATTGTTTTGGCACCGGCAGAGTTTCGGAAGAAAAACTTTCCGAGCTTGTTAGAAAAAATTTTCCGGTTAAGCCTGCGGACATTTTGAAAGTTCTTGATTTGCGAAAACCGATTTATAGTAAGACTTCTGCCTATGGCCACTTCGGGAAAGAAGGTTTGCCTTGGGAAAAAACTGACAAGGCGGAAATTCTGGCAAGGGAAGCCGGAAAACTTTCAACTGCGGGCGTCAAAAAAGGTTCAAAGGTTTCTCTTGACGGCTGAACCCTTTGATTAAACAAATTTCTTTCAAAAAATTATTTTTTTGAAGATTTTTTTTGAAGGGATTTTTCTATTATTGCCACAATAGTTACTTTTTCTTTCAACATTTTGTTAACCGTTTCCTGATCTATTTTTTTGGATTCATTCAACTTATCGCATATTATGTCGCTTAAATCCATGCAGCGCCTTATTCTTTCGGAAACCAATTCTTTTTTCCAGTTTCTTTTCCCTTTTTCGAGAAGCGCGATAGTTTCACTGAGCCTTTCAAGGGCGCGGACAATGCTGTTAAATATCAGCTCGGCTCCGAGCGAGTCAACAGATTTTTTAACTTTGTTTTCTTCGGAATCGCTGAACAGCATGTTAACGTCGCGCAAGTGGTCCTCGAATGAAACAAGGTATGTAAAAAAATCGTACAAGTCCGCGTCGCGTATCGTTCCTTCTTCTATTTTCATTGCAAGCCTGTTCAAATTCTGCCTGAAAATAAGGAGCGAGGAACGGAGCCTGTTTAGCCTTTCATTGAAAGAAATTTCGTAAATTTCGCTCAAAATCAACCCTTGTCTTATTGAAACGAGTTTGGAAGTTACAACTGCGAGAAGTAATAACCCGAATACGACTTCGGCAATCGCTATGAGCCTTAAAAAAAATCCTCCGAGAACAATATCCCCGAAACCGGTTGTTGTAGCGGTTATAAAACTGAAATAAAGCGTGTCAAATATTGTTATTGCAGAGTGTTGGCTCGTAGTATATACTAGTGAGTCCGGGCCATTCCCGAGAAAATAATAAGCCATTCCAAAGAACACTATCACCGCTACCCAAAGGACAAATATGTGAAAGAAGGTTAGTTTATCGAGCCAATTAACTATCGATTCTTGCCGCACCATTTTGTTGTTGAGTATTTTTCCGTTCAATATTTTTTTTTCAAAAAGATTTTTTTCAAGGAGAGGCATTCACTAATTAGGATTGTCTGGTATTTATTCTTTTCTCCAATGATTTCCTATTTTTTGGAAAAAAATTTGTTAGTTTCTAAGACTTGTTACTGGCGCGGGCATTCTTCCTCCGCGCTTCATCATCTTTGCTGAGGAAAAATTGCTTACTTTCATTACGGGCGCTGTTCCAAGGAGCCCTCCGAATTCAACAAGTTGACCTGGTTTTTTTCCTTGAACAGGAATTATTCTAACTGCCGTTGTTTTGTTGTTGACAATTCCAATTGCCAGCTCATCGCCGATTATTGCAGCGATTGTTTCTGCAGGAGTGCTACCGGGCACTGCAAACATATCTAAGCCGACCGAACAAACTGCAGTGAATGCTTCTAATTTTTCTAAATTTAATGAGCCTTTTTTCACCGCATCTATCATTCCGCTGTCTTCGCTTATCGGAATGAATGTTCCGCTTAAGCCTCCAACGTTGCTGCTTGCCATTGCACCGCCTTTTTTTACCGCATCAATTAGAATTGCGAGTGCGAGAGTGGAACCGTGCGCCCCAATTTTTTCTATTCCAAAGGCTTCTATTGTTTTTGCAACCGAATCACCGGGCTTTGTTGTGGGCGCGAGAGAAATATCCACAACCCCGAAAGGAATTTCCATATTCGCTGCAAGTTCCCTTCCTACGAGTTCGCCCGCACGGGTTATTTTGAAAACGGTTCTTTTTACGAGTTCCGAAAGTTGGGTTAAATCACATTCGCTGTTTTTTTCTACTACGCGCCTAACGACTCCCGGTCCGCTTATCCCAACATTTAATGCGAAGTCGGCTTCTCCGACGCCATGAAACGCGCCTGCCATGAACGGATTGTCTTCGGGCGCATTCACAAAAACCACAAATTTTGCGCACCCTGTTCCTTTAATGCTTTTTTTAGAGGTTTCTTTAAGCATTGCCGCAACCATGTTAACAGCATCAACATTCAACCCAGAAACATTGGAACCTGCATTTATAAATGAACAAATTCTTTCGGTTTTTGAAAGCACATCCGGAAGGGAATCGATTAGAATTTTATCGGATTTTGTTAGCCCTTTTTGAACCATTGCGCCGAATCCTCCCACAAAATCTATGCCTGCATTTTTCGCCGCCTTGTCAAGAGTCTGCGCCATTTGCAAATATTTTTGTTTTGTAGAATGAGTTTCCATTATCAAGCTTATGGGCGTAATTGAAATTCTTTTATTTACTATAGGGATTCCGTATTTCGCCTCTGTTTTTTTCGCTTCTTCAACAAGTTTCTTTCCGTTTGAATAAATTTTTATATAAACTTTTTCCATGAATTTTTCAAAATCCGAATCTATGCAATCTTTTAGATTTATTCCGAGCGTCACCGTTCGTATGTCGAGGTTGTCATGCAGGAACATGCCCGATGTTTCATAAATTTCTTCAACCGAAATTGTCATTCGCCGAACGCCCCAAGTTTTAGATGCGATGCATCATTTTGAATATGTTTTCGTGCCTTATGCTTATCATTACTTTCATTTTCGTGCCGATTTTTTCAAGCTCTTCTCTTATTTTTTCGATGCTCTGCTTTGAATCTTTGGCATCCACTACCATTGTCATCACAAAGTAGCCTTCCATCACTTTTTGGTTTATGTCCTCTATGTTCACTCCTTTTTTGTATAAGTAATTTGAGATTGTGGCAACTATTCCTTTCTTGTCTTTTCCTATTACGCTTATGAATAGAAACTCTTTTTCTGCCGTTTTGCCTTTCATACGAGAGAAAATTATTGTCGAAAATATTTATATACTCCGCAGACGCCACTCTTTTTACAAAGAGAAGTTTTTGAATGGCTGCAAAAAGAAGGCGTTTGAAAAGACCAACATCTATCGTTGGGAGGGAAATTTTTAATCTTGAGCGGGAAATGAATGCAAAGTACAAAACAGTCCATGAAATAAACAGTTCAATAATCAGAATGCTTAAAAGAAATGAAATAAACCATTCCGTGCAAAAACATTTGCTTAAAGAAGCTTTTAGGCTGGCAATTGAGGGAGATAAAATTGACTTTGAAATTTGTTTTATGAAAAAAGACGCGCGAGGAATGGAAGCTGCGCAGAAAAGAATGAAATTGCGAACAGCTGCTTTAAAGAAGGCGGAACTTGAACACCTGTTTGCAAAATTACTTGAAGAATCTAGAGATTCCAAATAATTTGTCCTTCAGTTTTTATTTTTTTATTTGCGCAATTATTTCCGCCCTTTTTACCTTTCTTTTGCCAAGACGCAGATTTACGGATTTTTTCAGAACTGCTGCATTTTCAAATTGTTTAAAAATCCCAAGAACTTCTTTTTTTGTAAAAAAGTGCTGAATTATCCCGTTCTTTTTTTGAAAAGTATTTTTTTCGATTTCGGTCCCTTTCTCTCTCAAATCACCCTTGGCAAAATCTTCAAAAAAAATTGTTCCGTCTTTTGCAAGAACACGCCTCATTTCGGAGGCACATTTAATTCTGTCTTTTGCAACTAATGCACCCAAAACATGGGTGCAAAAAATCGCGTCAAAACTTTTGTTCTTGAACGGCAGTTTTGTGCATTCGGCACGGATTACTTCGGCTTTATCAAAAAATTTTGGTTTTGCAATCGCAACTGCTGTTTCTGAAAAATCAATTGCAACAATTTTTTTTGGCGCCTTTGAAATTATTGAGGAGAGAGTTTTTCCGCTGCCGCAACCGATTTCAAGAACTTTTTTGCCTTTTAAATCTGCATTAATTTTTGATACGCCGCGCCAGGAATCGCCGTGTTTTCTGTAGTGTTCATTCCAAAAAATTCTCTGTGTTTTTTTCACGTTTCCGCCTCCGCACCTAACCGAAATTTTTTATAAATATTTTTTTTATTTCTTCAAGGCTTTTGGCAAGCGCAAATTCATTTCTTGTTACTGCTGCGCCTTCAAAGCCTTTAGCCAGCGCTACGAAATAAGGTTTTGCATCATTAACCCCTAAATTGAAGCAGTTTATTAGTTCCAAAAATCTTTCTCCTTCGGAAAAAGATTCTTTCCTTAATTTTTGTGGAACCGTTTGATCTTTGAGAAGCGCGTTGGATTGGGCAAAGATAAATGCGTTTCCTATTGCTGCCCGCCCGATCATCTCATAATCACAATTCGTTTCTTTTTTCATTCTGAAAACGTCTTCCGAATTTTTTATGTCGCCGTTTCCGATAATCGGGATTTTCACGCTTTCTTTTAAAACTTTTATTTTTTCCCATATTGCCTGAACAGAATAATCCTCTGTTCCAAACCTCGGATGCATTGCAATCGCTTTTGCGCCATTTTTTTCGGCTTCTCGGGAACATTCAAGGAATGTCTCATTTTTCCAACCAGCCCTGATTTTTAGCATAACCGGCTTTTCAGTTTTTGAAGCCATTTCTGAAATTATTTTTCCGATCAATTTCGGTTTTTCCATGAGAATAACGCCGTACTTTCCTTTTAGTGCTTTTGGAACGGAACAACCGCAGTTAAGGTCATAAGCGTCGAATTGAAACTCTGCTTTTTTTTTCTTTTCCATCTCCTCAACTATTTTTATCGCCTTGCCAAAATCTTTAGGATCGTTACCAAAAAGCTGAAGTACGACAGGATTTTCTTTTTCGCCTGTTCGCATCATTTTGAAAGTTTTTTTATTCCGCATCGCAATTGCTTTCGCAGAAATTAGCTCGGTGTAAACCATGGCGGCGCCGTATTCACTGCAGAGCGTCCTAAATGCAATATTTGTGTAGCCTGCCATCGGTGCGAGGAAAACTTCGCTACCGAATTTTAAAGAACCGATTTTTTTCATAATTAAAAAAAATATTTCTTCAGAAAACGAAATTAAAGCGCGACCATTACGTCAACTGCGTAACAACCTTTTTCGGTCACAATGAGCGGGTTTATTTCGACTTCTTTTATTTCAGAATATGTTTGCGCGAGAAGCGAAAGCGCTTTTATTGTTTTTTTCAAGCCTTCAACATCATATTTTTTCTTTGTTCGTGCTCCGCGAAGAACCTGAGTGCCTTTAACTTCTGAAAGCATTTCTTCAATATCATCGTCGGTTAGGGGCGCGATTTTTTGGGAAATGTCTTTCATTATTTCAACAAATATTCCGCCCAGCCCGTAGGTGATAACCTTGCCGAATTCTTTTGTCATTGATGATAATATTACTTCTTCTCCGCCTTTTATCATTTCTTGAACAACGAAACGGGGCGCTTTTTTTAATTTGTGCATTTTTTCCTTCATTTCGTTGATTTCTTTCAAAAGTTCTTCTTTGTTTTTGATGTTTAATTTTACCAACCCAAAGTCGGTGCTGTGGGCTATGCTTGCAATGTCGCTTTTCAAAACAACCGGATAAATTATTTTTTTACTTTGTTTTTCAAATTCATTTTCGTTCGAGAAAAAAATGCTTTTTGGAACTTGTATTCCGAATTCTTCAAGAAGTTTGCGTGCCCCCTGCATCGTTAATTCTTTTTTTTCTGAAAGAAATTTTTTTGTTTCAGATTTTCCTTTTACTTTCAGCACAAACAACCTCTGCTTTTTCTTGTTTTCTTCATAGTCCGCAAAGCGTGAAAGAGCCTTTATTCCTCTTTCAGGAGTATCAAATTCTACTATTCCGTGCTGTTTCAAATATTGTTTTGAGTGACTTACTGTTGTTCCGCCAAGAAACGAGCATACTATCGGCTTGTTGCAATTTAATTCCGAAATTATGTCCGCCACCCTGTCGGGATTGGTCATACTTTGCGGCGTGAGAAGTGTGTAAATTATATCTATGTTTTTGTCCTGTTGTAAAACATTTAGTGCCATTCTGTAATCTATCGGTTTTGCGTCTCCGATTAGGTCGAGCGGATTATGCGGATTCGGATTTATCTGCTTCACCACTTCGATTGTTTTTTTTGAAAATTCTGGAAGTAAAAATTTGTGTTTGCTTGCGGAATCCGCAGTTATTACCCCGGGGCCGCCTGCATTCGTCAGCACGCCTAATTTGAATTTTTTTATGTGAGTAAGTCTCGATAAAAGTTTTGCGAGGTCGAAAAAACCTTCGATTGAATTTATTCGTATAATATTTGTTTTTTTGCACATTACCGAGAATATCTGGTCGTCACCGGAAATTGCGCCGGTGTGCGAGCTTGCTGCTTTTTGTCCTGCTTCAGATCTTCCCGCTTTCAACAATACGACCGGTTTTTTTTTCGCAAGACGGGCTGCTGCTTTCATAAAAGCGTCGTAATTTTTTACTGATTCCATGTAGACGAAAACCGCTTTTGTTTTTTCATCCTTTTCAAGATATGAAAAGTATTGAGATTCATCCAAAAAAGATTTGTTTCCTGTTGAAATAAATTTTGAGAATCCTATTTTTTCCTGCCGCGCCCAGTCAAGTATTGCTGTGCATAGTGCCCCGCTTTGTGAAACCAATGCAATCGGCCCTTCTTTTGGAAAATTTGCTGAAAATGAGCCGTTGAATCCGTTTTCGGTGTTTATCACTCCGAGCGTGTTCGGGCCGACAACCTGCATTTCATTTTCTTCGACCGTTTTTCTAACCGCTTCCTCTATTTTTTTTCCGGCTTCTCCGACTTCGCTGAATCCTGCGGAGATTATTATAACATTCTTAATATTTTTTTTTGCGCATTCTTCAATTGTTTTCGGAACGAAGGGCGCGGGAATTGAAACAATTGCAACATCAATATTGCCGCTAACTTTCAGGACCGACGAATATGCTTTCAACCCCTGAACTTTTTTATCCTCGAGATTTATTGGATAAATTTTTCCGTTGAAACCGGCTTCGCACAGATTTTTTACGAGCGCATAACCCACTTTGCCCGGTTTGTTTGAAGCGCCGATTATCGCGACGCTTTTCGGGCAGAGCAACTTGTTCAAATCCATCACACAATAATCTGCTTTCAGTTTAAATATTTTTGGTGACTACCTCATAATCTATGAACTGCCTAATAGTGAATTCTTTACGCGATACTGCAGGCAAAAACATTGTTCAAAAATTAAGAGAGAATTTTTCAAGCATTCAAAATTTCAAAAACTTTAAGTTTCTTGAAGTTAAAGACGAAATAATTTTTTCAACGATTCCTGAAAGCGTTCTTGAAGGAATTGATTTGGTCGTTTTTGCTTCAAAGCACAAATCAGGATCGGGAAGGCCGACGCTTACCTGCCACCCTGTTGGAAACTTTGGCGAGGCGGAGATGGGTGGAAAAAGCGGCGAGCTCATTCCAACTAGCACAATTGTGCTTGGAAATTATTTGCGGAGCATGCATAAATTGAACGCTGAAAAGGAACTTGGTTTCGAGGTTTCTCTTGAAGTTACTCACCACGGCCCTTACTTGGAAAAGCCGAGCGTTTTCATTGAAATCGGCAGCACTGAAAAAGAATGGGTGAATGAAACCGCGGGAGAGATTATTGCAAAAACTATTGCAACTGAAACATTTCGCCAAAGCGATGACAAGGCTGCTATTGGAATCGGCGGGGGGCATTATGCGCCCGATTTCACGAAACTTGTGCTGAGAAAAAATTATTCGTTCGGGCATATCTGCCCGCTCCACAACCTTCAAAACTTGAATGAGAATTTGCTTATTCAAATGATTCAAAGAAGCGGTGCGAGTGAAATTGTTTTAAATTGGAAAGGATTGAAAGAACACAAGGAAAGAATTTTGGGTTTGTGTAACGCCACCGGGCTTCCAACGAAACGCGCACAAAATTTGCTCAAGGAATAACTGGGCACTGAACGAACACCTACTTTGTGATTTCCACATTTTCCAAGCTTATTATTTTGTATTCTTCGCCCGACTTTTCTAATTCTATTAGCGCACAATGCCCAACGTTATCCAAATTATTTTGCGTGAGCGCGCTTACAATAATCTTAATTGGACCAGCGTGTGTTACAATAAGAACGTTTTCGTTTTGCTCGTTTATCACGGCGTTAAAAGCCCTCATAACCCTTTCGGCAAAAGTTTTGTAATTTTCCGAGCCTTCGATGCCGTGAGCCGGAGATCCTATTTCGAGTTTTTTAACTTCTCCGGGAAACTTTTCTGCGGCGTCTTTTTTTCCTATTCCGGTTAAAACTCCGTAATTGTTTCTTTCTCGCAGATTCTCCATTGCAAAAGATGAAACCTTGAGTTCGTCCGCAATTATTTTTGCTGTTTCAGTTGCCCTTGCTTTTGGGCTGCAATAAATGATTTCTATTCCTTTTCCTTCCAGTTTTTTTGCCAGCTGCTTTGCTTCCCGAACCCCTTTTTCTGTTAGAGAATCGTTGTAATCGCCGCCGTATATTTCTTCAACATCCCCTGTTGTTTCGCCGTGCCTGCAAATGTATATGCTCATACGAAAAAAAGAAAAAAAATCGTTAAAAGGCTATTCATTTTTAATAAAGCGTGTCAAAGCATTTTTTTCCTTCAATGCTTTCCAAAAACGTGTAACGCTCGTCAACATACTTTTGTATTTTTTTTACAAGCTCAGGAGTTAAATGCTTGAATCTTCCCTGCGACATCAAATATTTGTCAACGGGTTTTCTTTGCGCGGGCTTGTAATTGAATTTCAGAATACCGTCTTCGATTTCGTACAAAGGAAAGATTCCGCTTTCCATTGCTTCTTTCGCGATTTCTATTGTTGAAGAAGAATCGATTTTCCAGCCGGGAATGCAAGGAACGTAAGCGTGAATAAAAGTCGGTCCGTCGATTGAAAGCGCTTTTTCCACTTTTTTCTTTAAATCAACTAAATTCGCAACTGAAACTGATGCAACATATTTTACTCCGTGTGCTGCAACAATAAACGGGAGCGGTTTTTTTGGTTGTTGTTTTCCTGGAATAACTTTTCCGGCAGGGCTTGTTGTTGTTGCTGCATATGGAAAGGTCGCTCCGCTTCTTTGAATGCCTGTGTTCATGTAAGCTTCATTATCTGTTGCAATGTACAAAAATTTTGTTCCTCTTTCTATTGCTCCGCTGAGTGCGCCGAATCCAATGTCAAAGCTTGCACCGTCTCCGCCTATTGCAAGAACGTTTGTTTCTTTGTCTCCTTTCATGTTAAGCGCAGCTCTTACTCCTGAAGCAACTGCTGGAGCATTCTCAAATGCACAGTGAACCCATGGAATTTTCCATGCAGTTTCGGGGTATGGTGTTGAAACCACTTCCATGCAGCCGGTTGCTTGAACCACAATTGTTTTTTCTCCCGCTGCTTTCATTATGTGGCGAAGCGCGAGTGCTTCTCCGCATCCGGCGCATGCTCTGTGCCCCGAAGCGAACAATTCCCTTTCCTCAATTCCCATTATCATAAAATTCACCAAAAAAATACTTTACTTTAACCAAAATCCTTTTTCTCCTTTCATTATTGTTTCAACTGCGAGCCTTAATCTTTTTCTGTCAATGTCTCTTCCGCCCAGTCCTGCAATGAATCCTTCAACTTTTACTTTTTCGTTTTCGAGCGCCGCTTTCAAATCGATTGTAAGTGCGCCTTCATATCCGAGAGAAGTATGTCTGTCAATTACTGCCAACCCCTTAAGCCCCTTGCACGCTTCAACGATTTCTTTTGTTGGAAATGGCCTTAGACATTTTAATTTTATCAAGCCGACTTTTTTTCCTTCTTTGCGCATTTCTTCAACAACGACGCGCGAGGTTCCGACAAGTGTTCCCATTCCGATTAGCGCATATTCTGCGTCTTTCATTTCAACGAGTTCAATCAAACCATCGCCGTATTTTCTTCCGAAAGTTTTTGCGAATTCATCGTTCACTTTTGGAATAACTTTAAGCGCTTCACCCATGGCGATTTCTTCCGCTTCGTGGAATTCGAAAAAAGAATTTGGGAATGCAACGGCGCCGAAAGTTTTAGGAGCGGAAGTGTCCAAGAAATTGTGCGCTTTGTAAGGGGGCAAAAACGAATCTACCTTTGCCAGTTCTTCAATCTGAACCGGTTCGTAAACGTGACTTAATGTGAAACCGTCAATGCAAACCATTACAGGCAGTAAAACTTTTTCGCTTTCAGCTATTTTGTAAGCCATTATTGTGGTGTCGAACGCTTCCTGCGCACTTTCGCAATAAAGCTGTATCCAACCCTGATCTCTCTCGCTAACCGCGTCCGAGTGATCGTTCCAAATGTTTAGCGGGCCTGAAAGTGAACGATTCGCTACTGCAATTACTGCTGGAAATCTGCTTGCCGAAATTATTGGTAAAATTTCGTGCATTAGTGCGAGTCCTTGTGAAGCCGTTGCTGTAAATGCGCGCACACCCGTTGCGTACGCTCCGTAAAGCGCGCTTGCCGCACTATGTTCACTTTCAACGTGAATCATTTCTGTTTCCATTTCGCCATTGAAAACAAATTCACTTAATCTTTCGGGAACAAGCGTACTCGGCGTTATAGGATACATTGGCAAAACTTTTGGTCTGCACAACTTCACTGCCTGTGCGATTGAATCCGCGCCAGAAATAACTTTTTTTTCCGCCATAAAATCACTTAACCAAAACTAATTATTATTTCTGCTCCACCTCGTGACTTATCGCTTTTACCGGACACAATTTGTCGCAAATCAAGCACCCTTTGCAGTAATCGTAATTCACGTCGAATTTTCCATCTGCTTTTTTGAATATTGCCGCGTCGGGGCAGTTCGCCCAACAGATTCCGCACTTTATACATTTCGCCTGATCAACTATTGGTTTGAATGTTCTCCAGTTTCCTGTTTTGTATTTCATTGTCGAGCCGGGCTCTGAAATAACCGCTCCTAAAGAAATTTTCATTCCTGTTTTGTTCGGTTTTTTATCTGCGCCTCCTTCCTGCCTGTCGATTTCGCAAAAAATTTTCTTTTCAACAACGCTTTTTTTCATTTGCTCGCCTCAAAAACTTTTTTTAACGCTAAAACATTTTTTTCCGCGATTGTTCCTTTGCTTCCCATTTGTTTTTGCACCGCTTTTTCAAGCGCGCTCAAGGAAACTTTTTTTGTCAGCGCGGCAAATGCGCCTAACGCAATTATGTTAACAAACGGTTTTCCGATTATTTCAATGGCTATTTTTGTGATGTCCACGCACACAATTTTTGCTTTCGAGTTTATTGGGATTTGTTTCGAAGATTTGTTTGAATTTACTATAATTAATCCGTTGTCTTTTACTTTTTCGTCAAAGCATTCTGCAAGCGTTTGGTCAAGTATGATTGCATAATCGGCTTCGTAAACCTGTTCTCTAAGATTTATCGGTTTTTCATCAATTCTGCAGTAGCTTTTTACAGGAGCGCCCATTCTTTCGACTCCGAAATTTGGGAATGCTTGTGAGTGTTTTCCGTCTTCAAAAGCCGCTACTGCAAGAACCTGCGAGCTTGTAACTGCTCCTTGTCCTCCGCGCCCCAAAATAACTATTTGTTCCATGTTTTTGCCTTCGTGACTTCTTTTTCTGTTTCAATATATGTTTGTTTCAAATGTTTATAAAACTACCAATTTGAGGAATTTAATCAAATCCTTGAACCAATTCTCTTATTGCTTTTTCTTTGTCGGCCGCTTTTATTATTCCCGATGCAACGAAAACCCCTTCCGCTCCGAGTTCGATTGCTTTTTTTACATCAAAAGAATTTTTTATTCCTGCTCCGCAAATCACCTTTATTTCAGGAGCGATTTTTTTTATTTCCCGCACAGTGTCGGATATTATTTCGGGCTGTGCAGTTGAAACTGAAATGTCTCCGCCGATTAGTTCCGGCGGCTCCACTGCAATTAATTCTGGTTTTTGCGGCATTGAAGCAATTTTTTTTGCCCTCCCAATGTCTTCGGCGCAAACCATTACTTTCAATCCAATTTGTTTTGCTCTCGCAATGCATTTTTGAAGCTGTTCGTCCGAAATTTTATTCTCTGCGTGGTTCAAAACCGTTCCTTTCGCTCCGTAATATTTTGCAACTTCGGGCAAAATTTTTCCCGTTCCTTTTCCCAACTCGTCAAAATCAATATGCTGGGCAAAAACCGGTATTGAGACGCTTTTCGCGACAAGCGCCAATTCGACCGCATTCACTACCAAAATTATTTTTGCCCTGCTTCCTTTTGAAACTTTTTCAGCGGTTTTTGCAAGAGGAAGCGCATTTTCCATAGTCGCTTCGCGGTAATTTTTGAAATTTATGAAAAGAATTTTTTCATTTTTATCCGTATTTTTTGCCAATCGATCACCTTCTATTCCTTTATTCTTTTAATTTTTTAATTTTTTAAAAAATTTATTTTAATTTAACAATTATTTTTGCAGTTTCAACGATGTCCTGCCATGCGCACCCTCTGCTTAAATCGCTTACCGGTTTTTTTGCGCCTTGCATTAATGGCCCGACAGCTACTGCGCCGCCGAATCTTTCAACTGCTTTGTAGCAAATATTGCCCGCATCAAGGTTTGGAAAAATTAGAACGTTCGCTTTGCCGGCAACTTTTGATTTCGGCGCTTTTCTTTTTGCGATTTTCGAAATTATTGCCGCATCAAGCTGCATTTCTCCGTCGCATGCGTGCGTACTCCTGCTTCTGAATATTTTTGCGGCTTTTCTCGGTTTTTCCGCCAGATCGCTAACCGAACTGTTGAGCGTCGAGAATGAAAGCATTGCTACTTTTGGTTTTTGTGAAAATAATTTTGCCGCGGTTTCCGCGCTTTCAACCGCGATTTCCGCCATTTCCTCCGCAGAAGGGTTCGGCAAAACGGCGCAGTCTGAAAAAATGAAGTTTCCGTTTGCGCCAATTTTTTTGTTTTTTGTTTTTATGAGGAACGCGGAACTTATTCTTTTGAAGCCTTTTTTTATTCCTATTATCCATGCGGTCGCCATTACTATGTAGCATGTGCTTGTTTCCGCACCTGCAATCATTCCGTCGGCGTATTCTTTTCTTACAAGCATTGCGCCGAAGAAAACCGGTTTTTGGATTGTTTTTTTTGCTTCGCCGATTGAAATTTTTTTATGTTTTCTGAGCTCTAAAAATTCTTTTGAGAATTCGTTTATTTCTTCGAATTTTTGCGGATCGATTATTTTTATTCCTTTTATTTTTGCCTTTGCCGCACGCGCTTTTCTATTTACGCTTTCTTCATTGCCCACGAGTATCGGCACGCATATTTTTCGTTTTTTTATTTCTGCAACAGCTTTTAGTACTCTTTCGTCTTCTCCTTCGGGAAAAACTATTTTCATGCGCGCACACCTTCTTCCTTACGTAGAATTTGTTCTAACGAAAATAATCGCTTTTCTTTGAAATTATTTTTTCTTTTTTGCGTCGTGTTCCTTCGCTGTTTTTTCTACTTCTTTCATGAATTCTTCGAACAAGTTTTCTTCCGGAACGTTTCTGAGCACAATTCCTTTTTTTATTATTACACCCATTTTTTTTCCGCCGCACACGCCTATGTCGGCTTCGCGCGCTTCGCCTGGCCCATTAACCACACAGCCCATTACTGCAATGTGTATTGGCGCGGTTATTTTTCTTGCCGCAACTGCCTGTTCGACTTTTTCCGCTAGCCCTATCAAATCGATTTCTGTTCTTCCGCATGTCGGGCACGCGGTGATTCTTGGCCCTTTTTCCCTCAATTCAAGGCTTTTTAAAATTTGGAATCCTGCTCTTACTTCTTCGGTCAGGGGCCCGGCAAGTGAAACTCTTATCGTGTCGCCGATTCCTTCCAAGAGTAATGCGCCTATTCCGATTGAATTTGCGATTGTTCCTGCCCAGACTGTTCCGGCTTCGGTAACGCCTACGTGCAACGGATAATCTACTTTACTGCTTATGAGTTCGTAGCTTTTCATTGTTCTTTGAACGTCTGAAAATTTTATTGAGATTGCAATGTCTTCAAAATCTAAATCTTCTAAAATTTTTACGTGACGCATTGCGCTTTCTACAGCTGCTTCAGGCGGAACTTTTGTTCCGGGATACTTTGCAATTATTTCTTTTTCTATGCTCCCGCCGTTTACGCCTATTCTTATCGGCAGGTTTCTGTCTTTTGCGGCTTTTACTACCGCTTCTATTTTTTCCTGCGAACCTATGTTGCCGGGATTTATTCTTAGTTTGTCAACTGTTTTTGCCGCTTCTAACGCAAGTTTGTAATCAAAGTGTATGTCTGCAACAAGCGGAATATTTATGTCTTTTTTTATTGCGGGAAGCGCTTTTGCCGCATCCATGTCGTTTACAGTCACTCTGATAATTTCGCATCCCGCTTCTTCAACTTCTCTTATTTGTTTTACGGTTGCTTCTGCATCCCTTGTTTTCGTATTGCACATCGTCTGAACAGCGATTGGATTGTTTCCGCCTATTTTTATTTTTCCGATTTTTATTTCTCTTGTTCTTTTTCTTTGAATCATTTTCTCACCGCCAAGTTTTTTTCAAATTTCTTTTTACATTATTTTTTCAAAAGAATTTTTGCCTGCCTGTAAGCGTTTTCTGTTGTTAATCCGATTTCTTTTAGAAGTATTTCCGAGCAGCCGTGCTCGATGTAAGTGTCGGGTATAGCAATTCTTTTAATCTTTGCATTAACTTCGTTATCTTCCAGTAATTCTTCCACCGCGGAGCCGAAGCCGCCGACAATCGCGCCTTCTTCCATTGTAAGGACTTTTTTTGTTTTTTTTGCGCTCGCAATTATTTTTTCTTTATCGAGCGGTTTTATGAATCTCGCATTTATTACTTCTGCCTTTACTCCGTCCTTTGCGAGCTTGTTCGAGGTTTCTTCTGCAATTTTTACCATTTTTCCGATTGCGATTATTGTAATGTCTTTTCCTTCCCTCACTATTTCCGCTTCGCCTATTTTTAGCATTCTTGGTTTAGAATCCATTTTCACTCCGTATCCGCTGCCTTTTGGAAAGCTTAGGCTTATCGGCCCTTTTGTTTTGAGCGCGGTGTACGCCATGTTTCTTAATTCGTTTTCGTCTTTCGGAACCATTACTATCATATTGGGAATTATTCTCATGAAAGCAAAGTCATAGATTCCATGGTGTGTCGGTCCGTCATCAACTATCCCGTTTCGCAAAAAGAATTTCACGTTCAAATTTTGCGTCGCGACATCGTGAAGCGCTTGGTCGAATGCGCGCTGCATGAACGTGCTGTACACGCAGAACACCGGAATCATTTCTTCGGCAGCGAGTCCCGCCGCGAATGTTACCGCGTGCTCTTCCGCTATTCCAACATCGTAAAATCTTGTCGGAAATTTTTTTGCGAATTCCATTAATCCTACTCCTGATGCCATTGCCGCAGTTATGCCGACTATTTTTTTATTTTTTTCTGCTTCTTCAATCATTACTTTTACCGCGACGTCGGTGTATTTCGGCGCGCTGGATTTGCTTCCGTTTGATTCTCCGGTTTCGAGGTCGAAAGCATTTGGCATTTGGTGCCATTGAGATGGTTTTTCTTCTGCATGCTTGTATCCTTTTCCTTTTACTGTGAGCACGTGTATAAGTTTTGGGCCTTTGTATTTTTGTGCTGCCTGTAAAACCCCTATAAGTTTTTTCATGTCGTGTCCGTCTATGGGCCCGTAATATTTGAATCCGAGCGCTTTGAAAATTGAGCCGAGTTGTCGTCTTTTTTCCGAGTAGGATGACATTTTTTTCAAGTATTCCATCATTGCGCCGACATTTGAGCTTATGGACATTTTGTTGTCGTTAAGTATCACTGTTAAGTTTGTCCGCAGATAGCCGAGGTTGTTGAGGCCTTCGAATGCCATGCCGCCGCCGAGCGCTCCATCCCCCATCACTGCATAAACGTCAAAATTTTTTCCGAGGTGGTCTCTCGCCTCCGCTATTCCGAGTGCTGCCGAGATTGATGTTGAAGCGTGGCCCGCTCCGAAGCAATCATACTGCCCTTCTTTGAGTGTGCAGAATCCCGAAACTCCGTTCTTGTCTCTTATTGTGTGAAATTTTTTTCTTCTTCCCGTGAGTATTTTGTGAATGTATGCCTGATGGCTTACATCCCAAACTATTTTGTCTTGGGGGCAGTTTGCGACGTAGTGGAGCGCGATTGATAATTCCGTTACTCCAAGATTTGAGCTTATGTGGCCCTGTTTTTTGCTGAGGATTGTTAGCATGAATTCTCTTATTTCCTGCGCAAGTTTTGGCAAATCATTTTGATTAATTTTTTTCAAATCACCCGGACTGTTTATTGTTTCAAGCAAAGTTTTTTTCTTTACGAGAACTTTTTTCTCATTGCTTTCCTTTTTTTTGCCCAAAAAGTCCAAATTGTTCACCAGCCAATTCCTGTCTTACTGATAGCATTAATGCTCGTTAAGGGTATAAAAATATTCCGACAAAAAAAGAGGTCTGGTTCGTTGATTGACGATATTTTGTGGAGCTTGGGCTACTTCTTTCCCAACGAATGTCGAACTGATTCATGAAATAGCATTACGCTCGCAGTGACTTCTATTCCGAGCCCTTTTCCGAAAGGAGTTAACCCCTCCCCCGAAGTGGCCGTTATGCTAATTTGTTCAGCTTTGATTCCAAGCATTTTTGCCAAATTTTTTTTCATTTCAATTTCATGAGGAACTATTTTCGGTCTTTTGCATTCAACCACAATTGCGATATTTGCGATTGAATAGTCTTTCGCCGCGACCATTCGTTTCGCTTCCTCCAAGAATATTTTTGAGTCTGCATTCTTCCATTTCGGGTCATTGTCGGGAAAATAGTTTCCTATGCTCCGCTCTCCGACCGCGGATGCGAGCGCATTGAACACCGCATGGCTTATCACGTCGCCGTCGCTGTGCGCTTTCATTCCCCTTTCTCCCTCAATAATTTTTCCGCCGAGAATTAGTTTTTTGCTTCCGCCCTCTTCCTCAAAAGCGTGACTGTCTTTTCCCATTCCAACTCTTATCGGCACCAAATCCCCTCAGTTTTTTGCGCTCTCATGCGCTTCCAAAATCTTTTCCGCAACTTTCAAATCTTCGGGCGTCGTTATTTTTATGTTTTCGTAACTGCATTCAACGATTTTTCCTTTCACGCCAATCCTTCCGAGCAATTGCATTTCATCTGTTCCATAAAATTTTTCTGCGAATGCTTTTTCAAACGCTTTCTTCAGCAATCCCAACTTTCCGCATTGAGGTGTTTGTGCTAGGAAAACGTTTTTTCTTATCGGCGTTTCAACAATTCTTTTCTCTTCATTTGTCAAATGCACTGTGTCTTTTGAAGGCATTGCCGCTACGCTTGCTCCGAATTCTTCCGCCGCTTTTATGCATGCTGAAATTTCTTCAGGCTTTATGAAAGGGTTGCAGGCGCTGTGTATCAGAATCACGTCTTCTTCTTTCGCTCCGACTTCTTCCGCTTTTTTTATTCCGTTCCAGACGCTGTCCTGCCTTTCTGCTCCGCTTTCAATTGTTCCTGCAAATTTTTTTGATTTGCTTTTTCTCACAGCTTCCATTAGTTCTTCTTCCAAATCTGTGCGTACAACAATCACGATTTTGTCCACTTCGGGCACGCTTTCGAACGCGTCAAGTACATGGATTACGAGCGGCTTTCCTCTGAGTTCGATGAAGGATTTTGCGGTATCGCTTTTCATTCTTTTTCCCACTCCTCCAGCGGTTATTGCAACGTAGTTCGCCATCAAATCACTTCCAAAAAATGTTTCAAACCTTTTTCCAAAAAATTTATTTTTTGTATTCGACTTTTTCAAGCCCTAAAATTTCAAGTGCTTTTGCACGCGCTTCGTTATTCACTTGAAGTACATCTTCTACTTTCGGATTCTTGATATTGTTTGGTTCGTGCCAATCCATAACTTTTCTAATCGTTTCGGGTATTTGCATAAATTTTATTTTTCCGGCGAGAAAAGCGAATACTGCTGCGTCGTTTGCGGAGTTCATTGCGGTGCAGATTGTTCCGCCTTTTTTCCCAGCTTCAATTGCATAGCTTAGGCAGGAAAAGGTTTCAAAGTCCGGCTTATCAAAAGTGAATTGTTTCGCTTCAAAGAAAGAAAATTTTGGTAATTTGTTTGGAAGGCGCCTTGGGTAGCTTAGCGCGTATTGTATCGGCAGCCTCATGTCGTGGTTTCCTATTTGCGCGATAACGCTTCCGTCCACGAACTCAATCGCAGAATGGATTAGGCTTTGCGGGTGAATAACAACTTCGATTTTTTCGTAAGGCACGTCATACAACCAGTGCGCTTCTATCACTTCGAATCCTTTGTTCATTAGTGTTGCGCAGTCAATTGTTATTTTTCCACCCATATTCCATGTCGGGTGCGCCAGCGCTTCTTTTACGCCCACGCTTGCTAAGTCTTCTTTTTTCTTTCCGCGAAAGCTTCCGCCGGAACAGGTAATAATCATTTTTGAAATATCCTCTTTTTTCTCGCCGTTCAAACATTGAAACAATGCGGAGTGCTCGCTGTCAATAGGCATTAAGTGTGTTTTGTTTTCGCGCACCGCTTTCATTATTGGATAACCTGCGGAAACGAGTGCTTCCTTGTTCGCTAACGCAATATCTTTTCCAGCTTTTATCGCTTCGTAAGTCGCTTTTATTCCGACGTTTCCAACAACGCTCACAACAACAGTGTCTGCGCTTTTCCAGGTCGCGATTTTTTCCAGCCCTTCGTTTCCTGAAAAAACTTGTGTGCTTAAATTCTCCGCTCGGACTTTCTTTTCGAGTTCTTCAGCCGCTTTTTTGTCTGAAAGCGAAACCGCTTCTACTCCAAACTCTTTTGCCTCCGCAAGCATAACCTCCACTTCGTTGAAGGCGGCGATTGCTTTGACTTCGAATTCTTCGGGGTGCTGGCGCACGACGTCAAGTGTTTGCGTCCCTATGCTTCCGGTGCTTCCCAAAATAGCGAGTCTTTTCATGGAAAACTAAGTATCTTCTCGAAAAGACCTAATTTAAAGGTTTCTTTGATTCCTGTTTTTGACGAAATTTGCGTTTATTTTTTTAAAAGTGAAAGTATTTTTTGGTGAAGAATTCCGTTCGTTGCTAAAAACACTTTTGATTTTTCCGTCAACGGTTTGCCTTCAAAATCTGAAACTTTTCCGCCCGCTTCTTCCGTTATCAGTGCGCCGGCCGCAACATCCCAATAGCCGAAATTAATCATTGTGTACGCGTCTATTCTGCCTGAAGCGAGATAAGCCAATTCGGTCACGGCCGAACCTATGATGCGCATCCGCATGACTTCTTTTGAAATTGTGATTATGTGAGAATTTTTTTTGTCCCTGGTCGATTCAATTATTTGTTTGTCAAAAATGTTGAAGTCGTTTGTGTAGAACATTGCTTTTGAGAGTTCGGAAGTTTTTGAAACGCTTATCTTTTTGCCGTTCATAAAAGCGCCTTTTCCTTTCGCGGCATAGAACAGTTCCTTTCTTGAAGGCAAATAAATCACGCCGGCAATTATTTCTCCGCCTTTGCTTAGCGCTATTGAAACCCCGTAAATCGGGATTCCTCTTGAGTAGTTTACCGTTCCGTCGAGCGGGTCGATTATCCAAACATATTCCGATTCTGCTTTTCCTTTTCCGGATTCCTCAGCAAAAATTCCGTGTTCCGGAAAATTCTTCTTTATTGTTGAAATTATTTTTTTCTCTGTTTCAGTATCAATGTTTGTTACTATGTCTTTTACTTCTTTGAAATCAACTTGTTTTATTTTTCCGATGTTTTTTTCAAGAAAGTCGCCGGCAGTCAGCGCCGCTAGTATCGCAACGTCGACTTCTTTGCCCATCTTCGAATTTATTTTCTTCATTAATTATCGAAGAAATGGAAACAAATTAAAACCCATTCAAGCCAGATTTTATCGTTTCTCATGGAAGTTATTGTTGCGCAGAACAGCGGCTTTTGTTTCGGGGTTAAGCGCTCTATCAAAATGGTGGAGGATGCGCTTGCCGCGGGCGAGAAGGTTGTTTTGTGGGGGCCAATTGTTCATAACGAAGAAGTTTTGAAATACTTGCAAAAAATGGGTGCGGAAGTTATTGAGCCTGAGGAAAAAAATATTAAGCAGGTTTCAGGAAAAACGGTTGTTGTGCGCGCGCACGGAATTTCTGAAAACACTATGAATGAACTTAAAAAAAATGCGAAAAAAGTTATTGATGGCACCTGTGTCTTTGTTAAAATGGTTCAGGAAAAAGCGAAAGAACTTGAAGGAAAAGGCTACCATGTTGTTGTTGTCGGAGAAAAGGATCATCCCGAAGTTTTAGGAACGCTGGGGCATACAAAAAAAGGAATTGCAATAGAAAACAAAGAAGAGGCTGAGAGCATTTCTTTTCCCGAAGCCGAATCTTTTAATGCGGCTGTAAAAAAAGAGGGCTGCGATTTTTTGCCGAAATTTGGAAAGGTCGGAGTTGTTGCACAAACAACTCAGAGCAAAGAAAATTTTGGGGCGTGTGTAGGCGCGCTTTCGCAGAATTGTCGCGATGTTGATGCTTTCAACACTATTTGTTCCGCGACTAATGCGAGGCAGGATTCGGCGAAAGAAACTGCGAAAAAAGTTGATTTGATGATTGTTATCGGCGGAAAAACCAGTGGAAACACGAAGAGGCTTTTCGATGTTTGCAGCGAAACCGTTCAATCAAAACTTGTTCAAACTTCTGCCGATTTGGAAGATGAGTGGTTCGGGAACGTAAAAAAAGTCGGGATAATTGCTGGTGCGAGCACGCCAGATTTTGTGGTTGAGGAAGTCGTTCAAAAAATTAAAAAAATTTAATCTGTTTAACGCGATGATTTTATGATTCTGGAATCGCACGCAAAATTGAATTTGTTTCTTTACATTCGCGACCCGCTACCGAACGGTTTTCACGGAATCGATTCTGTTTTTCAGCCGATTTCGCTTTTTGACAAAGTAAGCGTCGAAGAAATTAACGAGGATAAAATAATTCTTGATTCCAATTCGAAGGAGTTTCCGCGAGACGAATCGAATTTATGTTGGAAAGCTACGAATCTCTTGAAGCAAAAATTCGGAATAAAAAAAGGAGTCAAGATTTTTGTCGAGAAGAATATTCCCCAGGCTGGCGGCCTCGGCGGAGGCAGTGCGAACGGCGCCGCCGTTTTGAAAGCCTTAAACAAAATCTGGAAATTGAGTTTAAATGAAAAGGAACTCGTTTCAATTGGTTTGGAGCTTGGAAGGGATTTCCCATCTTGTTTGATGGAAAAAACTTCTTTTTGCAAAAACAAGGAAGAGGAAATTCAGAAAGCCCCTGTGCTTCCGAAAACTTTTTTTGTAATTGTTGCGCCGGAAGCGGAAGTTCCTGCTCAGAAAACGAAATTGATGTACCAGTTAATCGACAAAATTCCGAACAAAAAAAAGCTTGAAATTGATTCGATGCTTTCCGCAATAAAGTCAAAGAACCATGAAAAAATATTTGCCTCTATGGGAAACACTTTTGAGGAAATCGATTTTCCAAATTATGAAAAAATTATTTCTCAAATAAAAGAATTCCGAAAAAAAGAAATTGCCTGTATGCTTGCCGGCTCAGGCCCTTCCTACTTCGCAGCTTTCAAGAAAAAGAGCGGCGCGGAAAAATTCTTCAAAGAAATTTCAAAAAATGAGAAAGCGTTTTTGTGCGAGAGTGTTTAAAATTCCAGCCAAGAATTAAGTAATTTTTTCGCTTCTTCGGGAGATCTTCTATAAGCTGCTACAAAATCTCTACGATATGCGCCGTCAAATCTTTTTTCGACGGCTCTCACCAAGTCCGGCGGCGGGTTTCTGGCAACGCCTGCTTTGCGTCCGAATCTTTTTATGGGCGTTCTTTTTAACATAAAATCACTGATTCAGCCATTCTTTCAGCTTTCCAGTAACAATAAAATTCTGTTTTTTTAATTCTCCCAAATTTTTTGCGCCAAGTAAGAAAGAAGTTATTTCAAGTTCGTTGATGAAATTTGATAGAAGGGCTTCTACTCCTTTGGCGCCTTTTTCTTGCTGGGCTTTGAGAACAGGCATCGCCAAGCCGACCATGTCGGCGCCCATCACAATGCATTTCGCCGCATCGATTCCGTTTCTTATTCCCCCAGAAGCGATTATTTTTTTGTTCGTGTTTTGAAGCGCATTTTTGGTTTCTATGAGCGAAACTGCCGTTGGGATTCCGAATTCTGAGAAAATACTTCCGAATCCTTTTTTATGCCTTAAAGAATCGACAGCCGTCCAGGATGTTCCTCCTGCCCCCTGAATGTCAACTGCGGAAATTTTTGTTTCGCGGAGCATAACTGCGGTTTCAAATCCGATTCCATGCCCCACTTCTTTAACGTAAACAGGTCTCCCCAAGCGTGCGGCGATTTCATCAATCTTTGAAATAAGCCCGGAAAAATCAATATTGCCTTCTGGTTGAACCGCTTCCTGCGCCGCGTTGGCATGAATTGCGAGCGCATCCGCTTCAATGGCGTCAAGCGCTTCGCCTATTTGTTCAACAGAGTATTCTTTCAGTTGGGTTGCGCCAATGTTTCCCGCCAAAAAAATGTCGGGCGCAACATCTCTCACGAAATATGTTTCCGCAAGGCTCGGATGCTGGAGCATTGCGCGCATGCTTCCTAACCCCATTCCGATTCCGAGTGATTGGCACGCGGTTGCAATGTCTTTGTTAAATTTTTTTGATACGGTTGCTCCGCCAGTGATTGCTGAAACCATTATGGGAAAAGAAAATTGTTTTCCCAGAAAAGTCGTTGAAAGATTCACGTCATTCAAAGAAATTTCCGGAAGTGCTTTGTATTGCGAATAAACGCATTCGAGCAATGTTGTTTTTTCTTTGAAGGAAACGTCTTTTTCTGAACAGATTTTTATGTGATCAGACTTTCTTGTTTTTGTAGTTAACGGCATTGAAATCAACCAAGCAGGTTAAAAAAATTATATTTTTCTCGCTATTAAATATTCGGCGAATTTTTTTAGGAGTGTTTTTGCGTTGCTTTCTTTTAGAACTTTGTCGGCATCTTTCCACGCACCCAGAACAAGTTTTTCGGCAACTTTTTTTGCATACTGAATACCGTCATACTTGTTGATTATGTCGAGCGCTTCCTGTATTTCTGATTCTTGGGTTGCGTGAGAATCCAGAATTGCGATTAATCTTGTTTTTTCTTCTTCTGACGCTTTTTCTAAAGTCCTGATAACTATGAGGGTTCTTTTTCCTTCGTGAATATCTCCGCCGATTGAGCCCTTCCCTTTTTTGAATTCTTGTTCGGTCAATTCCAAAACATCGTCTTGTATTTGGAAACCGACTCCGATTATTTGTCCGTAATCTCCAAGCGCCTTAAACTGCTTTTCAGTTCCTTTTCCCGCAATTACTCCTAATTGCAACGCAAATTTCGTGAGAACTCCCGTTTTGCTAAGGCACATATTCAAATATTCTTTTTCGTTTGGAGTAAATCCTCCGTGGTGCCAAATTATGTCCCACGCCTGGCCGGAGCAAACACGCAACATTTCTGTAACATACAAATCATAAATTTTGAGCCTTGCCTTTTCGTCAAGTTTAAACCAGTTTTCTTTTATTGCCATTGTGGGCCAATAATACATTATAGCGCCAGTATTCACCGCAACGTCCTGTCCGAATATTTTGTGCGTGCAGGGCTTTCCTCTTCTTGAAACTGAATCATCTTCAACGTCATCATGCATCAATGTACCGTTGTGAATTATTTCTACCATCGGCGCGAGTTTTAGTCCATCTTCCCATTTTCCGCCGACCGCTTCCGCTGCTATGCAGGTTAGCACCGGCCTGAACCTTTTTCCGCCCCTATCAAGTAAATCCCATATTGGTTCATTAACACTTTTCGTGTATGCTTTCAGATCAAGCTGAAACTCTGTTACTCCAAGGGCGTTTTCAATCCACTTCTTTGTTGCTTTTCTTGGCATGAATTTTTCCATACCCTTATCAATTATTTTTCCTTTCTCCGCAAGAAATTCCTTTATTGGCATTTCAGCTTCTTTTGCAGAAATCATAAAACAACCATATAGCAATAGTCAGAATAACAGAATACAGTAACTAATTCATTAAAAAGTTTTGTTTTTTCAATATCCGCCAGTCAATTGCACTTCAAATTTTTCTTCAAGTTTTTGCAAAAACAACTCCAATTTCTTTTCCGGAACCTTCGCTCCCGCCGCAACTTTGTGCCCGCCACCTTCCATTCCCTCAACTTCTTTTTCTAATTCTTTCAAGGCCTGTCCGATGTTCAATCCTCGCCTCACTAAATAGCTTGTTCCCCTTCCCGAAACCTTAACGGTGCCGTCTTCATTTCGCGCAAGCGCAATTATCGGTTTGTTTTCCTGAATTATTGAACCGTAAAGCATTCCCGCAATTATTCCTACAAGCGAATCCTGTATTTCGCTGCCGGCGTCAAAAAAGTAAAAACTTTTTCTTTCTTCAACGCCGTGGGCGTGAATAAACTCAATACCCTTGCGAAGCGCGGTGCTGTGCTCCTTCAAAAGAATCAGCGCTTCTTCGTATTTTTCGTCTCTGTCGCCCATGCAAACTGCAAGCGCGACATCCGCTTTCGCGTGCCGCCCGCAGGAATTTAACAGAGTAGCGAATTCTTTTCCGTCGCGGAGCGGCCCTTTTCCATCCTCATTAAGCAGTGTATAAACTTCTCCGACAAGTTCTTGTATTTTCCATTCGGGAACATTTGCGCGATGCATATGAAGTATAAGCGCGGAGGAGAGCCTCTTTTTTTCTTCAGGAGTTAAATCCTCATAGCTCAACCATTTTTCTCCTTCGCCCCTTTTCAGCGGAATTTTATTTTCTTTAAGGAAAGCGATTGTGTTTTCCTGCTCCGCAGTGAGCTGTGGAATAATTGGGTTGGAGGAAAACATCAAATATGAAATCAACGGGCGGGAGATTCTTCCGTAAAGTCTCAAATCAATTTTTGCGGAAACTTGTTTTCCCTGCTCCGCGATTTTCAAAATTTCGCGGTTCATTCCATCGAGAGCGCCGCGCGAATCCTGCATATCACCGAGCGCCCCAACAATTGCCAAGTAAGCCAAGTCCGAATTTTTTTTGTTTAACTCTTTCGCGAAAAAAAATGAAACTCCTGCTCCGCTAATTTCCGAGCCGCCGTTTATTCCGAAAAGCAGCGGGTTCGCGTGCCACTCGTGTTCAATAATTTTTCCTCCTTGGTAAGCCGGTTGGTGATGGTCGAGAACAAAAAAATCCTTTCCGAACCCCTCAATTAAATGCTCTAATTGTCCCGCGCCAAAATCGACGAATAAAAAGTTTTTTCCCATTTCTTTTATTTCCGAAATGTTTTCCTTGTACAATTGTTTCAACGGGAGCGCGCAAACTTTCTTTCCTTCCCTTTCAAGCGCTTTTACCGCGATTGCGCCCGCGGAGCAGCCGTCCGCATCGTAATGATAAACGACCACAAAATCATCGCGCTTTTTTACTTCGTCCGCGATTTCTTTGAGTTTTGAAAAAAAAGCTTTTTCATTTCTTTCGCCAGTTTGGGTGTTTGCAAATTCGCTCATAATTGAAAGTTGCTGGGTTGTTTTTATAAAATAAGCGAGACCCTTGTGCCGGCAAAAAATTCTTTGAAAAATTTTAACAACATCTTTTGACAACTTATTTTTATTTAACAACAACTAGCTGATACATTATAATTCCGTGGTTCGCAAAATCTTTCATCCATGAAGTTCTTTCAACGCCTAAATATTCGCCATATGCGGTGCTTGCCTTTTTTACCTTTGAAATTTTGGCATTTGCCAAATCAAACCCTGTTTTTTGAAAAAACATTTGGGTTAAATCAAGTGTCTCCGAATCCATGACCATCATTAATTTTCCGCCTTTTTTTAATTTATCGTGTGCAAGCTTTATCACATTATTTGTGTGTCTTATTACATCAGTCTGGTCCCTTTCAAAATCAATGCCCTGTTTATTAAAATACCCAAGTGCCAATTCGGAGCTTATAACAGAAACCGAATTATTTTTGAATTTTTTAAGGCCTGTCTCAAAATCAGTTCGCATTTGTTCCCAATTTTTGAGTTGCCGGCCTCTTTCAAGCTCGACCAGCGACGGATTAACGTATTTGTGCAAATCTATTCCTACAAACTTTGCACCG
>JBAZFU010000007.1:0-45080 GCA_041653195.1 archaeon
TCTCAAACGAAAATTTTAGTCGCTTCTTCTTATTGCTTCAACGGGGTCAAGCCTCGAAGCCCTTAGTGCCGGCAGAACTCCCGAAAGTATTCCGACCATTCCCGCAAACGCGACAGCAAAAAGTATTAAATCAATCCCTGTCACAGGCACAAGTTCGAATCCCGCCGAACTCGCAATTATTCCTGCAAGGTTGGCGGTCAAAAAACCGATTATCGCGCCAACGAATCCGCCTATTGCTCCTATAAGCAGCGCTTCTGTAAGAAAAATCAGCATTACCTGATAATTTGTCGCGCCTATTGCCTTCATCGTTCCGATTTCTTTTGTCCTGTTGCTCACGCTCATAAACATCAGGTTCATTACTCCAATTGCTCCGACCAAAAGCGAAATAACCGCTATTCCAAGAACAACTATTTGTATCGTCCCGAGAACGGAAGTCGCCGAATCCGCAAGCTGCTGCGAATCAAGTATTCTAAAATCCTCTTTTCCGTGCGCCTCCTTAAGCCTCTTCGTTATTTTTGCCTTCAATTCCTCAACATCCGCGCTCTCATCAAACTTAACGAACATTCTTGACGGTGCGATTCCGGGGCTAATTTTTTTCAGCTCCTCCGAATCCATAAGTATTGCGTTTGAAAAAAGCGATGAAGTAAAATTTTGAGAAGTTTTTAGTATTCCAGTTACTGTGAAATCTTTTCCGCCGATTTGCAGCGTTGAATTCAAATTAATTTCCTTGTCGAATTTATCCGTGGCAAGTTTTCCCCCGATGAGTATTCCGGTCTGCTTTCCGGACATGGCACCTTCGCTGATGGTAATAAAATTGTTAAATTGGAGATTCGAAAAATCTTTTTTTGCGGCTCCATAAACCGGCGCTTGTTTTGTCTTTCCCTTGTATGTTATTTCTTCGGAAGTCATGAATATCTCGACTGAAAGATTTACTCTTGAAATCTTTTCAACTATTGCACCGTCGCCTTCCTTGAGTGTTGAAAAAAGTGAGTCAATGGAATTTTTTCCGGGCAGGATTATGAGAGTATTCGTTCCAAACGCTTCAAATTGTTTGTTTATGCTTGTGGTAAATCCGTTGCTTATTGAAATTAATGCGACTATGAGTGCAACTGCGACAATTATTCCGAGTATTGTGAGGGCGCTCTTCACCCCATTGTTCTTTATTGTTTGAAAACTTCTTTTTATTAATTCCAAGTCAAACATATAAATTCCTTTTTTTTTAATTTTTTTTATAAACTTTTTTTTAAAAAATAATTTTTATTCGTACCTCAAAGCTTTTGTTGGTTCAAGCGAAGCCGCTATCCTTGCAGGGATTATTCCCGCAATTGCGCCGAGTATGCACGCAAATGCAACCATTCCGGCCGCTAAAATCCAATCCAATTGAAAAATCATAGGGAATCCGCTTGCGCCCGCAACAATTACAACCAAATAAGTCATAACATAGCCGAGCCCCACGCCTATCAGTCCGCCTCCCAAACCGATTATAAGCGCTTCAAAAAGAAACAATAATTCTATTACTGTGTTTGTTGCGCCGATTGCTTTCATCGTTCCTATCTCCTGCACTCTTTCATTAACATTCATTATCATGGTGTTAATTATTCCTATTCCTCCAACAATCAGTGAAATAAAAGCAATAAACCCTAATACGAATTGCACAATCATTATTATTTGGTTTACTTGGCTTAGCGCTTCATCTGGCGTAAGTGCATCATAAACTCCAGTCCCATATTCATCATCCAATTTTTTTTGAATATTATTTCCCACATCGTTTATGTTGTAACCGTCAAGCACCGGAACCATTGCTTCAAACGCGTTTTTTGTTCCAAAAGTGTCTTTTGCAGCGTCATCAGTAACTATTGCCATGTTTCCGCCCCCGGTGCTTATATTCAGAAAAGCGTTTTCCTTCATGAACCCAACCATTTTGAATTTTTTTCCGTTGAATTCAACAGATTGCCCGAGGCGCACTTCTTTTCCTAAAGATTTTTCCAAAGGGCCCTTATAAGTAAGCATCGCCGCATTTTCTCCTTTGTATAACCCTCTTCCTTCTATTATATCGAAGTATCCGCTTTCCTGAAACATTACGGCCTTTTGCGGATCAAGTCCAAGTATAAAAAATCCTAATTCCGTTCGTCCAATTTTTCCGGTCGCCGCAGTTTCGTACATTGGCACAACTTCTTTTACACCTCTCACTCCTTCAGTTATGCTTATTGCTCTGTCAGTTATTTTTGTTGTTATCCCGCCGCTCAAACCCGAACCAGGTTCGAGGTAAATTAAGTTCGTTCCAAAGGAAAGAAACTCTCCAGTTATTGTTGCATTTAGCGAAGTTCCAACAGAAAAAAGAGTGGTTATTGCCGCAACACCGATAACAATTCCAATTATTGTGAGAAAAGTCCTTAGTTTCCCTTCCCTGAACGTTTTTATTACAAATTCAAGGATTTCCAGGGGTTGCATGCAGAAATTATAAGCGTTTCTTTATTTAATTTATTCTACGATGGTAAAAAAACTGAACGGTGCAAAAAAAGTTTCGCACGTGAATAAGCCTGAGCTTCTTGTCGGCGTCGGCGACTTTGCTTCCGCAATAGCTGCGGCAACAAACGGTGCGGATGCAGTTTACTTCGGCGTTCGCGGTTTCAATATGCGCGACCTCGGCACAAATTTTTCCATCAATGACATAAAAAAACTTATGAATTCACTTCACGCAAGCGACATGAAAGGTTACCTTGCGCTTAATACAATAATTTTTGATGAAGAATTGCGAGAAGTTGAAAAAATTTTGAAAGCCGCAAGCGAAGCAAAAGTTGACGGAGTAATTTTGTGGGACCTTTCAGTCCTCGCTCTTGCGAAAAAATACAAACTAAAACCGTTTCTCAGTACGCAGGCAAGCGTTTCCAACTCTGAAGCTCTTAAACAGTATGCCTCGCTTGGAATAAAAAGAATAATTCTTGCCCGCGAACTCAGCCTGAAACAGATTTTACAAATAAAAAAATCTTCAAAAAAGCTCGGCATTGAAATAGAGTGTTTTGTGCACGGCGCAATGTGCATATCCGTTTCCGGCAGATGTTTCCTAAGCCATGAACTTTTCAAAAGAAGCGCTAATCGCGGAGAATGCCTTCAGCCTTGCAGACGCGCCTACTTCCTTGACGGTGACGCTCCTAACTTTGAAAAAAAAGAAGTTTTTCTTGATGGCAGCACAATTCTCTCCGCAAAGGATCTCAAGACAATCGACTTCTTAGACAAAATAATTTTAACAGGTGTTGATTCGCTGAAAATAGAGGGCAGAACAAAACCGGCCGATTATGTCGCGGCAACTACGCGCAGTTATCGTCAAGCGATTGACTCCGTTTTCAATGGCACTTTTTCAAAAGAAAAAATTGCGCACTGGAATTCCGAATTGGAAAAAGTTTATAATCGCGGCTTTTCCGCAGGTTTCTTTTTTTCCGTTCCTGATAAAAAAGATCTTGCTGCGGGGCAGGGCTCAATTCAAACCCAGAAAAGAATTAATGTGGGTGTTGTTACGCACTACTTTGTCGAGCCAAGTGTCGCGGAAATTAAGCTATTTGCTCCGCTCTCAGCCGGTGAAAAAATAATTATTGAAGGCACGACGACGTTCATCGAGCAAAAACTCGATTCCATGGAAATTAATCATAAGAAAATAAAAAAAGCCAAGCAGGGAGAATTCGTCGGAATAAAAGTTGTGGGCAGATGCAGGCTGAACGACAAAGTTTTCGTTCTGAAGCGCAAAACCAACAAATAAATACTTTCTTTTCCATCTTATTTTCATGCCCTTTATGAAAACAGAGTATTCTAATTCCCAAAAAAAAGTTCTTTCCATTTTGAAGAAAAAGGAAAAAGTTTGCCTGATGGTCGCGCCTTCCTTTGTCGTTGATTTCGAATACAAAAGTTTTGTTCCGCTAATGAAAGCGCTGGGATTTGACAAAGTTTCCGAGCTCACGTTCGGCGCAAAAATTGTGAATGAACATTATCACAAATACATAAAAGAAAATAAATCAAAGAAGGGGTGCGAAAAATTCATTTCCTCAGTCTGCCCATTATCGGTTGAATTAGTAAAAAATCGCTGTCCGGAATTAAAAAAATTTCTCCTGCCTTTCGACTCGCCGATGGTCGCAACCGCGAAAATCCTTCGCAAAGAATATCCTAAACACAAAATAGTTTTCCTTTCGCCATGCTCCGCAAAAAAAGTTGAAGCCGCGAACAGCGGGCTAATTGATGCAGCGCTCACCTTTAAGGAGATGAAAGGAATTCTTGTAAAAGAAAAACCTGGGTCGAAAACGAGTTTCTCTCATTTGTTTGACCGCTTTTACAATGATTATACAAAAGTTTATCCTCTCTCTGGAGGGCTCAGCAAAACTCTGCATTCAAAAGATATTTTGAAAAAAGAAGAAATTGTTTCCTGCGACGGCTGCACCGATTTGCTCAAGCTTTTCTCAAAGCATTCGGACAAAATTTTTTACGATATTTTGTTCTGCGACGGCGGTTGCATTGGCGGCAACGGCGTTGCCTCTTCGCTTTCTATTTCTGCAAGAAGAAGAAAAGTTTTGGATTACAAAAAAATCGCCGACAAAGAAAAAATTCCTGAAAAAAGAATTGGGTTGAAAAAATACACAAAGGATTTGAATTTTGAAAAAGCTTTTTAGAAAGGAAAATGTAATTAAAAAAGAAATTAATGTGATTTTTGATGATTTATCACATAATAACGACTCCTGAATGCAATCTCTGCTGCGCGTACTGCTGTGACAAGGCATTTGAAGAGCCTGAATCGAAATTCGCTTTCGAAAAGGTTCCTCAAAAAATCGAATACTCTATGAAAGAGCTTAATTCGTTTCTTTCAAAAGACAAATCTCCAGAAGGCGTTTCAATAATTTTTTACGGCGGCGAGCCGCTCCTCGAAATCGATTCTATAAAGCAAATAATGGATTCTGCAAACGCAAAAAATTTCCTGATTCAAACAAACGGAATTCTCCTAGACAGGCTTCCCTCAAAATATGCGAACAAATTTCACACAATCCTCGTTTCAATCGACGGCCCCAAAAAAACCACTGACAAAAACAGGGGCGAAGGTACTTACGAAAAAGTTATTTCAAATTTGAAACTTCTGAAGAAAAACGGTTTTAATGGAGAAATAATTGCGCGAATGTGCATTGAAGAGCCTGCTGATTTTTACAAAGACATAATGTTTCTTCTCAAAAACAAGGATTTTCTTTTTACTTCGATTCATTGGCAACTTGACGCGAACATGTGGCATGATTACAAAAAAAGAAATTTTTCAAATTGGTCAACGGAATACAACAAGCAAATAATGAAGCTTGCTAATTACTGGCTCTCGCAGATGAAAAAAGAAAAAGTTCTACGTCTTTACCCGTTCATAGGAATAATGAATTCGCTTCTTTTCGGCGAAAAATATTATTTACGTTGCGGCTCGGGAATAGGAAATTTCACAATTCTCCCGAATGGAAAAATTTCCGCCTGCCCCATAATGTCGGGAATGAGCGATTACTATATCGGCGACATAAAAAATTCAAGTCCTTCTAAATTGCCTTTCAAATTAACCGTAAAGGAGCCTTGCGTTTCCTGCGAAGATTTCGAACTCTGCGGAGGCCGCTGCCTTTACGCGAACATCACAAAACCCTGGCCCGAAAAAGGAAGAAAAGAGCTCTGTGAAACAGTGAAGCACTTGCTCCGCGAAATGGAAAGAATTGCTCCGCAAATTCAAAAAATTCTCGATTCTGGAAAAATAAAAAAGAAACAGCTCGAATTCTTGAAATACAATTGTGCTGAAATAATTCCTTGAATAGAAAGTTTGTTTTTCCAAATTTTTTTATTTCTAATTTTTTCTGATTTTTGCGAAGAAAAACTGCTGCGTGTTGTTGTCTTGCGGCCAGAGCCTCACACAATTCCTGCACAAATCATTTTTTCTGATTTTAATTCCGTTCAGCTCAACAGGCAAAACTTCGGCATTTTTTCTTTTATCGAGCAGCAATTTCACAACTTCCTCATTTTCCTCGAGTGCGAACGAGCACGTCGCATAAACCATTTCTCCTTTTGGTTTTAGCATATCGAAAGCGCCAAGTATCAGTCCCTTCTGTTCTTTTGCTTTTGCCTGCACAAGCCTCTGAGACCATCCTTCAAGCGCGTCCATTCTTTTTCTCACAAGTCCTTCGCTCGAGCACGGCGCATCTAACAAAATTTTGTCAAACGTTTCTCTCACATTTCTTGCATCGCTCCTCGCAACTTCTACATTTTTCATTCCGAAAACATTTTTGTTGTAAATGAGACTTTTCAACCTGATGCCATTCACATCAGTTGCCAGAACTTTTCCGGCAAAATTGCTCAGTTGAATAGTTTTTCCTCCGGGAGCCGCGCAAGCGTCCAGAACATAATCCTTTTTTGTCGGGGCGAGCACCACTGCAGGCAGCATCGCCGCCTTTTCCTGTATTGAAATTTTTCCTTCTTTGAATTCCTTCAAATCGCCCGGTTTTTGCATTGAAATCGAAAACGCCTGTTCGTGAAAAGGCAGTTGCTCAAATTTAACTTCTTGTTTTGAAAGTGATGTTTTGATTTCTTCGACGCTTGCTTTGTTCGTGTTCACCCAGAAGCTTTTCGGCTGTTTTATTTTTATGCATTCGAAGAAATCGTTCCATTCGCTTCCGCAAAACTTCTGGTACTTTCCGATAAATTCTTTCGGAAAAAAAGTTGTTCTCATAATTAGTTTCTGTCTAAAGAGGTTAATAAATTAACGAGCAAATTTCACGGAATAAAAAAACGCTTATGTAGCAACATTTATTTTTGTAGGTGGACCGTTTGCGTCGGAAAAGCGAAGCTTATTTTTTCTTTGTCAAATTCCCTTTTTATTTCCATGTTGACTTCGTGCCTAACCTGCTGCCAAGTTTCCTTATCTGCGATATAATAAATTACGAGCAAGTTCAGCGAGAAATCTTTGAATTCGGTGAAAAAAATCAGCGGCTCCTTTTGGCAGCCTCTATTCGAATTCACGGATTTTTTTATTATTTCCATTGCTTTCTCTATTTTCTGCGTCGAAGTGTCATAAGTTAGCCCCAAGTTCATTAAAATTTTTCTCGTCGGTTCTGAATCAATGTTCTTTATTTTTTCTTCTGCAATAACCGAATTCGGCACCGTTACAACTCGCCCGTCCAAATCCCTTATTTTTGTAGTTCTTAGCCCTATTTCTTCAACCTTTCCAAGCACTCCTCCCGATTCAATCATTTCGCCTATTACAAAAGGCTTTGAGGAAAGAATACTTATCCCGCCAAAAATGTCTGCAATTGTTTTTTGCGCGGCGAACGCAAAAGCAAGTCCGCCTATTCCAAGTCCTGCCAGTATTGCAGTAACATCATAGCCAAAGCTTCGAATAATTATTATTGCCGCCATTATCCAAATAATTACTTTTACTGATTTCGATAGAATCGGAAGCAACTGGTCATCAAGCTTCGAATCGGTTTTCCTTGTCATCGGCTTCAATATTTTTTCCACAAAAGAGTCGGTCGCTTTTGTAAGCAGCCACGCGCCGTAAATTATTACCGCGATTTCAAAACCCCTGTCTATTATTTGCCTCTGGCCCCCGTCCATTGTTAAAAAGCTGAACGCAAAATAAATTCCGACCAGCATCGCCACAACAGTTATCGGTTTTTTCAGCGCCGCAACCAAAAAATCGTCAAAATTGTTTTTCGATTTCTTCGCGAGCCTAGTCAGCCCGTTCGCAAAAATAAAACTTATTGTTTTTCCAATCAGCATGGACGCGAGTATCACTCCGAAGAATTGGAGGAACTGCAAGACAGAACTCCCGAAATAAATTTGTGTTGTGAGGTCCATTTTTTTCGCCCGTTTCAAAAGAGTTTCTGCGAAACCTATTAAAATGTTGTTCGTGCAAAAAATTCGCGGTTTGTGCGCCCGTTTTTTAACAACTTCTTCCAAAAGTTTTTCTGTGAGCAGAAATGAAGGAATGCTCTTTTTATCTCAAACTAGAAAAATCCGCAGGGGCAGTTAAATGCACCGCTTGCAAGCATGCTTGTACAATCCCTAACGAGCGTTTTGGTATCTGCGGTGCCCGCAAAAACATCGACGGAAAACTTTTCCTCATAACTTATTCAAAGCCCTGTAGCATCCACCTCGACCCGATGGAAAAAAAGCCGCTCTTTCACTATAAACCCGGCACGAACATTCTCAGCATAGGCTTTTTTGGATGCAACTTTTCCTGCCAGTTCTGCCAGAATTATGACATTTCAACTATGCGCGGTGAAACAATTGAACGCGCGCTCCCAGGGATTCCTGAAATAAGCCCTGAAAAATTCGTTTCACTCGCCGAAGAAAGCGGTGCTTCGAGCGTTGCTTTCACTTATAACGAACCCGCAATTTCAATCGAATACTGCCTTGATGCAATCACTCTTGCCCGCAAAAAAAATCTCGGCACCGTTTTTGTGAGCAACGGCTATGAAAGCGACGAGCAAATAAAATCCCTCGGCAGGCGCCTCGATGCAATCAACATTGATTTGAAAAGTTTCGACGACGAATTTTACAAAAAAATTTGCGGTGCGCGCCTTGAAGGCGTCCTTGAAACAATAAAGGCTTTTCATAAAAACAAAACATGGATTGAACTCACAACGCTTCTCATTCCCGGCAAAAACACTTCTAAAGAAAACCTAAAACAACTTGCCTCTTTCATCGCTTCGGTCGACAAAAGTATTCCGTGGCACCTCTCCGCCTTTCACCCCTGCCACAAAATGACGGGTGTGTCGCGCACCTCAAAAAATCAGATTGAAGAAGCGATGAAAATAGGAAAAGAAGCCGGACTGAAATTCGTTTATGGCGGCAACCTCTCTGACGTCGATTTGGAAAGCACTTATTGCCCGAAATGCAATTCAAAACTAATTGAAAGAAATTTTTACGGCGTCAATATTTTAGGATTAGAAAAAACGGGCAACCTTTCTGTACGTGCAAAATGCGTTGAATGCGGTGAAAAAATAGAGGGTGTTTTTGAATGAATAAAATAGAGTTTAATGAAGGTGATTTTTGAATGGTTCGTGAAGCGGTTTACGCAGGCCAGTTTTATCCCGCTGATGCGGAAGAGCTTTCAAAAATGATTGATGATTTGCTTCTCGCGGGCGAAGAAAAATCCGCAAAGAATATTTCGAAAAGAATTCGCGCGATTGTAGTGCCCCACGCAGGTTACGTTTATTCCGGCGAGGTTGCCGCCTCCGCCTACGATTCCATTAAGGCTTCAAAAGTGAAAAAAATAATTCTTCTCGGGCCCTCACATCACTCTTACTTTGAGGGGGCATATACATTTTCGCAGAATTGGGAAACGCCCCTCGGGACTGTAAGTGTTGAAAAAGCTCCTAAGCTTGATGCTATTGTCGGCGACATCGAACACTCTCTCGAAGTTCAAATTCCTTTTTTACAAAAAATTTTTGCAGACTTTGTTTTAGTGCCGATAATTTACGGCGAAATTTCTCCGAAACAGCTCGCGGAAAAAGTTTCTCCGCTCGCCGAAAAAAACTCAGTTATTATTGCAAGCTCCGATTTGAGTCATTATCTTCCGTACGTGGAAGCGAACAAAATAGATAAAGCGACTCTCGGTGCAGTTGTTTCAATTGATTTGAAAAAATTTTTATCCTCAGGAGATGCCTGCGGAAAAATCGGAATCGCCGCGCTTATGATTCTCGCCAAAAAATTGAAGTGGAAACCCGTTTTGTTGGATTACAAAAACTCTGGTGACACTTCCGGCGACAAAAAAGGGGTGGTTGGTTATGCCTCAATCGTTTTCATTGAATAAAAAGGAAAAATTTTTTTGTGTTTCGCTCGCTCGCCGCTCCATAAAATATTTTTTTGACACCGGCGGTTTGATGCCTCTCGAAGAAAAAGAAATTTCGAAAAAACTGTTTGAGAAAAAAGCGTGCTTCGTTACTTTGACGATGAAAGGAAATCTGCGCGGCTGCATCGGGCATCTTGAAGCAATCCAACCACTCTATATTGACATTATTGAAAACGCTGTTAACGCGGCTTTTCGCGATTCCCGTTTTTCTCCGCTGGAAAGAACAGAGCTTTCAGCCTTGAAAATCGAGGTATCAATTTTGACCGACGCGATTGAAATGAAATTTTCCTCTCCCGCCGATTTGTTGAAAAAAATTTCTGCAGGAAAAGACGGGCTGATATTGCAAAAAAGAGGGTGTTCCGCCACTTTTCTTCCGAGCGTTTGGGAAGAACTGCTAACAAAAGAGGAATTCCTCTCTCATCTTTGTCTAAAAGCGGGCCTTTCGCCAGATGAGTGGCGTCTTCCAGGAGTTAAAGTGTTCAAATATGGGGCAATAAAAGCCATCGAATCAATTTAGGTTCGATTACGCGAGTTTGTATCAATGGGGGCAGGTTTATATTCCAAATAATAGTTATATTCTCTTGAAATCAGGTGATAACGAGCACGCAATTTTTGAATTAATCGAATTTGTGCAGCTAGTTTTTTTGGGGTGAAACAATGTCTGGAATAATAACAATGGTTTTAGAAGATGGCGAAGACATTTGCAAATGCCTTGACGCTTTCACAAAAGAAAATGATATAAATTACGGTTTTATTGAAACTGCGAGGGGCGGAATGCGCAACTTTGAGATAAGCGCTCACGGAAAAGTAGGTTCGGTAACCAATTTTTTCCGCGATAACCGATTCAAAGTAGAATCTGCAAACGGCACTGTTGAAAGAAGAGGAAATCAGCTAATCATAAAGATGAATATTCTTGCAAGTTCTTCCGACGGTTCAAGGTTGAGCGGCGAGCTGATGACGGGGTGTGCCGACGGGTTCCTTGAAATAGGAATAAGAAAAGTGGATTTAAAAAAAATAATTTATTCCTAACGAATTTTCAAAATTTTTTTTTATTCTATTTTTGGGGCGTTTTGCTCCAAAAATTTTTTATAATCGTCAATCTCATTTTTCAAGTCCGGCCTTCGATTAGTTACACTTTCAAATCTTTTTGAAAAAATTTCAACAGCGTATTGTTGGTCAATCGTTACCATTGGCGTCCAAGGAACCTTTGAGTTTATTACATCAGGAGTTTTTTCCTTTTCAAAGTAATATATGGGGGTTATCATTTGGTCAGCTCTTTTCACAAGTTGCCAGTCTTTTTCCGTTCTTATGATCAGTGCGATTATTGTTACAATTCGTTCATTGAGAAAAGTTATGAAGCCTTTTTTGTGTTCAGTCAAATTTTCTTTTTTTTCTTCTCTGAACCTGGCGCGCATAAGATCAAATTGCTTCGCAGATTCAAACAAGACTATTTTCCTTTCCTCAATGGAAAGAGTGGGCAAAATTTTTTCTATTTCCTTTATTGAAGAATCGATCGATTCCATTATTTCCGAATAGTTAAGTGGTGCTTCACTTCGACCAAGTTTGTTGTGATCTCCAACAAACATCTGGTCAACGAGGAAAATCATTTTGTTTTCAGTTTCCATAAAAACTATTCCGCTTGAACTATTTTCTAATTTTCTTATTTTTTTCTTTTCGGTTTCTTCTCTTCCGGTTTTTTCTTTTTCTATTCTTATAAACCACTGGTATCACCCTTTGCCTTTACTCTAAGAGGCAGAGAAACCTTTTATTTGTATTTCTTTTTCACTTTTTTTCTGCCGGAATTCTCTTGACCATCCGTTTTTGCAGTTTAACTATTCGAACAGGAAACCTTTTAAAAGGAGGAAGAGCATAATTGGGAAAGATTTTTTGAAGTGGTTTTTATGCAGCAAATTGCCCTAAAAAGTATCGGATTAAGTTTCTTTAACGAGTTCTTTTCGGCTGTCGGCCTGATGCTCATAGGTCTCAGCCTTGCTTATTTTTTGCTTGGTTAAAAACCTGAATTAAAAAAAATAAAACGCCCCGACCGGGATTCGGACCCGGGTCTCACCCGAACTGTGCAACTTTTTAGTTGGCTCTTAAATTCTTTTTTTCGCCAGCCTTTTTAAAAAAAATGCTGTTGCGAAGTCTTTTCGCCGGCCTTTTTTAAAAGGCCGCGTGACAGGGGTGAATCCTAGACCACTAGACTATCGGGGCGTCTGCCTTGATAACCAATTTTTTTCGCCAGCCTTTTCGTAAAAAGGCTGCTGGGCTATCGGGGCATTTATTTTGCCTTATTCAGCAGCTTCGCCGCCTAATTTTTTTGTAAGAAGTTAAATAGTTAAAGCTATTTCCTTTGTGAAAAACAGCAAAAAGAAGAGTTTGCATTATTAATTACGGGCTTTTAGCATGCTTGCAATTATTATTCCAGTGGCAATCCACGCAATCAATCCGAACAAAACTTTGTCAATATAAAACCCTGTCGGGTAATTGTCCATGCTTGTGAATATTACAAACGCTTCAGGCACAGAAGTAATAAGCCATAAAATGAATCCGTATGCCGTTCCTTTCTCAATAGTGCTCCATTTCAAATTTAACAGCGGATAAAGTATTACCGCACCCACCATGTATATTAGAGGGTATAGAAGGAATGCCATCATCAGCGGATCAGTTGCAGGTCTCGTTCCCGCAACTGTGCTCATATCATAAGGAAGAAACATTTGTGTCAAAAAGCCGAAGGCCATTGTGACTACGAAAAAAATAACAGACGCCACAATTATAGTTAATCCCAGTGTCCAGACGCTCGGATTCCTTTCTGCCATAATAATATAGCTCCTTTTGTAGTATAAAAAACCTTATGGTTCTAATGGTTTTTGCGCGCGTTTAGTGGTTTTCATGAAAGTGATTCAAATTAGTGTTCAGGGGTTTGACAACAATTTTTCTTACCTTCTCGTCGGCGAAAAAGGCGAAGCGATTCTTATTGACCCGGCGGGCTCAATAAAAGAAATCGAGAAAGCTGCTGCCGAAAACAATGTGAAAATAATTTTCCAGCTCGTTACTCACGCTCATTTTGACCACACTCAAAACGTTTCGTATTTTTTGAAAAAAGGCATTCCGTTAAAAAGTTTTGAAGAATTAAAACGCGAACCGGTTTTTTTCGCCGCAGGAATAAAAATTGAAACTCTTTTCCTTCCCGGGCACACTTCGGACAGCGTTTGCTTCCTTGTTTGCAACAATTTATTCACAGGAGATGTTTTGTTCGCCGATGGAATAGGAAGAACTGATTTAGGCGGCGACGAGAAACTAATGCGCGCTTCTCTCGAAAAACTTTCCGCGCTTTCAAAAAATAATTCCGAAATAATTATTTGGCCCGGGCACAATTACGGCGGCGCCAGCTCAACACTGAAAGACGCTCTTGAAAAACTTTTGTGAGTTTTTTAAAATATTATTCGAGTAGAAGAAGCGAAGCCATCACAATTATTCCGAGTAATATGAAAAAAGTTTGGAAAATTATTTTTTTTGTAGAAAATGTTTTGTGCAGTTCCGGCAGCAAATCCGTTCCCGCGATGTACAAAAAACTTCCGGCAGCAAAAGCTATTAGGAAAGGAGTTATCCCACTTATTATTGTGCTGAATAAAAGCGTTGCTCCTGCACCAATAAAAGCGGTTAGCGAAATAATAAAGTTGAAAGTCAGGGCGCGTTTTTTTGTGAATCCTCCTTTTAGCAGAACTCCAAAGTCTCCGAGTTCCTGCGGCACTTCGTGAAAAAAAACCGCTATTGCGGTTGAGAAACCAATTATCGGGCTCGAAAGAAAAGCACCTGCCATTATTATGCCGTCAATGGAATTATGCAATGCGTCTCCATAAAGATTCATGTACGTAAAACTCTGGCATTCTTTTCCATGCTCAGGGTTGTGACAGTGGTGCCAGTGCACAAATTTTTCTAATACAAAAAATGAAACCATTCCCGCAAGAATCGTTATGGATATTTCGAGAGTTATTCCGCTTTTGCTCAATTCTGGAAGGAGGTGTATAAAAACATCCCCAAGAAGCGCTCCAACTGCAAATGCAACCATTTCTTCCAATAAAGGGGCTGTTTTTTTCGCATTCACTGCGAATGAAAACACTCCTATCAGCGAGACGAGAGAAATTACGAGTAACGAAAGAAAAAGTTCAATAAGCATACGAATTTGAGGTGAGAGATTGTTTTTATTCCTTTCCAAGAAATTTAGTTGCTAACAGCATTCACTGCTTTCAATGCATCAATTTCTCCGCTTCCCTGCAAATCCGTTGAAAATCCCAGGTTTGTCGCAGTACTTTTAATAATGTTTTTTGCCTGTTCAGGAGTTAGAGATTTATTTTTTTGTTTCATTAATGCGGCAACGCCCGCAACATGCGGCGAAGCCATGCTCGTTCCGCACTTTCCAATATAATCCACTGAGCAATCAGAACTCGTGTTGTGCGCACCCATTTTCGCAGCCCATATTGTGCATCCGGGCGCAACAACATCCGGCTTTTCAAGATTCGCACCATTCCAAATTACAGGCCCCTTTGCGCTATAACTCGAAATAGTTTTTGTTCTCGTATCTACAGAACCTACAGTGATTGCACTTCTTGCTTGTGCAGGGCTCCCATTAATCGCATCGGGCCCATTATTTCCGGCAGACACAACAACAATTACCCCGGCTTTAACAGCGTTATCTACTGCAACACTTACTGCACTGTCAGGGCCTCCCCCTCCGCCCAAACTCAAATTTAATACATCCAGGTGGTCATCAAATTTTCCATCCTGATTAGGGTCAGCTGCTCTTTCGATTGCAGCTATTACATTTCCTGTTCCCCCGATTCCTTTCGCATCCATTACTTTGTAAGCATAAATAGTGGCTTCTGGCGCCACGCCTAACCTTTTACAGGTTGGCTGATCACAAGTCGAATCCTGTTTTACGCAAAACGCTGCCCCCTTCAAAGGACTTGTTATTGAATCACAATAAACTCTTCCTCCATACGAAGCTCCGCCGTATCCAAGATTTTTGGCTTGCGTCAAAACCGTTTGAATGCAAGGATTTCCTGAAATACTTGAACAAGAAAAACTTGTTTCGGCTCTGTACCACAAAAGTGTTCCGGAAGTGCAGGTTCCGGCAAGAGGTTTGCAAGTTCCCCAATTTCCCCACGCGGTTCCGTAAGAATTACAGTTTTTTGTTTGGATTCCCCAAGCGCTTCCGACGTGACAATTTTGATAAGTTGTTTCTCCAGGCTTGCAAGTACAGTAAGAAGCGTTGTAACAACTCGAATCCTGTTTAACATAAACTGCAGTTCCCCAACTTGATTCGTCACAGTAAGCCCTCGCCCCGCAATTTGGTCCCGTGTATCCCGCAGCAGTTTTTCCACTCTGGCTTATCTCATAAATGCAATAAGTTTTTGAAGTGTATTTTTGAAGTCCAAGAGTTGAGCATTTCCCGCCCTGCAAACCCTTCGCCCAAAAATAGCCGTCCCAAGGAGCGGCATATGCTGCCGCACTAATAATTATGATTAATGTTACGAGCATAAACATTCTCGAGATTGTTAAAAAATAATTTTTGTTTTTCAACTTCGACCACCCGCAATTATTCCCGCAACATGCGTTCCATGCCCGTGATCATCCATCGGATCTTCATCTTTATTTACAAAATCATATCCTCCGGCAACTTTGCATCCCGCCCCCAAGCAGCCTCCCAAATCAGGGTGCTTATAATCTACTCCGGTATCAATTACTCCAACGCGTATTCCTTTTCCGGTAATATTTTGATTCTGAAGATTTTTCAGGTTCCAAACATCATCCGCATTTATCTGCGGAACAGAATCAGAAAGCTCGATGCTTACATTTTCGTCTAAATAAACTCCTTTTATGTAAGGAAGCGTCCTGACAGTTTGCGCTTGGCTCCGAGTCATCTCAATCTCAATGCCGTTGAAAACACCAAAATACTCATTCAAAATATTTGTTGTGCTGGCGGAAGCCAAAAAATTTACGAGCCACGCATGCTCCACTTTTAACTGTTTGGAATAGTTTGTAATCGCTGTTTCAATTTCATCGTTATTAATGTCGGTATCTTCAAAATTGTTGTCTGATGAAAGGCTTTGTTGAAACGCAATTATTGAAGGGGCATCAAATTCAATTATGTATTTTTCAAGCACGGCGTTTTCATCAGGGTTTTGAGCACAATCCTGTGCGCAGTTAGAAATAGTTTCCCCCGATTCGCAAAAATTGTTGCCGCAATTTGGGGCAGCACAACCGAAAAGCAGCGAAACCATCGCAAGAAGCAACACAATTGTAAGTAATTTTTTGGCCACTTTTATCAAACTATTAACGCTTTAGTTGTTTATATTGATTTCGCCAGTTTTTAGTTTTTTAAATAAATTGCAATTAATGCTCCGCAAAACCCCGTTACGAATTGCAACGGTCCGAACACCTCAAGTAATGTAAATGGAATCAGGGAAAAAGAAAAAAGCAGGAGCGCACCTCCTGATAAAATAATTGTTTTTGTGCATGGTCCCGCAAGTATTTTATAAAAAACCGGTTGTTTTTTCGGCAAAAAACTTTTTTTGAAACAACCATGATGAACAAGTTTCCCGCCCAAATAAAAGGAAGAATCAATAATATTGCAGTCGTTAATTCTCCGAAAAAAAGCCCTGTTGAAAAAACAACAATGCTCGGAATGAAAGAAAGAAAAAAAGTTTTTTTGAGCGAATAATTTAGCGCCGCCATTATTAAAAGCGCATTTACAAAAGTGCCTGTAATTATTTGATTTTGAAGAAGCAACGGAATTAGAATCAGCCCAGTCGCATATGCAATTATCTGCTTATTCTCAAATGAAATTCCTGCTGAAAGAAAATCTTGCACATTTCTCGTAATATTGTTCATAGGCGAAATAAAAATAGTTTGATAAAAGATTTAAACCCGCGCCCGCCGCTAAGGCAGGCCGGGCTGCTCACCATTCGTAAATTTTATGCAATAATAAATCTTCCTTTCGGTTTTTCGGTAATCACTGTCAGCTTCTCGAACTCAATATCGTCCCCGTTTTGAAAGTCGCTCTTGTTTATTCCCGAAACCATTAGAGTTACTTTTGCGCCTTCTTTAACGCAGTAGTCGTCTCCGTAATTAGATTCCAGGCTCTGTATCTTCGCATTCCTTTGAGGTATGCACATATCCACAGATAGAGCTCCTTCAACGAGTGTTCCTATTACGCAAACGGCTTCTGTTCCGAAAAACTTGTCGGTCTTTACAACCTTCAATTTTCCTTTGCCTATTGCGTTAGCCGCGCTCGGATCCCTTCCGCCAAAAGTTAATTTTACAAGACTCAAGTTTTTATCACCGTGTTGGAGTTTTGCCTTCAGTCCTCATGCATTGTTTAATGCAATCTTAGAAGGCGATTAGAGTTAATTGCGTCACGGCTAATAAGAATTCATTATAGAAAAAGCAAACCGCTTTTTTTCAAAAACTTAGCCTTTCAAACCAGCCTTTTAGGAAAAGGCTGGCGAAAACGGTCCCCTTCGGGGACAAAATTAAGGCTTTTCCAAAACCAAAATACTCTCTCTTACCGTTCCGATTTTTATGCTCCTGTTCGAGTGGCAAAAAATATTTCTCGCAGGAATCAAATCTATTTTTTTAAACCCAACCGCTTCGCCCAAATCATAAATTATTTCATCGCTATCAATTGTTCTGTCCGGCAAGCATCCGCCTGCAACAATAATAAAAATTTTTCCGCCCCGTTTCAAGCACTTGAAGCAGTTTTTCAAAACCTTTTCCATGTCCTGAAAATAAGCCTGCGCAATCGGGGGCATTTCCCCGTCGCCCGCATCAACATTGTTCGAATCGTCCCCGAGAAAAGCCCTCAGCCTCGTCTGCTGCGCCTTGAAAAACAAAATCAATTCCAATTTGTAAACAGTAGTGTATTCAATTTTGTTCAGGTAAGGCGGCGAAGTGATTACAGCGCTCACACTATTTTCTTCAGGCGCGAAAACCCTCGCATCCGCTTCTCTCACTTCAGGTTCCGGTCCCTTCTTCTCCCTTTCCAAATCCCTTATCATCCGCTCGCACTTCCGCTCGAAAAACTTTTTCATCGCGGGCACGTGCTTCTTCACTTTTCTCAAAGAGCCGCCGACTTTCACCACCTGTGCTACTGCTCCGAAAGAATCCACCATTGCGAGATAAAAAAAGTCCTTTACTTTTTCGTCTTCAATTTCTTCTATTTTCTTTTTCAAGAAATGCATTTCCTCCCAGTTTTCTCTGCTGATTATTTTCCTCAGCCGCTCGTCGCGCGGCGTAATTTGTTCAGGCGGAACACTCATCTCCCTCAGCTCCGCGAATTTTGATTTCAAAATTTCAATATTATAATCTCTCGTTTTCGCTTTTGATGCGAGCACCGCGAGCGGCGAAACATCGCACCCGATGCTTTCAGCTCCCAATTGTTTTGCGGTCAGAAGAGTTGTCCCGCTTCCGCAGAACGGGTCAAAAATTTTTCCTTCAATTTTGTACTCTTTCACTATCCACTCAACAAGTTTTTCCGCATATCCTTCCTTAAAATAAAACCAGTTATGTATGGGTTCGAATCTGTTTAACGAGAATGTCACCAGTTCGCCGAGGTTTTTTGGAATCATAAAAAAATTAGGTTGCTTTTGTTTTTTAAATTACGCTCAGAACTTCAGCAGCCACCTTTGTTAACGAATTCTGCCTGTAATGTGGCGGCGCGTTTTGCTTCTAACATACAGATCTACATAGCGTTCTTTTCCGATTTTTCTTTTATTAATTACTTCAATGTTTCGTGCGATGAATTCGCGAAATTCGTTTATAGAATATTCGCCCCCCTTTGGTAGTTTCAGACCTTTAGTCAGTTTTTTTCCGAGTATCCGTAACGCGGTAGTTGAGCAGCGATCCAGATTAACTTTGCGGCGAATTCGTCTGCAGAATTTTTTAATGCGTCCGGGCCTTTTTACTGCCCCGGGCTTTTGTGCAGGAATTGTTCCTCTGTTTCCAGGTGTTCTCATTTAACATCACACAATAAATTTAGCGCTCGTTTATATTTAAGCGTTTTGGGTTCGCTTTACTTTTTAGTTTTTCTTAAGAAACTTGTCCAATAGTTTCCAATTTTCCCCAACTATTGTTGGTTGAAGCGCGATTAGTTCCTGTCTGTAAGGCGATTGTATTGGGATTTCATTCATAAGAAAAATCGAGATTCCTTTGTCGAAAGCCTTTCCCATTTCCAGAAAAGAATTCCCTCCGATATATCCCTTGACGCCGTCTTTGTCATAATTCGCCACATAAATTGCGTCCGATTGGTCAATCTTTCTGAAATGGTCTCTGATTAAATCGTATTGTATTTTTGCCAATGCGGTTTCTTCAAGATGATGGAAATCCTTCATGCTTGGCAAAAACACTTCATGGCCCTTTTCTTCCAACACCTTTTTAATTGCGGGAAGTTTATCGAAAAATCTTGCGCTTGAGCACAATGCGATTTTCATGAACTAATTAGATTAGCTAAACAATAAATTGGTTTCTGTTAAGGTAAATAAAAAATCCCCCCTCCCCGACTGCCGCAGCTGGTGCCACTCTTATTCTTTTAGTGCGTTTTGGTATTGTTTTTTGAATCGTCTTACCAGCCTTACTGCCAATGCTCTTGCATTGTTGTTATAGTGGCATTTTTCTAATGCCGCAAAGTATTGTTGTTTTTCTTTTGTTTTTATATCAATCATTGCGTAGCCGTTTTTGTTTAATATGAAATTCATTATTATTCTTGCTGTTCTTCCGTTTCCGTCCTGAAATGGGTGAATTCTTACAAGCTTCCAGTGTGCCCAAGCAGCCAATTCCAATGGGTGAAGTTCTTTTGCAAGTTGGAAGTATTCTTTGAAATAATTCTTCATGTCAGTTATCACATATTGTGGCGGAGTCGGTTCGAAGTTCGAGCCTCTTACTCTGTTTTGATGTGTTTTGTATTTTCCTGCGATGTGCGGTTTTGTGTCTTTAAAGTACATTTCATGGACTTGAAGCAATAGCTTTTCGTCAAATTTGTCTTTGTACCGTTTTACAAACTGCAATGTTTTTTGTGCAGCCTTTGCTTCCAGCACATCTTCTAGCGCTTTGTTTGGAGAAATGTTTTCGCTTAACAAGAGTTCTACTTCTTTTGGACTTAGTGTTGAGCCTTCTATGGAATTGGAATTGAAAACGAATGCCATTACGAAGTTCTGGTCAAAGTCTTCTCTTACAGAAGAATTTTGTTTTTTGTATCTTCTCCAAAAAGCATTGTTTGTTTCATCAATTTCCTTTATTTCATCTTTAGTTATGTAGTGAAATCCCGATACTTGTTGTTTTTCTTTTTCCACTTCCTTCTCAAACTCTGCTATTAAGAGTTGAAGCTTTGTTTCAGAAGGCTCTTTGTTTCCCAGGTATTTCCTGACTTGTTTTCTTCTGCCTTTGCCCACTTGCAAATTCTCGACCAAATAGTAATAAGTGCTTTTTCCTTTCTTTTGTTTTGCCAAGTAAGCCATGAAAAGTTATTACTCATATTTGTTTAAAAAGCTATGTGTAATAACAAAAGATGAGTAATAAATCCCCCCTCCCAGAGTCGCGGTCGAGGAGTTGGCAGTATTTGGTAAGTGGTTGATTTCATTTTTTTGCCCTTTTGATATGACTGTGCAATAAACACAATATTCAATTTTTCCATTTGCTTCAGAAGTTACTTTTTAATCATCCCAGCCGGTGGTAGTAGTTTTTGTGTGGTCGTAGCCCAAAAAATTCGGGTCTAATTCGTTTGCTTTATCTAAATCACTTTTTGCGCCGGCTTCATTATCTGCGTAATGATATGCTCTTCCTCTTTTATCGTACGCGTACGCTAACGTATATGTTGTGGCATGGAATGATTCGTTCGTATTATTTTCTTCCATCGAAATAAACTTTGTGTAATCTTGGATTGCGTTTGGATAATCGCTTGCCGCGAATTTGGCATCGCCCCTATGCAAATAAATTCCATCGTAATTTGGTTCTACCAAAACATATGCATCAAAATCTTGAATTGCGCCCAAATAATCTCCGCAAGTTACTTTTGCTAATCCTCTTCCTTCAAGCCCGTGTATGTTATTAGGAGAAAGTTCAAGCAACTGTGTATATCCTTCAATTGCGCCGTTACAATCTCCTGAGTTTAGTTTGTCTAAAGCAGCATTATTAAGTTCACCAATTTTTGCATCATTGTTTTGTGTGCATCCGAAAAGAAAACAGCTGATTAAAACAGCTGATATTATTAGGAGTAATTTTTTCACATTGCCACCTTTCTAAAATAAAGCTTTGTTGTATAAAAATTGGATGGTCGTGTGTCTCCCCTGATGGGAATCCCCCCTCCCAGAGTTGCACCGGGGATTTCTCGGTAACTATTCCTGCTCGTATCAGCATTACTGCTGAGATAAAATTTGCCAAAATTTTTCTCTTTTGGCAATCTACATTTTCTCTTTTTCGGAAAAAGAGAAAAGGCGGAACTACAGCCAAGCGTTCTAGCTACTAAACTAAGGGGGGATTTTTTGTGTTTGCGCCGGAAGGCTTTGCCCGTGCGGCGCCCCTTTATTATTCTGTAATTAGTTTGATTGCTCCGCTTTTTAAAGTTTTATATGCGGCTTTGAAGAACCCATTTTGGCAGTTCCTATTTTCTGTTAAGCCTTTTTAGGGTTGAATCTATTTTTTTTATTTCCGAATCCATCCATTTAACCATTCGGGGGTCACGCCCACTCATGTCGATTTTTGCCATGGAAAGTTCCCGTTTTTTTGTTTTTAAAAAGCGTATGAGCCCGCCTCCGCTCTTTGGTTTCGGGGCGACCGCATAGGCCGCTGCAATAAGCGATTTTTCTGGTTTTGGTTGGCGGCGATTGATGTATTTGTTTTTCATTTTTTCGCCTTTAAAGTTTCAGCCTTGAATAAGCGAAAGGCCAGAGGTATGTAACAAAAAGCCCTGCAATGAAGAATAGCGCCGACCCGACAAATCCGCCGGCTCCGTACGCAAGGAAACCGATTACTCCGAGTATCGCGGTTCCCGCGACGATTATGAGCGCACGGTTTTTCGCCTTGTAAATCGCGTGATTTTGTTTGTGAATTATGAAACCGAAGTAATAACCGAGCAGTGCCTGCGCGGCGTAGAGCTCGCTGGGCAAAAATTGCGCGAGCAGAATCGCCGCTATAAAAATCATTGCGAGTAAAAATGGCCACTCGGTTTTAATGAAACCCAGTTTAAAGCGGACCATTTTCTCTTCATAGTATACGACAGCCTTGGCTATCAAATAACCGAGCACGAGCCCCACTATTACATCGCTCAGATAATGCACTCCGAGGTAAATTCTCGAAATTCCGATTAAAAGTATTAAGGTTAAAAGTAAGACGTTTGCAATTTCCAATTTTCCGGGGAATTTTTTTTCAAAGTAGCCGAACATCGCGCCTCCTATCGCGGCGTGGCTCGAAGGCATCGAATAACTCGATTCCTGAGTTTCGAGTACCGCAACTCCCCCCGGTCTCGGCCTTGCAATCAGAGTTTTTAACCCGCTCGAAACGACCGCAACCGCAATTATTATCGAGACTAATATCGCGCTTCTCTTTTCCTTTCCGTACCAAAAGAGCCAAGCCGCTGCAAGGAACCATATTATCGGGTGGCCGAAGAAAGTTACTGCCTGAAAAAATAGTGTTAGCGTAGGGTTCATGAAACTCTGCAGAAACTGGTTCACTACAATTTCATCAAACATTTCCCGCACTTCTCTTCTTTAGAATAATTCCGTTCAATCCTCTTTTTTAGAATAATCTTATTGGCTCTTTTTTTAAAATAATTTTATTCCGGCTTTTTTTTCTTCAGCCTCTTCATTCCCGGAATATCAATTTCAGAATAATCTACAACAAGGCCGCATGCTTTCAAAGCTTTTTTCGTTGCATAAACTTTGCAGAACTGCTGCAACTCTTTCTTCTCGTTCGCCTGCAATCCTTCCCTATTAGTAATCTCATTTATCACTGCAGAAATTTTTCTCGAATTTATTTCCTCAAGCGCCCTCGCCGAATCCCCTTTTCCGAAACCAAGTTCCGTTATCGCCGCATCCAATTTGTCGAGCGCAACTACTTTCCTTAAATTTGATTCCACTTTGGTGTCAAGGCTGGTCGAAAGGCTGGCAAGAAACTCCGCCACTGTTTTTGGAGCCGTTTCTTCAGTTATTTTTATTTTTTTTATCGCCTTCCAGTCCTCGTAGTTTGAAATGAATTGTATGCTTCCTTCCATTTTTTCACCCTCTGAATTTTTTTGGCCTTTTTCGAAAACGATTTTTCATCGAATTAATGCCTTTGAAAGTATATTAGGTTATTGTATGGTTTGTTTAAAAAAAATTCCTTTCCTCAATTAGTCGGATGAATAAGGAAAATCTTTTAAAAGAATTTAGGAAAAAACAGTACCGCTTCGCTGGTAGTGGAGAAGCTGCAGTGCAGGTTTGCGAGTGGAACAAGCGCGCCCTCCGCGGAAAAGGCCATTGCTACAAACAGGATTTTTACGGGGCACACTGTGTTTCCTGCCACCAAATAACGCCGAGCGCTTTGTGGTGCAACAATTCCTGCGTTTTCTGCTGGCGCCCGATGGAATACATGAAAGGAAAACTCCCATTGCCCATTGATCCAGAAAAAATGATTGAAGCGCTTATTGAAGAAAGAAAGGTTTTGATTACTGGTTTCAAGAACAGCGATAAAAAAGCGAGGAAAAGATATGATGCTGCGATGGAAGAAAAACACTGGGCAATCTCTCTGAGCGGCGAACCAACTCTTTACAAAAAACTTCCTGAATTAATTTCGTTGCTGAAGAAGAGGCCGAAAACGGAAACGGTTTTCCTCGTTACGAACGGCCAGAACCCGGAAATGCTTTTGCGGCTCTGGAATGAAAATTCGCTTCCGACCCAGCTTTACGTTTCAATGGTCGCACCCAATGAAAATCTTTACAGAAAAATAACTCGTAATACTGAAAAAAACGGCTGGAAAAATTATTTGAAATCCCTCGCACTGCTAAAACTTCTTCCGTGCAGAACCGTTATTCGCCTCACGCTTATAAAAGATTTGAATGATTCTGCCAAAACCTTGAAAGAATTTGTTGAAGTTTTGGAAACGGTGCAAAGCGATTTTGTGGAAGTGAAAGCGTATATGCACCTCGGTTATTCAAAGGAGCGCCTCCGCTACGAACAAATGCCTATGCACTTGGAAGTGAAAAAAGTTTCTTCGTTCCTGCTTGAAAAAATGCCTTCATATGGTTTTGAAGCCGAGAAAAAAGAATCTCGCATTACTCTTCTCAAAAACAAAAAAAGCCGCTTCAAAACAAAAATAATAAACCGTTCCTAATCGGCACCATTTTTTTTTGCCGATAAACAATTTTCCGCTTCCCCGAATACTTATATATATGAAAGAATAATTGTAATTAGGCAGATTAGTGGGAAAAATGGCTCTAAAAAAGCGTTCAAAGGGTGCAGATTCTTATTACGGGGATATTGCGGATGACTCTCAAACGGGCGCCGATTATAAGCCAAGTTTTTATGACGATGAGAAAGATTTGGGAGAAAAAAAAGAAGGATTTCTTGAAAAAATAGAATTTTTTTTAGAAGACAGAAAAAATCAGGTTCTAATTCCGATAGGAATAGTTGTTGCAATAATTATTCTTCTTGCGCTCTCAAACTTTTTTCAATCTTCCCCGACAAATGTTTCTCCGCTCACAGATAACGACGGGAACCCTTTGGCCGGAACAATAACTCATTTTAGTAGTACTGGTGATTTAAAAAAAGAAACGAGTTCCGGCGGCGGACCGCTCAAAACAACAATGATTTCCGGCGATGCTTCCGTCCAAGGAGTTTTTTTTGTCCGAAGCAACGAATTAGCGCCCGCAAACTCTGTCCTTCAAAAAGCGGAGGCAAAAAGTTCCGACGGAACGGTTTGGTTTGTTGAAGACGTAAATATTGATGAAAACGGCCAAATAACATTTAAGTTATTTCCCCCCGAGGGCCTTCCTCCCGGCGAATATGACGTGAATGTTTCAATTACGGTTCTTGACCCCGCAACCGGCGACACTACTACAATAACAATTCCCGTTCACATCACAATTCAGGATTATTTTTCTTCCGGATGCCTTTCACTAAACAAAACCGCAGTAAAAGAATCCGCGCACTTCGGGAACCTTGAAACCGATTTTAAACTAAAAATTAATTGCGAAGCACATGCAGACTTGAATTCTTATGTCGTTTGGGATTCGGCACAAATGGGAACAGTCGAAGTGGTTATGCAGGAAAAAACCGGCGCGCTTTCCGGAAGAACGCTTTCCCTTTCTCCCGCTCCGCTAAAAAATTCTCCGCCCAAAGGGGATTACTCCGCAAAAATAATTTTTACTCCCTTTCCGCAGTACGTGGGTCAGCAGGCAAAGTTTTCGGTCATGTTCGGTTCGGATGAAAACGCTGCAGGAATTAATTTTGATGTCGCGCTTGAAAATTTGGAGCAGTGTGTAAGTTTCTCCAAATCCGACTTAACGATTCCAAAAGACCAAGAAGACGACCAAATAACGGTTGACGTTTCCAAGTGCAGTTCGAATTCGATTGCATTTTATGTGTGTGATAACGACCCCGGATGTACCGGCGGCGCGAGCGAAGGTTCGATTGACGTTTCCGAAACCAAGTTCAGCCTCTCTCCCCGCGGCGGCTCAAAGAAAACGATCACAGTTTCAAAAGGAGAAATCCCCGGAGTGTACGGACTCACATTTACTGCGAACGTTCCCGGCTACAAAAAAGTTTTTGTCGCCGAAAAAGAAGTTTTCATCGAACCCTCCGATGAAATGTTAAAGCCTGACAAGTTTGTAATTTCTTTGCTTGGAAAGGACACGAAGGATTCCATCCGCGTTCAGAACCCGACACTTGCAGAAGACGTGAAGGTGAACGCGAGCATTTGTGATATTTATGCGAATGCCGGCGGCGCAATAAGCTCCGACAATAATTCTGGGAGCAATGCGTCGAGTGAAACTTCTTCAACATACACTGGCGGCTCCGGCTGGTGGAATAACTTAGCAAAAGATGCAGGAGTTGGGAAATATCAAGTTTCGCTCGCGGAAACTCTGAATGAAATCGACAAAGCACGCGCAACCGCACAAGCCTTTTCCGCTCCGCGAAACGCTTTAATAAAAAAAGCTTATTTGGATTCGGTTGCGGCTTATAAGGAAGCCGTTAAGGTAAAGGACGCCGCACAATCAGCCGTTGATGCCGCACAAACTGCAGTCGATTCATTTGGAGATGGAACAGATTATGGGAAAACGACTGCGGTAGTTCAATTAACATTGGCGCTTACGGAAATAGTTGCTGAAGAAGCCGTTTGTTTTGCAAATTTAGGTTTGTTTGAGGGGGGGGATGCGCAGTTAAAAATTTTTGGCACTGAAATGGCAGTAATTACTAAACCGTTTTTTGCTTGTTCTCCTGAGGGAATGGGGGCTGCGGATACAGCATGGTTTGCACTTCAGGGGTCTTATAGTTCTGCAAGAGTGGCATATAAACTAAGCTATTTTGAAAGTTTCCTGGTAATTCTTGATGAAGTTACAAGCAAAGTGCAAGCAGTAGACTCAATAATAACTCTGTGTGAGGGAGACGGAAAAGCGAGTGCAGATGATACATTAGAAGCAGCAAAAGCTTCATTGGAATCTGCCAATGCTTCAGTTGAAAGTTCCAAAAAGGCAGTAGAATATGCACAAAAAGCCTTGGAAGCTGCAGCAATTGATGCTTTTTATTCTGCGTCAAGTGATGATGTCGATGCAAAAAAATACTTAGAAATGGCAAAAGGTGCTCATGAAGAAACAATTGAGGGGTTAGAAGCAGCAACTGAAAGCTTGGATTCTGCGGCAGAGTCGCTTAGTGATTTGGAGGAAACCAATGATTCCACGTTTAGTACGATTGTAGATGTTGTTGACGGGCTTACGCACATTACAACTGTGTTGTATGTTCAAAGATTGGCTGAACTTTATTCTGCGCATACTTCTATAGGGGCTGCTGAAGCAGAACAACCAATAATCATTGCAGGGCTTACTCTTGCTGCTAGAGATTGTGGTTGCGTACACACTCCAACTGCGCTGGCCTGTGCAACTGTGGCAGGAATTATACTCACTAACGGACCAGCTTTACAAACAAAACTTGGTGCAATTGATACTGGAATAAAACTCGAAATGATAACGAGTATTTTAGATATTCTTGTTGCAGCTGGAGACATGTTTGCAACATATTTAGACTTGACGAAAGACACTAGTAATAATATTGATGATGCCAAACCTGCGTACGAATCAGCAATTTCAACTTATGGCGACGTAATTGATGCGCAGAAAGTAGCAATTACTTCTCTTGATGCAGCAATAATTGCGGCTGGCGAACTCTCTTCTGACGAGGCTTCTTCGAGCGACGGCGCGACTTACACGAGCGGCTCATTCGCTGATTCCTCTTACAACAAAAAAAGATTGGCAGGATTAATTGCCTCCGCAGTTTCGCACGGTTACATTGCGGGCGCGTATGAAGGCGGAGTTTACAACACAACAGGAACTTCCGATATTGGAAGCGGCGGAACGGGTTCCGCGACCGGTGACGGAATTTTATCGGAAAAAAATGTTTCGAATGAAAAGAAAATTTCTCTTGCCGATGAGTCGGAAAGCGATGAAGAAGATCCCGAACAGAGCGCTGAAGATTTCATTGCAGAGTTGGAAAGTTCATTCGCACAAGATTGCGAAAACAGAGTGAGTTTGGTTTTGACTGATTACACAATAAATTTGGTTAAAGACGGAACACCGATAGAAGTTTCAAACGACAAAGTAAGCGCGAGTTGGAGTTTCATTGATTCGAAAGTTTTCGACGTTTTCGAGAAGCAGGAAGTCGGCGTCGTATTCTCAAATAATGGTTTGGTAAAGAACGGTTACGGAACAGTTACTCTGAGCGTAACAAAACACATTCACGGTTCGCTTTCAGATAATGATTCAAACGATTCCTCAAATGAAACTCTTAATGATGGAATTAGCGTTACAGATTCAGTTCCGTTAAATTCTGATTCGGATAATTCTGAAGAAGGCGACGGCAAAACCGTGAAAATTAACGGCCAGCCCTTCGGTCCATTCAACGTTCCCGACGCTTCAACGGAAACCATTACAAAAAAATTCCACTTCAAGTTCAATGCCGTTCCAAGAACAACTGCGGCAAGCAGCGTAAAAACCAGCGGCTGTTCGAACGGCTTGATGTTCGCTTCCAACGGAAAAAATTCTCTTCCGAATGTCAATCTTTCATGGAAATGGAATGAAGTGGATGATTCAAAATACTTGGATGCGACGCAGCTCTCAATCGTTTTGAGCAAAAAATTAACCGATTTCGATGATGTGCTAAAAAGCAGTTCTCCTTCCTGTCCCTCAAATCCATCAATGGATGTTCTCCAAAGTGTAAAGCCGAACGATTTCCTTATCACGCCGCTAAAGAAGTGCTACCTTCCGCTCACCACAAAACTTTACGACGGAAAACCCGCGTTGTATTATTTCTTTGAAAACGGCGGAGTAGGGTGGACGGAAAAAGTGCAAAGCCAGGACGATTTCGAAAATTTGCTTAACTTTAAAGTCAAATTAATGCGCGACGGCTACGGAACGAATTTTGAAAAGGACTTCGCGCAGGAGTACACTACAAAAATAATTATTTCAAACGACGCTTTCACAAATTCCAGTTCGGGCATTTCAAAATATTTCAAAAACGGAGCAGGTTATTTCAGTTCGGAAGCGAACGGTTTCTCAAGCGCTTCAAAATATGTTGTGCCCGACGCAGGAGAATACGCAGTAAGAATTTTGGCCGATTTAAAAGATAACAGCCTTTTCTCTTCAGGCGAACCGACTGCAAAAATAGTTTTTGCGCTTTATCCGGTAAAACCTATTAATGATTCTTTCAGTGTGCTTTATTACACTCCGTTTGACGGAAGCGTCGGCTCGAGCCTTTCTCTCACGCCGATAAATTCAGGTGACAATAATTCCGACGACCAAAATGTAATAATTACAAATAGTTCAAACAGAAACGGCTACGGTTTCGGAATCGCGGGCAATTCGGCAGACTATTTATCCGTAGACAATGAAGGCACCGTAATTAGTTCGGGAAGTTCCGCTTTAATGAATATTCCTTACATTAATTCAGAAAACCTTTTCCAATTAAACAGCCTGAATTCAATGCGCGGAAAAATACTCGACTACAAATACGTTTACAATCCAAATAGTTCTTCCGATTCAAATTCTTTCATTATTTTCGCGCCTTCGTTCGCAACGCCGCTGATAGTTTCGGCGCATGCTTCCGCAGGTTCCGGCACGCAGCTCCTTTACAAACCGATGAAAGGAAACAGCGATTTGAATTCAACTAACCCGAGTCTTTTGCTTTTAACAGGAATCGGCGGCGGAAAATGCAAAGACTTTTTCGGCAATTCTCTTGCAAACAATTATGCGCTTTATCCGGATTCAAAAATCGGAAACTACTATGGCTTAAAATTTGTTGATGCCCAAACCACAGGGGACGTTTTCTTCAAAACAATTGTTTACTCTCCCGTAACAGATTCTTACTCGATAGTGCCGATACAGGGGACCTCGCTTTACAGCCTCGCTGGAAGTTATGCCGATTTGGTGGAATTAAGCGGAATAACCGGAATGAGTTTCAACGACGAAAAAAACAACGCTTACATAAAGAGCGTGAATGACTTATTTTCAGGAGTAAAAAACGGCGAAATTTGCTCCGCAAACCTCGGCAACAGAGTTGTTTTCTTCTGGAACGAAAACAATATTTCAAATGAGACCGGGCCAAACAATCAGAGTCTCTCTTCAAGAGAAGATTCGCTTTCCGCTGATTGCATACAGTAAAACCGGAATTTTCTGCAGGAAATATTTTTTTGTTAAAAAGCTTTTTTTACTCAAAAATTAGATTTAAATACCCTTTACAAAACAATTTTTTCGAAAGCGTTTAGTTCTTTGAAAATCGCTCACCGTTGGTGAAATTCTTGAAAAAAATTGCGAAAAAACCAATTGAAAGTAAAATATATTCCAGCTACGGGCAAAAGCCGCCTTACTTTGTCCGCTCCATGTGCCCCGAATGTAAACGTCTTTTGAAAGCAGTTGTTTATGAAAAAAACGGGCAAATTTTTATAAAACGGACTTGCCCTATTCACGGATTATTTGATGAAATTTATTGGGAATCTGCCGCAGAATTTGACCGCGCCTTGAAATATTCTCATAAAAGTAAGGGCATAAAAAATTCGAATGTTTCAATTACCGGCAACAACGGAACAAATTGCCCGTTTGACTGCGGGCTTTGCACAAATCATCATAATCACACGGGTCTCGCAAACATTGCTGTAACTAATAGGTGTGATTTGAGTTGCTGGTACTGCTTCTTTTTCGCAAAAAAAGGGGATCCGATTTACGAACCCACTCTTGAACAAATAAGAATGATGTTAAAAAATTTAAAACAGCAGAAACCGATTCCTGCCAATGCGATTCAGCTTACCGGCGGCGAACCCACGATGAGAAGCGACATTTTAGAAATAATACGAATAGCTAGGCAGGAAGGTTACGAGCACGTACAACTCAATACTCACGGAATAAGTATTGCGATGAATCCGGGCTTAGCTGAAAAATTAAAAAAAGCTGGCGTTTCTACCCTTTATCTTTCTTTTGACGGGACCACTCCCGAAACAAATCCAAAAAACCACTATGAAATCCCGCGAATACTTTCCGAATGCAGAAAAGCCGGTTTGGGAATAGTTTTTGTTCCCACAATAATAAGAGGAATCAATGAACATAACATGGGCGAAATAGTAAAATTTGCCATTGAAAATATTGATGTTGTAAGGGGAGTAAATTTTCAGCCGGTTTCCTTTGTAGGAATGATGCCAAAAAAACTTAGGGACAAACAAAGAATAACTATTCCGAGTGCAACAAAACTTATTGAAGACCAGACGCGCGGCGCGATAAGGCAAACAGATTTTTTTGCGGTGCCATGCGTAACGCCTGTAACAGACTTTGTAGAAGCCTTAACCGGGCAGGTGCAATATTCGCTTAACACTCACTTCGCCTGCGGCGCCGCAACTTATATTTTCAAGGACGGCGACAAAACAATTACTTTGCCACAATTTGTCGATGTTGACGGATTTTTTGAATTTTTGCAAAAATCTTCAGATGCAATAAATTCGGGCCAGAACAAGTACATCGAATCCGCAAAACTTTTGGTTAAAATAAATTCTTTTATTGATAAAAAAAAGCAGCCTAGCGGGCTCAACCTGGGAAAACTTCTTTTTGACTCTCTAATAATGCACGATTATAATTCGCTTGGAAATTTGCATATGCAAACTCTTTTCATCGGAATGATGCATTTTATGGACCCTTATAATTATGACCAACAGCGTGTTGAGCGTTGCCAAGTCCATTACGCCATGCCTGACGGAAGAATAATTCCCTTCTGCGCTTTCAACGTCATACCCGAAATTTACAGGGAAAAGGTTCAGAAACAATATTCTGTTTCATGGAAGGACTGGGCAAAAAATAATGCAGGCGTTGATTTGGATGCGAAATACAAGCGCGATTCAAAAAAACTCGCTTCGGAAAAAATTTATGAGGAAACCTATTCTAAGAACAAATATTAATATTTTTTTGCGGTGAAAAAAATGAAACAAAATTGGCATCAAACGGCATTTGGAAAAATTCCTTTTAAGAAGGTTAAATTGATTTCCTTTAGTTATGATAATTCAAAGGCGCATAATAGGGATGAAATTGCTTGGATTCAGTATAAACTTCTTTTGAACGATAATATTTTGCAATTGCACATTGACCCTTTCAAAAAAACAGGCAAAGCGGTCATAGTTCAGCACTTCAAAATATATCCTTTGTTAAAAAAAGAAGGATTGAAAACCACTCTTATTTCAGACCACACAATGCTTTACGCGGACCTGCTCGAATCGAATAACTTATTTTAAATCGGTGTTGTTTGGATGTTCGAAAAAATCAGTTTGAAGTATTTTTAGTTAGCAAATAAACTCCGATACCGACAAAGAAAACTGCTAGAATAATGCTCCAATCCTCTGCAAACATTCTGTAAGGGATATCAACTATTTGCATTGCCGAAAGCATAAAATAAGCGGCTGCAATAACAGCAACTATTCCAATAAGCACTTCTCTGGATTCTCTTCTTGATTCCGCCATGATAACCTAAATAATTCCTTTGCAGAAGTATAAAAGGCTTTCCCTGGAAAGCCAGAATTCGAATATCAAAAGCCTCGAGAGGGATTCGAACCCCCGACCGGCGGTTTACAAAACCGCTGCTCTACCACTGAGCCACCGAGGCGGCCTTTTAAAAAAGGCCGAGTAAAACAAGTTTTACTCTGCCCGTGCCCTGCGGGGCACTTGGCCGGCGAAAAGGCTTCGCACGGCGTTTCAAAAATTGCCAGCGAGAAAATGCTTCGCAAATATTTCGCGGCCAATGATAGATTGAGCCTTAATTACTTTTTAAAAGGTTGTGATGGCCACAGAATTTTAATAAAAGCACGCGGGAATAAAATTATATTCCTGCGCCGAGCGCTACTCTTGCCCCCGAAATAATAAGCTCTATTCCGATTGCCGTTAAGAATAATGCAAGTATTTTTGAAAGAATTGCCACTATCTGCATATTGAGCTTGTTCAATGCAAATGACAAAAATACGAAAATAATTCCGGTTAAAATGAACGCAGGAATTAAATTTATCTCCATCGCGAATGTGCCGATTTCCAGCGATTTTATAATAACAAACGAGATAACTGCCGGTCCGGTTAGCAGCGGCGTCGCAATAATCGAAATAATGCTGTCCGTCGCATTAATATTTTTTGCCGGTTCGCCCTTTGACAAAAACGTTTCTATACTTAATAGTACCAAAACCAATCCGCCAGCAATCTTGAACGTATCTATGCTGATGCTGAATAATGAAAATAAATTCGGGCCGATTGCAGTCATCACAAAAGCAACAATAAATGCCACAACTGTGGCGCTAACGGCAATTCTTTTCACATTCATTTTTTGCTTATGCGCGGAAACGAGCATCGGAAGAGAAGAAAGCGGATTAATCAAAACAAATAATTGAAAAATAATGGCTAAATCAAGCAGTTCCATGACCACATTGTTTCCGTTTGCCTTTAAATCATATCTGAACAGGGTGTGGAAAAACAAATTAGTCTAATAAATCATGCCGCGCATCTGAACAAAAATTTGTTTTGTGACATGTCAAAGTTCGATTTTTTAAAATCTTCCCAGCAAGGGTTTTTCGATGAAATTAAGCAAAAAAAAGAAAAGCGATGTTTGTTTGGCTTGTGGAGAATGCTGCGGGCGCTACTGGATAACCCTTCTTCCGGAAGAGGCAAAAAAAATTTCAAAAGTCCTGAAAGTTTCCGAAAAAGATTTTTTGGAAAAAAATTGCATTTTGCTGGTAAAAGTTTTTCCGAAAAGCGTTCCCGGCATCCTCACATTTCCCGCGGCTTTTTTTCCGAAAAAAATTTACAAATTAATTGAGAAAAGAATCGGGTTTTCTCCGCAGAGTTTTTTCGTGCAGCCCCAAGTGGCGCTGAAAAGAAAAGGAAATCGCTGCCAGTTTCTTCTTAGAAAAAACGAATGCGAAATTTATTCAAGCAGGCCGAAAGTGTGCCAACTTTTTCCTTTCATAGTTCTTCCAGATTACAGGGAAAGCTATCCTTTTTGCAAACTCTACAAACTCCAAGCGCCAGAAAAATCGGACATAAAAGAAAGCAGAAAACATTTCAAAGAAGTTCAAAAACATTTCAAATTGATTGATAAAAAAGGGTTTGTCGAGGTGTGGAAGAATCCTCCGAAAAGCGGATTGTTGTTCCTGAACGAAGAAAAAATGGGCGCGATTTCAATTGAAGAAATAAGGCTGATGCAGATTTATTCAAATAAAAACTAACTTTCGTAGTTCTCGTCTAAATAACCAGTTTCATCCAAATAATCAAAATAGCTTAGATCAATTTCGCTCACATTAATTATTTTTCTTGCTTCGATGTATCTTCTTTCAATTGGGTCACTTCCTGTTGCGAGCAATCTTTTTTCAGCAACGTAATCCTTCAGAAGTTGGTTGAATATTTCATTTCCGCTTGAAGCGCGTGCCTGCGGATTTTCTTCGCCGTTAAAATCGCTTTCCTTAAAAAGTTCAAGTGTCGGCGCTTCCCTTGAAATCGCCGAAGAAATCGTTCTTTCGTAATCAGGAGTTCCCGCATCAATCGCAATATTATAATTAACTTCAGTTATCACTTCCAGAAAAAGATTGAAAGATAATTCTTTCAGGTAAATATTATTTTTAATCTGAGAATTGTAAGATTCCAGCTCCTTTTCCTTCAGCCATTCAAAGTCGCTTCTTAACGATTGAAGATAATAATTGTCAGCAGTGTTTGTCGGATCTGCCGCAATTTCAGCATCGATTTGCTGAACATAATTATCGATTATTGACTGGTTGTCTACAAAGACCTGTTGCGCATAGGAAAGTTCTTCAGTATTTATTGAAGAATTGTTGACAAGAGAGAAAATGAAAAGTGCGAGAACAATTATTCCGGCTATTGCGGCAACGGCCAGGCCAGGAGTTTCTCTCAAAAAAATGGCGATTTTTCCGTCGGATTTTTTTTCAATTTTTCCAGTTTTTTTTGCGTGTTTTGATTTCATTTTTTTCAATTAATTTTAGTTCGGAAAGGGTTTAAATAGTACGGGCGGGTTATTATTTTGATTGGGATGGCAAAGAATAGGAAGTCTTCGTTTAAAAATCTCCGAAATTATGTAAATTCTATTGAAAATTCAAAAGTACCTTTTGCTTATTTACTTGTTCTTTTTTTTATTTCAATAACGCTAAGAAATTTTCTCGAGGTTCTTTTCAGCGGCGCAAAACTTGATTCATGGACATTCTTGCATTTTTATCTTTATTATGCCCTGCTTTTCCTCGTGCTGGGTTTGTTTTTCTATTTTGTCACAAAGGTTGAAATGAAAAAAATAGCGCGGGCAATTTTGCCATTTTTTTCACTGATAATTTTTGTTCCTATTGCGGATGTTATTCTAAGTGGCGGCAGGGGCTTCAAGATATCTTACCTTTTGCCAGGAATTCACAACGATATTTTAATCAGGTTTTTTACTTTTGGGGGGGGTTTCGTGCCTACGGGGATGACTCCCGGAATAAAACTTGTCGGGCTCATCGCATTGCTTTTCTCATTCTTTTATTTTTATTCCAAAAAAATAGGAGCAGTTAAAAGTTTTTTTTATACTTTTTTGATTTATGTTTTCGGTTTCTGTTTTTTGGTAGCGCCATTTTTCTTAAAATTTTTTTCTGATTTTTTTGGTATAAATTTGCTTGACAACTGGGATATTACTTTTGCAAGCTTTTATGCGATTTTAATTTTTGTTGCGGGCGCGTTTGTTTTTTATTTTTCGGATAAACGAAAATTTTTGTGGTTATTCGGGGGCAAAGGGTTTCTCCGTCTTTTTCATTATGAATTAATGTTTTTTGCAGGAGTTTTCATCGGTTTGAAATCCGGGTTGTTTTCACTTTCAGGTCAAAATTTTTTCTATTTTTTGCTTGTGCCGATTGCAATATTTTTTGCAGGAATTTTTTCCGGGATGGTTAATGATATTGAGGATTTTAAAAAAGGTGCCGGCAAAGATTATGGAATTGCGTTCGCTTTTCTTGCAGCGGCTATTTTTTATTCCTTGTTGGCAGGATTTTTTGCAACAGCCCTTATTTTTATCGGTTCAGTGATTTTTTTCATTTATTCCGCGAGGCCTCTTAGGCTGAAAAGAATTCCAGTGTTTTCAAAATTTCTTCTTGCATGTGGCAGCCTAGTTCTCGTTCTTCTGGGCTATTTATTGGTCGGCGGCCAAATAGCGTTGTTCCCGCCTTCAATAACAATTTTTTTCCTTGTCGGCGTTTCGCTTGCAATAAATTTTATTGATTTGAAGGATTATGAAAGCGATAAAAAAGACGGAATAATGACGCTGCCGGTTCTTCTTGGAATGAAGCGTGCGAAAATTTTAATCGGCATTTTTTTTATTGGGGCTTATGCATTGGCATATTTTATTTTTAATAATCCGCTTCTTATTTTTCCACTTTCGTTTTTCGCGCTTGCCGAGTTTTATCTGATAACCAGAAAAAATTATTCCGAGAAAGCAGTTTTTGCAGTTTACATTGTCAGCATTATTCTATTACTGCCTTTTTTCTGATTCAGCAAGCATTAAATATTTCTTAGGGCTTTTCTATTAAATGCAAAAACGTCTTGCCGATAAAGATAAACAACCCGTGTTAAAGCACGCGAAACCGGCTTTGAGGCAGAAGCTTGCAGATTGGATAACCAGGTGGGCGGGTTCTTGGCTTTTTATTGGCATCTTTTTCACGTGCATATTTTTTTGGGCTTTATTGAATACTTTTGCAGTATTTTACGGTGTTTGGGATCCTTACCCTTTTATTCTTCTCAATCTTTTTCTTTCCTGTCTGGCGGCAGTGCAAGCGCCGATAATACTGATGAGTCAAAACAGAATGGCTGAGGTGGACAGGCAGAGGGCGCAGTATGATTACCTCGTCAATAGAAGGGCTGAGCGTGGAATAAAACAACTGCAGATTGATGTTCTGGAAATAAAGGGCGTGGTGCTCAAGCAACCTTCAACGGATAGAATAATAAAACTCCGTGCAGAGTTGAAAAAAATACAGGAAGAGCTCGAAACCCTTCAGACAAAGAAGTAAAATTTATTTTTAGCACTGTTTTTTTCACGCCTCAAAAATATTAATACCCCGATCGGGACTCGAACCCGAGTTTCCACCGTGAGAGGGTGGAGTGCTTGACCACTACACTATCGGGGCAGCCTTTTTGAGAAAAAGGCTGGCGAAAAAACTCCGCGAAAATGCCTCACTTTGTTCGGCATTATTATTATGATCAGCCAACTTAAGATTGTGTTCCCGCTTAGGTTTAAATTGCTTTTCCCGAACCTTTTTGTGATGGTGCTGAAAGCTGTTTTGATGGATTTGGACGGAACGCTGATAAATTCAATTCCTCTGATACTGAAAAGTTTTGACGAAACAATAAAGCATTTCGGTTTCAAAGTTTCGAGGCAGAAGCTCCGCGAGCTTGCCCAGCTTCACTCGCGTGAAGTCGCATACTATTTTATGGACAAGGAAAAAACTTCGTTCGATCTTTACGAATTTGTAAATTACAGGAGAAAAGTTTTTCTCCGCCTTTTGAAAGAAGAAAAAAATCTTTGGTTTCCTGATTCAAAACAGTTTATTGAAAAGGCTTCAAAAAAATACAAGTTGGGAATAGTTACTGGTTCGAGGGTTTCTTTTGTCAAAGCCGTTTTTGATAAAAAAACTTTTTCCCTTTTAGGAAGCGTGATTACGAGCGATGATGTTGAACACAAGAAACCCGATATAGAGCCGCTTGAAAAAACCTTGAAAAGACTCGGCGTTAAAAAAGAGGAAGCCGTTTTCATCGGCGATTCGAATCAAGACGGTTTAATGTGCAGACGCTTCGGCATTAATTTCATTGCCAAAAGAACCGGAATTTCTACTGAGAAACAGTTGAATGATTTCAAACCGATTCTTGTTGTAAAAAGTTTTGCAGAAGCCGAAAATTTTTTTGGCATTTGAATTTGAAATTAATTTTTTGAGATTTGGTTTATTTTTTCAGTCTTATTCTTTCCTCAAGCAAAGGCATGTTTAGTTTTGTGTCTTTGCACCCGTCGTTCAGCAAGAGAACAACCTGCGGAATTATTCCGGTGCCTTTAATCATATCAAAAGCCATTATTGCTTCGTGAAAGCAGCACACTCCGAGGCTCGCTTTTGGTTTGTATTTTTTGAGAAGTTTTTTCACCATGCTTCCTCCAGGTACTACGAATACTTTCATGTATCCGAGTTCTTCCGCAATTTTTACCGCTTTGTCTATGTCACAGCTTTTGCAATGCGCGCATGCAATCCCTTCATCAGTTTGTTTTGCCTTGCAGTTTTTGCTATGCCTTGCGCAGTGTGGGAGAAAAAGCACGCGCTGGTTGTAAGGAATTTTTTTGTATTCTGGCTCAAAAACGGTGTTTCTTAGTTCGATGTGGGTAAATTGTATCATCGCGTCGCTGAGCCCCAGCTTTTTCGCAATGTATTCGCTGGCTTCTGCGGCGTTCAGGTGCGTTCCCGAATCCACTGCTTTGCCTATCGCCGCCCTTATTTTTTGATACATTAAATTAATTAGAAAAGCAAAGAATTAAACTTCTTGCTTTTTAGCGGGTTTAATGAGTTTCGCAGCATCCTTGTTTCAGTGCAAACCTGCATGTTGTGCAAAGCAGTTTTTCACAGTCTTTTTCGCCGCTTTTCGCCAGCTTTCTGATTTGATTTTTTGTTTTTTTGTTCAAAACGTCAGTATCGCCACGCTTGTTTTTAGAATAGTGAGAAATTGCGGCTTCGCTTATGCACAGTCTTTTCGCCGCCTCTTTTTGTTTCAGTCCCATTTCCTCGATAAATACGCGTGCAAATTCCTTTCTTATTGCAGGTATTAGCGTCCAATGGGCTTTTTCGCACGGCAGCATAAAAATCATTATTAGTTAACAATTGTCAATAAACTTTTATAAATGGTTTGTAGAATTAATTAATTAACGATTGTTAAGTCTGGAGGTGTTTTTTATGAAAAAAATTGTGAAGAAAAAGAATTCATCAAAAGGAACGATTTGCAAGTGCGGCTGTGGTGCGGCTAAATGCAATTGTTTTGAATGATTGCGTCCGCGATTTGGTAAAAATGCCACTAGGCGGATTTGCACCGCCGATCTCCTGATTATGAGTCAGGCGATTTAGCTACTAATCTACAGTGGCACGGCCTTTTAAAAAAGGCCGGCGAAAATGCCTCGCTTCGCTCGGCTCATTTAAACCTAATAGAAAAACTTGCCGAGGAAAAGAATTTAAAAGGCTCATTCCTGATTGGTCATCCTGCTTTTGACCATTACTTTTTCGCCATGGGTTATTACTCTGTCTGCATAACCTACGAATACGCTTGTTTCCAGCACGCATGGGATTTGTTTTGCCTGAAACTCCAAATCATCGAGCGAATAAATATTGTCGAGGTCGAGTTCAACAAAATAATTGCCGGTTTCGCTCAGCATCGGCTTTTCCCCGTTTGTTTTTATTTTTGCATCCCCCAGATTCATTATTTGAAGTATTGTTTTATTTATTGCAAAGGGGTTTACTTCGAGGCATATTTTTCCGCCGAGCTTCTCGACAAAATTCTTTTCCTCGCAAACCACAATCATTTCGCCCGCGTTTTGCGCGATCATTTTATCGCGTATCAGCGAAGTTGTTTCATTTGAAATGTAATTGAAATCCGCGTCTGCCATGTCAACAAAATCAAATGCTATATCGATATCGGAATCATCAAGAGAAGCGGTTTCAATTTTAAGAGCGCCGCACAGTTCTGCGAGTTTGTGCGAAGTCGGAATGACTTTTATTTTCAAATCGTTTTTTTCGGCGTAAACGGCAAGCTTTTTCAAAAAAAGTTCATTCAATTTTCCCGTGCCGAATGAAACGATTGAATTATTTTTCACATACTTTTCAAGCAGCGCTTCAACGTGGTCGTCCAAAAGCATTCAAATCATCACATGCATTACATTTTTCTAAAATAAAAATGCTTCCATCAAAACAATTATGTAGCAAATAAGTTATTTGGATTAAACAATTTTTTGATGAAAGCTCCAGGCGAGATTTGCACTCGCGACCTCCTCATTTTTGGAACCTGCCGACGTTTTCCAAATTTTTTCGCCAAACTTTTTTTGCGAAGCTTTTTTGCCAGCTTTTTTTTTAAAAGCTGTTCGTCAGCCTTTTTTTAAAAGGCTGTACCAATGAGGTGCACCACTGGCTATGCTACTGGAGCAATAAATATGATTTTTGTTTTCCTTTATTTTTTGGTTTGTTGGGCATTAGACGCTTTCTGAAATTTTTTGAATTTTTTTTCACTCATTTCCTGAATTGTTTTTCCGACTTCATGCGCTTTTTTTGCTATTTCCTTGCCGATTAGTTTCTTCCTTCCTTCAGCATGATTTTCTCGAGGAATTTTTGCGCTTTCTTTCATGAACTTTTTTATTTCAGCTATTTTTGAAGCCTGTACAAGAATTTGTTTCCCGTTAATAATATTTTTCAAAGTTATTTGTTTTTTTTGCAGTTCCCTTTCTCCCAAAATAGCAACAAAAGTGTAACCCTTTTTCTGTGCATTTTCAAGGTTTTTTGAAATGCTTTTTTCGGAAAGATCATTTTCAACGCTGATTCCGTTGAAGCGAAGCACTTGTGCCGTCGAAAGTACTTTGCCGTAGGGTGCCCCCAAACCGAACAAAAATACTCCTTCAACAGCTTTTTTTTCGCCCTTTTCCTTCATAAAATCAAATATTCTGCTTACTCCGAGCCCTATTCCCACTGCAGGAGTGGAATTTCCCCCGTAAGTTTCGATTAGCTTGTCAAATCGCCCGCCGCCGCCGATGGAAACGCTTTCGCCCATTTTTATTTCAAAAACAAGTCCTGTGTAATAGTCTAAGCCTCTTGCCAGCGAGAGATTCAATTCCACAAAATCAAGCCCATTTGCGTTCACCATCTCAAGGAAATCATTAACTTCTTTCAATCCAATGCTGTTTTCCATCCCGTTCAACTTCGAAACCTCTTCGATCGAGTTTCCCTTTATTAAATCAATTATTTTTTGATTAACTTCAATTTTTGTTAGTTCTTTCCGCACTTCCTCTTCTCCGATTTTTTCCATCTTATCGATTATTCGCATCGCTTCAATTTCCTTTCCTTTTCCAAAAATTGAAAGCATTTCCTGCATCAAATTCCTGCTGTTGAAAATAACTTTCGGCTTCAAACCCAATTGTGCAAAAATATCTTTTATTATGAGCATTAATTCAAGTTCCGCCTTCAAGCTTTTTACTCCGAGAATATCCAAGTCGGCCTGAGTGAAAGCCCTGTACCTTTTCGCCTGCGGCCTGTCATACCTGTAAACTTCTCCTATCTGGTATCTCTTGAAAGGCATCTTCAACTGGTTTCCCGCAGCGACTCGCGCAAGCGAAGCCGTCAACTCAAACCTCAAAGCGATTTCCCTTTCTCCCTTGTCCTTGAAATAATAAATCTCGTCCTTTATCGCCTCGCCCGCAGTTCCCTTCGCCTTGAACAATTCAAAACTCTCAACTGCGGGAGTGTAAAGCGGAGAATAACCGTAAGTTTCTGAAACTTTTCTGATAGTGTCCTCTATCCTTTGCTGGAGCAAAGCATCCTCTCCAACCAGGTCCCTCATTCCCCTTACATTTTGGAAATCCATTTTCTTTCACTTCATTTGAATCGAATATTTCACTTGAATTGAATACTAAAAATTTTTTAAGGCCGCGGCTGGGAGTTGAACCCAACCCACAGGGACCACAACCCTGTATCCTACCGATAGACTACCGCAGCCATCAGCCGTCTCGCCGGCTGGCGGGCGTACGCCATCTTCGCTTCGCTCGATGGCGGTTGCTTTGCCCGTTCAGGATTTACTATAAATTCATAACTTCGTTCAGAATAAAATGTTTCGCTTTTTTACTGCGAAGCAAGTTCCCGAAGGGAACACGTTTCGCCAGCCTTTGGAAAAGGCTGAACGCTCCTACCGCGGGTCGAACGCGGGTCGTCAGCTCCGCAAGCTGATATGCTATCCACTACACCATAGGAGCAACCCTTTTTCCGTAAAAAGGCTGGCGAAAAACTTTGTAAAATTGCCTGCTTCGCAGGCAAATTTTTTTCCAAAAAGCCAACAGGTGCGTATGATAAGATTTATGGTTGAAGTTGTTTTAAATTTCTTGGGGTAAAGAGGGATTAGTCGCAAGTGTGCCCTGTTCCCGAGTCTATTTGGGAAGCGAGGTCCTGCAAATATTCAGGGTTCCACCACATTTTTACTTCGGAACTCGTTCCGGTCGAGATGCAAAGTTTTGTTTCATCTACCATTTTGAAAAGCCCTTCAATAGAATCATAATCTTTTATTCCGGCCGCATCAAGGTAATTAAGTGTTACTTCGTTTCCGTTCATTAATGCTTCAAAGCTCGTAAGTTTTCCTAATTTTCCGGAAACGGGAGAAATTCTTATGTCGTTTGTTCCGGGCGTAAAGAAAACCGCTACTAATCCGATTGTTCCTTTTTTTGTTGCAGCCCATGCCAAGCCATGAGTATTTCCGCTTAGTATTGAGTCGTTGAAAACTGTTTTGTGCTGGTCCGAAAAGTCGCGACATTCCGTTGTGCCTATGCTCGAGTATGCAAGACGCCACTTTTTCGACGGGAGCGTTCCACTTACAGTTCCTTTTAGTGTGTATTGTGCGTCAACATTTCCGGGGCCGCCGGTTATCTCTAATATTACAGGCGTTGGCTGTGAAGGAGTCAGCGAAATTGTCCCGTTTCCATAATCAAGCACTGTTCCATTATCAAGCTTTGAAATATTTGTTGTAGTAGCATAGTTTATTGAAGTCATCGCGCCGGCGTATTGTGCCGAACTTATTTGAGAGTTTATTTTCAAAGCCCCTGCCCCGCTTTCATTCACGCTTACCCCGTAATTTTCTCTTACAAATTCATCGTTTTTTCTTCCGACTTCTCCGTCGAAAGGAGTTTCGTAAAAAGGGTTGTAATTCGGCGCCGGCTGAACCAATTTGAAAGTCAAAGTAATTCTTGCATTCGGTTCGCTTTGATTGAGCAAACTGTTTATGCCCGAATCATCCCTGTTGTAATCAATTGAAACTTTGTATAGCCCGCCCTTTGAAAGCTGACCGGTTTCGGTTCCGCTTTGAGTGCATGTTCCATAAACAGTTATCGAATCAATCGAAGCATTTTCGGTTGAGCAAGGATGAGCGGTATCCTCTTTGACTCTTATTTCAACCGCGCCCACATCGGCATAACTTTTAGTGAGGTCATATTCTTTATCGTGCGGACTGTCCATTGCGCCAAGGTCAATCCATTCACTACTTCCGCCCAGCCTTATTTCGGCAATAGCGCATTTTTCATTATCCGTTCCTTTCAACCTTATCTTAGTTGCGCTTCCAATATTTTTTGAAAGAGTCAAATACTTTGATGCGGAACTTCCAACAGGAATTTCTATTGTTGCAGGCAAACCAATTGCGCTTGCTTCACAAGCGCCGGTAGTTCCCTCGCCGTTATCAACTATTACTTTTATTCTGTCCTGTGTTATGAATTTATTATATTTTGAGGTAAATTCCGAATCCGCATTTGCCAACGTGTTCGAATAATATTCGCCGAAATCATTTAGGAATTCTTTTGAATAATTGTCTTTTATAAGGTAGGAGTAAAATGAAAGGAGTGTCGGCAATTGTTCCATTTTTCCCTTATTTATGTAATCGTTTATTTTGTAAAGTTTTTTGAAAAAAGATGCGGAGAACTGTGTCGCGTCACAGTAAGTATAATCAGAATTTGTAGAATCACATTGATTATCAGAAATATTCGCCCAATCCCAGTTGAATGATAATCTTGGGGCGAATCCTTTTCCGGTTGCACCTATTGTTCCGTCGCTTGAATAACAACTCGAAGGATTCCCAACAAGTTTTACCTGGAACGCTTTTGTTTCTTTTTCGCTTCCATTGACCCAATCCTTTACAGTAAGCACTGCATATTCATTCCCTAAAAGATTGTTATTGGTGAGAGAAAAGTTTATGGTGTTGCTCGCAACGGTCGGAACTCCGACATATTCCACATAAATCTGATGGTCCCTTAGGAAATATCTCAAGCCGTCTTTGTCTATCGGCGTTGCTGTTCCATCATAATTTATCAGATTTTCTATATATCCTTTCGGATTTTCTTCAAATTGGCTTGTAAGCAACGCGTATTGTATATTTCCTGTAGAATCAAATTCTACGTAAGGGTGATTCGCATCATAAACATACCAAACCCTTGTCAAAACGTTAGGGGTTTTGTCCGCGTCTCCCGCACTTATTCTTGCAGCATAATCGGGGTCAACAAAACCATTCGGATAACCGCAAACAAGCGTGTTGAGTGTTCCTTTGTCTCCTCCGTCGCCATCCGGTCCAGTTACCCAAGTCTCTCCTTGAGTATGATCAAACGGTTTTATGCTTTCGCCCATCCATTCGGTAAGAGGAGTTGCTCCGCTGTAAGAACCAAGATTATATACGCGCCCTTCAACAGGAATAATAGTAAAATTTTTGTCTATTGAATTATATCTTCCAACAAGATTCTCGTATATTGAAAACCAATCAAATTGTGTCTTCAAATCTGCCGGATGACAAAATGCACTTCCCCATCCTCCGCTTCCCTCTCCCTCAACAGTTAATTTTACAAATAATCCTTCTTCGCCGAATTTTCCGATCTCAGATATTTCGTGCTTGCCGCCGTAGGCAGAAAGTATTTTGTACATTATTGTTGAGCCTTCCATTCCTTCTCCTCTTAATTGCCACCAAGGGCCAGAACCGATTGAACCTCCGGGAGGATAGAAAGTTCCTCCTCCAGGACCGCAATAAGGATCGGCGTATTTTGAATAAATATAACTTACATCAATTCCGCTCTCAACCACTCCGCACTCTCCAACTTCTTCAATCATTGCAAGCGTTTCTTCATCAGTAATTTCACTTGCAACCGTTCCGGTATCTCCTTCTTCCGATGGGGGTGCCTCGGCAGCCTCACCTTCAGTAGTTGTGCCTTCTTCCTCAAAATTAAGTTTGTCTATTTTTTCCTGAACAATTTTAGAAGCGAAACTTCCGGAAGTCCCGTTCGGAATTGAAGGAATTACTTCCGAAGCAGGTCCAGTTACGGATTTTATTTCAGAAGGTTCCCAAACTTTTGTCGGGTCAACTTTTGTTTCGGGCAAATCCGGTTCCGGTCGGGGATGGTTTTTAAGAGTTTTTCTTTGAGCTTCACATGCGTCAACAGCATTTTCAAGAGCTTCTTCAGTAGCCTCTTCAGGAATTTCCGGAACATCAATTGCACTGCCACAATCTATGTCTGCGGCATGAAGTATGTTTGACCTCATCAAGCCGCTGATGTAACTTTCGGGAGCCATTCCCATAACAGTTACTTTTGAACTTATTTTTTCAGGCACTCCCGGTTTGTCATATTGAAGCGAAACACTGTTTGTTTGAATATTCATCTGGGGATTAAAATTATCTAATCTTCCGGCAAAACATTTGTTGGTTATTGTTCCG
>JBAZFU010000008.1:0-39100 GCA_041653195.1 archaeon
AAAATCTCTATTTTTGGATCTGATGATTTTATGTCCTTGCTTGTAACCGTTTTCGGGCCCGTAGCTTCAAGCACAAGTTTCACAGTATTCCCTTTTTTGTATGTTTTTGAATCAGTTTTTAACGGCCGCAATCCAAGCCTGTTTGCAAGCATTTCATCCACTATTACAGAGTCATTTTCATAAATCTTGATGGTATCGACGGCAAGGCACGGAGTATTGTTCATTATTGTTCTTCTAAGCGTGTTCATGAACGCGGGTGTCGTTCCTTTCACAAGGTATTTTGAAACCGTCCCGTCCTCAAATATTTTTTTAATTTCCATTTTTTTCACCAACCAAAAAATAATTTATTGTTAATTGCTTGACTTGCCCCTGAACTTCTTCTTTTTTCTGCATCCATCGTGCGGCTGGGGAGTAACATTTTCTATTGAAATTATTCTTATTCCGTTTCTTGTTATGGATCTTATCGCGGCTTCCGCTCCCGGTCCGGCTGACGAGCTTCTGTTTCCGCCGTGTCCCCTAACACGGACATAAACTTCTCTTATTCCGGCTTCCCTTGCAGCATTCGCCACATTTGCAGCAAGTTTCATCGCAACGTACGGAGAACCTTCCTTGTGTTGTGCTTTTATTTCCATTCCGCCCGTGCTCTTCGCAATAGTCTCTGCACCGGTAAGATCGGTAAGCAACAACATCGTGTTGTTATGTGTTGCATAAATATGAATTATTCCTTTTGTGTCTGCCATATTTTCACCTTTTCAACAATATTCAATTCAAATATTCCAAAATTATTCTTTTTCCGCCTCTTCTGTTTCCGATTCTTCAAAAACATCTTCTTTTGCAGCCTCTTTCGGTTCTTCCTTTTTTGCAATTTTTTCGTTTTCTTCACCGGGCTTTGCAGCTTCAAATTCTTCCCTTAACTCATCAAGCTTTCCTTTTTCCTTCGCCCCTTTCACAGCCTTCACTTTTTTTGTAAGGAATTTTATTTCTTTTCCGTAATAACCGATTTTTCCCTCTTCAGAAACTGAAACTATGTATCCCGGTTTGTCAACTTTTTTCCCATTTACCGAGATGTGCCCGTGCACAATAAACTGTCTTGCTTGTTTTGCAGTATTAGCCAAACCTTTTCTCCAAACAATTGTCTGAAGTCTCCTTTCAAGCAAATCGTTTTCGGTAAGTGTAAGAGCATCTTCAAGCGACGGACTGCCGGAAAGTATTCCGTTTTTTTTCAACGAGTTCAATATTTCCTTTTCTCTTTTAATTCTCCTTTCCAAACTCAATGCAAGGAGTTTTTTAGCGCTTGACCTTTTTCCTCTCATTAGTGTTCTTGCGCTGTAAAGTTCCTGTTTATTTTTCAAGCCGTAAGTTTTCTTTTTTTCTCTGTCCGCGTTAAGCCTTTCCAGTTCGAACGGCTTTTTAGGCCACTCAAATTTTTTGCGTCTCTTTTTTGGATCTCCCATTTTTATCAGCTCTCAAATTTATTTCTTTTTATCCTCTTTTGCCGCAGGTGCCGCGCCTTTCTTTGCATCCTTCTTTGATACTCCTACAACTCCGCCTTTTCCTCTGTGTGTGCTTCTTGTTTTTTGTCCTCTTACGGTCAAGCCCCACATGTGCCTCAATCCTCTGTAAGATTTTATTTCCGCCAATCTTTGAAAATCATTTCTAAGTGCAAAATCCAAATCGTTCATTGTTTTGTGTTTGTCTTCGCCGGTCTCAAATTCGTTTCTTCGATTAAGCGCCCAGCTCGGAATTCCGTGCTTTTCCGGATTGCTTACAATATCTTCTATTTTTTTAATTTCTATGTCAGTAAGTTCGCCCAATTTTTTTTCGCCTTTGATATTGTTTTCTTTTTTGAACTGGGTTCCCATTATAACGCTCATTCTTCTGCCGATTCCTTTTATTCCGCAGAGTGAATTCTCAACGCTCTTTGTGCCGTCGAGGTCTTTTCCGATTATTCTTACAATATATTTCAATTCAGCCATTTTTTCACCAGTCACATTTCTTTAAGCGCATCCTCAACTTCTTTGTGCTCCGCATCTTTTTTTAGTTTCAGCTTTTCCTTTAGCGGAAACAAGTGCAAAACATTGCATTCTTTTCTCTTGACCCTCAACCCGTCCACTAAAACCTTTCCGTTCTTCGCTTCCGAAAGCACAACGACTTTTTTTCCCGCGCTTCTTCCTTTTGTTTTGATGCAAACTTGTCCTATTTCCATTTTTTCACGTTCCATTTTATTAAAATTTTTTAAAAATTATTCGAAACCCTCAAGTGCCTGTTTGACGTATTTTCTGTACTTGTTATTAACATCGTCGATTTTTTTTACGCCTGCAACAATTTTTCCGGTTTCGATAAAAACCTGTTCCCTCGCTTTTGATGAAAGCACGCCGCCGAACGGAACACTAGGTCTTTTCTCAGTTTTGCTCTGTTTATTCGCTTTGCATTTTCTTGCGTGCGGAACTCCTTTTAATGCTTCTCCCGTAACGGGGCATCTTTTCTTAGAAGGCTTCTCTCTTACGAAAATTCGCGTCTTTTTCGAAGAAGATTTTCTTATTTTTTTCTTCAATGTTCTTTGATACGGTTTTGTCATAAAAATCACTTTTTTTCTTCAAATTTTTCTTGTTTCATTCCTATTTTTTTATACACTTTTTTTATCGCTCCAACTATTAACGACGATATAAAGTAAGAGAAAAAATATGCTTTGTAATACCCCGTTGTTGCCGTAAATATTATCGGCGGCCAAGCCGGTTGGAACCAGCTAAACCAGCTGAACGGATTTATTATCGAGAAATCCACAAACTTTGGCAGCGGAAATAATGCTTCAAAAATTAATCCTTTGTAAAGGAAACCGAGTATCCAGAACATTACCAAAAATATTGGCAGCGAAACCAGCATTAGCTTGTTACTCGCCCCGAGTATTTCGCTCGTATGCTCCAGCATTTCCCCCTGCAGTTTGTCAATCTCTTTTTTTCTCTTATCTCCCTCCTTCATTAACTCTTTCAAAATTTCCTGTTTTTTTTTCATTTCTTTCTGGTGCCTTTCAACTTTTTCTTTGTCGAAAAACTTCCACTTTATTAATTCTGAAACAATCACCATTCCGAATGAAATCGCGAATATTGCAAGTGCGGGGCTAACGAAGTCCACTATGACCCGCCTCCGCCTGGCTCACCGTTAATAGACTTTCTGAAACCAATGGTATATAAAACTTTTTTTGCGTCCACCATCTCAAAACCTTCACAATTTTCCCAATAAAGGCGCAAGCTTTTCCGCCTGGCTCCTCGCTATTTCCTCGTAAAACCTATAAATTATTCCAACAGTGAGCAGTATTCCAGTTCCATAAGCCAATCCGTAAAGTATCATGTCTCCGAATCCAGATAGTAATGCCACAAATATTGAACCAAGAATAGTTATTGGCGGGATATATCTCATCAATACTCTTTCAATTATTCGTTTATCCTTCCTAAAGCCCGGTATTTGCATTCCTGACCTTTGCAATTGCTCTGCAACTGCTTCCGAACTTTGGTTTCCCATTTGTACCCAAAACCAGCCGAATATTACACAAACTGCGATTAAAACAATCATGTAAATTCCCGCTTGCCCAAGTGCAGTAATCGTTGTTGCGTTAAGCCCCTGAATAATTAATCCCTGGAAAAGCGGCAGGCCCCCGGCGCTCGGCGCTACGACCGCTCCCGCAATTCCATTCATTAAACCGCCAATGAGGGGAACATTTTTCATAAAGGTTGCCCATATTCGAACATTAGAGAAAAGCGCCATTGCAAGTATTACAGGCATGTTGCTAACATACAAAAATTTCACGGGGTATCTTCCGCCCGTTCCTCTGTATCCCATTGTTATCGGTATATTCACATGCATTCCCTCTGCAAAAACAACCACTAAAAATATTATTACTAAGCCGACTATCGGCAGTAGCACCAAAAAGTTCCCAGTTGTAAAAAGATTCCAAAGTATTCCTCCGTTTGCCAGCGCCGGATTGAAATTAGATATTATCGGCGGCCTGAATATCTGCCAAAAGATTTCAGAGCTAACTCCCGCCGCAATGAAAAGACTCACTCCAGAACCTATCCCGTACTTTGAAACTATTTCATCAAGATAAAGCAGTATGAGCGAACCAGCCGCAACCTGTAAAGTAATCATCCACAAAAGCGGATTTCCCAAAGAGTTTCCTCCAATAGGCATCAATAATCCTGAAACAACCAAAATGAACGCTTCTACAAAACAAAGCACTACGATAAAAAGTTTTTGCAACGCCTGGAACTTTGCCCTTCCTTCAGGATCACTGAGGCTAAGATTCAATATTTTTGCGCCAACAAAAAGCTGTAGAAATATTGAAGCCATTACAATCGGGCTTATTCCCGAACTTATTAACGTACCATTATGGCTTGCCAATAGCGTCTGGTAAATAAGCAATTGCTGGAAGCTTGAGCTGTTCAAATCCAGCCCCATTACCCAAACATTTCCAAGCACAAAAAATATTATTATGGCAAGCAGCGTCCAAAAAATTTTTTGCTTGAAAGGAACTTCCTTCTCCGGCGCCTTTATTTCAGGCAGCAGTGCCGAAATTCCCGTCAAGTAATCAATTATTCCCATAAAAACACTTTTCAATTTTTTATTCTTCAGCGCTCTCGAATTCTAAATCTTCGTCTTCTTCATCGCCGCTCATCGCCGTTTCCTCTTTCCCAGATTCAACTTTTCCTCCAGCGGCAATAATTTTTTCAATCGCTTTTTTTGACGCGCTTATTTTAAGCAAGATTTTTTTTGTTATTTCTCCCTGGCTCAAAACCTTGGTGTAACCGCTTTTTTCATCTATTAGAATGAATGCACCTTTTTTTGAAGCTCTTCCGTCCGCAACCATGTTTTCTGCAATTCTGTCAAGTTCTCCGATTTTTATTTCCTTTTTCTTGACAATTTTTTTGTTAAGCCTTATTTTTCTCGGGTAAAGCCTTTTCAAGCTGTGAAATTTGTGTTTATTTGCACCGGCATTTCCTCTTCCGCCCCTGCTTCCGGCTCCGCGCCTGTTCTTAGTGTCCCCCATTCCGTGGGTTCTCTCTCCCCTTACCTTGTTTTTTCTTCTTCTTTTTCTGTCAACCATTTTTTCACCAAAAAACAAATTTTATTTTTTCAAACCTAATTTGAAATTTAAATCATTCTCCTTATGAGCACATTTATTTCCTTTCCCCTGTAACCTAGCGCGCCTCCAAGTGTGAAAGGTTTCTTTACCCCTTTTCTTTCATAACCCTTTTTCGGCGGCGCTAATCTGAATCTGTTTCTTATTCCCGCACTGGCAGGAGATTTTCCGCTTTTCAAAGCTTCAACAACTTTCTTTGCGTCAATTTTTTTCGTCACCACTTTTTTTTCAACAGCACTTTTTTCTTTTCCTTTTTCAGGTTTTTTATTTTTTGCAGAAACATTCATCTTTTTTACGGATATTTCGGCTCTCTTTTCAATTAAAAGTTCCAGAGTTTCATCGTCTATTTCTCCGAATGTTATGTGACTTTGCGCCATTTCGAGCATTTTTTTTGTTCCTTTGCTTTCCTGCCAGAGGCTGAGATGGTTTGCACTCTTAAGATTAAGCATGTCAAGAGTTTTTCTGAGTCTATAACTCAAATTTACTTTTCCCCTGACTCTTATTGCAGCATACATTTTTTCCATCTCCATCAATAACTTTCAAAATTCATTTTTTTTATTTTAAGATTTTCTTTTCAATATCCTTTGACATCCGCATTCGTGAAGTTTGCTCAAGCGCGTTTATTGCGGCAAGAACAAAGTTCAATCTTGTATCGGAACTTCCCCGTGCTTTGCTCCAAACATTTCTCACTCCCGCAAATTCCAAAACTTTTTTTATGTTTTTTCCAACTGCCAGCCCGGTTCCCTTTGGTGCAGGCATCAAAGTGACTTTTACTCCGCCGCATTTTCCAACAACTTTAAACGGAACAGAATGCTTGTCGCTGGTCGGCTGTTCTTCCCATGAGCCAGAACCCAAAAACACTTTTCTTATATTCAATCTCGCCTTTTTTGTCGCTTTTTCTATTGCAGGGAATCTCTCAACCGATTTTGCAGTTGCTATTCCTATGTAACCGTTCCTATTTCCAACCATTACCGTTGCTCTAAACGAAAATCTTCTTCCTGCTCTAACAACTCTCGTGGTTTTTGCCACTTCTACTAAATCCTCTTCGAGCTGAAGCAATGAATCGACTATTTCAGGCTCAAGTATTTTTGCGCCGCTGTTAAATAATTCGTCAATCGAAGTTATTTCGCCCGCTTTCACCTTTTTTCCAAGCGTTGTTTTTGGGACCCAGTCCGCGAGCGTTTTTGCCCTTCTGGCTATTTCTCTTGCCAAGTCATCCGCATCCGGTTCTTTTACGCGTCTTTTCCCAAAACTCATTCTTTCACCTGCATTATTTTTTCTTTTGCCTTTTCAAAAGCTTTCGAAATTTCTCCAACATTTATTCCTGCTTTGATGTAGCCCGAAAAAACAGTTTTTGCTTTCTCTCCGAGGCTTAAAGCGTATTTGTCCAAAACTTTTCCGTTAATTCTGTCGTCGCTCGGCACCGCTTCCGCCCCAAAATTAACCTTTATTCCAGCGTCGCTTATTCCTTTGAGCGCGGCGAAAATTACGCTTCCATGACTTGGCGTTTTTAATCCGATATCAAGGATTCCTTCTTTTTCCTTCAAAGAAAGTTTTCTCCCCAAAAGCAATCCTGTAAGATAAGCCGAAGGAGTGTTATTTGTTCCGTAAAAAGAAAACTTTTCAAGTTCTCTTGAATCGGCTGAAGCCACAGTTTCATCTCCTTTCGGGTTAAATTTTATCGCTTGCACAAGTATTCTCTTGTTCGTTGTTCTCACCACGAGCCTAATCTTCTTCGATTTTACAAGCGCAAGTCTTCTTCTATAATCGGTTTTTCCTTCCCTTCTTCTCCTGAAATGGACAACATAAGTTTTTCCAACTGTCATTTAGTTTTGCCCCCTTCGATGTAATCCTTCACATAATTTTTTCCTTTGAAATAATTTCCTTTTATTTTTCTGTAAACGTCTCTGTAACCTTTTTCTTCAACCGCTTTCGGGTTTGATTTTCTTAATTCTCGCAGCATTCTTCTTTGCGCTCTGACTCGTTTCATCCAACCGCTTTTTTTTTCGCCCCTTGCGTTTTTTGTTCCGGTTCTTTTTCCCTTTCCACTTCCCCTTCCTTTTTTCTTTCTTTTTGCAATCATCCTTGCGCCGGATCTGCTTTGTCCCTCGGCAGCTCTCTTTTTGATTACTCTTTCGCCGATAAGCGCTCTTACATCTTCTTTTGTCATCGCTTCGCCGGCTTTCGCGAGTTGCGCCGGGTCAATATAAACTCTCTTAACCCCGACTTTCAAAACTTTTGCAGCCAATTTTTTTACTTTATTTAATTCCATAATCATCAAACCTTCAAATTTTTCGCACATTTTAATTTAAAATTTTTATTTTCATTTCATTTGCTTTTGAAATAATATCGTTTCTCTTTTTTTTGCCAACAACGGCCGAAATTCTTCCCGCTTCTGTTTTTGGATTGATTTTTTCCAAATCCTTTACGTTACAAATTTTTACCTCGCAGTATCCGGACGGGTGTATTCCCCTTATTTCTGCGGGGTTGCCGTAACCTATTTTCGGCCTGAAACCGTGCCTTATGCTTGTGTCCGAATCTATGCTTCTGTTTTTCCTCCACTTGTCCCATTTTGCAATCGATTTCCTTCTAATGCATTTTTTTCCGAATCTGCCTCGGAAAACAGGGTGCCACTTTCGCGCCTTCAGTTTTTTCTGCATTTCGAATGCTTCCGCACTTTTTTTGATTTCAATTTTCTTTGTTCTTGGAATAAACTTTTTCTTAATAATAATCTTTTTCGTTTCTGTTTTCTTCTCTCCTTTTAAATCCTCTTTTTTTGATTCGTCTTTTTTAATTTCAATTTTTTTCTCAACAGTTTCGCTTTCAGCAGCGGGTTTTCCGGCTTCTTTCACAACCGTTTTTTTTGCTTTTGTTTCACTAGAATTTTCAGTTTTTATTTTCTTTTTTTCTTTTTCAGCCATTTTTTCACCCCCCTTACTTTGCCTATGCAAGTTCCTCTTCTTTTTCCTTTCCTGCTTCAATCAATTTTCCTTTTTTTTCCTCAATGTTTCCGGCTTTGATTAAATATATTCCGTCTTGAAATCTTCTAATATCCTTTTTTCTAACTTTAGTTGAAAGTTCCAAATTTGCAACAGTTTGGCCTACCGATTCCTTATCTATTCCCGTTATGATTACTTCCTGTCCTTTTATCGTAACTTTTGTATCTCCCACTATTTTTGCCCGCCTGTTAAATTTTTCTCCCGTGAAGTTTTTCACTTTTATATTGTTTCCATCAACTTCGGCAGTAAGCGGGAAGTGCGAATAAACTATTTTTAATTCATATTTGTAACCATAAATCAATCCTTCCACCATATTTTTTATGTGCGCAACAACGCTGTGCAGCAACGCCCTTGTCTGTTTGTTTGCAGGACTCCCTTCAAGAATTATTTCATTTCCAGCGTGGCTTATTTTTAACCTGTGACTTTTGAAAACCTTTTCTGCAGTACCCTTCCCGGATTTTAGGATTAGGCCATTTTTCCCGATAACCTCGACACTAATTTCCTCAGGGACCTTGACCTTTTGCACTAATTCTTTTTCAACCATAAAAATCACTTAATTTTTTCAATAAACCTGTTTCTTTTTTCGAGTATTATTTTTATTTAATACACGAACGCAACAAGCCTTCCTCCGATTCCTTTTGATTTTGCTGCACTATGGGACATTACGCCCTGTGGCGTAGAAACTATTAGCAAACCGATGTCTCTTGCAGGCAAATATCTCTTCTCGTACTTTTCATAACCGTCCTTTTTCACCGCGTATCTCGGCTTGACTGCTTTGCAGTTGTTTATTTTTCCAGAAAGCTTTACTGTATATGAAATAATGGTGCCGGAACTTTTCTTTTCAAACCCTGCGATGTATTCGTGTTCCTTCATTGTTTTCAGCACTTCTCCAAAAAAATTCGAGCCGTGCATTATTGTGCATTCCTTTTTTGACGCGTCTTCCGCGTTTTTTATCTGCACCAGAGCATCTGCTATCGGATCCATCAAACTCATTTTTTCACCTTAATCATATTTTTTAAACCCTAATATTTCCGCGTTGTCTTTGAAACATCTTCTGCATATTACCATTTTGTATTTTCTTATGAGCCCCTTCCTTGTTCCGCACATTCTGCAGACCCTGTCCCGTTTTTTCATCTTTTCGTTTTTTGCTTTTGGGTAACTCATATTACCTCGACCCCCATGGTCTTAACAAAATCAACCGCTTCTTCCTTTGATATCAAACCTTTTTTTCCCACGCTCGCAGGTCTTATTTTTCTTCGTTTGATTCTATATCCTCTTCTTTTCAATGAAACTAAAACATCAAATCCTCTTATTCCCATTTTAGGGTCATATTTTGCGTTTGGCAAATCAATATATTCGGCTATTCCAAAACCAAAGTTGCCCCTATTGTCAAAACTTTTTGCATTTATTTTTTTGTCCTTTGCAGATAGTGCATCATCCAAAAATTTTCGCGCATCTTCGTCGCGTAATGTGACCTTTAACCCTATCGGCAATCCAAGTCTTAAGCCCCATTCAGGCGCTCTTACTTTTGCCTCGGTTTTCACAGCCTTTTTCTTGGTGATGAGCTCAATTATTTTCTGTGCCTTTGCCATCTCAGCAGGGTCTCCGCCGACGCCCATGTTGACAACAACCTTCTCAATCATTATTTCTCGCATTTCCATCAAGCATCACCAATTTTTCAAATTCTTTAACCGCTCCAAGCGGCAAATTTTTTTATTTCAGTTCCTCCAATTCAACATTTTTGTCCCCGATAACAAAAACTTTTTCCACAGTGGTTTCAAATTCTTTTTTTTCTTCTCCAAGCAATTCCATTTTAACGAGTTTTTTTCTTGTGGCTGTTCCGGAAACTATTCCAGTTATCTTTGCCTTTTCTCCCGCATGAGTCCCGTTTATTAGATAAGCGATTGAGCCTTCTTTCATCTCAAAAACTTTCTCCAATTTATTTTCCGGGACAGATAATTTTATAGTGTCTCCGACTTTCGCCTTTACATTTTTCAGCATTCGTCCATCATTTGTCAAAACAATTATTCCCTGTTTAGTAACTTTTTTCCCCTCAACTTTGCACAATTTTTCGTTGCTTGCTTTTTTCATTTCTTTTATTACAATTCTTCCCTTCGAATCGATTAAAACTCTGTAAAATAATTTTTGCTTTTCAATTGAAATTATATCAAAAATTCCAACAGCGAATTGATGGTCTTTTCTCACAACCCCGTTTATTTTTACCATTCCCTCGTTAATTATTTTTTTAGTCTCTTTTAAAGTGTTTCCGAGTTTTGCAAAATCCCTTAACACAACGCCTAATGCGACCGCGAACTCTTTTTTGTGCGGTCCGGCCTTAACCCTGATAGTCCAAACCCTTTCTTTTCTCGACAATCTAACTATTTTCGGAGCGCTAACCGCTTTGCAAGACTTGCTTTCTCCCTTTGCACTCATTTCTTCTCACTCTTCCTTTGTTTTAATCTTTTTTTATCGCTTTTTTCAATTTCAACAATAACTACATTCGAAGGGTCTATCTTGACCTGCATTTCACTGCCGTCACTTTTTTTCCTTATGACCTTCTCGATAAATATTTTCAATTTTGCTCTTTCAACTTGACTTACTTTCCCTTCTTTCCCTTTAAATTCTCCGCGCATAACTTTTACAACATCTCCTTTTCTAATGGGCAAAGATTTTTTTCCTATTTCCTTGGATAATTTTTCGCTCAGGTGTGCAGCAATTTTCTTTGCTCGCTTGTGTGCGCTCATTTGGAAGAAACTCTTCCTTTGCTTTCTAGGTTTTCTAGCCATCGTTCCACCTTTAAACCACTACTGGTGCCAAACCCGCGATTTTTGGGAATCTTTCACCAACTTCGCGTGCAACGCATCCCTTTATTTCTGAAGCTTTTGGCAGTCCCTCGTCATCAACGAGTACAACCGCATTATCTTCAAATTTAACTCTCATTCCGTTAGGTCTTCTGAATTCCTGTCTTGTCCTTATTATTACCGCTTTTTCTATTTTTCCCCTTATTTCAGGTTTTCCTTTTTTTACAACCACATTAACCAATGAGCCTATTCCGGCTTTTGGGTTTCCTTTCTTTCTTGTCTTTACTTTGAAAACTCCTATCAGATAAACTTCTTTTGCGCCGCTGTTGTCTGCGCAGGTTGCGTAACTTTTTAGCGTAAGGCCCTTGTTGTTTTTGATGCTTATTGCTTTCATTCTCATTCACCTTTTCTTATTTTAAAAACCTAATTTTTTTCAAAAAAATTATTTTTTCCCCTTCCCGTTCAAAACTTCCATTACTGCAAAAGATTTTGTTTTTGAAATTTTTCTGGTTTCCCCGATTCGTACAATATCCCCTTCCTTTGCTATATTGCCAGGATTGTGGGCGCTTATTTTTGACTTTACTTTTTTGTACCTCTCGTATTTTCTCACATAGTGTGTTATTTCCCTTTCAACGGAAACAGTTTTATTCGCCTTTGCCGAAACAACTTTTCCAACAAAAATGTCTCCTCTTATTGGATAAATCTTTTTACCGTCAATGACTGCCATAGTAACATCACTTTTTGCGCCGCCCGTTTCATTTTTTTGAATAACGGTTTTTTTCGTATCAGCCATCTCAATTCCTCCACTCTTTTGCCCTGTCTTCGGGTTTTTTCAAAATATTTTTGCCGTTAATAACAACGCGCCCGTTTTTTCCCAAATCAAATTCAAAAACACATTCGCTTTTTGGAACAATTTTTTCTCCATTCTCAGTGCTTATCGTGAAAGTGTTCTTTGTTTCATCAACAACTTTTCCGGAAATTTTATTTCTCTCTGTGCAGCTTCCTCCGATAATTTTTGCGTCGAGCCCTATGAGCTCATGGCAGCACGCATTCGCCTTTGTTATGCAGTAATTGCTCTCTTCCCCGAACTTTTTAACATTTCCGCCCATTTTCATCACGCATCAATCAATTCTTCGTTGTAACCCATTGATAAAAGGAATTGCTTTGCTTTCCTCAAATGATCTCCTTGCAGTTCTATTTCCGTTCCTTTTGTTGTTCCTCCGCAAGCAAATTTTTTTTTCATCTCCTTTCCCATTTCTTTTGCAGTCTTCGGATCCTCAAAACCCGAAACTATTGTTATGACCTTCGAGAATCTCCTTCGTATAACCACTATTTTTATTTTTTGTTGTTCCTTCGCAATCGTATTAATGTCGAAGAGGTCTTTAGGAAGCCCGCTGATCTTGTCAATTTCCTGCATTTTTTTTCTTCTCCTCCTTTTTCTCTTTCTTTTCGAATTTTTTCGCATTGATTGCGGTAAGCATTTTTGCTATTTCCCTTCTAAGTTTTCTTATTTTTCCGGGGTTTTCGCTTTTCACTCCCGAAGCTATTGTCGCCCTTTCCTTTGCTAGTGCCTGTTTGTTTTCCAAAATCTTTCCGTTTATTTCATCGATTCCCATGTGCGAAATTTCTTTGTACTTCATAAACATTCACCGTTGTTTCATCTACTTTTTTTCCTCAGTTTTTACACTTTTTTCTTTTCCTTTTTCAGCGCTTTTTTTCGGTTTTTCTTCTTTCTGTTTTTCAGATTTTTTTTCTTCAGTTTTTTCAGAAACACTTGCTTTTTTTTCTTCTAACATTTTTTCAACTTTGTGGGCAACGCCTTCCTTTGCTTTTGATTCGGAAAATATTTTTTCCTCATCTTCAATTTTTTCAGTTACTTCTATCGCTCCAGATTCTTTAACATTCACTTCAGTGGCCGCGGTTACTGCGTTAGTTGTTTGGCTAGCTTTTTTTACTCCTTCAACAACTTTGTTCACGTCAACCTTGTCTGGAAAAACCGCGTCCGGATGAATTATTCTAAGTTTTATTCCTATTGCGCCCGCTTTCGGATACGCAGCCGCTTTTGCATAATCCACGAGTTTCGTCTGATCTCCTACTTTTTTCATGTAACCAAATGCGATTCTTTGTTTTCTTTTTCTTCCGCCCTTTCCCGAAAGTTTTCCTTTCATCTGCAATTCAACGCCTTGTGCGCCGGCAGCCATAATGTCTCTTACGCTCCTGAACGCAACGCTTCTCCAAGCGAACCCTTTTTGTATAAGCGAAGCCATCCTGTCAACTATCGCCCTGGCATTCAAATTCGGATTCTTTATTTCCTGAATCTCGATCTGCGGATTATCAATGTTATATTTTTCGCCTATTACCTGTGTCAATTGTTTTATTGTCTGTCCGCCCTTTCCTATTGCAAGTCCCGGTTTCGCAACGTGTAAAACTATTCTTGTTACCAACGGAGTTTTTACAATGTCAAGGTGGGTAAAACCAGCCCTGTCCAGTTTTTTCGCAACATAGCCTTCCAACTCCATTTTTCTTATGTTCTGCTGGATGAAAACTCTTTCTATCATGATTTCACTTCCATTACAACCAATTCAATATTTATCGAAGGTTTCAAATGAACCTTTCCGCCAATCTTTCCCTTATTCTGATGACCGTATCTTTTCAGCCCTTGCGAAGCAAAAGCGTGTATTACTAAAAGTTTTTCAGTGTCGAGGCCCTTGAAATCCGCATTAGCTTTTGCCAATTCAAGAAGCGTAATTATTTTCTTCGCAACTTTTTCAGGGTATCTTCCGGCTTTCACTCCAAGCATTGCCTGCCCTCTTCTGTGCCCGACCTTTTTATTATACATTTGAAGTGGCAAGTGCGTTTCGTGCAAAATAATTTTTTCCAACCACTCAATGTTTTTTTGCACCATCTTTCCCCTCATTTGATTGCAAATTTCAGTGGAATATTTCAACGAAACGTCAGCGTTCTTTATCAGAGCCTTTGCGGTCTTGCTTTGCTTTCCTGGAAGCGCCTGATAATTCTTTTTTGACATCTCGTTTCACATCCAATTTTTTTCAATCATTTTATCTTGCAGTTATCGCCGTTGAACTCTTTGTTGCGCCGATTCCTGCTTTTCCGTGCTGAAGTCTCTTTCTCGTAAGAACAAACTCGCCTAGGTAATGCCCAAGCATTCTTTCATTAACGTCAATATTTTCAAACGTGTTTCCTCTGTGCACCGCAATTTTCACGCCAATCATTGCAGGTATTACAATCAAATCTCTTTTGTGGGTTTTAACAGGCTTTGCTTTCGGGTTCTTTGCAGCATTCTCTATTTTTTTCAAAAGTTTTTTGTCAACTCCTTTCTTAAGATTTCTTTTCGCTCTTGAATTGCAAAGCTGCGCGAACTGTTCGATGCTCATTCCGCGCAATTCTTCAACCGTTTTTCCTCTAAAACTGAATTCTTTTTTCACCATAAAAATCACCTTGTGCAGCGCGTTCGCTTTAATTCTTCTTTCTCCTTCCTGTTCTAGTTGAAGCAATTGCACCAACTTTTCTTCCAGGAGGCGCATTCCTTGAAGTACTCTTCGATTTTCCAGGGTGATGTTGTGCTCCGCCGAACGGATGGTCAACCGCGTTCATTGCAACTCCCCTAACCCAAGGATAAAACTTTCTCTTCGCCCGCATCGCATGGAACTTATTTCCCGCTTTAACAAACGGTTTTTCCGTTCTTCCTCCGCAGGAAACATTTCCGATTGTCGCTCTTGAATTAAGCGGCAAAGTAATCATCTTATTTGACGGCAATTTTATTATCGCTTTTTTGCTGTCCTTTGTTATCAGCAGCGCGTAACTTCCCGCGCTTTTTATCATTGTGCCGCCATCTCCCGGAACCATTTCAATCCCGAAAATCGGGCATCCTTCAGGCACATTTTCCAAAACAGCCACATTTCCTACCTTTATTTCGGCGCCTTTTCCCTGTTGCACTTGCTGTCCGAGCATCATTCCTTCCGCCGCAATTATTTTTTCGTCTCTTCCGTCATTAAAAGTTACTTCAGCAACTATCGAGTTCCTTCCGTTTTCTTTTATGAATTCCGTTATTTCTCCCTTCAGTAACTCTTCTCCAGACTGATTCAAGTACCTTGTTTCGTATCCTTTGTGCTTCGCTATGAAAGTATGTGTTCCTCTTCCCCTTCTCTGCGATATCAGTCTTTTTCCCATTTTTATTCACCAAACATTTTTTACAAAAATTAAAGCACTCCGAGTTTTGTTGCAAGTTCCTGCGCCTTAAATCCTGGTGCGAGTTTTACAATTGCTTTTTTTCTTCCTTTTCTGTCCCTCACCACATTTACTTTTTGCACTTTTACAGAATACGCCTTTTCTACAACATTCTTTATTTGCTTCTTATTCGCTTTGTCCGCAACAATGAAACTCAGCTTATTCTCCGCCTCAATCATATTAACCGTTTTTTCGGTTACAAGCGGATAAAAAACAACTGCCAAATCCTCCACAGTTTCTCCAATAATTATTTTTCCTTTTTCTTCCCTGCCTTTTGAAACTTTTTTTGGTTCTTCTTTTTTGTGCTCAACGTGCTTGTGCTCGGCCTTAACTTCTTCAGCCGTTTTGTGCGCAGCTTCCTCCGCCCTTGCCTGTCGCTTCTCCGCTTCCTTAAGTTTAACCATTACTGTTCACTTCCCTCTTGAGCGATTCTGCTTTCTCTTTTCTTTTTTTTAATTGCTGCAACTTTTTTCATAAGCATTCTTTTTTGTTTTCTGGCGTCAACCCGCGTTTCGCCTTTTTTCTCAGCGCTTTCCTTTTTTATTTCCTCTTTTCCGTTTGCTTTTTTTTCTCTTTTTCCAAGTTCTTCAACCGCGTTCTTTGTCCAGACAACAAGTCTTCCGGCCTCTCCGCCCGGCGCCAATAAATTCACGTTGAGAGAATTAACCGTTACCGCTTCCACTCCGATTAAATTTCTCGCAGCCTTCAAAACTTTTTCGTTCTTTGCAGTTACAACAAGTATGCTTTTTTTAATCTTCAATTTTCGTCCTCTTGTTTTTCCTCTGCCGGCCCTTTTTTCAGTTTTTGCCCGTGCGTTTTCCAAATCCTTTCCAACGCCTATTTTTTCAAAAATGCTTACAACTTCTTTTGTTTTTGGAACGGATTCAAATTTAGATTCTACTATGATTGGCAATTCGCAATCAAAAATAAATCTTTTTCCGACAAGTTCTTTGTTTGCAGTGGCCGCTATTGCACTCTTTAGCGCTTCCCTTCTCTCCCTTTTATTTATTTTTTCAATGTAAACTTTCCATGATTTCGGCGGATGAGCAGCCATTCCTCCGACAGAATGCGGAACCCTTCCCACTCTTCCGTAAAGCAAAGCTCTCTTGTTTTTCAGCCTCGGAAGTCTTGCATGTCCAACGTTTATTGTTCTGTGCATTGCGGGCGGACCTCTTGTTCCGACATAAGTTGCAGTATTTTTCTTTCCGGCTCTGACATCCGCGCCCTTCGGCTGTTTTTTTGCAGTTTGTATTGCCAGCACTGCCCTTAGAATAACCTTTGGGCTGTACTCGGTGTTGAAAACTTCAGGTAATTCAATCGATTCTTTCATCGAACCGTCCATTCCAACAATTTTTCCTTTCATAAAAACAACCTTCATTTCATTAATTTGTAATTATTTTTTCAACAGACTCAAGCTTAATTCCTATTGATTTTTCAGGCCTTATGCTTTTTCTTAGTCCAATGCATCTTTTGCTTGGCCCGGGAATCGAACCCTTTATTATCGCAAATTTTTCTTTTACCATTCCAAAGTTCTGAAAACCGCATTTCGGATTCACTTCCTCAACCTTATCAGAAATTTTTAAAAGTCTCTTATTGTACTCGGTTCTTGTTTGATAACCCATCTGCCCGGCCCTTGGAACAGTGTACATTACTGTGTGGGGGTGCCATGGGCTTATGCACCCTACTACCCTCATTATTTTTGCCTTTGGTCTCTGAATCCTAACATTAAACCGCTTTATTACTCCCTGAAACCCCTTCCCTTTTGTAACTGCCTGAACATCAATAAATTCTCCTGCATTAACCACGTCTTCGATATTTATTTCTTTTCCGATTTTTTCCTTTGCCAATGCGAGCTGATCCTCTTTTTTCCCGCCCAAAGATATTTCGCACACATCGGGCTTCTTTTTTATTTCAGTTTTTTCGGGATGCGTGTGCGCTAACAAAGTAAAATATTCTATGTTATTAATTTCTTTTTCAAAATCAGAAATTGTTGAAGGAGTATTTTTGTTTTTAAGATTTGCATTTTTTTTCTTTTCCTTTTCAGCAGCCTCTTTTCCTTCTTTCTTTTTCGGCTTTTTAAAATTTGTAATTTTGTTCAGCAAAATTTTTTCCAAATTTTCAGAAATCGCATCGCCTAAAACTTCAACGCCTATTTCCGCTTTTGTGTAAGCCCTTACTCCGAATACTTTCATCGGCGGGCATGTAACAACCGTTGCAGGGATTGTAACTTCCTGTCCGAAAGTGGGATTTCCCTTGTGCGCGTTTTTTCCTATGACTTGCACCATTCCGACTTTGTAGCATAAAAAGTTCAAAGGTTTCGCTTCTTTTCCGTAGGCCTTGATGCTCGGCGTTTCCCTCTCCGCCCTTTTTCGCGGATAGAAAGCCATTGATCCTCTTCTTGGTTGCGAATATGATGCCATTTTTTTTCACATTTAAAATTTTTTTTATTTTTTAAATCCAGCGCTTCCGCTGGAACAAAATTTGAGTTCTCTTGAATGCGCGAGGATTCCCTCCGCAAAACCATTCTTACCAAATAAATAGCTATTTGGCATTTACCTCCGAAAAATCACCAGAATTCCTCGGGAGCAGTGTACTCAAACTAGTATTTTTCCCCTGGAAAGGTTTAAAAAGAAAACTTTGTGTCGTTCCCTCCGGCATAACTCTTTTTTTGATTCAAAAAAATTTTATTATTAAAAAAATGTGCAAGAAAAAAAGGCCAAAAAACGAGTTAAAAACAAAAATTTGAAACGGTTAAACCCCGAAAAATTAAACAGATGTTTTTCCGCCGCATTGTTCCCATTTTCTAAGCTGATTGAGTTCCTCCGATGTTAATTCAAAAGTAAGATTTTCCGAAACATCGGAATATCCTCTTCCTAAAAGGAACAAAATTGCGGCAATTATTAATATTACGAGTATTGCCCCCGCCAGTAGTGGAAGTCCGGAACTAAAAAGCCCTGCGAGCCCTGCAAAAGTTCCGTTTGGAGTGGCTGTATTTCCTGAATTTCCCCCAAAATTATTAGAATCGTTATGTATACTTATGGTCGTGGACCCGATGACGCATCCGTCCATTTGAGGAATTAATTTTATTTCGCCTTCTTTTGTGTTCATTTCGAAACTTATGTCTCTCGTAATGTAAGTGTATTCCGGAACTGATATTTGCGAAGGATTCGTTTTCGCATTGCTTTCAATGGTTATTGAAACCCTTTTCCCGGTGTTATTCTTTATTGTAACGGGAACTTTTCCGTTTCCGTAGGCTGAAACCTCATTTATTGCAGAAATTGAAAAATTTTCACAATCTGACTGACTGAAATAAGTTTGCGTTGGCTTGCCAGTTTCATAGCCCGCGTAAGAGCTTAATGGCCGGATTGATTGATTTTCTGGAATTCCGAATCCAAGGTCTTTTACAGTGACTTTGAAGCTGTTTAACCCGAGGCTAAAGAAAGAACATTTTTTTCCATTGCTGAATTGCCCTTCAACTTCAATTGTGTTTGAAAAGGTCTGATCATAATTTACATTGGTAGAAGCATCCGCTTTTACCAAAACATCTCCAACTTCTCCAGAACGTATTACAGGGTCATAATAATAATCGCTCAAATCCGTTCCGTTATCAGATAACCTTATCCTTGTTATTTCAAATTTTCTTTCGGAATCGTTTTGAACATAAAAAGTTTGTATGGTGCTTTCGCCTTCATTTACTGCGAAATCATTTGTATTTACAGTTATGTTTCCACAATCAGCGCTTGGGCCAGTTTCATCTCCAAGATCCTTTATGTTAACATTGAAACTTTTTTGGCCTATATCACTGTAAGTGCAATAAGTATTTCCAAGATAGCCCGAAACTCTGAATGTGCCTGTAACAGTGCTGTCAGAATTTACTTCGGCGGCCTCGACATCCACTTCGACTTCAAGAGTTTCTCCCGAATCTACATTAAAACTGTCATAAAAAACATGGCCTGACCTTATCATTGAGCTCGCAAGAGAAACATCTATTCCGTCTGCTCTGAAATCCGTATCGGTGTTATTTTTTATTTTGAATATTTCTGAAGAATCGCTTCCTTCATCAACGTTTATTGTTTTTGTTATTAACTCGATGCCTGTGCATTCACCCAGTCCCATATAAACGTACGCAGCTCTCGTATCAAGAATTCTGTTTCCGTCAATTATTAGCCCTTCTACTTTGTATTTTTTGTCAACATTGCTGGCAGTAAATTCGTGAGGCCATGTAAAAATGTAATCGTCATTACTCAACGTTCTGCTTTGTGATGCGGCAGTATCTATCAGGTCCCATCCGCCGTTATTGTCATTGTATCTGTAAACTTTTGCTTGCGTCTGTATTGTGCTCGAGCAATCAGTTCCAGAAATGCTTGTTACTGTGAAAGAATTTCTTATGTCTATTGGAGAAGCATTTTGCGCCGAAATTTCTATGTCATAGCCGGTTGCATCGCTTCTAACTTCAGTTACCGAATTGCTTATGCTTATTGAACAGGCATAGGCTCCGCTAGTCACAATCATTATCGCCAAAAAAACGCATGCTGCCAAAAGAACATTAGTTTTCATTTTTTTTCCCACTCACTAATATACTCTCCTTACAAACAAGTATAAATACCTTTCGCTTATTAACGGGAACAAATGAATTGCACAATTTGGCTCTTTTAAGCAGTTTTAACTGGTTTTAATGAATTTTGGGCTTTTTAACTTATTTGCCTTTTTTGAGCCCATTATATATTGAAACTAAGTAAAACCACGAGGCAATTGACAAAAACGCCGAAAGCACATATGCAGGAATCATCGCAATCATATAGCCTACGTCAGTTGTTAATGCAATTTCCGTTGCCATGGATGATGTTGTATCCGATGCAACATTAATCCCTGAATAATAAATCGAATAAGCAGTTGCGGGAATTGCTGAAATTGACCCTATAATGAAACTGATAATTATTAGAACTAGCCAAGCAATAATTACTGTTGATACGTTTCCTTGCGTTATTTTCCAGGATTCTTTTGCAGCAGCCACTATTCCAATGTCTTTTTCTACAAACGCTACATTCGAAAGAAGAAGTCTTACTGAATTATAAACAACGACTACAAGGTACAAAAGCCAAGCAAGTATTCCGAGAAGAATAAGCACTGCGCCGATTGTAACATGTGCAGTTACGGTGGCGAGTATTGCGCCGATTACAAAAAGCAGTATCGCCGCAATTAATATTGCAATAAATTTGAGATTAAACAACGAAAGGAAGGCACTTATAAAAATGAACAATTCAAGAAGAAAAAATTTTACCAATCGCATAAAACTTAATTTTTGCGAGCCTTTCTTTCTCAACTTCAATGCTCTCGCAATTACAAGGTAAGAAATAAAATAAACTGCGAGCGAATTTAATATAACAAAAACAACCAGTATTGGAATTGAATTCGCCATTGTTGAAATAATTATTGAAGCGGTCGGGCTCCCTAAAGAATATGCCGAATAAAGTAAAGAATATATCAAATAATTTCCGGCAATGGTTGCAAGAACAACGATAATAATCAAAGAAATAAAATATTTCAGCGTTTCTCTATCCCTTAGCCAACCAGTAAAACTGGATTTTGTCCAATCCGTAATGTTCTTTCCCAAATCCATAATAGAACAACCGCTTAATTGTTTATATATTTTTGTTTTCGCTTTTTCGCATTTTTCAAGATATTTTTTTTATTTTTTTGCCGCCTATCCTTTTACACAAACTATTGGTCGCAATCTCGCCACTTTTGTCGAAATTCCTGCGCAGTCCATTATATTTACAACCTCTTCCACATCTTTGTAGGCAAGCGGCGCCTCCTCCGGCAAGTCCTTCGTCGATTTAGCTTTTACCAGAATTCCTTTTTTTGCAAGCTCCTGAATTAAACTCTCTCCATTCCATCTTTTCAGCGCCTGTGTTCTTGACATTGCTCTTCCCGCCCCGTGAATCGTGCTTCCGAATGTTTCCTCCATTGCTTTCTCCGTTCCTTTCAAGATAAAAGAATGCGTTCCCATTGTTCCGCCCACGATAACCGGCTGGCCAACCTTTCTGTATTTCGCAGGAACTTCTTCCCTTCCCGGACCGAAACCGCGCGTTGAACCTTTTCTCTGCACAAGCAAATCCGCTTTTTTGTTCAATATTTTGTGTTTTTCTTTTTTCGCAGTATTGTGCCCGACATCATAAAGCGTTTTTATTTCTCTTTCAGAAATTCCGAAAACTTTTGCAAAGCTTCCTCTTACGAGCGAAGCAATCGCCTCCCTGTTCGCGAACGCAGCGTTCATTCCGCACTTCACTGCCGAAAAAAAGTTTTTTCCCTCTTCGCTTTCTATCGGCGCGCAAACCAACTCCTTATCGGGAATATTTATTTTATACTTTCTTGAAGCTTCCGCAAGTATTGACAAATAATCCGAACCGATTTGGTGGCCGAGTGCGCGTGAGCCGCAATGAATGCTCACAACCGTTCCTCCTGTTTCAAGCCCAAAGGCTTCTGCCGCTCCGTCGTCAAAAATTTTTTCCACTCCCTGCACTTCGCAGTAATGGTTTCCCGAGCCCAGCGTTCCAATTTGTTTCAATGCTCTTTCTTTCGCCTTTTGCGAAACATCTTTCGGGTTCGCGCCTTTCACACGTCCGTTTTCCTCAATAAATTTCAAATCCTCCTTTCTCCCGCGCCCTCTATCCACCGCAAATTCCGCGCCTTTCTCCATCAATTCATCCAATTCATCAGAATTCAATTCGAAATCGCCCTTGCTTCCTATCCCCGCGGGCACATCTCTGAAAAGCTGTTCCGCAATCTCTTTTTTCTTTTTTTCAATTACAGTCGCTTTCAGCGGAACAACAAGCGAGTGCACTCCGCAATTAATATCAAAACCTATTCCGCCGAAAGTGATTACGCCTTCTTTCATGTTTGCCGCAAAAGCGGTTCCAATTGGACTCCCGTATCCGGGGTGGATGTCTGCCAGGCTAACAATACCTTCTATTCCCGGCAATGTTGCAAGGTTTCGCAGTTGCCTCAGCGAACTCCAGTTTCCTTTCTCCTCTTCCGCAAGAACACTAATTGTTTTTTCGTCTCCGTATATTTTTGCAGGCGTCTGCATAGTTCCTTCTTTCGGAACTTCGTAAAGAAATTTATTTATTTTTTTTAATTCTTTCATTTTTTTACGCCCGATTTTTTTAAACATCAATAATGCATTGCGCAATCCACTTTTCGTCTTCCTTTACAACTTTTAATTGAGAGTAACTGGCCGCCTTTGCATCAGTCTTTAACTCATGCTTTTTTTCGTCAATTTTTTCCCCGAACGCGATTCCTTCTAATCCGAATTCTTTGCCGACTTTTTTTATTTCTATTTCAAATTTTGAGAAAAGCATTCCTTCCGTGTCTTTCAGATAAAGCAGTTCGTTAAGAAATTCGACAAGCAGTTCATCCGAGTTTTTTGCTTGCACGCTCAACTCGGTTTTTTGTGAAGGCATTACTTTTTTCGTGTTGCACATTATTTCGAAAAGCGCTTTTCCGCACTCCGCAAACGCGCTTTCTTTGGTCGCGCCTATTCCTCGCACGCCGATATCCGCTTTGTGCTCAAACATTTCAAACATGAAAAGAATTAGATGTGAATCGGTTAAAATTGTTTTGGGGGCTAAAAAATCAGCTTTCTTTCAGCTCTATTTGGAGATGCACTTCTTCAGGTATTTCTACCCTCATCACTCTTTTCAGCGTTCTCTCATCAGCTTGAATATCGAGCATTCTTTTATGCACTCTCATCTGCCAGTGCTCGTAGCTTTCAGTTCCCCCGCCTGAAGGCCCTTTTCTCGTAGGTATAATCAGTTTTTTTGTGGGCAAAGGAATTTTTCCGGAATGTTTTGCGCCGGTTCTCTCCGCGACATCAATTATTCTGTCGCAGATTTCCTCAAGCATCTTGTAATCCGTGCTTGATAGCTTTATTCGTGCTTTTTGCATTCCAATCGCCTACTTCCCATAAAATAAAAATTAACGGCGGAAGAAGAAAAAAACTTCCTCTCCCTCAGCCTTTTTCACAAAAAGGCTGGCGAAAAACGAGAATAATCCCTCAGGGATTATTCCGCTTTCTCAATGTCAAGAACTATTCCCGCAGCAACCGTCTGCCCCATATCCCTGATTGCGAATCTTCCCAATTGCGGGAATTCAGAGTATTTCTCTACGCAAACAGGTTTCATCGGAATAATTTTTACTATTGCCGCGTCCCCTGCTTTCAGGAATTTCGGATTTTGTTCCAGCACAGCACCTGTTTTAGGGTCAAGCTTTTTCTGAATCTCAGCAAGCCTCATTGACATTTGCGCAGTATGTATGTGGAATACAGGCGTGTAATTTATCGGTATTGCCGTCGGGTGATTCAATATTACAATCTGCCCGATAAACGATTTTGCAACCGCTGGCGGCTTGCTAACAGGGCCTATTACGTCTCCCCTGTTCAAATCGTCTTTGCTCAAGCCTCTTACACTGAAACCAACGTTGTTTCCAGGAAGTGCCTGCGCTAACTGCTCGTGATGCTCTTCAATTGTTTTTACTTCACCAGTTTTCTTTGAAGGCATTACAATTATTGCGTCGCCAGGTTTCATTATTCCTGTTTCAACTCTTCCAACAGGAATAGCCCCTATTCCTTTGATGTTGTAAACATCCTGTATCGGAAGTCTCAACGGTTTATCCGTCGGTGACGGTGGTGCCGTTAAATCATCTAATGTGTCCAAAAGTGTTTTTCCTTTGAACCATTTCAAATTATCCGTTGCTTTTACTACGTTGTCTCCTTTCCATGCGGAAACAGGAACAACTTTCAAATTATCAGCTTTGTATCCAACTCCTGTAAGCAATTTTACCGCGTCAGCGCTTACAGCATTGAATTTTGCTTCGTCGTAATTTACTTCATCCATTTTGTTTATTGCAACAACTAACTGTTTTATTCCCATTACTTGAGCGAGGAATGCGTGCTCTTTAGTCTGGGGCAGAACTCCTTCTTTTCCCGCCACAACAAGTACTGCTGCGTCGGCCTGTGAAGTTCCGGTTATCATGTTTTTTACGAAGTCCCTGTGTCCAGGCGCATCAATTATGGTGAAAGTGTGTTTCTTCGCTTCAAACTTTTTGTATGAAACGTCGATTGTTACTCCTCTTTCCCTTTCTTCTTTTAATCTGTCCATCGCGTATGCAAATGCAAAGGTTCCTTTTCCTCTTTCTTTCGCTTCCGCTTCAAGTTTTCTGTATTCCTGTTCCGAAAGCGCTCCACCATCGTAAAGCAATCTTCCGATTAGAGTGGATTTTCCGTGGTCGACGTGACCAATGAATACTATGTTCATCAGACTCTTTTCTGCCATTTTACATTCCTCCGAATAAAAAAATTTTCCAGTTTTGTTGTTGCATTAGCGCCCACCAGTGCGCTTCAAAACCGTACTACTATTTCCTTTAAAGAAACCTTTTAAATACTTGCTTTCGACGCCTTTAAATCAATTCATTCAGGAAAACATTTTTGCTTTGCAGGATATTTTTTTGAGCGGATAAATTTATTAATTGAAAAGTGTTATGTTTTTCGGCATGTGTTTTGCGAGCGCGTTGCAAAAGCTTTCCGCTGAATTCTCAAAAGAGGGTGTCAGATGGGCCGTTTGGGCAGGCTTCGGCGCTTCCGCCTACGGCAGCGACAGAAAACCCACTGATATTGACATTGGAATAATGAAAGAAGACGTCCCGAAAGTGAATCATGCCCTCGACCATTTTGGAGTTAAGAGACTTCACTGGGAACATAAAAATATTTTCCGCCTCTTCCGCGTGGGCTTCAACTTAGAGGGTGAAGAAATTGATATTTGCGGCGACGGTAAAATAAGCGTCGGCGGAAAACAGTACAAATTTGTTGTCGATGATGAAATGTTTCAGAACATTCAAGTTAAGGAAATTGAAGGAATAAAAGTTCCGGTTATTTCTCCTGAAGATATTATTTTGTTGAAAGCGATTTGCCAGCGCGGCAAAGAGCAGGGCAAATTCGATGTTGAAGACATCAAAAGCATTTTGGCGCATCAGAAAATAGATTACGCTTATCTTGAAAAGCGTGCAGAACTTTGCGGCGCGAAAGAAAGAGTAATGGATTTAATCAGTGTTCTGAAAGAGACAAAATCAGCATAAGTGTTTTGCGGGAAAAATTATTTTAGTCGACAAAGAATTGCCAGCTCTTTACTTCCTCGTCCATTCCTTTTCTTTTTCTTATTTCTTTGATTGTGGGTGCTTGCAATTCTTTCGGCAGCATTTCATAACCGTAATATTCCGCGGTCCAAACAGCTCTTCCCTGTGTTGCGCTTCTCATTGCGCTGCTAAACCCGATTAATTCTTTTACCGGTGCCTTTCCAATAATAACACTTGAATCTCCTTCAGTCCTCATTTCTGTTATTTGTGTTCTTCTTGAGCCGAGTTCACGTGAAGCCGCTCCCATGAAATCTTCCGGAACCATTATTGAAAGAATCTGTTTAGGTTCGTAAAGTACTGCACCTGCTTGCAGCATTGTTGCAAACACTCCGCGCGTAATTGCAGGCAGTACTTGTGCAGGTCCCCTGTGAATCGAATCTTCGTGAAGTATTGCATCTTCAAGTTCAATTACCACTCCTTGGCATTTTTCTTTTGCCAACGGCCCTTCTGAAGTCGCATCCATAAATCCTTCAATTACAAGTTCTCTTATTTCATGCAATGCTTGTATTCCTCTTGTTCGGTCAATTAAAACGCAGCCGTTGTTAATTGCCCAAACTTTTTTTGAAGTATCCGTATCAAAACCGGCCGCCTGAAGTTTGGCGATTGTTTCGGTATGTTTCAATTTTAGTTTTCCTTCCAATTTTGCTTCAATTAAGTTATCAAATATTTTTGTATCAAGCGGCAGTGCCCTCATTTTGAATTTGTTGTGCTTGTTCGGGCTCTTTGTTTCGATGGTCTGGCTTGTTCCGTTAATTGCTTCATGATAAACAACAATTGGCGGGGAAGTTTGAACAGGCACCTTGTTTGTCGTCGTGATTCGGTAAGTATTTACTTCTAAATGTAATTCGCCCATTCCCGAAAGCAAGTGCTCTCCAGTTTCCTGGTTTATTGTAGCCCTCAAATTAGGATCTTCTTTCGCAAGTTTCCTTAACACTTCGATTAGTTTCGGCAAATCCTTCGGATTCTTTGCTTCAATTGCAATAGTCATTACGGGCTCAACTCTGCTCATGAAACTTTCAAACGGCTTCATTTCCATCGTTGAAACCGTTTCTCCCGCGTAAATGTCTTTTATTCCAACAAGCGCGGCAATATTTCCGGCCTGTGATTTTGAAACTGTCAGGAAATCATTGCTCATGAAAACTCCGACTTTTTGTATCTTTATTTCTTTTTTTGAATTAGATAGCACAACCATGTCTCCAGGTCTTACCGTTCCTGAATAAATTCTTCCAGTAGCAACGTCTCCCGCGTGCGGATCAACGCTCACATCGGTTATCACCATTGCAATCGGCCCGTTCGGATCGCAGGCTTCCATCGCTTTTCCTATTTCGGTCTCTTTTTCGCCGCCCCAAATTTTTTGTATTCTGTATTTTTGCGCCTGCACCGGGCTCGGAAGATGATTAATGACCATTTCTAAAACAACTTCATTCACAGGACTTTTTTTCGCAAGTTCATCCTGTTTGTCATCTTTCAAATAATTATAAGTGTCTTTCAGAGTTATGCCTGATTTTTTTATGTACGGAACAGAGACTCCCCATTTTCTTTTTGCAGAACCGAAGCAAACCGACCCGTCCTCTATTTTTACTTTCCATTTATCCTTGAATTGTTCGGGCGCGTTCCTCTCAATAAGCGTGTTTACCTGCGCAATTACCTTGATGAATTTTTCCTGCATTTGTTCCTGCGTCGCGTTCAATTCCTTTATTATTCTGTCAACCTTGTTAATGAAAAGAACAGGTCTCACGTATTCTCTCAATGCCTGCCTGATTACGGTTTCAGTTTGAGGCATTACTCCTTCAACCGCATCAACAACAAGTATTACTCCGTCAACCGCCCTCATCGCCCTTATCACTTCTCCTGTAAAATCAACGTGCCCCGGCGTGTCAATCAAATTAATCAGATTTTGTTTTCCGTTGTAATCGAAAACGAATGAAATATTGGCAGCGTTAATCGTTATTCCTCGTTCCTGTTCCTGATCCTCATAATCCATTAACTGAACTTTTCCGGAAAGCTCGGGATTAATGAGCCCTGCAGCCGCGATAAGAGCATCGCTCAAAGTAGTTTTTCCGTGATCGATGTGCGCAACAGTCCCTATGTTTCTGATGTTCTCTCTGGTGCTCATCAGTTTCTCAACGAGTTCAACCATGTCTTCTTGTCTTCCCATCGCATCACCAAAAATAAAATAATTGTGAATTTTTTTTATCTTGAAGCCTTTGCTATTCTTTCAACTTCATCTCTTCTCTTTACCGCGCTGCTTTTTGAATCGTTTGTCGACGCAGCTATCATTTCTTCTGCAAGAGCTTCTGCCGCGCTTGTTTTTTTGTTAAAAGAATTTGCAAAACCCGCCAGCGCAATATTCTTCAGAGACTCATCTAATCTTATCTGAGGAGAAACATCAACTGCTATGGAGTATGGCACTCCTCCCCTCTTTATTCTGGTAACGTCTTCTCGCGGCGCGGCATTTTCAATCGCTGTAACCAATACTTGTATCGGGTTTTTCCCGGTTTTCATTTCAACAATAGTAAAAGCATCCTCGACTATCTCCATTGCCTGTAATTTTTTTCCGCAGCTTCCTCTTCCTCTTATGAATTTTCCACTTAGTTTTCTTTTTCCCTGACCTGATCTCATTACTTTATTCACGAGCCTCTCAACAATGTTTATTTTTGATTTTCCAAGGCGCCCGCTTATTTTTCTTCCGAATGAATGAGGCAATATTATCGAATCAAGACATAAATAGTTTGCCAACCCAAGGTCGTTGATTCTTACCTCATTCAACGACCACTTATTGAAAACCTTGTTTTCTGGAAAAAGATTTTTTCTAACAGGAACAGTTATTTTTGGTGCCTGCATCACAGCGAAATTTCGTTCCTCTCTCGGAGCGTAACCGCTCTTTTTTTCAAAATTTTTTGGTTTGTGCTCTGAAGCGTTAACACTAATAGCAGGCGTTTCAGTTCTATTTTCAATTATTTTTTCCGGCGTTTTTTGTTCGGCTTTTTTTTGCTCATGCGTTTCATTTTTCACCGGCTTATCAGCTTTCTCTTCTTTTGCGACTGCAACTTTTGCTTTTTTTTCCGCGTGCATAGTTTCACTTCAAAAATTTTTTTTAGTTTAAAATATATTATCGCTTCACTTTCTCCTTTCTTCCAGTTCTAAGCATTTCCAAACTTATTCCGTTTACGTGTGTTACTTTGTATTTTACTCCCCAGAGATCTCCGCTAGGTCCGCCCTGAGCTCCCCCGATTCCGCTGACAGTAACTTCGTCGTGTTCATCAATAAATTTTATCGCCCCGTCTTTCGGCGCCATTGCAGTTAATTGTTTCCCGTTTTTTATTAGTTGAACCCTTACGCACTTTCTTATTCCTGAGTGGGGCTGCTTTGCAGTAACTCCTCTTTTTTCTATTACTATTCCGCGGCCCTGTGGTGCGCCTTTAAGGAGGTCGTCGAATTCCCTGTTCTTCGCCTTCATTTTTTTAGTGTTTCTGCCGTCTTTCTTTCGCCATTTTTTCCTCTTTTTTTCGAGGCTCAGTGCAGCGAATTCTCCTTGTCCCATAACATCCTCTCCATACCAATACTATTTTAATTTATCACCAAATCAAATCCACAGTTTCTTTTAACAAACTCCTTTACTCTTCTAAGTTTCGCAGTTTTTTTCATAAGTTTTCTTCGGTTTGTCGAATCCAGCTTAACACTCATTTTTTCCGAATCTTTTTTTGCTCCATTAAAATCAATTTCAAGCGCTTTCTTTATCATCTCATCCGAGTTTTCCTGAAATCCGATTATTTCAATTCTTTTTTTCAGTTTTTCTTCAAGTATTTTTATATTTGAAGCTTTTTTTCCTATTGCTTTTCCAACTTCTTTCTCATTCACAAGAAACGAAACCAAATTTTCTGTGACGAGGCAGTCTTTTGCATTGGCGCCTGAAACTTTTTCCAGCGCATTCATCAAACGGATTTCATCCATTGAAAGCTTCATTTTTCCCACTGCGTTTTCCCTGTTTTGTGTTTTTTATTGCGGCGTTTCTGCCGCTTCAAGCACCTTGCTTTTTCCAGCATCCAAAACAAGCATAGTTGAGACTACGAAAGGTTTTCCGCAGACGCTTCCCAATGCCTGTCCGTTTCCGCCAAACACATAAAATTTTTTGTTCTCGATTTTTGCAATGTGCGCTATTTTTTCTTTTTCATTAACCGGAAGAGTTTCGCTGACTATTACCAGCTCCCCGATACCTTTAGCAAGGTTCTTTAGGCACTGCCTCTGTCCGAAAGCAATTTTTCCGGTGTCAACCGCACGCCTGATTTCCTTGTTAACTTCCATAATAAATCACTTTTTGTAAGCTCACCAATCATGAGAACAAAAAGTACTGTGCAAGAAGCAGTTAATATTTAACCGCCTTACTCCGCGCTTTCCGCCTCTCAAGGCAAACAAATTATTACTCAATCTCATTCGTTAATGTTTTTAAATCTTGTTTCTGCAAATAAAATTTTTTTTACTTGTTTTTCGGCCTCATCAGTAATTCAACTATTCCCGTTCCAACTTTTACAGGCTGGCCGACAATAATATTCTCGACTACTCCGTTTAGTGTTTCTACTTCGCCCTTGAATGTCGCGTCAAGCAAGTGTTTTGTAGTTTCTTCAAATGCAGCCCTTGCGAATGGCGAAGCCTTTCCTTTGGTTATTCCGGTTCTAACAATTCCTTTTATTTCTCCGGAAAAAGTCATGAGGTCCGCTAACAGCATTATGTGTCTAACATCTATTGCAATTCCGTTTTCATCCAGAACCTTTTTCAGTTCCGCCACAATCATTGTTCTTCCCGCTTCTATTCCAAGTACTTTTGAAACTTCAATTATGTCGTTGGTGAAAACTCTTGTTGGATCCACTTCTTCAATTTTCAGAACAGCTTTCAAATTGCTTCCGCTCGTTTTTACTACCCACTCGTCCCCGTCTTTTGTGACAAGAGTTTTTTCTATTTCCTTTACCCCGTAAATTTTTGTCTTTAAAAGTTTTAGCAAAGTTTTTCTAACTTTTATGTAATCAGCTTTTTTGTCTATTGAGAAGTGAACAACATTTTCTAATTGTCTTGAATTAAGTTCTTTCATTCCCGCTTTTATTTCATTCGCGATGTCGTCAACTTTGAGCCCGAGTTCCCGCGCCTCGTCTTTTTTTATTGTTATTGAAAATTTAAGGTTTTCAAAATCTTCTTTGACGCTTACCACGCCTTCAACTCTGACATCTATTAAACTTTTTGCGAATTTTTCGGCTTTTTCCCTGTCCTTTTTCAGTTCATTTCCTAAGTAGATTGTCATTGTTGGATATTTCGCCTTGCTTCTTCCGTCGACAATTTCTTCAACTCTTTGTATTCCCGAACCTACAGAAACTTCAGCCGCTCCGGCGAAGTGTTTTGTTCTAAGTGTTAATTGCGTTCCCGGTTCACCCAAGCTTTGTGCCGCAATTATTCCAACCGCTTCTCCAGGTTCCACTATTAACTGATCATACTTTGCTTTTACTATGTCTGCGAGTTTTCCAGCGTCTTCTTTTGAAAGGTTATGTACTTCCGCGACCGCAACTATTTCATCGAGAAGTTTTTTTGGCAATGCGACCTGTTCCCAGTCTCTTTCCTTTTCCTCATAAACTCTTTTGTCCTCATCGGATTTTTCAACAACAATAACTTTTGCCTTTCCTTTGGCTTTTTTTCCCTTTTCTTCTTTTTCCTCTTCCGATTTTGCTTCGGTTTCTTCTTTTTCTCCGCCTTCTTCCTCGCTCTCTTCTTCGGTTCCAAGAACTTTTGCGGGCACGGCTTTTTTTATTTTTTTGATTTCTGCAGCGATAGCTTCGCTTTCATCCTTTTCCTCGCCTTCGATTCCTTCAGAATCCTTGTCGAATTCTTCGTCTTCTTCGACAGCATCTTCTTCAGGAACTTCTTCAATTGCTATATCGTCGTCTTCACTCATTCAAATCACTTTCAAATCCAAAATTTTAATTTCCTTTTTTCATTTTTTTGTATTCGTCAAGAACATTAACGCTTATTCCTTTTTTTGCGTTTTTCGGGAACACTCCGTCTTCTCCGTAAGAGTACTGCACAATATTGTTCGCAGCGGTTCTAACCGTTCCGTCCGGGGAAGCTAAAACATCTTTCAGAGAGTTTGCAAGTCTTCTGTACAAGTAACCTGAAACTTTTGTTGAAACACCAGTGTCTACTTCTCCCTGTCTTCCACCCATGGAGTGATAGAAATATTCTTTTGGAGTCATTCCTTCCAGGAAATTACTTTCGATAAATCCTCCGGCGTGAACTCCAACATCTCCAACCTTGTTTGATGAAATTAATCTTCCTTCGTATCCTTTCTTCGGTCTTCCTTCTCTTACAGAAGCTTGTCCCCAGAATCCGCCGATGTTCATTAAGTTAGTTGCGCTTCCCCTCGATTTTGCAAGTATCATTGCAGTCGTATTTAATGTGATTTTTTCTCCAAGAACATAATTTAGTTTTTCCTTCATTATGACAGTTTCCAATTTTTCTTTAGATTCCGCAGCCAGTCTCATCATGTAAATTTCAAAACTTTCTTTAAGCGTCCTTCCGGGAATTATTTCCAGCGTTTCTTTCTCGTACTTTTCAACTATTTCCTCGCCTTTCTTCATGTTTTCGTTGAGTATTTTTTTCTTTGCCGCTATTCCCTCATCGCTTATGTCATACTCCGCAAGGCTGGCAGTCATTCCTTCTTCAGTCAGTATGTGACTCGTTAGTCTTGTGAGGTCGTGATAAAATTTTTCAATTACTTCGCTCGGATAATTTCTCGCAAGCGCGTCAATTATTACTCCTTTTCCTTCGCTCAATGAAGCCGAATCAATTATTCCGCTGACTATTTGCCCGTTAACTATTTTTACATAAGCGCTGTATTTGCAGTCCTCTTTACAATCTTTTTCGCATATTCCGGATTTTTTCAAAACCTTGTGAGTGTAAGAATCATATTCAAGGTTTAAATCCTTTGGCAAAGTGTGTGAAAGTATCAATCTTCCAGAATATTCTTTTCCCAAATCAGCCTTAGGCAACTCGGTAATTCCAATGCTGTAAAGCAGTCTCATTGCCTCTTCTTTTGTAAATCTTATTTGAGGCATTGTTAGCGCGAATGCTCCCGAAACAACATCTTCCTTCGGCGCGATTATCGGCGCCCCGTACCTTGGCGAAATTACATGGTCCCTGACCATCATTAATCTTTTTGCTTCCGCTTTTCCCTCTTCTGTCTGCGGAACGTGGCAGTTCATTTCATCTCCATCAAAGTCCGCGTTGTAAGGCGCACACACAATCGGATTAAGCCTGAAAACTTTTCCGGGGAAAATTCGCGCAGTGTGACCGAGCATTGAAATCCTGTGCAATGACGGTTGTCTGTTGAACAGCACGACATCCCCATCGATAAGATTTCTTTCAACCCTGTATCCAGTGTCAACTTCTTTCAAAATTTCTTCCTTGTTTTCTTCAGTAACTTTCCTTCTTGTCCCATTCGGCCTTATGATATATACTGGTGCAGAGCTCTCCTTTATCTGTGTTTTTACATTCGCTAAATTCCATTCGGTAACAAATTCCGGAACCGTTAATTCTTTCGCAGCATCTTCCGGCACACCCAATTCTGAAATATCGATGTAAGGGTCAGGAACAATTATCGACCTTGCGGCATGATTAACTCTTTTTCCGGTAAGATTATACCTGAACCTTCCTTTCTTTCCTTTCAATCTTTGTATAAGTGTTCTCAATGGTCTTCCGCTTCGGTGCTTTGCAGGAGGCACTCCTGCAGTATTATTATCAAAGTAAGTAGTAACGTGATACTGCAACAAATCCCAGAGATCTTCGATTATTAATTGCGGTGCTCCCGCTTCAATGTTGTCCTTCAGTCTCAAATTAATTCTTATTATATCGACAAGCTTGTGCGTCAAATCATCTTCGCTCTTTATTCCCGAGTCAAGTGTTATGCTCGGCCTTATTGTTATCGGCGGAACCTGAAGCACGGTTAATATGAACCATTCAGGTCTTATCCTGTCAGGATTATATCCAAAAAGTTTTACGTCTTCGTTAGAAATTTTTTCAACCCATTCTCTTATTCTTGTCGGGTAAATCCTTTCTTTGTCGTAAAAAAAGTTTGTCGGTTTGTCAAGCAGCACTTTTCCGTGTTCACCCTTACAATGCGGGCATTTTTTCGTATCCTTTGCTTTTAAAACAATTTTTTTAGTGTAATCAACTACTCTTCCCCTTGACATTTCTTTTAACTTTGCAATTTGTTCATCTGGCAAAACAATTTTTCCGCATTCTTTGCACGTTCCCTGCATCAATAGTTCGAGTTTTTTTCCAAATTCAGAGTGCGTTATCGGTCTTTCAAGTTCAAGGTGCCCGAAATGCCCAGAGCATTGTCTCATTTGCTGTCCGCAAGTTTTGCACCTAATTCCAGGATTTATTACTCCAAGATGAGGATCCATTAGCCCGCCTTCCATTGGGAAGCCGTCCTTGTCATATGTTTCAGGGGTGTTTATTTCTATTGCACTCATTTTCCTAACCAATTCAGGGTTAAGAAAATTGAATTCAACACTCCCAATTTTTTTCATCAACATTTTTTAACACCGTAAAAAATCATTTTTTGTTTTTCAAATTTCTTTGTTTCATATTTTTTAATCAAACCCTGTCCGTCAGATTCAATTTTGTCAAAATTCCAAGCGCTTTCAATTCTTCAAGCAGTAACTTGAAACCATAACTCATTTCAACAGGATAAACATTTGAACCCTTGCACAGCGGGCAGTATTTTTTGCTTCTTATTTCATCGTTGATTGCAACTACTCCGCATTTGTCGCAAACCAATTCAACTGTTTTATCAGAATCTTCTATGAGTTTCTCGTGCAACAGCATTGCGGCACCGTGTCCGACAAGTGTTTCGCCTTCCATTTCTCCGAACCTTAATCCGCCTTCTTTTTCTTTTCCTTCGGTCGGTTGCCTTGTCAAAACTTGGACAGGCCCCCTTGCTCTTGCCTGTAATTTGTGCGCAACAATGTGGTATAATTTTCTGTAAGCGATTACTCCTGTAAAAACCGCTCCTTCCAATCTTTTTCCGGTTATTCCATCATAAAGTATTTCGTTATTATCTTTTCTAAGCCCCCTGTCAAAAAGCATTTGTTCAAGTTCTTCTCGTTTCATTGAAGCAAATGGTGTTCCGTCAATTATTTCTCCGCTCATGCTTCCGGCTTTTCCCGCAAGCATTTCCAATAAGTGTCCCATGGTCATTCTTGAAGGAATTGAGTGAGGATTAAGAATAAGGTCGGGTTTTATTCCGTCAACGGTAAAAGGCATGTCTTCTTCCGGCACAACCATTGAAACTATTCCTTTCTGTCCGTGCCCTGAAGAAAATTTGTCTCCGACACTCGGTATCAAAGGAGTTCTTACTTTTAATTTTAACAATCTGCTTCCATCTTCGCCCTCAGTCATTATTATTGTATCGACGTAACCCGGCTTTCCTTTCTTAACTCTTAAAGAAGCGTCTCTTCTTTTTTCGGTTTCCACTCCGAAATCGCTCATCTCTTCCAAGAATCTTGGAGGGGAAGTTTTCCCAACAACCACTTCATGATCTTCAACAAATTCTTCCAATTGTATTAGTCCGTCCTGCCCGATTTTTTTGAATTCCTTCTCATCAACAAACTCAACTTTATCCTCGGTAGGCACTTCAAATCTGTCTCTTTGTCCTCCAGGATATCTATTTTCAGTAGTTTCATAATTTCTGTAATATGATCCTCTGGCCAGCCCTCTTTCCACAGCTCCGCGATTTATCACAACAGCATCCATCGTGTTATACCCGTAATAAGGCAATATTGCGACTACAAAATTCTGGCTCAACGGTCTTTTATCAAGTTCCAAAACATCCATAGTTTTGGTTTTTACAATGCTTCTCTGCGGATAATAAAGAGTGTATCCTTCGGTGTCATGTCTTAATCCATAATTTATTGCGCTGATTCCTATCGCCTGCTTAAACATTTTTGCTCCGTGCAAAACTTTTCCCGCCATGTTGTGTTCGAGGTAAGGTACAAGATTTGAAATTGCACTTAGCGTTGTTGTGCCGTCTATTTCCTGATGAGTGTGTTCTTTTGTTAATTCCTCTCCTTGTTGAGCGGTATAAGCATTTTCTTCTTCTTCAGAATCCAAAAATTCAACAATTCCCATTTCGACTATTTGCGCGAATGAAAGCTGGCCGGCTTCAACTTTTTTCTTTATATCGTCAGTGTAAAGGCTTTTCCCGTTTTTTATCACAATTACCGGTCTTTGTAATCTCCCCGCATCGGAATTTATGTAAACTTCGTTCGTGTCCTTGTGGAAAGCAACATTAACTTCTTTCGGGACCTTTCCCGCCCTTCTCGCTTCAATTGTCTTTTCAGTAAGTTCTTCAGGATTCTCGTGGAACCCTATGAGCCTTCCGTTTATGTAAACTTTTGCAAGTGTTGCCATTTTTTTCACCGTTTATTTATCAAAAATAATTTTCTCTCATTATTTCTTTTTCACTTAAAGTTTTTTCAACTTTACTCCCATTCCGTGTAAAAAATCTTCAACGGGTTTTTCGTCCGATTCTGTTGTTACTTCCGCCATCAATCCAAGATTTTTAACCAAACCACACTGCGGTCCGTCAGGAGTTTCAACAGGGCAAAGTCTTCCCCAGTGCGTTCCATGAACATCCCTGGCCTCGTACAATTCCCTAGTCTTGCTCAACTGGCTCTTAATTTTTCTAATGTCCGTTAGCGGGCTCAAATAATTAACTCTGTCCATAAATTTTGCTACGCCCGTGCTTCTTCCAATCCAGTTGCCCGTGCTCATCGCAAATTTAACTCTCTCCGTCATCGCGCCAGGCCTTACAATTGTTGAAATATTTAATTTTCTTCTTCTTGTAACCGTTCTATCAATCTGGAATCTTAAATCTTTCACGAAGTATTTGAAAGAATACCTGAATAAGTGTTCCATTAATTTTCCGCTCAATTCAAGTCTCTTGTTCGCGTAATGGTCCTTGTCGTCCTCGCCCCTCAAACCGTAGCTTCTTTCAATTGCTTTTGTTGCCATCATTGCCAAATAATACGCTTTTGTCAGTCTTGCCGGTTCGTCCTGTCCTATGTGCGGCAATAAAAATCCATCAATCACTTCTCTCGCCCTTCTCAACCTATAATCTATTACCTGCCCGGGAGCGACATATTTTCCTATTTTATCCAACGCTTCTTCGTCGCCTTTTATTTCGCACTCTTCCCAGTTAAGCAAAAGGTCGTTCAAAACTTCAACTTCTTCGGGGAATGCTCCGAAAACTTCAGACTTCGTTCTCAAACCCAGTGCTTTGAATAAGGTAACAAGCATTAATTTTCTAGGGCTTGTCGGGAACGAAACATAAATTATTCCTTCAGGGCTTCTCGTCACTCTTGTTCTTCCTTTGAATGCGCCTCTCGTTGAAATTACTTCCGCGGCAGTGCCCTTTTCGCTTTCTGAAATAAGAACTCTGTCAGATGCCAAAACTTCCTGAGTCATCAAAGCCTTTTCAGAACCGTTAACAATAAAGTATCCGCCGAAATCCTTTGGGTCTTCGCCCATTTCGATTAATTCTTCAGGATTCTTTCCTTCCAGCCAACACAGTTTTGATTTCAGCATTACAGGTATGTCTCCGATGTATGCCCTTCTCGCGTCCTGCTCGACATCCCTTCTGTAAAGCCTCATTTCCAAATAAATAGGCCCTGCGTAAGTTCTGTTTCGCAGCCTTGCTTCCATGGGGGTGAATTCCTCCCTTGGAGAGCCGTCGGCTTCGGTAATTTTAGGCTTTAAAATTTCTATATTGGATAATTCGATTTTTACTTCCTCTATTTTCGGAATGATTGTAGAATTTTCCTGCACTATGGATTCCAATTTTTTATCTATGAATTGGTTGTACGAATCAATTTCCATTTGAGCGACGTTCCTATTCTTGAAATAAGATTCAACCAGTTCCCAGCCCAATAAATCCCCTCAACAACTTGTTTTTTTTTTCGCTCTCAAAATAATTTTTTATTTTATTTTTTTTAACGCTTTATATTAAAACAATTTTTTGCATGAAAAATTTTTTTTTATTCAACAATTCTGTAATAAATCGACTGCCCCGCAGTTATAGAACTTCTGATTATTTTTACTACATCGCCTCTTTTTGGTTTTAAAAGTTTTATTGAAGGATCCATTTTTGAAATTCTCGGCAAAGATTCTTTTCTTATCCCGAGTTCGGCCATTAGTTCCTCAACTTTTTCCCTATTGATTAGGACATGTTCAGGCACTAGGTAGTGATCCTTTATTTCAAAAACCAAATAATCACCAGGCTCACGCAATAATGAATGGCAATTTTTCAGCAAAAAGGTCAGGCGAAAAAATCGCGCGCAACTTCCCTGCGAGCACTTTTTTTTCGCAAATTAACGCAATTCCGCCCCTCTTCCAGTTTTACAGGCTTTTTACAGCCCTTAAACACTCGTGTCCTAAAAATTGACCTGCTGATAGCTGCCAAGCAATTAATTTACAAACAGACTTTAATTGGGAAAGCTTTATAATGGTTTATGAATGCGTCGGCCAAAAATTTTTTTTGCCGGATTGTGCTTTTCGGCATTTTTTCCTTATCTTAGCTTCTTTAACTGCTCAAAGTAGTTCTTTTCAAGCATTATTGCAGGTTTTCTTTTTGTCTGATTTTCAAATGTTTCGTGCCAAGACTGTATTTTTTCCTCGCCGCGTTTCCAACAGAGCAAAATGCTTCGTTCCCCGAGCCTGGAATAAAAATCAATTTCCATGCTTTGTAAATCCCTTACAATGCAGCCTTCGGCTATCAGCTTTTCGATAAGAGAATAGAGTTCTAAATTTTTTTCGTGGAAACTTTTGTTCAGCGCGACTTCAAGCATCAAACTTTCGGTGCTGTCCGTTTCAAGTTCTATTTTTGTATTGTCCAAAAAATCCAATTCTTCGACGAGCTGGCACATTCTTTCGGTAACACGCCTTATTTTTTGCACCTTTTCATTTGCGCCTTGTAAAGAAAAATAAGCAACTCCCATGCAGAATTTTTGTTTGAAAACATTTATAAGAGTTGAAGAGTGGGTAAAGTCGGGCAAAACCTCGAAAAAAGTTTCAAGTTTTTTTCGAAATTTTTTATCGGACAAAAGCTTAAATAGGGGTTTTGAGTAATTAGTGCATGCCTAAAAAAAGGAAGCTTTCGAATAAAAATTTTTTTTCTGGAAAGGCGCGTTCCGAAGGTTTTACACATTATGATCCAAAAATTCTTTCCGAGGAAAGAAATCCGGCGCACATAGTGTTAAAATTAATAATTGTTTTTGTTGCAGGAATACTTTTTGGATTAATAACGATGCAGGCAGGAATTCCGCGCACTCAAATATTTATTTACCTTGAAGTCGCGTTGCTTGTTGCAATAATGGCGCTCCTTCTTGATGTAAGAAGGATACTTTTAGCGCTTTAATTTTTTCGCTATTTTTTTATCAGCCTTTTCGTAAAAGGCTGGCGAAAATCCCTGTGGTGGAATGAAGCCTGGTTTCTTCTGTGATCAAACCAGTTGAAGTCGCACACTTTAGTGTGAGAGTATTTACTTTTTCTCAGAGGAAAAGTTTAGTCGCTTCTTCTTATTGCTTCAACGGGGTCAAGCCTCGAAGCCCTTAGTGCCGGCAGAACTCCCGAAAGTATTCCGACCATTCCCGCAAACGCGACAGCAAAAAGTATTAAATCAATCCCTG
>JBAZFU010000009.1:0-31278 GCA_041653195.1 archaeon
CTTTCAAGCTCGACCAGCGACGGATTAACGTATTTGTGCAAATCTATTCCTACAAACTTTGCACCGGGAAATTTTTTTGCATATCTAATGGTTTTTGTAGCTTCGGGGTTAAGAGAATTGAAATCCTCTAAATTTCCAAGGTGAACGAATATTGGTTTTTTCGCCCTGCCCGCTTTTTCACTTATACTCTTTCTGAAAATTGATGCTCTTAAACGAGTCATTAGCGTTCGCAATTTGTTTCTTCGAAGCATACGTATATTCCGCAATGGCAATATAATAATCTTACCGCTCTAATTCCAAAACAATTTTAACCACTCTCGACCAATAATCTAATCATTCAAAACAATTTGTTGGTTGAAATTTATGGGTTTTTTGGACAAGCTTTTCGGCGGAAAAAAGGGGCCGATCAAAACGACGCCCGAACTGTTGAAAGGAATGATTGAAAAGGATTTCAAAATCCGCGAAAACGAGTTAGAGGCTTTTGTCGGAAAAAAAATGGCGGAAATAAAGCATTTGAACAGCAAAGCGCAAAAACTACTTGAAGATATTGAGAAAAAGGAAATTGAGGCTGAAAAGGGCGGCGCCCGTTTCAACAAAGCAGCCGTTACTTCAAAAAAACAGGTTGAGCGGCAGTTGGGCCAGTTATTGGAAAAGCTTGACCCGCGGGACAGAGGAAAAACTTTGAGTGATGCGCGCGCTTATTCTGGAGAGGGTTTCGCGTTAATGATTAATGAAATCAATTCTTTCAGGAAAAATATTGTTTATACCAGTGTTTTCATAAAGGAAGAAATGAAGGAACTTGGAAGCATTTTGCAGGAAATGATTGATGCGTTCCATGAAATGAATCAAAAGTTTGGGGAATATAAAAATGTTTTTGAGTTCGAAAAGTTTTGCGTAACTGTTGAAAAAATCGGGAGAGAAAAAGAATTTTTGGAAGGAAAGGAAAAAGAAAAGCTGGAAATTCTAAAAAAAATTGAAGATGCGAACGAATCATTGAAGAATCAGGAAACGAGAGTTGAAGTCGCTTCTGCCGCGCCCGAAATGAAAAAATTAAAATTGCTTGAGGGGGAAAAAAACGAGTTGCTTTCAAAGAAACAGAATTTGCGTTCTGAAGTATCGTCTTTGATTAATTCGATTGACAGGCCGCTTCAGAGATTCAGATCGCTGGTTTCTTCCGGAAGGTGGCGCATTCCTGGTGATGAGGAAGAAATCCTTGAAGCCTTCATGGTGAATCCTCTGTTGGCGTTAAAGAAGGACCCGAAGGGCGAGAAATTGAAAAATGTGCTGAAAGAGGTCAAGAAGGCCATTAAAGAGGACCAGATTGTTTTGAAAGAGAAGGAGAAAGAGAAGCGCCTCGCTGCGCTTGAAGAACTTCTTGCTTTTGATTTCTTTGAAAATGTTTTTTGGAAAATCAATGAAACTCAGAAACGGCAGATTGAAATAGAAAAAGAGCTTGAAAAAAATCCTGGGCAGAAAGCGCTTCAAAATGAACAGGAAAAAGTAAAAGAAGTGCAGCGAGAAATAACCAATTTGAAAGAAAGAGTTTCGGGAATAGAGCGGGAAAAAGAAAAAATTAGCCAAAGCATTAGTGCTCAGCTCCGAGCCCTTGAAGAATTCGGGGCTGCCGCGCTTAAAACGGAAGTAACTATTGAAGAATAGGCTTTGAGCACTCTTTTTTATGAAAAAAATTGGAAAAAATAAAAAGAAAAACAAATAATTCGCTTTTTTCAACACTCTTTTATCTACTTTAAAAAAAGACTAAATAAGGCAAGAAATAGCTTTTCCTAATCAAATAACGCATTTTTTAAGCCTTACTCCCAAAACAGTTATGTATATTATTGGTTTTACTTGTTTGAGTTGTAAAGTGGATTTGAAGGGATTAGGCAATGGAAAATCAATTAAGGCTTTGCAAATTTTTGCTGCAAAAATACGGCGACATAATAAATGAAAGGGAGAAACGCACAATCGGCGAAATAAAGGCCCTTGTTGACGGCAGCGATTTAAGTATTCAAAGCCTTGCCGAAGATTTCAAAGGCGAACGCTACTCCTTTGAAGACGGGTATGAAGCGGCTCTGAAAGCGGCTTTCAAATTCGTTACTGATGAAATTGCTTTCGTGGACGCTGAATTAAATTTGAATTACTGGATGAGTCCGAAAGAAGTGCTGGAGCAAAAGGTTGCGGATGACGAGGATTTGGCTGTTTTTCTTTGCTCAATAATGAAAGCTCTTGGCGATAATAATGCCGAAGTAATAATTGCGGAGCTTGAAAGCCTGCGTACCCATGCATTTGTGACAACCGTCCTTGGGGAGAACTTTCTAATCCTTGATCCTGCGCAGAAGCACGAATTCAACGCATTTTTTGGAAAAAAGAAAGCTGTTTTAGAGAATTATTCTTTTAACGGCCAAAAAATCAAGAACTTTTTGTACAGGTTCAATTCTGAGAAATACGAGCAGTTTTTGGACGGGCCGGAAGATTAATCTGCAGAATCAAACCCTTATTCTGAAATCGAAAACTCTTTTATATTTCAAAATCACTATTACATTCGGTGCGCACAATGCCTTTTTTCAAACCAAAATATTTTTTGAGCGGACGTCGAAATCCTGCTTGGAACGAGGCAAAAACAAGGACGGCACTTGGAAAAAATACCGGCAAAAAAGTCTCATATAAAACTCTTGAAAACACGAAAGATCATCAAAGCGCCGTTGGAATTGCTGCAAGAACATTAAGAGCAAAAATTTTGCTCGGAAAGCGCTGGCTTTGGAAAAAACTCTAACGTTTCTTCCCAAGTCTTTTTTTATGCTTTAATTTTCCGATTTTCTTTTTTGTTGTTTTTGATGGAACTTGTTTTGTTGGTTCAAAAACGTTTTTGCTTTTTATTGCAGCCAAAAGTAGGGTTGAATAAAACGCAAGCATAAACAAATCAATTAACCATCCAAAAACGAACTTCACGGAAACATCGCTAATTTCTGCGCTAAGCATTGAAAAGGAATTTCTGAATAAGCCTGGCAGGACAAGCAAATGCTCTACAACAGCAACAATATTCCAAAGAAAATAATAAAATATACTCATCGCTTGAAAATAAATTTGCCAAAAGATATCGGTTAAAATCCCAGAGTTATTTTCCGCAAAAACCTCTGGGGAAACTCCTTGTGCCCAAAACGTGTTCAGCCCAAGGAAGTAAGAAACATTCCAAATAAGGAAATAAATTACAAAAATGATTTCAATTGCAAGAATAAGGGCTGAAAAAGCAATAACTGTTTTTCTTGCAGCACTATTTTTTTTCCAAAAAAACAAAATTATTGCGGCAAAAACAAGCAACGCTAATAATGCGTAAAAAGCCCCGAAACCGAAATCTCCTGAAAGTCCGATATAACTTAAAAAACTAAATCTTGAAACCCTGATTCCTGCTGTTGCGGACAAAACGAACATTGCTAACAACAAAACTAAAACGACTGCCCAGCAGGTTTCGGGCTTCAAAACAGGAATTTTCATACCGATCTTTCGCCCCGATTATTATTTTAAAGCTTACATTAGCCAATTATTGCAACAAATTCTGGTGATGACTTGGCTGCAAAAAATAATCCGAACAAATGCGCTTATTGCGGAGGCTGTGTCGGCGTCTGCCCCGTGCAGGCAATTGTTTTGAAAGACACTCGTATTGTTATTGATGAAAAGAAATGCATTTCGTGCGGAGCATGCGTAAAAATTTGCCCCGTGGGTGCGATGAGCTTGGAGAAAAAATAATTTCTGCATTAAAAATTAAAGTGTGATTTTTATGGAAGGGCTTGAAAAAGAATTTTGGGATGTTATTGTTGTGGGTGCTGGCCCCGCGGGCTTGAAAGCCGCAATCGAACTTGCGGAAGGAAAAGCAAAAGTTTTAGTCCTTGACAGAAAGCAGGAAATCGGGTGCCCGAAAAGGTGCGCCGAAGGGCTTGGCTTGAAAGAATTTGCTCGGGGAAAGTTGAAGCCAAATAAGGAATGGGCTGTTCAGGAAATCAAGGGGGCACAGCTTTATTCGCCTGACGGAAAGAGCGTGAAAATGAAAAGCAAAAAAGTTTTAGGGTACGTCCTTGAAAGAAAAATTTTCGAAAAGCATTTGGCGATTGAAGCTGTTAAATTAGGGGCGAAAATTTTGATGAAACACCAGGTTGTAGGCGCTCAAAGAAAAGGCAGTGATGAAGTGGAACTTTCGGTCGAAGAAAATGATGAAGTAAAAAAATTTCGGGCAAAGCTCGTAATCGCCTGTGACGGCGTTGATTCTCTAACGGCAAAAATGCTCGGGTTGAACACAAAACTTGATTTGAATGAAACGGATTCCGGTTATCAGTATGAAATGACGGGCATCAGCGGCTATGATGAGAATTTATTGCATCTTTACTTCGGAACAAAAATTGCACCGCGCGGCTACATTTGGATATTTCCGAAAAGAGACGGAACGGCCAATGTCGGAATTGGGATAGGGGCTTACGAGGAAAAAACCGCGAAGTATTATTTGGATGCTTGGATTGAAAGTCAGCCTGGTTTGAAGAATGGTTCAATAATTGAGGTTAACGCGGGCGCGATTCCGGTCGGCGGCTTTCTTGGTGAAATGGAAGCGGATAACTTGCTCGTTGCTGGCGATGCGGGGCACATGGTGGACCCTGTTCACGGCGGAGGAATCGGAATAGCGATGGAGGGCGGAATTCTTGCGGGAAAAATTGCTTTGAAAGCGCTTAAAGCCAATAATTTTTCAAAAAACTTTTTGAAACAATATACCGAGGAATGGTTTGAAATCAGAGGAAATAATTTGAAGAAAAGAATCAAAGGAAGGCAATTATTGGAAAAACTTAGCGACGAGGATTTCAATTATTTGGCCGACAGCATAACAATTGAAGAAGCGATTAACATTGGCGGGGGCCAAATGACAAAGGCGGAGCAGGCAACACTTTTCGCGAAAAAAATTGTTACAAGACCGAAATTGATTGCAATAATGAGAAAATATTTGACTGATTAAACTCAATAGTGCTGTGACGGAACCATTTTTATTTCCAAATAATCATATCTTTATCATGGAACAAATTTCTCTGAGTAACCTTTCGCTGAAACATCTTGTGGAAGAACTTCAAGCCCTTGAAAACGGTTTCATAAACAATGTTCAGGTTCTCGAAAACCATTGGCTGAAAATCAAAATCCACACGAAAGAGGGCGGTAAGGATTTGATTGCGGCGCCGAACGCGCTTTTCATTTCTGAATACTCAATTCCTGCGAGAATGCGTCCGTCCGGTTACCCTTCGCTTTTGAAGAAGCATTTGTTTAATCAGAGAATTCTTTCAATAAAACAGCACGGTCTTGACAGGATAGTGACTTTTGAATTTGCCGAAAACTTTTTAGTGTTCGAATTGTTTGCGAAGGGAAACATTATTTTGTGCGACAAAGAAATGAAAATAATTAAGGCACGGTGGAAAGAAGAATGGAAGGACCGGAAGTTAGAAAAGGGCGAAATTTACAAGGCGCCGAGTTCGCGCGGAGCAAATCTTTTGGAAGAAACTGAAACCGATTTCTTCGAAAAATTAAAAGTTCACAGAAAAACTTTTTTCGGCGCAACGGTTGATTTATTGAATGCGGCTCCGCAAGTCCTTGAATATGTTTTTGAGCAAACCAAAATTGACAAAAAGAAAAACGCGGGCGAAGCTTCTTCCGGGGATGCTAAAAAAATCCTAGACGCGGTTAAAAAAATTTATTCGAAAAAGGCGGGAAAAGCTTTTCTGAGCGGAGGAGTTATTTTTTCGGCAGAAATCCCGCTTGCGAAAGAAATGGAATTTGAAAGCGTTAATTCGGCGCTGAACGAGCTTCTGGTAAAAACAATCGGAACAGAAATCCAAAAAAAAGGCGAAACCGGCCCCGCCAAAAAAAAAGGCCCTTCGGAGCCTTTGAGAGAATCAATTGAAATTAAAAAAAAGCAAATTGAAAAGCTTGAAAAAGAAGAATTGGAATTAAAGGCTAAGGCGGAAAAAATTTATTTGAATTACGGAAAAATACACAAAATTCTCTCGGCCATTAAAAAAGCCGATGAAAAGAAAATTTCCGAAAAAGAGATTAAGGAAAAAATAAATTCGATTGATAACGTAATTGAAGAAGTGGATTTAAAGAACCGGAAGCTAAAGCTCAGGCTTTAAGTTATTCGGCCTGGCCGCTTTCCGATTCGATTATCTCTCTCTCGTCAACAATGAACACATCGCTCACTGCCGTGACTGCCGAGTAAGGGATTTCTATTATTTTATCCTTTGTCCCCATTCTTGCTATAACCTTGGAGCTTCTGTCAACTTCAACCACCAAAGACTCTATGTCTCCTGTGACCTCATTAACGATGAAGTCGGAAAGTTTACCAACTTCATCCCCTCTGTTGGTTATTACTCTTTTAGTCGCAAGTTGCCTTGCAATTGTGTATTTGTACATTTGAACCCCTCGTCATAAACGTTTGTTACAATAAAAAAGACTAACTTGCTTATAAATATTTCCCCCGCACTTTCCTAACCTCTTTTCGAAAATGCGCGTTATGTATTGAATATTTTTTAAAAAAAGCCATTAAAAATCTGAAAAAAACGGTTATGTATAAAGCGGTTTTTGTTATTTAATTTAATAAAATTTCAAACACCATTGACACAATCAAAGCTTTTTGCAAAAATATTTTTGCGGCAAAAGTTTTTAAGGGACAAAGACTTTATTCTAAAATGAGCTTAGAAGATGTTGGCGAATATGAAGCTGTTTCCAGAAAGCCTGGAAAAGGATTTTCAAAAAACAAGTCAATAATCCCAAGTGGTCTGGGAATAAAAGTCGCAATTGCCACAATAATTCTCATTCTGGGAATTCTTCTCGGGCATTATTATGTGAGCCCGTTTATTTGCGAAATAAACCCTGGCTTTTGCACCATTCAGCCAAAAGTTTGCAGTGATTGTTTTTCTGCAAAAAAAATTCTCGAGGGCGAAAATAGTTGCTTGGAAAAATATGTTGCCGCACAGGAAGTTCTTGATGCGTGCTCGAAAAACTGATTCTTTAAAATATTTCGGTGGCACATGTCGAAGTTTTGCTAATCTTTTTAAACCAAAAAAAACAACGGCTCTTCTATGCGAACGCCGAGAATGGCTTTTGCAATACTCGCAGTAATGCTTTTTTCGTTAATCGTTTTAAGCGGCTGCGGCGAAATGAGCAGGAACGAAAAAAATCTCTGCTATTCATTCGCAAGCAAAAGCTACTCGTATGTGCCGAAATGCACGACGGAACAGGACTGCTACAACAAGGTTGATCCTCTATTTCAGACAAAGCTCGGCTATTCGCAGGAAGCAAAGCTGTACGAAATGAAGAACAGTGTTGCGCGGAGCTGGTTTTATTTCAACAAAGCGAACAACGAATTGACAAATATTTCTTCGCTTTGTTCGACCGGCAATACTGGTGGGCTGCCCGGCTCAATAAACCAGCTCCGGTTCTACTTTGACAACGCTTTTTTAGAACTTGATCAAGGAATGAAAAAAAGCTTTGAAATAGTTACTCAAGAGGAGCACACCCTCTCCGAAGAAAAAATAGATTTGGTGAAAGAAGAAAAAATTTTTGAATCGCTTGTTGAATTGCGGCAAATACTTTCAGAACTCAGCAATCCGGATTTGTCCCAATCAAGCAGCGACACTTACGTTTCTTATTACCTTCAACGCGCGAAAAATTTTAACGATTCGGGAGCAAAAAGCGGTTTGGAAAATCTTGTCGAAGAGAAACCGCTGATACTGAGCGTATATGGTTATGCGGAAGGAACGCTTCTGAAAGAACTTGATTTGAGTAAAACCGGTTGGTTTCCTCCGATTTACGATGTTTACAAAAAAGGGCTTAACTTTGTGGAAACACGGTTTTATGCGAGTGAAAGCATTTCGGCCCTTCAGGCGTTTCCTGCCTACGAATTCATGAAACTCTACTCCGACCTCGGCGGAAGCGAAAACTCTTCTTTGAGAAGGTTTACAGACTTAATTAATCGAACGAGCAAAAATGCCGAAGACACGGAAAAAATTGCAGCAGAAAATTGGAAAAAACTTGGTGAAGAGAGAAACGCGTGCAAATCGCTTTTAGAAGAAATTGGCGGAAACGAAAAATATTTGGAACTATACTCCGCGCTTTTCCTTGGAACAGTTTCTTCAAAACCCTTGTTAAAAAACTCGTTTGAAAAAAACGATTCAAATTTTTTGTCGCTACGCGATAGAGTTTCGGCCGGAACTATAAAACTCGGCGAAAAGGTTTCGGAAACAAAAAATCTGTTAAATAATTTTATCAGCATCAGAAAAGAGCTGGAATTTCAAAAAGCGGAGTTCGTTGAAAATCTTTCAAAGGCCTGCGACAATAAGGCAAAAGAAATAAAGGAAAGTGACGAAAAAACAAGTAACGCTTCTTTGCTTGGGATACAACAGGACGCGGTTTTCTTCGCATCAAAAACCCTTAGCGCTGAGGGAACTCAAAAATTTGATTACTGTGTTGAAGCCATAGAAAAGTTTGAACTGTTGCGGAAGGGAATTGAAAATTACGAGTTGCTTGAAGCTAAAAAAATTGATTTAACGGCGGATTGTTTTGCTTATCTCGAAAAAATATTTAAGGAAGTCGAACTTCGTGAACTAAAAGCGCAATTCGAACAATTAAAAGAAAACGAGGTCACTAAAGAAAATATTCTTTATTTTGATGAAGTGTGTCAAAACATAAAAAAACAGGTTGAAAACGAACTTGGAGATGACTACGTTTTAATCGAAATAACAAAAAATTACGCGCGATTGGCTGAGAATATCGCGCTTCTCGAAAAAACCCAGCTAGCACTCGGGACGAAAGAATTCTCCGAAAAACTTGATTCGTTTAAAACGAAGCTGGCGGGCGTCGAAATTTATTTTTCAAATCATGTTTTAAAAATTGAAGAAATTCTTCCCATAAAAGATTCGCTGAACAATTCTATCAAAAAAACTCTTCAAGAATCTGACAGCGCCATAGATGATGCAATAATAGCATATGCCCAAAAAAATATTGCAATCATTGTTCTAAACGAAAACCTAACAAAAACAAACAACGATTCTAACTCTTTGAACCGCTTAATTATTTACAATCCGTTTAGGGCCGTACAAAAACCGTTTCTAATAAAATTCGCTGCAGAAAAATTTTCAGTTGCGACAAAAGACGACTGCGTCGAATTTGCAACTTGCAATGAAAACGCGTGCTCCGCAACATTCAACTCGCTGCCGTTAGGAAATTCGAAATTCGATTTTTATTCAACGGAAAAGACTCTTACAAAAGAATCTGTAAAAATAATTTTTGCCTCAAACGAAACGAGTCTTTTCCAGAAAAATATTGAATTGTTGAGTGAAAAAACCTTTCCGCAAATAATCGTTGAAACCGAAAAAATTGGCGCCCCTGAAAAAATCATCGTAATTATCGATGGAAAGGAAGCGCTCTTTTCAGAAAATGGAAAAGCACTGTTCTTTTCCGCCGAAAACGCCTCTAAAGCAACAAAAATGAGCGTCTTTTTTTACGTAAAAAACGTTATATCCATTGAAACAAATATGATTTCGGACAGAAAAATTGATTATCAGAAACAGGAACTGAATTATTCCGTAAAAGCAAAAAATAATTTTGGAGAAGCGCTTGACGCAACTATTGTGATGCCGTTTGAAATTAACAGTTTTATCGAAAGCTCGGCGATTTATGATGAGCAAATGACAAAAAAACTGCACGAAATAGTTGATGAAAAAATAGTTTTAAAATCGCAGGACTTTTTGCCGCTTGAATCGCGAACTTACTCGGTTTTTTTGAAAGTGAGCAGTGTTTTTGATTATTATTCTCAAACCCTAAACAGCCTCAAAGAAAAGCTTTGGGGGCTGGGCGAAATCGAAATTTATTCTGAAATAGAAAATTTTTTACAATTAGACTTTGAGGAATCTCTTGCATCAAAAGCCGAGGATTTAATAAAAAAAGCAAATCTGCGGATAAGCGAATTAAATAAACAAAAATCCGATGCAGAAATGTTTTATTTTACAAAGCAAAGCCTTGAAAATCAGCTTATTGAGCTTGAAAACGCCGCAAATTCGATGGAGCTTGCGGGCTTATCCAAGCAGGCTGCCGAAGCGCGCGAAATTTTGCTTGCCGCAAGAATCAAAATCGATTCAAATAATCTTTCAGAATTTTCGAAGGCACAGCAGCTAATAAGCGAAAAAAGTTTTTCAATCGACAAAGCGTTTCTGACCGAAGCGGAAAATTATTGGAAACAAATACGGGATTTGAATATTAGCTCGGCAAAAATAGAATTGTTAAAACAACAATTTTTTGAAGAAAAAGAACTTTTTGAGGAACAATACTCAATTAATCCGATAAGCGGTATGGGGCACTTTGTCGCCCTCAAAAAAATTTACGACGAACTAATTATTGAAAAAAATATGATTGAGAAAGAACATAACCCCTCAACAATGAATGAAAAAGTTGCAAAATTGATTTCCGAATGTTTTGAAAAAACCGGCTTTTTAGAAAGACAACTTTTGGCGGACGAATCTGCGCTGATAAAAGCAAAATTCATCCAGCCAATAACTTTAAGCAGATTAAAAAAAATTGAATTGTCATTAATCGACATAAACTCTTCAAATGTTTCTGTTGATGAAAAAGAAAAATTGATTAACGAACTACTTGTGGAACTTAATGACGCGATTGACTCTCTAAAAAGGCAGGCGATAAAAGCATACAATGCAGGGGTAGACGCCGGCTATGAAAGCGAAATAATGCTTGAGGGAAAAGAAATGATGGATTCTAACCAATATACTAATGCAATAATTGTTTTGTCGAAAGGAACAGGTTTATCTCCCCTTGAAACAGTTCCTTTTGCGGGGTTTGTTCCGATAATAATTATTGCGATAGTGGCATTTGTATTAAAGCAAAAGATCGGGAAAAAAGAAAAACAAGCCGATGAAAACAAAAAAATAATCTCCGAAAGCTGGGAAAATTGATTAAAAATACTAAATCAGTATTTCTCTTTCCAATATTTGTAAATATAAAATAAAAGTCCGAGCGAAACAAGAACTCCGATTATTGCAAACCATATTTCTATTGATAATCCGCCGTTTGAAATTGTAAATGAGACTGCATTAGACACATAAGAATTATTCTCATCTTCGACGGTTGCAAACAAAGAATAGTTTCCGGGCGAAAGATTTTCCGCCACAAAAGAAAAATCTTTGTCCGTGCTCGGAGGAATTATTATTGATGAAATTGCACCTTGGACATGCTCGGCGTTAGAAATTTTCAACACACCTTCAAATGAGGTTGTGCGCGTGTTTCTAATTGTCACTATGAATGGAAAATTTTTTCCCTCGGGTTTCGAAGCAAGAATGTTAACTTTGATATCAGTCGGTTCGATTACTTCTAATTGCGGATGATTGCTTACGATTTTTTGTTCTTCCCCAAAAACGTTTTCAAAAAAGAGAACTGCCGCCGGAAGATTGTAACCGCTTGCAATAGTTGGTTTTATATAAAAAACAAAATCTCGGGTTTCTCCCGCCTTTATTGTTGTGTGGGCGGAACTTTCCCCTTCAACCACATCAAAGCTCGTTATGTTTACCTCTTCCCTCGTTATTGGGCTAATAAATTGGACAAAAACATTTGCATCCTTTGAACCGACATTTTGCGCAGTTATTACTAGTTTTGCTTGTTGACCTAAAATAATTATTCCCGGCGATTCTTTTTTCAAAAGAAATTCTGGCGTATCATAAAAACCGATTTTTGAATCCGAAGATATTGAAAAATATGTTGTGCCCTTTCCGCTTGAAACACACAATTCGCCAGTGTTTTGATTATTTATCTCATTTTTTGGAATTGAAACTCTTGCCCAGCATCCGGAATCACCACACGTAAAATCAACCGGGAAAATAACTATTTCCTGTGAGTCATTAAGCTTTATCGTTGCTCTTGAATCGCCGCCGAGCGTGGGGTAATAATCTGCTTTTATTGAGAAGATTGGAAGCTCGGCCCCGACCAGGGTTTCCTGCGGAACGCTAAAATTGATTGTTTCACAATTTTTGGTTCGAGCACTTTCAACATTCATGTCAGAAACTCCGAGTTCTGAAAGTGTTTTCTCAAAAGCAAATGCCGGGGCGCAGGTAAGGAAAAGCACTAAAACAAGCGCAAACACCCTTAGATAAGCCTTTTTCATTTTCGCACCCCGTTTAATTACAACAAATACCTGAATTCACTTATAAATTAGCCGAAATAATATTCTTAAATCATTTACTTTGGGCTTTTTTTCGCCAATAATAAAAATTTTAAAAAATCTTTCATTAGACTGTTTTTCCAAGTTTTTTCAGGGCGTCCGCCAATGTTTCTGAAAGCCTGTGTCTTGATGGCACTTCGATTATTTTGTTTTTTGAATAATTCCTGTGAACTTTTTTTTTGCAATAATCTATTCCTTCACAGAAAACATTATCCATCATTTTTTCGGCGGGATAATTTCTTTTCTCGAGTCTTAATTCCAGAACTTCGGGGTGAAGGGTTATTAAAAAAACTTTATTCACCTTGAGTTTCATTTCACAAAGCGTGTGCCCTTCAAGAATTATTCCCTTACTTTTAAGCAAAAAGCTGTTTGCTTTTTTTTCAAATTCTTTTAAAGGAATTTCAAGCTCGTTTTCTTCATTGAAATAGCCTATCCCGTTTTTCAGGGCGAAGTCTTTTTCATTAAAAACCTTCATTTTCAATTTTTTTGCCATTAATTTTGCAAGGGTTGTTTTTCCGACACCCGGTGTGCCAGTAACTATTAGATTTAATTTTGAATTCATCTTTACCTGAAGAGATTTGATTCGGAAACAATTAAAAAGCAATTAAATTTTCGAAGGAATTACAAAAAACGCTCTAAGAATTTTTTGATAATAAAAATTTGGAGGCAAGTTTATTGGTGTTTAAAATTTTTTTGGAACGCGGGTAATTTGTTGTCCAAGCACTTGCCCCCCGAAGAGAGAATGTCGCATAGACTATCTATTTTTTCAAATCTCGAAGTGGTTTCCGAATGACCTTTTTCTTCAAAAATTTGAGGCATGCAGTAGCTATAACCAACCATATATAAATACTTTTCGCTCAAAAAGAGCGAAATTTTGGCTCATTTTTTTACTAGAAGGAGGCTTAAGGAAGATTGACTGAAAAAAAGCCCAAAAAAAGCCTTATTTTTATGTATATTTGGTTTTTTTGATCTTTACAAAAATTCGAAAAAAATGTCTTTCAAACAAACATTATGTATATTTTTAATTTTTTGTTTAAGACGAGTCTTTTTGAATTATTTGTTTTTTATAAAAAAATTTTAAAAATAAGAATTACCTGCTTTTGTTTGGAATAATTGTTATTAAGTGTTTAAACAAAAAATTTAGTGAAGGTAGGTCTCGAGAATGCTTTGGTAAAGTAATTCAAAAGTAAATTCTTCTTTGCAATATTTTTCTATTTTAGAAAACTCGCTTTTTGAATAAAATTCCGAAAGGTCTTTTCCGTTTGCTTCCTTTACAGGTATGTCAAACTGGTAATTTATTGCTTTTTGTGAGATGCAGCGAAAGTCATGGTCTTTTTTCGTGAGTTTTGAAAGCGGCATTGAGAGCTGCGCCAAATCAATATGCCTGGCTTTTGTAAATAGGTGATTGAAAAGCTCTTTCTCAGAGTCGATTTTGTGTTTTTGCATTCTCGAAAATAAATAGGGCAAATCATAAGCCAGGTGATTAAATCCGACTATTTTCAAAAACTCGTCTTTTTCGTGCCATCCTTTCAATCGTTTATAAAATTCCTGCAAGAGTTTTTTTTCGGACCCCAAAACCCATTCGAACATAAATTCGGGTTCTTTTATTTCCGCCGGTTGTGGGGCGCGGGAATGTGAATAATAATTATAGGAAATCACGATTATTTTGCTGTTCCTATGGAAGGGATTTAACCCCGATCTTTCGTCATTCGGATCCACAAAGGATTCAATGTCGAGAAAAAGAAAGCCCATTTAGATCTAAAATATTTTTGTGCGAGGGATAAAAAAGGCTTTCCATGGAAGAAAATCGTTTTTTTGGCCAATTTTAAAAAAAATCTTGCATGCTGCTTATCGGCAGGACTTCCCTTGTGGCGCATTTTCTATGCCACTGTCAACCCGAACCCGGCTTTTTGGCTTTTGGCACCACTTGGAGTTATCGCCCCGTTTTCCCCCGCACCACTAATGTTCTCTCTTCCGGACTTTCTGGTTTCAATTCTTTGCTTGTATTTTGTGTAATCCATTTCGAGCGTCGCCAAGAACATCGTCGCGAGTCCTATGAACGCTACATCGTATAGGGAAACGCCTTGAGCCAACCATTGTTGCAAACCAACCATGGTAGCAAACAATGCGACTCCCTTGAGAAACAATGTTTGCTCCATACTTTTCTCCCTCCCACATAGTTACCAATAATATTCCCGCGAGACAAGTTAATTAATTATGTTTTTTTAATGCACAAAATTTTTGTAAAAAGATGTGCTTTTACTAAAAAAAATGAATATTTGTCGGCTTATTAACTTATAAAAGTTAATTTTTTTGTGCTTAATGCATTTATTTTTATATTGCAAATGCGCAGTATATTTGATTTGAATGATTCAAAAAGAGCCTTCTTTAACTGTGATTGAAAAACGTGTGTTAAAGGCCGCATACGTAAACGGGGTTCAACACCTCAAAAATCGTTTTTATGAAAGAGTCGGACTGAAAAAGAAAACTGTAGATTACGTAATGAAAAAACTTGAGGAAGAGGGGCTTTATTCCGGAATGGTTTACAAGCTTAATCTCTCAGTATTCAATTCCGGAAAAGCCGCCTGGATTTTTATTACTGTTAATCGAATAACTTTTGATGAAGGGTTTTTTTTAAAAAAAATATTCGAGTTTCCGCAGGTTCAGATGGTTGCACACATTACGGGCAACTATGATTTTGCAGTAAGAGTTATGGGGCACACCATAGAAAACCTAAATGAATTTGCAATTAATTTTGAACAAATTTTTGGAGATTCCCTGGAAGACTTTCATATTTCATTCATAAACAAAGAATACAAGCGACACTATCTTGCAGTAAGTGAAAAATTCAAGGAAAAGGTTGAATTAAACGCGGTAGACAAATTCATAATTGAGAAAAAAATGAAAAATTCTCTGATTGGAATAAATGAGTTGGCAAAAACGGGCGATTTTCACAGAAACACCATTTCAAAAAGATGGAAAATGCTTTGGCGGAAAGGAGTTCTAATAAAAAAAATTCCTTTGCTAACCCCCAGGGGCTATAAGGAAATAGACCTGGGACTTAAAGCAGTTATTATCATAAAATCGGCGCCCGGAAAGGAGAATAAACTTGTAAAAGTGCTTTTGCATGAAAAGGAAATTCAGGACATTTTTACCACTCTTTCAAACGAAATAATAATTGTTATGCGGACCGAGGATAGCGATTCGCTTGCGACGCTTCACGCGGTTCTTCCACGAAGAGCTGACAAGCTTATCAAAAAGACCAACACCTTCATAATATTAAAAAGCCTGCGAAGACCCGGATTCTTATTCGGCAGCCATGAATTTTAAAAAAAAGAAAATTCTTGGAAAGGGGAAACCCCCTGCCAAGTGCTCACCAATCGATTTTTCTAAAAGAAGTTATTTCTTGGTCTTAGGTTCTGCACCAAGAATTTCTTCAGCAGTCTTTTTCCTGTTCCTGCCGAAATTCGCGTATTTCCTGAATTTTGTCTTAGTCCATGCCTCAGGCTGCTTTGACCTCATTTTCTGTTCTTCCGCTAAAAGAGACAGTCTTAGGTCCTCATCTACACCATAGTCTAACTGCATATAGCTCACCTTTACTAGATTTCCACACAAAATATTGTACTGAAAAATCAGTTTCCTATATATAGCCCTGTAGGTTATATATAAACCTTTACAATTAGGAAAATACGGCTAAATATTACTTCTTTTGCTTTTTTAAGCCCTTTACAGCTTTTTCTTCCGCCACAGGTTCTTCCGAAATAAGTTCCTTCTCTATTGGGACACCTGACTCCATTTCTTTGAACTCTTCAAGATCCTCATCGTCAAGGCCGAGAGCTGCGAGCTTCTCCAAGTGGTCCTCGGTTTTCATTTTTTCAAATTCCTTGCGCCATGCTACCATGTCGGCTGTTTCGACTTTTTTTGCCCCTTCCGGCGGCTTCTGGGGTTTTCTCATCATAAGGAAATTACGGCTGTTCCGATTAAAAACCTTTTCCCAAAAAACAGGAAATTTGCCGCTAACCTGTGCAGAGTTAAAGCTAAAAATTAATTGAACTTAAATGAATCATGAAAGGCAAAAACCTTGCTAAGAGGCTTGCTAAACATGAGATGGGCTGGTGGCAAGCGCATCATCGAAGAAATTTGAAATCTCTTAAGAAAAGCATGACAAAATTATATGTGCTTCAATTCAAAATTCCTTATAAAGAAGCTTTTGAGGCTGTTGAATTCAGAGTTGAAGCTACAAAAGAACATGACATTGCCGAACACTTAGAAGATACTGGAAAAAGGGCCGAAGCAGAAAAGCATTGGAAAAAAACTCGGAATTTATTAGAAAAACATTTTGAAATTCTTCAAAAAAACATACAAAAATAGTTGGTACGATTTCCTTTTCCTATTAATTCTTAATCACTGCAAAAACTTATTAAACTAAAAAGCCCTAATAATGCCATGAACGAAATGCAGGATAATCTTGTTCCGAGTGGTCCCCAAATTGGCGCTCAAAATTCGGAAAATCCGGAAACGCATGCTCTGCAAATAAACGAGCCCCAACAAAGTTTAGAAAATCAAAGAACTCCTGCTCCGCAAATTGGGGAACAGAAAGTTTCTGAACCCCTTGCTCCGCAACCAGCACCTGAAAACAAAAATTCTGAAGCTCAAAAACCTCTTGCTCCGCGAAAAGAGAACCCTGAATTCGAAAGATTGCTTAAAGAATTCAGGCAGGAACTGCTGATTAGCGGTTATTCCCCGAAGACGCTGAAAATGTATTTGATTTATGCGAGGGAAGGCTTGTATTACATGAACAAATCTGCTGAAAGCGTTGACAAAAGGGACATTACCTCTTACTTGGCGCATAAGAAGGAAGAAAATTGTTCTAATGCGACGCTCTCCCTAGTTCATGCGGCACTGAAATATCTTTTCGAAAAAATGTTGAAAAGAAAAATTCTTGATGAGATAAGCATTCCGAAAAAAAGCAAGTCTCTTCCAAAAGTTATGACAAAGGACGAGGTCCGCGCCCTCTTTCATGCGGCAAGGTTTGGAAGGAACCGTCTCGCCCTTGAATTAATGTACGGTTCGGGCTGCAGGGTTTCGGAAGTCGTGAAACTGAAAATTGAGGACATCAATTTGAAGGAGCGAACCGCGATGATAAGAAGCGGAAAGGGAAACAAGGACCGAATGATAATTCTGTCAAAGGATTGGATCACTGAATTAAAAAAATACTTGAAGCACAAAAAAATTCAGAGTGAATATGTGCTTTCGAAAAAAAATGGAAAATCGATAACGACTGATACTATCCAGAGGATTGTCCGCGAGGCCGCGGAGCAAGCCGGAATAAAAAAGCACGTTACGCCTCACTCGCTTAGACACAGCTACGCTACCCACTTGCTTGAAGGCGGGACGAATATCAGGTACATTCAGTCGCTCCTCGGTCACAGCAATTTGAGCACGACGCAGATTTACACGAATGTTGCGAGCGAGCAGCTCAAGAAAGTTGTGAGCCCGCTGGATAAGCTGTAAAATCGATTTTTCTTAAATAAATCCGCCTTCATGTTTAAGCTCATAGACTTTTATTTTGTTCTTAAAAATCATTTCTTCCCCTTTGAATTTTTCTATGCCGCCAATTACTTTTTCCCGATATTCAATTTCATTTTTTTTCAAATTCATTCCTCTTTTTTCCGGGCGCATTTCAGGAAAATTTTGCATCGCCAACCTCAAAACAAAAAATACTTCTTCGATTTCTTTTTTATCCAAATTTAACTCGATTATTCCGCCGGCATAAACTCTTTCCCAAATCGGTTTTTCTTTTTCCAAAATTACTTCTCTCCCTTTAAATTGTTCATGACCTTTCCAGTTGTCTAGATAAGTCAAATCCTCTTCAACATAAGGGCCAAGTTGCCGACTTCCATCTGTAAATTTTTTTTCTAGTTTGGTTTCTCCTTTGTTCTCGTATCCCGCCAGTTGTCTTGCTTTTGCTAAAAACGTGGTTATTCTTACTATTGATTTGCTCATTTATCAAAATTGTGCAAAATAATTATTTTAAATCCTGCATTAAAAATGAAAACTGCCAAAAACCAGGTTATGTATATTCACTCTCCCCCCAGTTCCGGTAATAATCATCGGTTTCAGTTCACCGACACGATTGGCTGAAAAAGTTGAAAAAAAATTTCCAAGTTTTTTTCGGCATAAAAAGTTGGGAAAGAATTGCACAAAGGTTTAAATACTTCTTCGCAGTTCCTATAGTAAAAAGCAGGTGATTAAAGATGAGCATGCGATTGTCAAAGCTATTCGGGATGGATGTTTACGACGCTGACGGTGGCTACAAGGGCAAAGTGTACGATATCATAATCGACCTTGAAAAGGGAAGATTAGAAAAAATAACCACTGAACCTTTAAAAGTAAAGTCAAAAGCCGAAGCAAAGAAAATCCTGAGCGAGAAAAGCATTTCCTATAGGAGTGTAAAATCAGCAAAAGACATAATTGTGGTGGATGGAAGGGCGCCAATAATGGACGAACCTGAAGAAGAACCGCAAAGACAGCCGATTTACAGACCGGGAAGCCTCAGACCAGGCCGATACAAAAGATAAATTTGCTTTTAATTTCTGTTTTTCTATTTTTTTATTTTTTTAAATCAAATCGTCGCTTCTGCACGCCCCAAAAAAACACAAATTCTTGGACATTTCCTAAAAAATTTAAAAAAAATTTTTTGAAGCAATTAAGTTTAAATAAACATACACAATTTACTTATGTATTATTATTATACATAAAGATTTTCTTATAATATAATATAGGCATTAGTGGAAGTGAAGGGTGTGGCTATACGCGGATTTTTTATCCAATATAGATTCATAATTCCTGAATCAGTTAAGCATTCATCCTACACTTATCAAAAACTTTTCAGAGCAATTTATGGCTACACTCAAGCAGTTTACAAATCCAGCGGGAAAGTTTATCACTACCATCGTCAAGGAATTCTTTCAAATTATCCGTATATGCGGCCAGGCAAAAATTGTGTAATAGTTCCGCCCGCAGCCTTTCAATCGCTTCAAAATTTTTTCGAAACCGGAAACAATCCGACTCACAAATGGCGTGTCAAAGGGGATTGGAAATGCACTTATTTCTTAAATGAAAAAGATGTTGATGAAAAATCGATTATTTTAGCTCTTGAGGATTTAATTTCAAGAAAGTTTGTAGAGAAAAAAGGCGGCTCGGCCAGTTTGACTGATGAAATCGTTAAAGCTTTAGAAAAGGGGCAGGAAGCGCCAAACAAGTCTTATCTAATTAAAGAAGCGCAGTCAGTAGTTGAGTCTGACTGGTTTTTAGCAGTGAGTTCGCAGTCAAAAAAGCTGTCAGATTTTCACAAACTTTATAGGGATTTGAAAGCTATATAATTGCCTAAAAAAGTTTAAAATGCTCCGTTTATTCGTTTAAACGCGTTTTAGTTGGGTCGAAATTTTTTTTGTTGGCAAAAAAATGTGTCCAAGAAAAAGCGTTTTTTAACCTTTTGAATCAATTAGGTGGCTGCGATTTTTTCAGCCGCTTCTTCCTCGCCCTCACTTTTTTTCTTTCTTTCAATTTTAATTAAAAGATCCTTCTTTCTCCATTTCCTCTTTCCGCCAATATTGTTTATTTCCATGAGTCCCAAATCCACCATTGTTTTGAGGTAGGGATACAAGCTTCTTTCGTTTTTATAGTCAATGTGGAATAATTCGAATATTCGCTGTCTTATCTCTTCCATTGTCGCCCATTCATCGAACCTTATAACGCTTATTAGGTGCAAAGCTTGAGTGTTTTCATTTGTTTTGAGAAAATCCCATATGGAGTGTATTTCTACAATTTTTTTTTCAGGCTCTTTGTAAAGCTCCTCCTGCTCGAGGGGAGCCTTTTTGGACGTTTTTCCCAGTCTGAGAAAAGTTTTTATTTTTTCAAGCAGTCCTGTCATTTTTGGTCATTACTATAATGACCGTAATTCCTTATAATCCTTACTGTAATGATAGTTAATGACTGTAATTACTGGTAATTACTTAAATTTGTCAATTTTGTTATTTTTTGGTTGAAGTGATTGGAGGGATTTGTTGCAATTTTTTGTAGATTTTGATTTTTTAAATATTTGTGTAAAATGAATAAAATTTGGAGCGATAATTAGCCAAAGTGTGTTGGTTGGTTTTGTTAGTTTCTGGTCACCAATTTTCAATCTTAGTATTTTTTCTAAACTTGTAGCTTTTGAGACTTAATTTGCGGGCATTTTATGAAGTGTTGCGTTGCGTGTGTTTTTATGCCTTAAAGTGATTAGTCAAATTAAACGATTTTTTTGAAGTTTTTTGAATCTTTTCTTTTAGTGGTTAATTTGCCTAAAAAGTGATATTTTTGAAATTTGTTATTTTTTGCCATTTTTATGGCATTTGCCAGTATTTGCGATTGCTGCGTAAAATTGGCAAAAAGGGGTGCGCAGTCAGAAAGCTTCAAAAGAACCAATTATGTATAAGAAAAGGCTATTTTAAGCCATTTTGTTGGCAAAAATAAGCTAAAATAGCGGGGAGAGGATTTGAACCTCCGACCTTCGGGTTATGAGCCCGACGGGCACTCCTGGCTGCCCTACCCCGCTCTATATCTGCCGTTACTGCAAAATCTTTAAAAAACGATTTCAATCGTTATTTTTTTAAAAAAAATACTATTTTTGCCTAATTTTTCAAAAAATACTTAAAAAATGCTCTTTTTTTTAAAATAAGCATTTTTGACCCTTTTATAATTTTAATTCTTCCTCGGCCAACTTGTCCAGGAAATCGTGTTTTTCTAAACATTTATTTTCTTTAATGCTGCGAGTTCTTGTTCTATTTTTTTTATTCTTAAGTTGGTTTCTCGTATTTTTTTCGGATTATTTGCCGATTCCATAGGGTTTCCGCAAGTTGGGCACACAAAATTGTATTCTGCCGCAATTTCAAACGGGGCCCTTTCATTGCATTTTACACAATCAAACAGGCTGTATTCCGTTTCCATATTCTTCTTTTTCATAAGTCTTTCAAGTACTTCGGTTTGTTGTTCTAAGACTATTTCGGCTATCTTTTTTTTCTTTATTTCCCAGGAGTAGTTGTACCAACCGGTTTTTGGGTTTCGACTCTTCTGGTATTCTGCGATTCCTCTGTAATGCAGTTTATTTAGCACTGCGCGTATTTCCGTTACCCGAGACTTCATTTTTTTTGATATTTCCTCGTCAGTAGTGCCTTTTCTGTTATTTTCGCACACTTTCACGAGAGTTATTGCATCTTCCCCCCCAATAGTGTCTAACAAGTCTTTGACCAAAGTTAAACCGGTTATTGATTTTGAAGGCATAACACATTTCCTTTGAGAAATTATTTTAAACTGATGATATCTTTGCTCTTTTTTGACGGTTTTATCCTTATTTTAGCGTCTTTAAATTTTTTATAGAGTTCTTTTCCACTCTGCAGTCTGTCTAAGAACACTGCTAGGGCTGCTATTTCGCTATGGGGTTGTTGTGTAACGCCCACATTAAAATCCGCGGTTTCATAAATTTCTCTTTCAACTTTTTGTGATCCTACAATTACAACTACTTTTTTAAACATCCTTATTTTTTTTTCAATTTTTTCAATTCTCTCGCCGTACATCGTCAGATGAACCAATTTGAATCCGTTTCTTCTCAGTTCGCCCAGTTCTTTTTTCCATTCTTCCGCGAATTTAACTTCGAATTTTCCTCCCCACCTGCTGCTCACATCATTGATGCTTTTTTCTACACTTTCATCCTTTGTTCCGCAAATAATTATTTTGTCTGCACCAAACGCCCTCGCAACTAAAGCGCAGTGGCTCGTGACCCTGTAATCTCTAACCGTCCTGTGTCCGTACCTGAACACAATAATTTCTCTTTGCATGCCTTTTTCCCGATTTATTCAGCAATAGTTCTTTTGAAAAGCTTTTGCAACCCTTTAAAAATTTTTCAGCTTGCAATTGTTAAGCAATAATGCCGAAAATTCGCGCGTTATGGGCCCGTAGCTCAGTTGGTAGAGCACTGGACTTTTAATCCAGGTGTCGGGGGTTCAACTCCCCTCGGGCTCGCTTCAGCCTTTTTTCGAAAAAGGCTGGCGAAAAAGTTGGCGGCGAAAATTGGTTGGCGAAAAGGCCTTCGGCACGATTATTATGAAAAACATTAAAGCGCTGTTAAAGCCGCTCGAGGGAAAAATAGTTTTCTTTGCGACTTCTTCAAAACAAGGTAAATCCAACTTAATTTGTGCAGAAGTAAATGAAATTCTCCCAGATGCCAGAATCTTAATTACGAATAACATGATGAAAAAAACTGTAAAAAATATAAAAGAGAATAATTTTTGTTCCTTGGCAGTTTATTCCAAAAAAATTTCAGCGCAGATTAAATGCTCCGCGAAGTATTACTCGAAAGGAAAATGGCTTAATTATGTAAAGACTCTCGATTCAAATAAAGGTTATTCTCCCAAAGGGGCATTAATTTTGACTGTTAAGCAAATTTTTGACTTAAATTCAGGTAAGCGAATCGCATAAACTATTTAAAGCTTCATCAAAGTAATTTATTCAAAAAGGGCCCATAGCTCAGTTGGTAGAGCACCAGACTCTTAATCTGGGTGTCGGGGGTTCAACTCCCCCTGGGCTCGCTTCAGCCTTTTTTCGAAAAAAGGCTGGCGAAAAATTAGTTGGCGAAAAGGTCTTTGGCATGACTAATGCGATTAAGGGAATTATTTTCGACATGCACGGTGTTCTTTACTTTGACAAAATAAGTGAGGTTGAGAAAGCTTTTTCCAATTCCTTAAATATTCCTTATGGTGAATTCCGTGAATTTAGGCGCCCCTACGGAAAAGACCTGTTGGCCGGCAAAATTTCAACGGAATTTTTTTTAGTGGCGTTGAAGAAAAAATTTGGCATAAAAAAAACAATTGATGAAATGGTGCAATTGTGGGAAAAATCCCACACAAAAATAATTACTAATTTTAATTCCGAGCTTCTAGACTATATTAAGAATATTAGAAAAACGCGGAAAGTCGGGTTAATTTCAAATATTTATGAAATTCAAGCAAGAGTTCAGAGAAGAACAGCTCTTTTCGATTCTTTTAGTCCGTGCATTCTTTCATGTGAAGTCGGTCTAGCCAAGCCGCAAAAAGAAATTTTTGAATTAGTTTTAACCGAATGGAATCTCAAATCGCAAGAATGTATTTTTGTGGATGATGAAGAACAAAACATAGTTGCTGCCAAAAATATGGGTTTTTCAGTTGTTAATTTTAAAGGAAACGAAAAACTTTTTCCCGAATTAAAAGAGCTCATTGGTTGAATTTTTTATTTAGCAGTTTCACCAAATATTTTTTGTATTTCAATTGGTCTTCTATGCTGTTGTAAGTTTCTATTGCAATGGCGTTTCCAAACACGAATTCCGGAAGGGTTTCCAGGTAATCAAAATTTTTCAGGTTTTTTATCCAGTGCATATCGCAATTTTTTTTAGGATTATAGCCGTTCAAGTGGTTGCACTTAAAGTATCTTTTCACGCCCTCGCGTTTTACCACATATTCAAAGTCTTTTGACCATTTTTCTTCTCCGGCTTTGAAGTGGGACAAATCTACGCAGAATCCGCCTATTTTCTGAACATTTACAATTTCCCATATGCGGTTGTCGTAGTTCATTTCGAGATAAAGTTCCTTGTGGAACCCATTCCATTCTTCGAGGCGTCTAAAACTGCATTCGTGTATTGTAAAGTATTCTGAGCCATACTTTTTCTTTAAATATTCGAGTTCCCACTTTTTAGTGTCATTCCTTATGTGTACAAGCGGAATTTCTTTTATGCCAGATTTCGGAAGCGATTCGTAAATAACTTTTTTCGCTGCAGGTGTTGCGTATTCCAAAAAGAGCGCAACTTTTCTAAGTTTGTGTTTTTTTACGTCCGTAAACTTTTTTTCAAAGTCTTTTGCAGTGTGCCCGGTTACGCTTACAATTATTCTTTTTTCAAAGTTTTTTCTTTTTCCCATGTTATTGAGTGTTAAGCTCAAAAGAAATAAAAAGTGCTGGCGTCGATTGTTAGGCAATTCTTTTAAACTTTGTCAGCGCTTATTTCTTCTGTCGGGGGTGTAGCTCAGCCTGGGAGAGCAATCGGCTGAAGACCGGTGTGTCGCGGGTTCAAATCTCGCCACCCCCATTTTTTTAACTGATTATTATGATAAAAAAATCTGCTTTAAAAGCGGTTTTTGAAACCGCATTAAAGTTGAAGCCGAGTGAATCTTGTTTAATTTTGACCGACACTTCTAAGGAGTCGCTTGCAAAACAGTTTTTTGATTACGTTTCAAAAATTAATTCTAAGGTTCATTTCGAAGTTATGAAACCGCTGAACGGTCACGGTCAGGAACCTCTTCCGCAAATAGCTGATTTGATGAAGAGGTTTGATGTTGAATTGTTGATTACCAGTTTTTCATTGACGCATACCAAAGCTCGTCGCGATGCAAACAAAGCGGGTGCAAGGATAGCTTCGATGCCTCTACTTACTGAAGAAATTTCTAACAGATGCCTCGATGTGGATTTCAAAGAGGTTAATGATGTTTGCGAAAGGTTACAAGGCGTTTTGCAGAATTCTAAAACAGTTAGAGTCACTTCTGGTTCCGGCACTGATATCATTTTTCAGCTTGGAAATAGAAAAATATTTTCGACGCCGGGTTTGATACATTCCAAGGGTGCCGTTAATAATCTCCCTGATGGAGAAGTGGAATTTTCGCCGGTTAGCGCTAGTGGGCGATATGTGGTTGATGGTTCTCTTGTAGGTTTTGAAAAATCAAAGCTTCCTTTGATTTTTGATGTCGGTGACGGGACAGTAACCAATATTTCAGGAAAGCACGCACTTGAATTTAAAGAAATTTTAAACAAGATTGGTCCGAAAGCGTATGTTGTTGCGGAGCTTGGCATAGGAACAAATCCCAAAGCTATTGTTACCGGGAACATTTTGGAGGATGAAAAATCTTTGGGCACTTGTCACATCGCAGTTGGAAACAATCTTTCATATGGGGGCTTCAATGATGTTCCGCTTCATTTGGACGGATTAATTCTGAAGCCGACTATTTTTGCGGACGAAGAAATGGTAATGAAAAACGGAAAGCTTTTGCTCTGATTTTTTTAAATTCCGAAATTTCAAGGTTTTTTTTTCAAAAAAAATTTTGAAAAGAATTAGTTTTGAGAATGTGATTTTTGGCGCAATTGAACACAATCGCGCCAAATTCAAAATTTTTCACAAAAAGCTGTTATCTTTTTTTCTTTTTTTTCTTAACAACTCTTTTCTTCTTTTTCTTTGCAGCCATTTTGTTTTCCCTCCTTCTTTTTTATATTTTTTTTCAATAAATATTTAGATGTATTAACACGTTTCTGATATTTAAGCTTTTTTATTTTCGCTTTTTGGAATTTTTTTTGAAAAAAAGTTTTCAAAATAATTTTTTTGATTATTTTTTTGTAAAAATTTGTTTTTTATTTTATTTTTTGTAATTTTTTTTACAGATTATAATCTTCTTCTACTTTGTGTATTTTTATTCCGTTGTTTGTTATTTCCATCGGATGAAGGTCTTCGCTTGGTTTTGTAGCTCTCATTTTTCTGACGTGCATTGTTCTGTTGCTTTGCGTCCCGATTCCCATGTAGTGGAGCATTATTACTCCGTCTGCAACGTATTCTTCTACCCCGTATTTGCTGAATTTTTTTGATCCTTCTGCTACTTCGGTTGTCAGAACTGTTGTGACGCCGGCTCTTGATAGGAAATAAATTGTTTTTAGTATTGCTTTTCTTACTTCGTGTTCGTTTTCAAAATTTAATCCGAGTGCGGGAATCGAGTCAATCACTACTCTTTTTGCGCGTATTTTTTTTATTGCTTTCATTAATTCGAGGAGCATTTTGTCCAAATCGAAGCCTGTTACGGGCAGTGAAAATTCTTCATCGCTTGGTATGCCGACTTTTGCTATTGTTCCGTCAATTATTTGCAGCATTCCTTTATTTTCAATTTCTCGAAGGTTCCATCCGAATCTGAGCATGTCTTCTCGTATTAGTTCGGGTCTTTCATCGAGAGTAAGGTATACTCCGGGTTCGCCTTTTTGAGCGCCGTGTACAAGAAATTGCATGGCAAAGATTGTTTTTCCGGTTCCTGTTCCGCCGCTTATCAGAAAGCTTCTTCCTTCCGGTAGGCCGCCTTCTATAAGTTCGTCGAATCCAATTATTCCGCTGGTTATTCGTTTCATGGGCTTCACAGTACTGTTGTTTTTAGTTGTTTATTAATTTTGCCGTTGTCTGGATTCATTTATTCTTCTTAACTTTCATTCTTTTCCAGATTAAATACCCTGCAACAACAATTATTGCAAGAACTATTATGAGCATTAGCGGGCTTGTTCCGGAACCGTTGAGTGCTGCACCGTCTTCCTGCGAGTACGCCTGTCCGGTTAGTTCAATGGTTTTGCTTTTTGTCGTCGCATCCGTATCTTCATAGTTCAGGTTTATTTTTATTTTACACGGGCCGGTTTTTGTGTCGCTATTTACTTTTAGTGTTTCTTTGAATGAATCTACATCGTTTGGTTCAAGGGTGCCTATGAATTGTTTTATTTCGCTTGTTGTTCCGCAGTCGGATTCAACTTGTGCGATTATGAAATCCGCTTTTCCGTTTCCTTTGTTGAATAATTCTATCGTTAAATCTGTTGTGTTTCCTGCGATTAGCGGAGCAGATGTTTCTTTTAGTGTTGCATCGATATCAACAAGGCTTGAAACTTTGAATCCTATGTAGGATGTTTGTGTTTCTATTGTCCCTGCAGAATCTCTGTAAGTAACTACTACTGGAAGGATGTAATTTTGGAGTGTTGCTTCTTTATTTACGCTTATTTCCATTTTTGCCGTTTGCTGTTCTCCGGGCATTATTGAAACTATGTGTGCTGTTCCGGCGCCGAGCGGGAGTATTTCTCTTTCAACTACTATTCCAGTAGCGGTAACTGTTCTGTCTTCCTGTAATTCTATAAGAACGTCGTATGCGGAGCTCGTTCCGACATTTTGAAGCGTGAATATTATTTCTTTTTCTTCTCCGGGAACAAGTTTTGTTTCCGATATGTTGATTACTTTTACAATCGGTTTTTTTCCGCTAATTACTATTGGGAAAGAAGTTTTTTTTCCGGATGCGTTGTTCTGGGTGTATATTGTTATTGATAGGGGGTATGTTTTGTTTTCTGCAGAAGGATCAACATATGCGGTGAATTGAACTATTGACTGTCCAAACGCATCTATGTCTCCAATATTTTTTTCTTTTTCCTCTTTAATTGTAAACGGATAGTTTTCATCTATTCGCACTATTACGCCTTGTTGCAAACTTGAAGTTTGATTTGTCACCTGAACTAATAGGGTTATTGTTGAGCCGGGCACTGCGGGACTCGGATTGTATGAAAGTTGTGTCGGTTCCGGTAGTGCGGCAAACGCGCTTCCGATTAATACGAATATTAGCAATATTGTTAGGATCTTTTTCATATTTTATCTCCTCTGCAGATTTTTCCGTCAAAAAGTTTTATTCTTCTTTTTGCCAGATTTCCTATATTCTTATCGTGTGTAACCATTAAAATAGTTTTTCCTTGCTTTTCGTTAAGCTGTTTTAGTATTTCTAGTATTTGTTTTCCGGATTTTGAGTCCAAATTTCCTGTCGGTTCATCGGCAACAATTATTTCCGGTTCATTTGCCAGTGCTCGGGCAATGGCCACTCGTTGTCTTTGTCCTCCGCTCAGTTCACTTGGTTTATGGTTCATTCTGTCTCCAAGCCCAACTTCTTTCAGCACTTCTTCCGCTCTTGCCCGTCTTTCTTTGAGGGGTATGCCTCTGAACCACATCGGCATCATAACGTTTTCTAATGCACTTAACTTAGGTATTAAATTGAATGTTTGAAATACGAATCCGATTGTTTTTCCGCGGATTATTGCGAGTTCGTTGTCATTCAGCTCTGAAATGTCTTTTCCGTGGATGTAAATTTTTCCATTAGAAGGTCTCATGAGTGCACTGAGTATGTCCAGCAATGTTGTTTTTCCCGAACCCGATGGGCCCATTATGGATACGAATTCGCCGGAATGTATTTTCAGGCTGACATTGTCCAATGCGGCCACATCCACCTTGTCCATTTTGTAGATTTTGCTCACATTTTGAACTTCTATCGCGGGGGTTTCCATTTTTTCACTTCTTTGTTTTTTTATTAAGTATATTTGTTGTGGGTTTTGTTTAAATCTCTTTGTTACACTCTTTCAACTCCGCAGATTGACGGAATTTTTTCTATTTCTTCAGCCAATTTTTCGAGTTTTTCAATGTTTTTTATTTTTATTTCAAAGATTGATTCAACGTAACCGGATTTTTTTATTTTGAAATCCGTTGAGGTTATTGTTGCGCCGTTTTTTTTGATTTTTGCAAGTATTTCTCCTAGTAAACCCATTCTGTCCAAGGCAGTTACTTTTATTCTTGTTTTTCCCTCGTCGCCTTTCATTTCTAGTTTTATTATTTTTTTTCGGTCCATTTTTTTAAGGTTCGGGCAGTCCTTTTTGTGGATTATTATTTTTCTTTTGCTTGTTTTTACTCCGACCACCTCTTCCCCCGGCAGCGGATTGCAGCATTCCGCATTTTTTATTTTTCTTTGTTTTCCAATGGTTTCGTTTTTTGTTTCTTCTTTTTTTAGTTTTGTTTTCATTCCGAAGTGTGTTTTTATTTTTGTTTTTGCTTTGGTGCTTTTCGCAAAATTTACCCAGCTTTTTTTTATTTGAGGCTTCTTTGAAATTATTATTTCTATTTTGTCGAGATTTTTTAACTCGGTTTCAACGGGGGCTAGTGTCCCGTTTATTTTCGCTTTTTCCATTCTTTTTCCGAGGTCTGTGTGGATTGCAAAAGCAAAATCGATCGCCGTTGCGCCTCTTGGCAGCACTATTACTTCGTTTTTCGGCGTGAAGACGAATATTTTTTTTCCTGTGAAGCTTCTGAGTTGGGCTTCTTTTCCGTTGCTTTTTTGCCATTCCATTAATTGTCTTTCCCAACTTAATTCTTTTTCGAATTCTTTGTCTTTAGTTAGTTGCCTGTATTTCCAGTAGAGGCTCGATTCTATTTTGAAGTGTTGCGTCCAGGTTCTGATTTGAAATTCGATTATTTCTTTTCCTCTTTTCACAGCAGTGTGTATTCCTTGGTAGCCTTCCTCTTTTGGTTTCGTAATGTAATCGTCGAATGTTCCCGGCATTATTTCGTATTTTTGGTGTATTTCGCCGAGTATTTCGTAGCATTCGCTTTCTTTGTTGCAGATTATTCTTATTCCGTATAAGTCGTAAATATTTCTGAACTGGAATTTTTGCATTTTTTTGTTTATTGCCCAGAAGTTTTTCGGCCTTCCGAATACCTGCGTTTCAAATTTTCCTTTAAGCATTTCTCGGACTTCTGTTTTTACTTCTTCTATGAAATTTTCGCGTTCTTCTCTTGTTTTTCCGACCAGTTTTTTTATTTTTTCATACTTTTGTGGTTCTTCTGCCCTGAACGTATAATCTTGTAGTCTCCATGTTATTTCCTGGAGCCCCATTTTCATTACGGTCGGAATGTAAATATCTCTTGTGATTCCGATTATTTTTTTTCGTTTGTTTTCTTCGAGTTCGTCCGCGTTTTTTAACCAGTCTATCATTGCTGCGATTCCTATCATTGTTGTTTGAATGTTTCCTGCCATTGAGAGCATTATTGAGTTTAGAGTTTCGGGTTTTATTTTTCCGTAATTTCCGTTTATTACTTGCATTGTTTCTCCGGCCTCTTTTGCGAGTTCTGAAACTTTTTTTCCGAATCTTTTTTCTATTTCTTCGGCGCTTGTTTTGTTTTCCGCTATTGCTCCGTATAAAATTCCTGCGAGTATGCTTTCTTTGTCCATTTTGTTTTCTGTTGCCATTTTTCCTATTCTTAGAAAGTGTCTGATTTTCGGCTTTCCGTTTTCCCCCTCTGCCGAGTATACTGCTTCTAAGAAATCTATCGCTTCTTCAGCTTCTTTTTTGTTTTCTTTTGCAGTTATTTGGATCAATTCTTCCTTTTCATTCATTCTTTCACTTCACAGTATTTTTCGTTTAAAACGTTTTTAAAAGCGTTCCAAAACCTTTTTAATGACTTAAAGCCATTAATTGTTATTGCTTCTTTTTGGAGGGATTTTTTTGATTTCTATAGAGGGTGTTGAGTTTTCCAAGCTTCCTGAGATTGATGAAGTTGATGCTGCGATTCTGAAGGATCATATTGAGCGCTTTCTTTCAAAAGTTTCTTTTGGCGAGCGGGCGAAGCTTCATTTTACTTTCAAAGAGCATCGTCATTCAGGCTTGAAGATTAAGCATGAGATTCATGCGCGGCTCGAAGTCGGAGGAAAAAGTTTTTTTGCGTCTGGTTGTGAGTGGCAGTTGATTAAAACCGTTCAGAGTACGCTTGAAAAGCTGAAAAAGGAAGCTTTCAAGGGGTTCGGCAGGAAGATCTAAACAGCCTTTTTTTCGAAAAAAGGCTGGCGAAAAAATTGGTCAGGCGTTCGGCGAAAAGGTCTTCGACACGGCATTTGGAAAGACGCCGGCGAAAACGGTCCCTTCGGGACAACGGGGTTTCTGAAAAAAGTCCTCGGCCATATCTTTAGGAAAATTTTAAGAAAACGAATTGGGCACGCTTTGTGCCCAACCAAAATTTAAAGTTTATTTTCGTTTCTTTTTTTTCTTTGAGCTTTTTTTCGCTTTTGCTTTCTTTGCAGGTTTTTTTGTTTTCTTTTTTACGGCTTTTTTTGCCTTTTTTACTGGTTTGCTGCTTTTTTTAGCTTTCTTTTTTGTCCCTTCGTTCATTTCTCTTTCTTCCTGCAATTCTTCCCTCATTTGCTCAATTAGTTCCTTTACTGACATCTTCTTCTCAAAAACCATCTTTATGCCTCCAGTTTAGCTGGATATTGAGGAAATTACTCTATAAAATGCATAAAAGCTTATCGCAATCATTCGCCTTTTCGCCTCGTTTTAAGCGGTTTTTTGGGCAAAAACAATTAATTATGTATAAGTTA
>JBAZFU010000010.1:0-30048 GCA_041653195.1 archaeon
ATTGAAGTAGAAAGCGTGTGTGCAATGAAAGCTGCTAGGACAAGTAAAACTGCAAGGCCGCCAAGCATAATTAGCTGATTGAACGGGGGAAGCACAATCGATTCCGCTACATTGCTATAAAATATTGTCGTTCCGAAAGCGACAAAAAAGAAAACAAGAAAAAAATCTCTCATGAAATTCACATCTTTTTTTATTTTATGCCCTGAAGACGTTTCGGCAAGTGCGAAACCGGCAAAATATGCGCCGAGCGCGCTCGACAAGCCCAAAAGAACTCCTATTGTCGCAACTATCAATCCTACTCCGAGCGCGTACAAAGTAATTTCGGTGTGCCCATAACCATTATCAATGAGCCATTTTCCGGCCTTTGCAGATAAATGATGCACTGCAAAGAAAGCGGATACTGCGAAAATAAGTGCTGTCAAAGCAAGGCCTATGCTTGAGCCGCTGCCTTTTGAAAGGCTCGTTATTAAAACCAAAAGTAATATTCCGAGGAAGTCTTGTAAAATAAGTATTGAAATCGCGAGCTTGGTCGGAAAATTTTGAAGCAATCCCCTGTCGATTGCGAATTTTGCAACAATTGCCGTGCTGGTCGAAAAAAGCATGAATCCAACCACTATCGAAAACATTATTGAATAGCCGAAAAAAAACATTATCAGAAAACCTATTCCGGTTGAAGCGACCATATCGATTATTGCGAGTCCGAAAGACGCTGCCCCGGCATCCAAAAACTCTTTGAGTGACAGTTCGAGTCCTAAGTAAAAAAGAAGAATGAACAAACCCATTTCGCCGAAACCCTGAACTAATGCGTCTTGCGGATTCAAAAACCCGAGAAAAAACGGTCCGAGAATAAATCCTGCGAGAATGTAACCAAGCACAGGGTTGAGGCCGATTTTTTTTGCTCCTATGCTAAGCCCTATCGCAACAATAATTATTATTCCAATTATTGTAGAAGGCAGGGTTCCTATTGCAGTTTCAATCGCCATTTCATAATAAAACGTTTCTGCAAATAAATAACTTTGCTTTAAGCAGTTTTTAATTTTTCGGTGTTAATGAGGGATTATTAAATTTGATTTGGTAATTTTTTTGCAGACAAGCAAATTATTTTTTAGCTTATTTTAAGCGCGACCAATAATTTCCTTTTTAAAGCTTTTTATACGGCTTATTAGTACTTTGAAAGGGTCAAAAAGCCCAAAAGTTTTTTTATTTTTTAAAAAGGTGAAAAAATGCCAAGAAAAGCAGGTAAACGAGGGCGAACAAGGTGCAAATTAAAAGCCAGAGGCACCAAAGCCACGGTGAACGATTTGGTCAAAGAGTTTGACGAAGGGGACACTGTTCAAGTAGTAATAAAGGCAAATCAGCACGATGGCTTTCCGGATAAAAGTTTTCAGGGATTAACTGGGAAAGTTGTGAAGAGACGCGGTTCTGCATTTGAAGTTAAATTAGACAAGGGGAATCAGTCACAAATAGTTGTAACAACCGCAGTTCATTTGAAGCAGTTGAAACAACAATCCAAGGCGGGAGAAGAAGGGGCGGCATAATTTTTAAAAATGTTAATTTGAAAAATAAATATTTATAATGGAATAGAATTTATAAAATGAAAAAATGGTGAAGTTTATGGAAAGCAAAGTTGTTTCAATGAAGCCGGTTTCGCTCTTCGAAGTGAAACGAATACTAAAGGAGAGAGGCACCGAAAAAGAACTTACTTATGAGCAGGACCAGACGCAGAAGTTTATTGAAAAATTTGCAAAACTCACTGAAAAACAAACTGAAGACCTGTTATCGGAATTGAAAAAAATCGGTCCGTTGAAAGATAATGAGGAATTGCTTTATGAAATCGCGAATGTCATACCTACGCGCGTAGAACACTTAAAACTAATTATACCAAAGAACGTCACAATCACCGACGACGAAATGAAGTCAGTAATATTACTGACCGAAAAATTTGCTGAAAAGGTCGAATAAGACCTCCAAGCAAAAATTTTTTTAGGGGTTGTTTTTATGATAACAGAAGAACAGGGAATAGTAATAGATTTCCTGCCGACTGGAAAGTCTTCGGCATTCAAACCGGAGCCGCTCGTTCAGTTGGTTGGAAAAGGGTATTTCACCCTTCTCGAAGCGACCGTGAAGCCTGGCGTAAAACCTGTTGTAGGGGACGAGGTTTACATTGGAAAAGAAAACAGAGACAAGATTGAAATAATAAAGGGAAGAATAGGTTTCAAAGACCTGACTTCAAATTCGCTTTCAGAACTTGAAGGAATAATTACAAAAATGGTGGAATCAAATAAAGAAAAATATTTGAATTTTTACAATGCTGCAAAAGGAATTTCTTTGAAAAGGCACCAGCTAGAGCTTCTTCCGGGAATGGGAAAGAAACACATGCTCGCCGTCCTCGACGAGCGCGAAAAAAAACCGTTTGAATCCTTTGCAGATATTTCAAACAGAGTTAAAGGAATTTCTGACCCGCAGAAACTGATAATAAAAAGAATACTGGAAGAGCTTGAAGGCATTGAAGACAAACACTATTTATTCGTTCGTGCACCGGCCGCGCCTCACGAAGGTTTCCGTTCCGACGGTTTCAGCGCAGGCAACAGATTCCGCGGACCGCAAGACAGATTTCCGAGAAGACAATTTTAAGCGTGTTCATTTTCAGGTTTCAAATAATTTTTCTTATGGTATTATTTGACGAGCTTCAGGATTTGATGGCGAAGCATTCCTTCACGCCGCAAAAAAAACTTTCCCAATTTTTTTGCATAAACGATTCGCTTCTGGAATTCATGGTTGAGAAAGCGAATCTAGAAAAAAAAGATTCGGTTCTTGAAATCGGCGCGGGAACAGGATTTCTCACAAAAAAATTGCTCGAAAAGTGCAATGTTATTGCAATTGAAAAAAGCGAAGTAATGTGCGAGGTTCTTTCAAACAAATTTGCGGACGAAATTGCCGCGGGGAAATTAAAACTAATTTGCGGCGACGTGCTCGAACAGAATTTTTCAGAGCTTAATGCGGACAAATGCGTTGCGCTTCCCCCGTACCACATTTCTTCAAAGCTTGTCGCAAAAATAGTCGAATCAAAAATACAAAAAGCGGTTCTAATGCTCGATAACGGCTTCGTGAACAAGTTGACCGCGTTTGAAGGGTTTGCGGAATACGGGTCGCTTTCCGCGCTCGCCAATCTGAATTCAGAAATAAATATTTTGAAGCAAAATGTGCAGGGCAAAGAGTTTTTTCCATCGCCAGGTTGCCAAAGCGCAATCGTTGAAATGGACTTTAACAGAAAAAACATTTCTTCGGAGTTCGTGCTTTTTTTGAAGGAACTGTTCAGGCACAAAAACAAGAACCTTTCCCGCGCCCTAAAACAGACGCGCCCCTTCCTTGAAAACGAGTTAAAACTTCCGAAAGGATTTGAGAAAAAAATCGAAGCGCTTGAACTGCGCGACGTGAAAGTGAATCAGCTCGAACCAAGCGAACTGTTGGAAATTTTTAAATCACTTTGTTCAAAATGATTCTTTCGAAAACAAACCCGTTGTCTTTTGCAGCGTGCGCAACCGCAAACTCGAGTTTTTGCGCGTTCTCCGAATAAATTGTCATTAACTCGTCGCCTTTTTTCACTTTGTCTCCGACTTGCTTGCAAAGCATTACTCCTGCAAGTTTATTCGCCGGCGCGCCCGCAATTCTCGCAATCCTTGTAACAGTTCTTGTATTAATTTCAGAAACCGTTCCGGTATCATCAGAATAAATTGTTTTTTTCATTTCAGAAAGAATTACTTTTTCGCTTGAATCTACTTTTCCCTCCTGTGCATGAATTATGTCTTGCATTTTTTTCAAAGCCTTTCCGGATTCCAAAACATCTTTTGCTTTTTCATAACCTTGTCCGGGCTTGCAGCCCTTCGCCAGTTCTATGAGTGCGCCCGCCAATTCACAGCTTTTTTGCGCGAGATTATCGAACATTTTTCCTTCCAATATTTCCATCGCGTATTTCGCTTCAAGTGCTGGGCCGAAAGCAAGTCCGCTCGGCTCCTCTCCATTAGTTATCAGTGCTTCGACTTTCATTCCAACGCTCTTTCCAACTTCGACAAAATCTTTTGCCATTCTCATTGCCAATTGCTTGTCTTTAATTTTAACATTTTTCCCAACCGGAAGATCAATCACAACATACTGGCTGCCAACGCTCGCCTTCTTCGCGAGCACCGACGCGATTACCTGCCCCGGCGGGTCAAGTGAAAGCGGATGCTCTAATCGAATTATTTTATCGTCTGCGGGTGCGAGGTCAACCGCTCCGCCCCAGGCAATTATTGCGCCCTGCTTTTCGGTAATTTCTTTTATTTTTTCAAGCGAAAACGAAACAGGCGCGAGAACTTCCATTGCATCGGCGGTTCCTGCAGCGCTTGTAATGCTTCGCGAACTCGTTTTCGGGATATACATTCCGAGCGATGCCACAATAGGCACAATAATGAGGCTGGCCCTTCCGTTGACTCCGCCGACACTGTGTTTATCTACCACAGGAATTTTTGAAATTTTTAATTTGTTTCCGTTCTCGATTAACGCTTTTGTCATCGAGATTGTTTCATCTAAGCTGAAATTGTTTATGTAAACCGCGCTTACAAATGCGCTGCCCTCTATTTCGCTCAGCCTGTTCTCGTCAAAGTCCTTTACTATTTCACAAAGTTCGTCATAAGAAAGCCTTTCGCCGTTCATTTTCTTTTTTATATAATCAATGCTCTTTATGGGTTCAGCCGCTTTCACCAAAACAATTTCTCCGCTTTCCGCCCCGATTATTTCATTAACTTCTGTAAAGATTCCTATTTCCCCTTTCTTTACTGCGTCCAATGTAGTGTCAACAACGGCGACACAGCTCTTACTATCCGCTTTCAATTTTATTTCAACTCTTTCCTGCGGAAACAAACCAAGTTCTCTCGCGTCCGCATCATTCAGCACAACAATAAGTTCGCCCGTCTTTATGCTGAAAAGTTTTACAGACATTTCCTGAACAAAACCATTAGTCATTTTTTCACCGAAAAATTATTTTCCCGTTTCTATTAATCTAAAGTAATGTTTCAGGGGTATATAAACATTATTGGGCGAGTTTGAAAGCGCATCGCAACCAATAAATAGTTGAATGAAGGAAACTTTATTATGCGACCGAATATGCCAGTTGTTCAGCCGAATGCTCGGAGAAGATTCGAAAAGTCCAGAAGATTTTTGCGAAGGGCAAGGAATACTGCGCTTGTAATGGGTGCGACGCTTCCACTGTTCGCCTCAACCGCAAGGGCTCTTCCGACAAGGCCAATTGAAAATCCGAGGCCACTGACTACACAACAGGTCCGCGCCTCTGCAATGAAAGAACTGCGCGAGGATCGAGTTTTTGCTTCTAAAGAATTGCAAATGAGGCGGCAGGAAATAATGAAGCGAACGCATCAAGCGAAAGCGCCCGAGGGAATATTGATTTACGTTCCAGGCGCATTCAATATGAGAAGCATTCCGGGCAGAGCGCTGGAGAAAAATGTAATAGATGCCTTTGGAAAGAGATTCAAAGTTGTAATAATACCATGGAATGAGCATACTCTGGGGCGCAATCAAGTAGATAGGGGTGCACAGCAATGGGGTGCGGAGGAGGTACGCAAAGTAGTTGTTGATGCTGCAAAACATGGGGAGCCAGTTTATGTTTTGGCCCATAGTGCAGGTACAAAATTGGCTTTCGATGGACTGACGAAAGCAGGCAAGGTTGTTGGAAAAGGGGTTGTCAAAGAAATAGCTTTTATGGGGTCCACGCTTTCCGCAAATACTAATTTGAGTCCGCTTTCAAAACTTTGTGAAAAAGGGCAATTCACAAATTATAACACTCCCATGGATTTTTTTGGTCTTTTTGGAACAAGGCTTCTCGGCAATGCAGGGTTAAGTGGTTGGGGGCTAAATGCTGGTTACAAAGGTTTTAACAGAGAAAATGATCCGTATGTAACAAACAAAAGAATTCAAACAATTGATCCTGTATTTGCACACGACAAAGGAATGTCCAAGCAATTTCTTTCGCAAGTTTTTAAAACGCGTTGAATTTTTTTACCGTTTCAGCGCGTAACCTGTGCTGCTTTAACGACTTCGTAAAGCTCTTTCGCTTTCTTGTTTTTTTCGAAGTGAGAACGCGTAGGTTCAAGAAGCTCGTTTATGTAATTAGAAGTTGCGTTCTTCAAATCCATCGGATGAAGTTTTCCTGCGGCGAAATCGTTCTCCATTTCAGAATAAGAGCCGTAAGAAACGTCGCCGCCGAACTTTGAAGGCCTTTCAATTTTAATTTTGTTAAATTTTTCAAAAATAATGTATTTGTTGTATTCGAGTATTGGATTGTCCAGCGCATTTTTTTCCGGGCAATAAGCCTTTGCAATTTTTCTTTTGATTTCCTCACCGCTGTCGGTCATGAAAATTGCGGAATCCGGAATGCTCTTCGACATTTTTTTCTCAATGCTCCTTTCCACGCCCTGCGACTCCGTTTTAATTTCCTTCAGCCCTGCGAGCATGTGATGCGAAACGACAACCGGTTTCCAATAACCGAGTTTTTCACCGACTTCTCTGGCAAGAACATTCACTTTTCGCTGGTCCATTCCAAGCTGAGTAACATCCGCTTTCAAATGAAATATGTCCGCGCACTGCATGCACGGATAAAATATTTGCGATGCGTGCAAAGATTCCGCCTCGCTCCTTCCCATTATTTGCGAGCATCTGAGGATTCGGTTAACAGTATTTTTGGTCGCAATGTTCATTACAATGCGCCAATAATCCTTGTCTCCAATGTAATCGTTCGCCCAAATAAATTCAACATTGTCCAAATCCATTCCGGTCGTTTTCCAAACCTCTATCATGTACTTTCCGGCTGTTTGAATAGTTTCCAAGTCGCCGCCCATTTTATTGTTTGCGAGCGCGAACCAATCCGCAACCAGCATCTTGAATTTGAAACCAGCTTTCGCCATCTTGTTTATGTTTATGGCACGCATCACTCCCTGTGCAATATGAATCTGTCCGCTCGGCTCAAAACCGTCATATGCAACAGGGTTCTTTTTTTTCTCAAGAAGCGCGCGAAGCTCTTCTTCCGAAATTATTTCCTCTCCAACTTCTTTTACAAGTTCGATTTTCTTTTCCAAATCCATAAAACCAATCCGAATTTTTTCCAAAGTACTTTTAAATTTTATTTCAAAACTGTTTTTATTTGAACGCTTTCACTTCTCCAAATGCAAAAAATCCTCGTGCGAATTCTCAAGCTTCAATTTATCATAAAGTTTCGAGGCAAGTGCTTGTGGTGGAAAAACTCCCATCTCGCAGACTATTCCTTCAATTGATTCCGAGTCCGTTCTGTCGAACGCATGGTTCAACACATTAATTTTTTTCGGAGCTTTCTCCCAAACTTCTTTTGCGTTTCTTTCTTCTATCGGCTCGTCCTTTCCGAAGAAAGAAGCCGGTTCGAATTTGTGTGTCGAACAGAAAACATAATGTTTCGTATCATACTTTTTGCAGAGTCCGCTGATTTGGTTCGTGCCTATTTTGTTTATTACATCGCCGTCGGCAAGAAAAGCATCCGCGCCGGTAAAAAAGTAATCGCATTTTTTAAGCACTGTGGATGCGGCATTATCCACAATCAAATTAACTTTTATTCCTGCGGCGCTCAATTGCTGTGCGGTGATTCTTCCCTGGTAAAGCGGCCTAGTTTCGCAGCAGTAAACTTCCTTTATTTTTTTCTTCGCCGCAATTATTGCGTTAATTGCAGAAGTGGAGTGGCACAGAGTAAGTATTGTTGCGTTTGGCTCGATTAGTTCCGCGCCGTATTCGGAAATTTTTTTCAGTGCGTTTTTTCTATCAGTTTCATAATTTTTCGCGATTTTATTAATTTTCTTTTTCATTTCTTCAAGGCTTAGTTTTTTGCTTGAAATGCTTTTTCTCAAAATTCTTATTGCAGTTCGCAATTCGGGTTCGGTGGGGCGCGCGCAAAAAAGCGCCGCACTGTTTTTCAAAAATTCTTTTCTGAAATTTTCAACATTTTGTGTTTTACTTTTTTTGGCGGAGTGCAGAAGCGCTTCAATCGCTTTTTTTCTCACGTTTGTGGCGCCCTGAATTTTGAGGGACTTTATTTCGCGCACAGTTTTTTTCACGATTTCCATTTTTTCACTTCTTTTTTGTTTTTTCTTTTTACAAACGGAATTACTCAAGCCGAATTAATATAAAGTTCTTTTATATAAAGGCTTTTCCATTTTCAAAACTTATTAAAATTTGGGCAAAAAAGAAAATTAATTATGTATAAGAAGGTCTTTTTTCAGAGATTTCGAGTTTTTGCGCGGGAGGTTTTGTTTTGACGCACTGAAAAAGCTTTTAAAGAAGTTTCCTTTGAGAATAAATATAATTTGATGCTTCTCAAATTAATTTGCGGGTAAAAAATCGGGGGGAAATTGAATGGACCACATTGTTAGAAATGCAATTGCAAGAGCGAAGGAAGAAGTTAAACAAAAGGCTTTGAAAGGAAAAAAGAAAGGCGGAATGATTATAGCGGGAGAGCCTAAGGCTGAAAAAATAAAAAAGTTTAAGCCGAGCGGAAAAAAAGTTTTACACTCTGATGAAGATATTGCAAAAATGCTCAAAGACTCGCAGGCAAAAATACTTGTTGTCGGAGCCGGCGGCGGGGGCTGTAATACTATAGAAAGAATGGCCGAAGTCGGAATCGAAGGCGCGGTAACACTCGCAATAAACACTGATGCGCAAGACTTACTTGTTACAAAAGCAAACAAAAAAATCCTTATTGGAAAAAAGCTCACTCGAGGATTAGGTGCTGGAAGCGATCCCCAAATAGGAGAAGCCGCTGCGCGCGAATCAATGGAAGCGCTGCAGGAAACACTTTCAGAACTTGACTTGGTTTTCATAACTTGCGGAATGGGCGGAGGAACCGGAACCGGTTCGGCCCCTGTTGTTGCAGAAATCGCAAAAAGCATGAAAGCTTTAACGATTGGAGTGGTTACTCTTCCGTTCACAGTTGAAGGAAAAAAAAGAATGGAGAACGCACTTGAAGGACTTAACAGGCTGAGAGAATACACTGACACAATAATAGTTATCCCAAACGACAAGATTTTGGAAATCGCGCCGGACTTGCCGATTAACGCGGCGTTTAAAGTTGCGGATGAAGTTCTTACGAATGCGGTAAAAGGAATTACCGAAATGGTTACAAAGCCAGGGCTGATAAATCTTGACTTCGCGGATTTGAAAACAATACTTTCAAGAGGCGGAGCCGCAATGATAGGTCTTGGAGAATCTTCGGGCGGAGAAAATTCGGAAGCACGCGCACTCGAATCAGTTGAAAACGCGTTAACTTCTCCTTTGCTTGACGTTGATATTTCAGGCGCCAACAGGGCACTTGTAAATGTTGTCGGCGGTTCAGATATGACGCTAAGAGAAGCGGAAATGATTGTTGAAACGGTTTCAACAAAAATAGATTCTTCGAGCCACATAATTTGGGGGGCAATGGTTGATGACAAGTTGCCGAAGAACAAGATTCACGCGATGGTAGTAATCGCGGGCGGAAGGTTCCCTTATCTTGACGGCGACGTGAAATCAAAGGGCGGCCAGATAGACTTAGGAATAGAATTTACATAACTGCGCAGGAATGTTTACAAAAATTTTTTATTTGTGCAAGCAGTTATTTTATTTTTTGATGGTGAGCTGATGGAAAACGAAATTGAAATGCAAACTGAAGAGAATATTCAAGAAGAACAGGAAGTTCGCGAACAGCCTACGAGTGAGTCGCAAGAAGCGAAATCGTCCGAAGAAAAAAAAGGAATTTTCGGCGGAATCGGAAGCGGATTGCAGAAAAAAACAGTGGCTTTCGGCGGCTCAACTGGTAACCAAAAAAAAGGCGTTCTTGGCGGAATAGGCGAAACAATTTCAAAATTCGTTTCAGACAGTAAAAGAATTTTTATAGTTTCAAAAAAACCGACCATGGAAGAATACCGAAGAATGGCGCTCATCGTCGCATTGGGAATCGCACTCATAGGAGTAATCGGTTTTATAGTAACGCTCGCTTTTTCTCTAACAGGAATAGGCTTCTAAATCGCCGATTTTTTGCAGAGAATAAGGTTTTAAAGCTTGCCAGATTTGAATTGTTTTGATTATTATTTTAAAATTTGAAAAAGGATTGATTTGAATGATTTTCCCGGTAAGAACAGTTGTAAATCAGGAACAACTTGTCGTAGACATACTTGGCGCGAAAATAAGGAAAGAAGAATTGAACATTTACTCAATTGCAGTAATCCCCGGAATTAAAGGATACATTTTAATTGAAGCGGATAACGAAGTTACTGTTAGGAGAGGAATAACCGACACGCCGCACGTAAAAGGCTCTGGAATTGTGAAGCGCGCAGTTAACATTGAAGAACTTTCAACTCTTCTCGAATCGAAAGCGCTCATGAAAAGCATAGAAGTGGGGCAGAAAGTCGAGCTTATAGCGGGGCCTTTCAAAGGAGAAAAAGCGAAAGTGCTTAGGGTAAATCCTGCGAAAGAAGAAGTTACTGTTGAGCTGATGGAAGCGGCGGTAAAAATTCCTGTTACAATAAAAGCGGAGAACATAAAAATAATTTCTTAAACGCGACAGGGAGTAATTTTTTGATTTTAAAAATTTTGAATTTGAAAAGATGGTGAGCAAAAATGGGTGAATTGAAAGTAATGGTTGACGGTGGAAAAGCTACTGCGGGCGCGCCGCTCGGTCCGGCGCTTGGACCAACAGGCGTAAACATAGGGCTTGTAGTTGCAAAAATAAATGAGAAAACAGCGGCTTATGCCGGAATGAAAGTTCCAGTTAAAGTAATTATAAATAAAGACAAATCTTTTGATATTGAAGTAGGTTCGCCGCCAGTAAGTGCGCTTTTGAAAAAGGAAGCGGGTGCGGAGAAAGGCGCGGCAAATCCAAAAACCGAAAAAATGGGAAACCTTACAATTGTGCAAATAAAAAAGATTGCGGAAATGAAGTGGGAAAAACTGAATTCTTACAAAATGAAATCAGCTGTTAAAGAAGTTGTTGGTAGTTGCGACTCGATGGGAATAACCGTTGAAGGAATGCGCGCGGCTGATGCAATAAAAGAGATTGATAAGGGAAAATATGATGCTGTAATTTCCGGTTAAAAGCGGGCGGCAGAAGAATTTTGGCGAAAATGAATCTTTAAAAAGCTTTCACAAATTAATTATTATTAGTATTTTATTCAGTGATTAAAAGAGAGCCTAATTTTAGGCCGTTTGACCGCTTAGGCGGAAGGTGTTCAGAGTGAAGAAAGACGAAGCAGTTAAGGCGTTGCAGAAGATGCGCGAAATTTCGGCGAAAAGGAACTTCTTACAGACCGTTGAAATGATGATCAACTTCACCGGCTTGGATATGAAAAAGCCCCAGAATCAGGTTAACGTAAGAGCAATTATGCCTTACGCGACCGGAAAGGGAATGGGAAAAATAGCTGTTTTTGCAAAGAGCCAGGAACTTATTGACGATTTGAAAGGAAAAGTCGAAAAAATTATTTCAGACGGTGAAATTGCTGCGATGGAAAAAGACAAAAAAGGGGTTGCGGCTCTAATGGAATATGACGCGCTCTTCGCGGAAGGTCCTGTAATGTTGACAGTGGCAAAACACCTCGGGCAACAGCTTGCGCCGAAAGGAAAAATGCCGAAACCAATAACTACTGCTGCAAACTTTGAAGAAATGCTTTTGAAAACAAAATCACAAACTACTATTACAAACAAAAAAGGAAAATTCATGCCCGTTGTTCATGTTGTTGTGGGAAAAGAAACTATGAAGGATGATGAAATGGCGGCGAACATGATAGCTGCCTATGATGCGGTAATGAATTCTTTGCCCCAGAAGAAACAAAACATCAAATCGATTTATGTTAAGCTTACAATGGGTGCGCCGGTAAAAATGGGTGAGTTCTAATGACGTCTCATACAAAAAAATGGAAAGCGGAAAAACTTTCCCTTGTAAAAGGCTTGGCGAAAGATTATCCTTTCATAGCAGTAGCTACTCTTGAAAGTCTGCCCGCAAACATAGTTTCACTTATTAGAAAGAGGCTTGCTGGTGAAGCCGTAGTTGTTGTTGCAAAAACAAGGGTTGTTCAGCGCGCATTCGCCGAATCAGGCGTTGACACTTCAAAACTCGATCCTTATGTGAAAGAAAGTGTTGCAATAATTTTTTCAAAGAAGAATCCGTTTGAGCTTTTTTCATTTGTAAAGAAAAATAAAGGAAGCGCCGCGGCAAAGGACGGCGACATCGCTGACAAAGAAATAATTATTCAGGCAGGGGACACAGGATTGCCTCCAGGGCCTGCGCTTGCAACTCTGAAAGCGGTTGGATTGAAAGTAAAAGTTGCCGGGCCGACAATTGAAGTTGCAGAAGACAAAGTAGTTGTAAAAAAAGGAGAAAAAGTTACCGCACCGGTTGCGGATGTTCTTTCAAAGTTGAATATTAAACCGATAAAAATCGGGATGAAAATAATCGGTGTGCTTGATAAAAACGAAAAAGAATTTTACTCTGCGGAAGTGCTTGATGTTGATGAAGAAGAATTGTTCGAGAAATTTGTTTCCGCTTACAGGAACGCGTTGAACCTTGCGGTGAACGCGGAATATTTCACAAACGATACGATGGAAATACTTGTAATGAAAGCGCAGAGAGAAGCGACAGCGATTAAGAGCGCGACAGATTCGGCAGTTCCGCAAGTAGCGGAGGCTCCGAAAGAAGTGGAAGCTTCACAAGCAGCAGAAGTTCCGAAAACGGAAGAAGCAAAACCTGTAGAAGATTCGAAACCAGAAGAGCCTTCAAGCGAAGCGCCTCCTGCAGCTTAAGATTATTTTTAGAGGTGAAAAAAATGGAATACGTGTATGCGGCAATGTTGCTGCACTCAGGGAAACAGGAAATAGATGAAAAAAACATGGAAGCTATTTTAAAAGCTGCCAAGTATTCGCCTGACTCCTCAAGAGTGAAAGCGCTTGTAGCCTCGATAAAAAACATAAACATCGACGAGGCAATAGCGAAAGCGGCAATAGTGTCAACAGCTCCATCAGCAGGCGCGGCAGGTGCGGCACCGGTAGCTGATAAGAACGAAGAAGAAGACAAGAAAAAGACTGAAGAAGAAGCAGCGGCAGGACTCGGGGCATTGTTCGGATAAAAGCAATTGCTTTTTTTGGCTGTCCCGCGTGCTTAACACAAGCATAAGCGGGAACGGCTCTTTTATTCGACTTGCTTCGATTTCTCCAAAATAGCCGACGGCGAAAACCTATTTTTTGAAAGATTTTAACAATCGGCGAACACTTTTTAGACAATTGTCTTAGAACAGCGCGCCGTGAAAAAATTACCAAAATCCTTATAAAGAACGGACGCCTAATAAAATTGAGTGCCTTGATTTCTTGGAATCAGGAAATTGGCATTCGAGAGTAAAGAGGGCCGTGAGGTAAAGTGCTCACCAGCGTAAATGGTAATAAACCGAACTATTTTGGTTTTTAGCATCCTCCGGCTCCTCTTCCAAGACTCTTTTTTTATTCGAAATTTTTAGAAAAGCTTTATAACCACTTTAATTGTTTCATATATCGGTTCTAATGGACAAAAGAATTCTCTTTGTAGCACTTATTTTTATTATTTTTTTCGGAAATGTCTTTGCTGTCCTTGACACGGGGTCCTTGAAAATTTTTGCCGTAACCGAGGATGGAAAAGGTATGGCGGCCGATTTGCGGCTCGACACTTTTCCCGGAAGCGGTTACGTAACATTCGTCACCTCAAATATTAACGGCGCTGACCACCCGCTAATAGGAAACGATACGCAAACGACTGGAAATATCGCACTCAAAATAGCAAAAGCCAAATTAGTAGGGGCTGCGAGTGGAACCGATTTTGGAAAATATAATTATCAATTTGATATTATCGCGAACGCTACTGAAGTCGACGGCCCTTCGGCAGGCGCCGCAATGACTCTTCTCGCTTATTCTGTTCTCTCGGAAAGAAAAATTCCCACCGGCGTCGGCCTAACCGGAACAATAAATTCGGACGGTACGGTCGGTGTTGTCGGCGGCGTTTATGCAAAATCAAAAGCGGCTGCAGGTGTCGGAATAAAATTGTTCATGATTCCGGAAGGCGAAGCGGTGCAAGTAATAAAGGATGATGACGGAAAAGTGAAATCAGTAAATTTGCTTTCCTATGGTCCTGAACAATTGAATATGAAAATAGTTGAAGTCGAAACAATTGATGATGTTTTAAAATACGCTTACGCGGATATCGGTTCGATAGTGGTTGATGCGAATGCTGCGGCGGTAACAGGGTTTACTCCAAAGCCAATAAAATATGAAACCAAGCTTGAACCGATGAAAGGGTTTTCTAAAAATTTTATTGACAGGGCGAATGCTCTTCAGGATGAGGCGAAAAAGGATTTGGAAGTTACTGACCTTGACGAATATTGGAAAGGGATATTTTATCCTCAGATAAACGAGGCACAGCGAGACATAGAGTCCGCTCAAATATTTTTTGACCAGAATTATTTATATTCTTCCGCAAATTATGCATTTAACGCCGCAATTACACTTGGCACGATAAAGGAAATCGCCGAAAGCCCCTCGCTTCTTTCAAACGACTCTACAATTTTAAGTTCAAAAATTTCTTCCCTGCGAAGTGACATAGAATTTTTGAAGCAAAAATTCGATTATATCCCGACGGATAAATTAGACTGGATAATTTCTGCACAGCAGAGAATAGCTTACGCTGAAAATGCACTAAATTCAATTGAAGAATTGCAAATTTCCTCGGATGCGACAGAAGCAGAGCAAAAAGGCCTGCTCTACGGAAAAGTCAGAGACTTTGTTTCAGCACAACTCTGGATAGAAGCTGCAAAAGATTTTCTTGACGAGGGAAATAAGAGCGCCTTGAAAAAAGTTCCGTTTTATTCGCAAGATTTCATTGTTCTCGTAGTTCAAAAAGTAATGGATGTGAATGCCGAAATTTCTTCGGCACCCGATAAAAATGTTTCGCCCGCTAATGTTTCTGAAGCCCAAAGACGTCTCGATTCCGCAAAAATTTCTTATGATAATAATTTTTATTTCGCAGCGCTTTATGATGCATACTTTGCGGATTCCTTTATTTCATCCGAATTGAAGCAAAAGGAATTCACAGAAGCCGATTTATTTACAACACTTGATGCCGAAATAAAAAGCGTGAAAAGCGAATCAAAATCCGAGTGGGCTGATTTGTTCCTTGACCACGCACGATTTTATCTGGAGAGTGCGAATTTTTACGAGTCTCAGGGGGGCAAGGCGAAGGCAGCTTCAGACATATCCGCTTCTTTCAGCACGCTTTTCCTTGCAAAAAATGTGAACACTGCGAGAGAAATTGTTGACGGGTATATAGCATCAGCCAAGTTTCAAGATAAAAGCGGGAGTCCGCTTGTTCAAATCACTTATACTGAAAAACCGGATTTTTATAGGCAAATAATTTTTTCTTCGGGAATCGCACTGGTAATTGTGCTTGTTTTGATAATTATTCTTGGAATGGGCGCAAGTTCTAGGAAAACGCGCGGTTCAGTCAATTCGAGAATCATGAGGCTTCAATATGTGCTTTCAAATCTTGATAAATCCCTTGGAAGAAAAAAAGTTTCAGAAGTAGAATATTTTTTCCTCAAAAAACGGTACGACGTGGAATTGAACGAGTTGATGAGCAGAAAAAGGCAGTGTTCTGAAATAATTTTAACTCTTGATGAATCGAAAGCAAAACTTAAAGCGCTTCAGAGAGGGCTAAAAGATTTAAAGAAACATTATAACGGCGGGCTAATACTTCCAGATGATTATGTAAAGCACTCTCTCGAAGTTTCGCAGGAAATAGCTTCTTTGCAATCACAAGTGGAAAAATCTCAATTTGAATTGAAAAACAAACGTCAAGTGCCGGTTATTGAAGAAGTGTGCGTCATTCCGTCAAAGAGGCATCCGTTTGCGAAAATCCCCGACGTATTTTTAAATTTAAAAAATGCGCTTGCTCTTAAAATATCTCTAATAAGATTGCCGCGCGGACAAAAACTCAAAGGCACGGCCGAAATCGCAAAAGACGAACTATTAAAAGAAATGAACGTGAAAGAAAAAGAGCTGAGAAAAGAAACTATTGCGAAAAGAAAATTCAAAAGAACAAAGAAAGAATAGTTCAAGTCGTGTTTATTCTTCCTGATTTTGATTTTGCTGTTTTGAAGGGTTTTTGAGCCTCAGCCCTATAACAGAACTCTTGTCCTTTGTGAGTGCAACTCCGACAACCTGGTCCGCCTTTTTTATTATCGGATCGTTATGGGTTATGGCAATGAACTGGCTTTTCTCCGAAACCATTTCAATGAGTGAGCTGACTTTTAAAGAATTTTCCTTGTCAAGCGCAGCATCTGCCTCATCAAATGCATAGAACGGCGCAGGCTTATAGAATTGTATTGCAAACATGAAAGCCAGTGCGGTCAGAGTTTTTTCGCCGCCGCTCATAGAATCAATGTTTTGAAGCTTTTCGCCCTTGTGCTTTGCATCAATCATGAGGCCGCTTTCAAGCGGATTGGCTTCATCAGAAAGGCTGAGTTTTCCCTCTCCGCCAAAAAATTTGAAAAACATTTCCTCAAAGTTTTTGTTTATCTCATTAAAGCAAGCCATGAAAATGCTAGTTCTTTTAACTTCTATTTTGTCAATCATATCAAGGACGGCAAGTCTTTCATCCTCAAGTTTTTTCGCCTTTCCGCGAATGTCTTCCACATCCTTTTGCATCTGATTGAAATTATTCATCGCTTTAAGGTTAACTGCTCCGATTTCCGCAATTCTTTCTTCTATGACGGGCAGTCTCTTTTTCAACTCATCAACATTTTTTTCAAAAAGTATTTCTGTGCCCTCGAATTCCTTTTGTTCCTCTTTCAGATCGCCGAGTCGCACATCATTCCTGCTTTTTTCTATTTTCAACTCGTTCATTCTTGCTGCAATTTTTTTCGCCCTCGCGAAAAGCTCACTCACGTGTTTCTCGATTTTGTCGGATTGTTTTTCAAGAGCATCTTTTTCCTTTGCAAGCGAACCTGTTTTTTCTTTTGATTCATCCATTTCGCTCTCTTTTTCATTTATTTCTTCCGCAATTTTTTCCAAAAGTTTTTTTTGCAAACTTATTTTGTCTTCAATTTCCTTGTTTTCGTTTTCAAGTAAAGAATTTTCCCTTTCAAGCACTCTTTCATTCGGCAAAACCGCGTTTTCCAGTCTTGAAGATGCTTCACCAAGCTGGGCGTCAAAAGAATTTTTCTTTTGCTGCAGTTCCTCAAACCTTTTAGCAATATTAGTGAAATTTTCGAAAATATTCTGCGATCTGAACGCTTTTAGCCCCTCTTTTGTCTGTTCAAGTTCTAAAAGAAGCGATTTTATTTTTTCGTTTAATTTATTTCTTTCCCTGACTTTTTCATCCAACTCTTTTTTGTCCAGTTCTTTTTTTACGGAAACAATTTTTTTTCGAACTTCTTCAATTCTTGTAAGCACGCCCGCTTCGTGAGAAGTTTCGGCGGAAAGTCTTGCAATAAGCGCTATTTTTTCCTTCAATGCCGCGAGTTTCTTTTTTTCTTCAATCTCGCGTTCGTTAATTTTTTTTGCCGCAGCTTCGGCTTCAAGAGCCGCTTTGTTTTTTGCCGCTATAAGCATGGATTTTTTTTCTTCGTTCAGCGAGGAATCACAAACTGGGCAGTTCGATGCTGATTTCTTTAAATTTTCTATATTTTTTCTTTCTTGTTCCGCCAAAGACATTTTTTTGTTTTTTTCCTGAAGGAGATTTTCAATTTCTTTTTCAGCTTCGGCAAGGGCGTGTTCAAGGTTTCTTCCGGCTGCGTATTCCTTTATTTTTCTTTTTTTCTGGTTTATTATTTCTAATTCTTCGGAAATCTCCTTTTCTTCAACAGCCAATTCTGAAAGTTTTTTTTCGTTAAAACTCTTTTGTTTTTCCCACTGTTTTGCCGCAACCTCTAAATCAAAAACCTGTTTCCTGAATTCTTCGATTTTTTTGTTCGACTCGTCGGCCTTGTTTTCTCTCTTCGCCAGTTCTGAGGATTTTGCTTTGACAATTCCCTCAATTTTTGCCCTTTCTTCCGAAAGAATTTTCAGTTCTCTCGAAGTCTCTGATATTTTTTGTTCAAAATCCTTTTTTTTCTGCTGCAATTGCGCTTTTTCACTCAGCAGCGCTGAAAGTTCCGTCTTGTTTTTTGATATTTTTTCACTGTTTCTTGAAGCAAGCTCTTGTTTCATTTCTATTTTTTCTTTTTCAAGCTGAAGCTGCCCTTTTTTTTCTTCCAGCGCCTTTCCGTGTTTTGAATAAATTTCTTCGGCCGCTTTTAACATTTTGCTGCCCAGTTCCGAAGACTGTTTTTTTATTTTATCTAATTCCGCCTTGTCTGATTCTTCAGCCTTTTCGTTTTCAGCTATCTCGTTTTCAAGTCCCGAAATTTGTTTTCCGAGTTCGGAATCGTTTTTTTCAATCGAGGAAATTTCTTTTTCTATTATTGTGGCTTTTACCTGCCTTTTTTCTTTTTCAAGAACGCCGAATTCTTCGGCCGCTTTCATTTCGGCTTCAAGCTCGCTCAGGAACGTCGCTCGCTCGTTCAGGACTATTCCCGCTTCCCTTATTCTGGTTTCTACTTTTGAAAGTTCGCGCATCGATTCTTCTTTTTTTTCGCTGAATTCACTTAAGCCCGCGAGATTATCTACTATTTCCCTTCTCTGCTCCGGCGACATTTCGATTACTTTTGTTATATCCCCTTGGGTGACAATGTTGTGCCCGAAAACATCTATTCCCAGCTCGGTTAGAAGCGAGGAAATTTCGTTAAGAGTCGTTCTTTTTCCGTTAAGCCTGTAAACACTTTTTCCCTGTTTGTCAATCATTCGGCTGATTTCATATTCCGTGCCCTTATTTTTTATTAACAAATCAACTTTTGCGTAATCTTCTCTCGCGGAATTATTTATGAGCTCGACGAGTTTCGCAGCCCTCAGGGTTTTGAGAGAAGTCATTCCAAGAACAAAAAGCAGCGCATCAAGAACATTGCTTTTTCCCGAACCGTTGCTCCCGACTATTGCGGTGAAACCCTTGCTTATCGGGATCTCTGCCTTTTTGAAAGACTTAAAATTTTTTATAGTTATTTTGACAAGGCGTGTCATCTAATCAGCCTTAAGAATAGTAATAATATGCAAGAGCCAATCCGAGGAAAGTCGTGAAAATTACTTCTCCCGCGGAATTAATTATCGCTTCATTTGCGTCGCCGAGAAATCCTGTTGCAACGTTCGCTGCGAATGCAAAAACTATTAGTATTGCGCAAAGAATGAGAAGGAAAAAAATTGTTTTAAGCGTTTTTCCGTTTGTGAATTTCCAGCTGTCGGCTATCGCGCTTTTTGTGGTTGATTTCTTTTCCGCAAGCGCCGAGAACACAAATACTAGTTTGAATGAAATTATTGCGACAATAATCATTATTATCCACTGAACAATTATTGCGAGAAGCGGAATTGAAGCGATTATTCCGGTCAGCATGTAAAATATTCCGGTAAGCGCCAAAAGCGCAAGAAAAATGACAATTACCATTGCAAAGCTTTTTCCGATTTCTTTGACGCTCTCGTCCGTTGCGGACGAAAAACTTTTTCCGTTTGCAATTTTTGAAAGTATTACAAAAGAAACCACAAAAAAAGTCAATCCGATTATTCCTGTCAACAGCATTACAAGTATTTCTACGGGATAATTCGAAATAAAAAGCGCCATCGGATCGCCCTCTGTAAAAATGTTGCCGTAAAGAATCATGTCGGTTAGCGGCCTTTCAAGCACCCAGCTCGTAAAATAGTTTATTACCTGTGCGGCCATAATTGTTATCAGAATGGGCAAAAGCACCAACGGGTTCGAAACAATTTTTTTAAACGCTTTTGAAATAGAGGAAAAAATCATCAAATCATTCCTTACAATTTTTTCGAAAACTGCGAAAAAACATGCATTCGAAAAGTTCTAATATTAGGTAAAAGGGCTTTATATTGTTTTCTTTGCTGGGCAGATTCTTGTTTTTCAATCGAAGACTGCTTCTTGGCGCGTTTAGACTGTTAATTTTTGAATTTTGCGGGTTTAACGGTTCTTTTTTTTGTTTTAGTTTCTTTTAAAAAGATTTGCCTCCACTTTTTTGTGTTAATTCGGCGCGTTGGCGCAAATTGGTGAGCGCATGAAAGTTCCTAAAGAAAAGAAAATGTACTGTAAGAAGTGCAAAAAACACACTTCTCATAAAGTAAAAGAGTTCAAATCGGGCAAGGGAAGACCCTCGGCTTTTGGAAACAGAAAGCACGAAAGAACTACGGCTCACGGCTACATGGGCAAGTATAAGTTCGTTGTAATGGTTAAAAAGCAGAATAAGACGCCTGCTTTCGTTGCGGAATGTATTGTTTGTAAGCAAAAAATACCCTATTCTCTTCGAAAAAGAATGAAAAAGACCGAGCAAAAATAATATTTTTAGTTGTTTTTTTGTTCTTTTTATTTGAAAAATCTTTTTTTTTACAAGAAGCCCCTCACTTAACACTTTTTAATAATTCCTAATATTGTTAATTTTATGACTTTTAACAATTCATTGCTTTTGATGGTCAAACAAGCCAATGGAATCGATTACAATGAAATCTTGAACAAAATTGCGTCGAGTTACAAAAACCAAAACTCTGCCAGAGCCGCGCTAAGCCGTTCTCTAAAAAACCTAGAATCGTTCGGGTTAGTAAAAATTGAGGGCTCACGAATACTCATAACAGGAAAAGGAACTGCTTCAATAAACATTGAAATGAAAGACAAGCTAATTCTCAGGCTTAACGAACTCATGAAAAAACCGATGAATGATTTGGAAGAGATAATGAGCCTCCTTGTTGTTCTTTCCCAGCGCAGTTCGCAAGACGCGGACATGCTCAAGAACGCCAAAGAAAACTCATCCTTTACAGTGAGCGGCATAGAAGAAATACGAAAAAAAATTTCTGAAAAAAAAGAATTCCTGACAAAAATGGATGCTCTGATAGAAAAACAAACCGAAAAACTCCGCGAACTGAATTTTAACGACTCGTTCGAAACGAACGCGAATGCAGAGTTCGTTTTAAAAATACTTGAATTAGTGAAAGAAATAAGTGTTACAATAGAAAACTCCGAACAGGGATTCATAGAACTCCTGCCGCAGAATTGGAAAAAACCCGCGGGCATAACCGCTGAAGGAAAAGAATTTAATTTATTTTTCGAACAGCTAAAAAAATTTCCTTCCTCAAAAATAATTATTTATTTCGCAGGAATGAAAATAATTTTTATGGGAGAAAAAGCATATTGCTACGGGGCATACTCTGATGTTTCAAAGCTGCGTTGACTCTGGTTCTGTGAACCCAATTACACGAAACGCAAAAAAATATTAATCATCTTCGCAGTCGCTTTAACAGCCGCGTCCATCTGGTCCGTGCTCACACCGGTAGTTTCAATATTTTTTCCGCCCATTTTCCAGCTTATTTTTGTTTCAACAAGCGCGTCCGTTTTCCCGCCGACAGGAATCCTCACTTCGTAATCCGCGAGCTCCGGAAAACCCGTCCCGTTTTTTGCAAAAATTTTTCTAAGAGCATTCATGAAAGCATCATAGCCCCCGTCGCCTTCGGAGAATTCTTCAAATTTTTTTCCGCGCAAAGAAACCTCTATTTTCGCAAACGGCTTTCCATTTGAAGAAGATTTTATTTCATAGTTTACTATTGAAAAAAGTTTTTCGCGCTCCTCTTTCTTTGCCTCGTCGATTATGAAAAGCAAATCCTCTTTTGTAACAATCTCTTTTTTTGCGCCAAGCTCGATTACGCGCTTCAAAACCATTGAAAGAGTCTCCTTGTCAAGCGTTATTCCGAATTCGCGCAGCGCCAATTCGATTGATGACTTTCCAGAAAGTTTTCCGAGCGCATAAATCGTTTTCCTCTCGAACCTTTCAGGCGAAAGCGTGCTCCTGTACAAATTTCCTTTCTTGTCCCCGTCTGCATGAATTCCTGCAGTTTGTGTAAAAACAGTCTGCCCAACAATCGGTTTGTTTCTCGAAACGCGCTGTTTAGAAAAAATTTCAACCATCTTTGAAACGGATGCAAGGCTTGCTTCCGAAACATTTGTTCGCTTCCCAGAAAAATCATGAATGCAAACAACGACCTCTTCGAGCGCGGCGTTTCCGGTTCGCTCGCCCAATCCATTAACGGTACAATGCACTCCGCTCGCACCAGCCAAAACTCCCTCGAGAGAATTCGCAGTCGCTAAACCATAATCGTTGTGCGCGTGAAAATCAAATTTTTGGTTCGGAAAATTCGAAACTATTTCGGAAACAAATTTTTTTGTCTGTTCCGGCGAAAGGATTCCAAGCGTATCCGGCAACATTACCCTTTCCACTCCCGTTTTTACCAGAACCTCGATAAGTGAATTCGCGTACTCCTTTGATTCCTGAAAACCGTTAGAAAAATCTTCAAGATAAGCGTTTACAATAAAGTCTTTTGATTTCGCGTACCCAACCGTTTTGCGAATATCCTCAAAGTGCTCTTCAGGCTTTTTTTTCAATTGTCCGAGGCAATGCTTTTCGCTTCCCTTGCAAAGCAAATTGATGCACTTTCCGCCCGCTTCCGAAATCCAATCAACACTTCGCGCAATGTCAACAAAGCCCAGCACCTCAATCCTTTCAAGCATCCCTTCTTTCTTCGCCCACGAGAATATTCCTCTGCATGCTTCCTGTTCGCCACCCGAAACCAGCGCGGATGCAATTTCTATTCTATCTACTTTCACGTCTTTCAAAAGTTTTTGCGCGATTAAAAGTTTTTCCTGCGCAGAAAAAGAAACGCCCTCAGTTTGCTCGCCGTCTCTTAAAGTTGTGTCAAGCACTTCAACAATTTCAGGAGAAATTTTTTTTTTGTTCATTAAAATCACTTAAACAAAAAAGGCGCCTATAAATTTTCGAAATTATTTTTTTAGGAAAATATTAGCCTATTGCCGTTTATTGCATCTATTCTCTCAATTCTTTCCTCGCCCGTGCGCTTTTTCATCACACCTTCCCATACAGGAAGATACAATTCAGTAATTTCTCTTACAGTAATATTTCCCCATAATTTTTTTAACAAATCTTGCACGTCCTTTTGGGCAATCGCAGGTTGTATTGCCGCTGCGGATTCAATTTCGGTTATCGGCCTCTTGCCTATGCTGTCAAGTATCTCGTGCAAAGGATTCTGCGGCAGGTCAATTTCTTTCGCGTTAAGCGAATAAAATTCTCTGTCGCTCGCTTTTGAAACATTAACCAATTCTTTTTCTAAAAGCACTTCCATTATTTTTCCGACGTTTCCTTCTTCCATTTTTGTTGCGGAAGCGATTTCGCCGATAGTTGCTTTGTTCTTTGCCGTGCCCAAAAGTTTTAGCACCGTTGTTTCCCCTTCTCGCAAATCTTTCAACTTTGAAAGTCCCTTGCTTTCTCTGATTTTTCCGTTAACATCGTGAATGAATTCGCCGGTGAGCGAATCAATGTAAGTGTCTCTAGACTGGAAAGCGTTTTTTTGCGAAAAATAGTTATACTTCACTTTGTAAATCGCAACGTACTTCAGCGAAAGCCTGTCAAGTATTTCTTCTTCGCCAAATAAGCCGAGTTTTTTTCGCAGCATGTGCTTTGCAAGCGTTTTCCTCGCGTTCGCTTCATCAATTTCCGGCTGAAGCGAAATAAGCTCCACTTTTTCTTCGAATTCGGTTTCTTCATCTTTCTCCTCACTCATTTTTGCAGGAGTTTTTGCGCCAGCAATTTCTTTTCCCGTTTTTATTTTTTCCGCAATTCCTTCTTTGAGCAGTGACTCCTGCGCAAGGTAACCGTCTTTCGCAATAATTCCCTTCTTTTTCAACTTTTCCAAAATTGTTTCCGCTTTCATGTCTTTCTCGTAAGTGTGATTAAGCGAATCAACAGCCTGCTCAAGATTCTCAACAGGAATTTTCGGATCCTTTTCAAGTTGCCTCAAAATCAGATTAACAGCGAGATTCTCCAGTTGGTCTTTCTTTATTTCCTGTTTCAACTGCACAGTTTCCGCGTCCCTTCCCTCGTGCTGGCTCATTCTCGGCCTTATCTTCATTATGAAAGCTCGTGAGGTTGTTTCCTGCCTATCTCCGACAAGCGCGACACCAAGCGGCATTGTTTTAATAAAATTCGGTTTCTTATATGCGGGAGGAATTATTGCAGGCGTCCTCTTAGTAATGCTTTTAATGTCATCATCAAAAACGAGTTTGTGTGCCATCATTATATCGAGTTGGCTTAGAACGCGCGGATCAATCGCACTCGGTTGCTGTGTCGCAAAAACCAATGAGCATCCAGGGCGCCTACCCTGCTTTACATATTCAATTAGCGCGTTGCTAGCCGGCGTTTTTACATTTCCGCCGGGAATAAGCGTGTGCGCTTCGTCAATCAACAGCCAAGTCGGCGGAATTCCCACTTCAACCAAATCCTCAACGGCGTCTGAAAATTTTCCCGCGGCCTCTCTTCTTGTGCTCAATTTTCTTGCCGACAAAAGCCTTCTTGCAAGAATTCCAACAACAAGCGCGCCAACATTTTCTTCCAAAAAACTTATATCGAGAATAGTTAACTGCCCGCTTCTTGATAAAATTCCTAAAGGAGTTCCTTTCTCATCAAGCACCCCCCAGTGTTTTGCCGCATCGAATCTGCTTACCAGCGCCCTTATCGAATCGGTTTTGTAACCTCTCTCCCTGTTATTCACTTCCGAATCCGTTTCGAAACAAACAATCAAATCTTCAAGAGAAAAAGTGTTTTCCTTTCCCCTTATCTTTTCCCCCTTCAAATTAGTGTAACCTGATTTCATTTTAGCGATTCCTTTTTCCATTAGCAAACCTGTCGGCGAAAACCTGTCGATTCCAAAAGTCAAGCACCAATCTTCAACCGTTAACAACGCAGGTTGAATTGAAAAAACGGAATCGTAAGTGCTGGAAGGAACTGTATTTTTCATTCCCACTGGGATGAAAACTTTCACGTTCTGCACTCCTTTCGGCATTATTCCCCACTGCGCCAAGAGCTCTAATTCCTTCTCATCCCTGTTCGGATGCCTCATCGACCAAAAAACTCCTACAGGATCAACGGCAACGATTCCAACATTCTTGTTTTTCAACGCAAGTTCTTCCGCGATTACTCCAAGCACATAACTTTTTCCTGTTCCTCTCGCACCACAGGCGAAAACAACGTGCGGGTGCAAACCGTCGAGGCAAACGCCCGTGTTCCTCAAATCCTCTTCTTCAACTCGGCCGATAAAAAGCCCGGCCTCTTCGCCGTATTTTTTCAGCACACTTCTTTTTCTTCCGATGAAAGCGTTTCCCTCATCGCTCATCAAAAATTCTAAGTTAGGTTTTATTCCGGTGCTGCTTTCCGCCATCTCATCCAATTCTTCCTCGAATTCCACTTCGTCCTCATCCGCTTCTAAAACTCCCGATTCGGTGATGCCGTCCTCTTTCAAAATCTCTTCCTCGGCTTTTTCAGCGTTTTCTTCAATTTCATTTTTCGAAGACTGTTTCGCTTTGTTCTTTATAACACTCTTAATTATTTTCCTCTCAATTGGATGGAGTTTTTCTCTTGGTTTTTCTTCCTCTTCAGGTTCCTCTTCCTGAATTACCCGCATATCAACTTTTCCACCAACCTCGTTTTCAGAATCGTTCTGTGGAGGTTCCTCAGGGGTTTCACCCGCTTCTTCTTCAGCATCGTTTTTAGAATTTTCTATTTCTTCTTCAATCGGTTCTTTTTCAGCCTCATCTTCAGAATTTTCCGTTTCTTCCGCGACCTTGTCTTCAATTTTGCTCAGTTCTTTCGCCTTCTTTTTCTCCAAGTCTTCCATGAGTTCCTTTGCCCGTTCCTTCAATTTTTTTCTCGATTCTTTTGTCTCATCGTCCTCGCCGAAAGCATCATCAAAAATGTCCTCTCCGGAGGCGTCAACGCTCTCCTCTACCCTGTCTGCTGGCATTTTGGTTATTCCCGCGTCTGAGGGGGTTTCCAAAGAATCCTCTTCTGAAGTTTCCTGTTCATCCTCTTCGACTTCTTTCGTGTCTTTAGCCATATTTGAACCACTTTTTGGGAGTTTTACTAAATCGTTTTTTCTTCTATAACTAAGATTTTTCAAATATAAATACTTACTCCCTGCCTTTTAAAAAAGGCTGGCGAACAACCTTTTTCGAAAAGGTTGGCGAAAAACTTTTAGCAAAAAGGCTTTGCAAAAAAGGTTGGCGAAAAAATAATTTTGCGGGTTAAGTATTTAAAGAAATTGGATGCAGAGGTATTAATTGTGTGTTGGGAGTTGAGGAGACGAGCTGTAACTAATTAGTTGCGGCTTGCCTCCTTCTTTTTTATCAAATTTTTTATTTTAACAGGGTTATTGAGATTACACCAAGAACCATTATTATTGTTCCCGCGAGCCGTTCCTTGAATCCTTTTTCGTTAAATAAAGTGTGTCCGAAAAAAACGGTCATTATGGTGCTCGTCCTTTTTATTGAAATGGCATAAGCTACAAACGTCAGGCTTATCGCAACCATATTGAATACGGAAGATATCGCGCCGGCAAAACCCATTGGCAAAAGGGTTTTGTAATTTTCTTTTACGCCCTTTATTTTTCTTCTCGAAGTTATTAGCAACAAAGGAATCATTCCGACTGCAATGAACAAATGAATTGATAGAGTCCAAAAAAACGGCGATGAATTTAAAGAGCCGACTTTATCAAAATTAGAAGTTATACTCCAAATGAACGCGACCAGCAGCATTAATCTTGGGCCCTTTTCTTTCAGAAGCGCTTTGAAAGGCGCAAAAAAACCCTGCTGTGCTTTATTAATATTCAAAATGTATGCGCCAAAAACAATTAGAATTACCCCAAGAATCCCGAAAAAACTTGGAAACTCTCCAAGCATAATGGGCGAAGTTACTAAAAGAAACAACGGAGTGAATGCCACCATCGGCACCGTGATTGACAAATCTGAACTTTTTATCGCCCGCATGTAAAGTATTAACGCAATAATATTCAACGAGCCCCCTGCAGCAAGTGCAATCCAATATTTTCCGCCGATTTCCGGAATGCCTGTTAAAATAAAAACAGGAATTAAAAAAGGAATTGCGAAAAGAACTCCGCCCCAGGCAACAATATATTCATCAATTTTTTTCAGGCTTTTTTTGCCGAATACATCATCAAGAGACTGAAAGAAAGCCGATAAAAATGAAAATATTGGCCAAGGCATTAATACGCTAAGCTCGGTTTAGTTAATATTTTTTCCGATAAGAAAAAAATTTGTTCACCAAGCCTTAATCAATATGCGTTTGTAAAACCGACAGCCCTGCCGGAAGATTACGCACTGCGAATTTGGCGCAAAAAGCTAGCGTGTATCTACTGAGGTTTTTCGCCACTTTTTGGGCCCTTGCCCCACTTGGAAGCGGTGAGATTTTGGACCAGTCGTCCAAGTTGTTTATTCCGTTCCCCCATGCGCTCTTGCGAAACCGCTTTTCTTCTGAACAACGAACGTATTCCACCCATATAAACCTCTCCTGATTACAATAATTTATTGCGTTTAGTGGTATATTAAACTTACCTGTCATTTTTTTCGTGCTTTTAACGATTATCGCCAGAGCCGGAAAGCTTTTTTCTCTCCTTTCTACTCGAAAGTTTCTCCACATTCATTTCCGCAACTTCGCTCAACTTGTATCCGAGCCGCGCGCTCAAACAGGAAGCGTACCACAAAACGTCCCCGATTTCTTTTGCAAGCTCTTTCCTGTATTCGTCCGTCAACTCTCCGTTCATGTCGCGGTAAAGCTTCTTTACTTTCCCAGCCACTTCACCCGCTTCATCCGCAAGCCCGAGAGCATAATAAGCCAAATCGCTTTCCTTAATCACAGTCTTCAAATCAGTCTTCTTCGCTTTTTGCTGATATTCATCGAGCTTCATCGTCCCACCGCTTTTCAGACCTTCTGTAATCCTCTGCCGTGTGACCGGAATCCGCTTCTAATTTTTCTTTTACTTTGTTCATTAACATCTGCCTTCTTTTTTTGTTTTTAATTAATAGAATCGACGGCACGCCCGCGGTTCCCCGTTTTCGCACTGGTGGCGCTCTGTGACTTAGTTTAACCATTCATTAACCCCCTCCAATTAAGTGTAATTACATTCTCATTTCGAGCATTTAAACTTTTCTTGCTGGTTTAAATACTTTTAAAAACAAAACCCGTGCTGATGTTTACGCAGAGTTGGCAGAGTGGTCAAATGCGCCCGGCTTGAGACCGGGTTCCCGAAAGGGAGCGGGGGTTCAAATCCCTCACTCTGCGTTCGGCCTTTTTCTAAAAGGCCGGCGAAAAACTTTTTTTCAAAAACAATTAACTATTTAAATTTTAAAAACACATTTATGTAATGTTGTTTATAGCATTCAGTCGGAGATACGAGCGTAAGAGAAAAGCTGTAGAACAGTACGGTCCGCTGGCAGAAGTTGCTCTTATTACACAAACTAAGAAACGATTGCAGGGATTGCAGAGAGCACAAATAAACAGGGTTCTTAAAGAATTTCATGCGACTCCGTCCGGCAAAAAACTTTACTCTACTGCAATAAAATACTCCGGCACCGCCGGACCCTTAATTGAAAAAATATGGAACGGGGAACTGGGGCGTAAGGATGTTAACTCTAAACAAATTAGTTGCATGAGAAGTTATGTTGATTCTTACCTCGCAGAGTCAAGAAATTTTTTGCTTTTTGCCGAGGATAGCAAAGGGCTTAGTGAAATCACGGTTAAGTTTGCTGAACAAAAAGTGGACAATGCACTTGAAATGAAAAAATATGTTGATTCACTCTTTCCGAGAAAATAATTTTTTTATTTAATAATTTCTTCCGCGGTGTTCAGAACCGTGAAACTTTTTTCGATATGGTTTGTGACTGTTGAAATGGGGGCGAGTATTTGTGTTGCCGGAAGCAGCGTTACCTGTGCGGTGTTCTCGGTAGTTGTTTCCAGAATTTCCCCGTGAAGTTTGTAATTCGCTGCCTTGATTTGATTCAAAATTTCTTTCCAATCTGTGAGGTCTGCGGTCGTGACTTCTCTGTGTGCCGTAATTTCTTCCGCCGCCATAATTGCTTCGTGTTTCATGGGCCCTGTCTCCGCCGTAATTTCTTCTGCCGCCGTAGCTCTCGCGCCCGCGAGAATAACCGCCCGAACCTCCGTAGTGTTCCCTTTCTAATTTTACATTCTCAAAAGCAGGAACCGGAGATTCGACAATGTCAAGACTCCTGTCCCTCAAAACATTTTCAAAGTTCTGATAATCTCGCTGTGAAAGCAGCGTGACAGCTTCACCTTTTTTTCCGGCACGCGCCGTTCTTCCGATTCTGTGAACATATTCATCAGGCGTTCTTGGAACATCATAATTGAAAATGTGCGTAACATCCTTAATGTCAAGACCGCGCGCCGCAACATCGGTCGCAACAAGCACATCAATTTTTCCGGATTTCAAAAAATTTACTGCCTGAAGGCGTCTTGCCTGAGTAAGGTCTCCGTGAACAGGCATTGCTCTTATTTTGTTCTTTCTCAGACCCTGTGCAACTTTATCAACATTTCTCTTTGTGCCGCAAAAAACTATTGCCGAACTGCCTGGCGCGTCCTTCAAGAGCTTAACAAGCAAAGAAAATTTATTCTCCATCGGAATGTCGTAAAAAACCTGTTTCAAAAGAGTTCTATCAACTTGTAATTTCTCCTTTATCAATTCAGGATTCTTCATATACTTATGTATAAGTCTCAATGCGGCAGGCGGCATTGTTGCGCTGAAAAAAACAGTCTGCCTGGTTTTTGGGGTATGATTAATTATTGATTCAACGTCTTCCTCAAATCCCATCTCAAGCATTTTATCCGCTTCATCAAGGACTACAAACTTGACATCATGCAGCTTTATTGTTCCTCTTCGCAAATGATCGAGCAGCCTTCCAGGCGTTGCAACAATTGCTTCCGCGTTTTTTATATCCTCGTACTGCTGGAAAAAACCTGTTCCGCCATAAATGCT
>JBAZFU010000011.1:0-20438 GCA_041653195.1 archaeon
TAATAGTGTCGCATAGAAACCGCCAAATATTTTGTTAGGATCGATTCTCATTTTGTGTAACCTCGGGCGATTAGTGCTACTATGCTCAATATGTCGCGTGAGCTTCATACTTACACACGTAGTCTATCAAGCGAGTCTTCTACTCGTGCCCTCGTTCCTAGCTTTCCTTTTTACAGGAAGGTTCGGAAATGGTTGACTCTTTTTAAGGATGGCTTCGTGCTTAGATGCATTCAGCTCTTATCCAATATAGCGTGGCTTCCCAGCATTGCCTTGTCAGACAACTGGTACACTAGCGGCTACGACGCCACGTTCCTCTCGTACTGATGGCATCTTCCTCTCAGTCAACCTACACCCCTAACAGATAGGATCCAAACTGGCTCGCACCGTTCTTAACCCAACTAATGAATGGCTTTAATGAGTAAACCCCTCCACCCTTGGCCGCTGATGCACGGCCAGGATGCCATAAGACGACGGCGAGGTAGCAAACCGCGGGGTCGATGTGAACTCTTACCCGCGACCACTCAGTTACCCCCAGGATAGGTTCATTGTAAGACTAGGGTCGCATTGACGGACACACTAGCGTTCGCTAGACCCAAGTTTCCTTCCTACATTCCTTGCTGTGCAGAATATAGTTAAGCATGCTTTTGCTCTTGCACTCTACAGCGAATTTCTGACTCGCCTGAGCATACCATTGGGCGCTCCTGATATCTTTTCGGGAGCGTGCCGCCCCAGCCAAACTACCCACCAATTGCTGTTCCTTTTCAGGTAAGCAACGTATTTTCTAGAGGTTGGTGTCGCATTGTTGCCTCCACATTTCCTAGCGAAAATGCTTCGAAGGCTACCAACTACGCTTCACGCCAGAAACTACGCCACAACAACAGGCTGTAGTAAACTTCCGTGGGGTCTTGTCTTCCCGTTAGGAGTCCGCAGCATATACACTGCGAAGTAAGTTCATTTGGCTCAACTTAGGGACAGCTGGAATCTCGTTACTTCCTTGGTGCAAGCCGGCAATAAACCGGCAAGGTATTACGCTACCGTGAGAGCCTCAGAGTTAGGCCCGCTCTTCACCAGGGCTTAGACCCGTTGAAACAGATTTTCACCTACTGGCAGTGAGCAGAAGTCAGCCCCTATACAAACCATTGCTGGCTAGCAGGGACCTGTGTTTTTGTTAAACAGTCGGACTCCATTTGTTATTGAAACCTGCGTACTGCTACGCAGGCACCCCTTATACCGAAGATACAGGGCTAGATTGCCGAATTCCCTTAAGTTAATTCCCCAAATACGCCTAGGCTTGCTTAGCCAGGGGCACCCATCTCAGATCTGGGTACGGATTTTTGCAATCAAACATACTTTTTTTTCATGGGCTCAAGGAATCATTCGAACATTGCTGCTATTCCAGGCTTGTTCCTCTTCTCGCCATTACGGCTCTCCAAGGAGCTATTCCTGTTAAATCTCCCGACGAGGAGACTCGAATTGTCCCAAAGCGTCAAAAGTATGCCTATCGTTACCGAAATCTTATGCAAAAAGCACGCGAATATGAACGCGTTTCCCTTTCCCTCCTATCCTGCTGGGATGGAGGTTAGGACCGGCTAACTCTTAGCTTATGATAAGCGCTAAGAAACCCTTGCCCTTTCGGCGGAGTAGATTCTCACTACTCTATCGTTACTACTAGTGCGGAGATCCATATCACTAAAGGCTCCACTCGTTCTTACGAACAAGCTTCTATGCCATCAGTGCACCTTCTTACAATCCGTCCCTACTGGGACAGGTTCCGAGTATCGGCAGTTGGTTTTAGCCCTGATAATCTTCGCGGCCATGGCTCTAGGTGGGTGAGCTGTTACGCATTCTTTAAAGGATGGCTGCTTCTAAGCCAACCTCCCCACTGTTTTAGAGACACGACTCACTTTGAAGACACTTAACCAACATTTTAGGGCCTTAACTCGGAGCTGGGTTTTTTCCCTTACGGACACCAACCTTACGCCGGCGCCCCTACTCCCCCCTTCTACGGAGAACATAGATTCGGAGTTTGGGAAAAAAGCTACCCCTTTCGGGGCAATACTTTTTAACCAGTATCTCTACACCATGCTCATCCTCCAGGGAGGCTACCCTCAGAGGTATTTCAAAAGGAGCCTGCTATCACAAAGCTCGGTTCGCTTATTACGCCTAATCCCAAATCACCTAAGCAGATAGACTAGCACTAGTTTCGGACCTCCACCCCCTTGAAAGAGGGCTTCATCCTGTTCAGGATTAGTTCGCTTTGTTTCAGGTCTGACTCCAGTGACTATAGGCTTTGAACCCCGGGCCTCGCGATGCTGCGCCCACTCGGTTTCCCTACGGATGCCCGCTTGAAAACGGTTATCCTCGCCACTGAAGCAAATTCCCCCGCTCGTGCTTCACGACGTACGACAGAACGCTGAAACGCGCTTTACTTTCCACCTCTCGATGAAAATTACGCGCGCCTTTCCTTCCACGCCCTGCCTCCCCGTAACCAGTTAGTTTCAGGTGCTTTTCAACTCCTATCAAGGATACTTTTCAACCTTCCCTCGCGGTACTAGTCAGCTATCGGTCTCGAGACGTATTTAGGGTTGGATGTCAATACACCCGTATTCCTGCGCACTACCCGATGCACAGTACTCATTAGCGGCAATACACTTTTTTTGCTTCAAATACGAGACTATCACTCTCTATGGTAGTCCTTTCCAGGACACTTCTTCTCGCAAAAAAACTGTTGCGCCGCAACCACATCTCCCATTCCTCACGGAGCAGGATTCAGTTTGCCCTCTTCCGCTTTCACTCGCCGTTACTAACGGAATCGCAATTGCTTTCTCTTCCTACGGTTACTTAGATGATTCAGTTCACCGTGTTCCTTTTCATTGCTGAATTATTCAGAAATCCTTGGTTCAAAGAATGCGTGCTTCTCGCCAAGGCTTATCGCAGCTTGCCACGTCCTTTATCAGCGCTCGAGCCTAGTCATCCACTAACTGGCGTAACGTTATACAATTTGAGAACTTACTTTTTTGACTCTAATATTTATTTGGCAGTTCCTATGCAAAGTAACATAATTCAAAAACTTTTCCTCTTGCGAGAAAAAATTCTCAAATTTTATTACTAACTTCCATCCCGAAAAAACTCGGAATGGGAGACACCACAAAAATAATGGTATCTTGCCCACCGGAGTGGACAAAACGCGAATAATATTTGAGTTAACAAATATTTTTTCGCCAGCCTTTTTTTTAAAAAAGGCTGATGGACTCGGAGGGATTCGAACCCCCGACCTCCCGCGTGCAAGGCGGGCGCTCTACCAACTGAGCTACAAGCCCTCAACTGCCCAGCCAGTTGACATCTGGAGCCCATCTTCGCGCTCTGAGCGCTCGATAGGCTTGACTCCGAATGTAACTGCTTGGACGTTGGGCTTCTACCCAATACGGTTGTCTTCCTGCGTGTGCAAGAAAACAGCGCCTGCACCGCTGGTCAAACCATTGAATCCAATTCAAATTCTATTTCCGCTTTGCAGAAACGAATTTTCTATTTTTTGATAAGCGTAAATTACCAATTACCGCATCCCACAAGCGCTTATCTCCTTCTGGTCTCTTCTTCTTTTTTATTACTATTCTTCTTGCCATTTTTTATTCCTTCAAATTTCTTTTCATTTCAAATAAAAATGAAAGTTGGTTAGTGTAATGAATAATAATGACTAATTTTTTTTTATAGGAGGTGATCCGTCCGCAGGTTCCCCTACGGACACCTTGTTACAACTTAGCCCGCTTCGCAAAATATAGAATCATTCACACCGAAAGGCGTGAATTCATCCAAACTTCACTCAGCTGGCTTGATGGGCGGTGTGTGCAAGACTCAGGGACTTATTCACCGCGCGATAATGACACGCGATTACTGGGGATTCCAACTTCATGAGGGCGAGTTACAGCCCTCAATCCGAACTGAGGTTAAGTTTAGGAGATTAGCGCCCCCTTTCGGGTTAGCAACCCATTGTCTTAACCATTGTATGTCGCGTGTTGCCCGGAAAATTCGGCTCATACAGACCTACTGTAGCCCACGCCTTCCTCGAGATTACTCCCGCAGTCCCAATAGAGTGCCCCCTCGCAGAGGAGTTGCAACTATTGATGTGGGTCTCGCCCGTTGCCTGAGTTAACAGGACGCTTCATAGTACGAGCTGGAAGTGGCCATACAGGACCTCTCAGCGTGTCAGGAAAGCCCTTTAGACTGTCCATCATCCTGCTGTCGTCTCCGGTAAGATTTTCTGGCGTTGTATCCAATTAAACCGCAGCATCCACCCCTTGTAGTGAGTCCCCGCCAATTCCATTAAGTTTCACCCTTGCGAGCGTACTCCCCAGGCAGTGGACTTAACGTTTTCACTCCGGCGCTCCAGGCCCTCTTGGGGCACAGAACACATAGTCCACATCGTTTACAGCTGGGACTAACAGGGTATCTAATCCTGGTCGCTCCCCCAGCTTTCGTCTCTCACCGTCGGGATAGTACTCGTCAGGCGCCTTCGCTACTGGTAGTCTTTTTGGCATCATAGCATTTCACCGCTACCCCAAAAATTCTCCTGACGTCTTCCTTCCCCAAGTTCAACAGTATCTTTGGCAGTTCAACCAGTTAAGCTGGCTGATTTCACCAAAGACTTGGAGAACCGGCTACAGGCGTTTTAAGCCCAATATGAGTGGAAACCACTTAAGGGTTACGTATTACCGCGGCGGCTGGCACGTATATTACCCCCCTTTTATTCGCCAAGCGATTTAGACTTAGCAAAAGCTCTCAGTGAGAGCACTCGAAATCCCCCTATCGCACTTTCGTGCAGTGTAAAGGTTTCCTGACTGCTGCACCCCGTAGGGCTAGGGTCCTTATCTCAGTACCCTTCTCCGGGCTACCTCTCTCAAGGCCCGTACGCATCATCGGCTTGGTGGGCAGTTACCCCGCCAACTACCTAATGCGACGCAGCCCCATCTTCAAGCGAACATATCCGGTATTAGGATATTCCCTTTTAACGAACTAACATTCCAGTTTCGTTCGCATATATGGCATTAGCCCCAGTTTCCCGGGATTAACCCTTCTTGAAGGTAGGTTGGCCACGTGTTGCTGAGCCGTGCGCCAAACTCACTTACCGTGAATTTGCGACTTGCATGTCTGAGTGGAATTTCGATAGCAGTTTCCGCCAGCAGGATCAGCTGGAATTTCACATTACTCATACTCAATCAATCTCTGAAAATATTTTCTAATATTCGCCGATATTTTCAGAAACTTTTCGTGCCCTCTCAAAAAAATTGCTAGCGACTTCTGTCCCGTGAGGGACGTTTTTCGCCAGCCTTTTTCTCAAAAAGGCTGTGATTTGGAAACATTCATGGAATTGATTTAATGACTAATCACTACTAATCAATTCACTAACCAACATCACACCAAAAAATACTTTGGTGCTCATGAATGGCATTCCTCAACAAAGACGCCGAAGCGTTCCGCTGGAAACCCATTTATATGCGTAGAATCCAAACCAGAGGTTTGGGTGTTCAACTCGAGAACTTGTAACAAAAAGCCTAAACCTTTTGTTCAATTATACTCTAGCAACCCACGCCACCAGGCAACTGGAATTGCTATACTTATCTGTGCTGTCAGCCTTTAAAAAGGTTTCGGCAGGAGCGGCAAAAAAATATTCGATTTTACTGCCTTATTTTTTTCCCTGCAAATATCTCGCTCTCCGAGCTTCGTCAATATGTTTATTTTTTTGCATGTTGAATCTTTCCTCTGCAGTGGTTATTCGGTTTTTTGTAAACCATGTTCTAACAGCCCTTATTATTCCCCTCATTAAATTCGCCTTCAAATTTTTTTTGCAACCTGTTTAACACTTACTCGATTACACGCTTCCGAAGAATAAAAACCTTTGCAGAAAGCGAAAAAACCTAGCGCATTTTTGTTAATGTACTTTTTGTCACACCACTTTTTTGACACTGTTTATATACCTCGTCCGACAACTTCTTACAAATGGTAGAGTTGGTTTTACAGCGCGCTGTTCAGCAGTTTGCCAGTGCCGGCTCGAGCTTTGGTTATTTCTATTTCTATGAATAGATTCTGGACTGAAAAAGTCGGAGTCTGTTTCTCTCAATAATTTTGTTAGAGCTATTTCCGCTTTTTCGGCCCGCCAAAGTTTTTTTGAAAAGGGGGAGAAAAAAATGATTGGAAAAAAAATTAGAATGGGAAGAATAATGAATCGCGAAACCGGAAAAATACTTCTTGTTCCGATTGACCACGGAATATCGGACGGGCCGATTGAAGGGCTAACAGATGTGAAGGGCACCGTTTCAACTCTCGCCGAATCGGGAGCGAATGCAATACTAATGCACAAAGGATTGGTGGGCGTAGGATACAGAGGCGGAGGAAAAGATATCGGATTAATAGTTCACTTGAGTGCGGGAAATTCTCTTTCGCCAGACCCGTTGAACAAAGTAATAATCACTACTGTTGAGGAAGCAGTTGCACTGGGCGCGGACGCGGTTTCAATCCATATAAATATCGGGGCGAAAGACACGCAGAAAATGCTTTCGGACGCGGGAGAAATTGGGAGAGAATGCAAGCGCCTCGGAATGCCGCTGCTAATGATGATGTACCCAAGAGGAGAAAAAATAAAAAATGAAAAAGATGTTGAAGTAGTGAAAATTGCGGCGAGAATCGGCGCTGAACTCGGCGCAGACATTGTGAAAACGAATTACACGGGTTCGAAAGATTCTTTCAGGGAAGTGGTTGAGGGCTGTCCGGTTCCGATTGTAATTGCGGGCGGTTCGAAAGGCACGGACAAAGAAACTTTGCAAATGATAAGGGATGCGATTGATGCGGGTGCGGCGGGAGTTGCAATGGGAAGAAACGCTTTCCAGCACAAAGACCCGAAAAAAATAATTAAAGCGGTTTCGCTCATTCTCAACAAAAATTATTCTGTTGAGGAAGCGATGAAAGAATTCGAATTAAAAGAAACGGAAACAAAAGAAAAAAACAAATTGGTGGTCAAATGCTGAACGGTTCTTCCGCTAATTGCAACGAAAAGGAACTAATTTTAGACATAAGGCCGTGGAACAAAGAATTAGTAACTTCCGCAATTGAAGCGGGCGTGAAAAAAATAATCGTTCCTTCGGGCGCAACTGAAAAGGCGCATGCGCTCGGAAGAATCGAAACAATAAGTTCGGACGGCGACTTGAAGATTGATACGGATTTTTTTGAACAGGAAATAAAATCAAAAACGGATGAGGAAAAGGCGCTCGATCTTTCAAAAAAAGGAAAAGTAATTGTCCACGCGAGCGACTGGAAAATAATTCCTTTAGAAAATCTCGTTTCAAAATCGGAAAACATTTACGTTTCTTGCAGCGTTAAAGAAATTCAAACGATGCTCGCGGTGCTGGAAAAGGGAGTTCGCGGCGTAGTTCTAAAGCCGAAAAACAGGAAGGAAATAATTGATGCCGTTAAAGAAATTGGAGCTCGCTCAAAACTTTCAAACAAAATCGAATTGGTTGAAGCGGTTGTAAAAAAAATCAAAGTGCTCGGTTCGGGAGAGCGGGCATGCATTGACACCTGCAATTTAATGGGTGAGGGCGAGGGAATGCTTGTCGGCAATTCCGCAAAAATGCTTTTTCTCATCCAGTCGGAAAGCGCGGAGTCAGAGTATTGCGCAACACGCCCATTCAGGGTTAACGCGGGCGCGATTCATTCCTACGTAATGCTTTCAGGAGGAAAAACAAAATACTTGTTCGAGCTGACAGCGGGAGACGAATGTCTTTCTGTAAATCACAAAGGAGAAGTGAGAAAGATTTTCGTCGGGCGAAACAAAATTGAAAATAGGCCGTTAATATTAATTGAAGCGGAAGCGGAAGGCATCACTTCGGGAATCGTTTTGCAAAATGCGGAAACAATAAGGCTGGTGCAAAGCAGTGGAAAAACAATTTCGATCGCAAAATTAAGCGAAGGCGACAAAGTTTTGGTAAAGGTTGGGGAAGCGGGGCGACACTTCGGGCAAAAAATAAGCGAAAAAATAATTGAATAGTTTGCCAAATTAGACCTGCCACGAGGCGACACCACTCGTTCCGCTCTGCACACTGCAAAAAATCGCCGATGAAAATGAATAAATACTTGAACTTCCATTTAATTGGCAGATGAAAAAAGTAATTTTTGTAGCGCTCATTGTCGCGTTTGTTTTTGCAGCGGGCTGCGCCGACCAAACTCCCTCAACAAATTCAAATATCCAGGTGAAGCCGCCCACAACAATTGACATGAAAAAGTGCACGAGCAACGATGAATGCACCACTGTTTTTGACTGTTGCTGCGGGACTTCAATAAACGCTCTTTTTGTGAGCACTTGGAATGGACAGCTTTCATGCGCGGACAATTTTTGCTCAACAATTGATTGTGTGCCTACTTATGCAGCATGTGCAAACGGGCAATGTGTTTTGAAAGAATATAACAGGGCTACTGATTATTTGAGATGCGAAAAAGATGCGGACTGCATTTGCGGGACGGATAATGAAAGCGGAGAATGCGCAATTGGAAGCTATTCATTCATTACCTTGAGCGAAAATTGTTTAAATTTCTGCACAAACGCGACTTCGGAATTCAGTTACAATTGCGTTAACAACATTTGCGCGCCTGTTGCGAAAAACTAATTTTCCTGCAGAGGTTTTTTCGGCGCTTAATTCGGAAAAAGTTTTCCGTATTCTTTGATAAAGGCTTCAACTCTGCCGAGGCTCACGCCGTCAAAATTCAATGACTTCAAATTATCCGCTCGCGGCGCAAAAGACCTCTTAATTCCCCCATCTCTCCTGCGATAAGAAAGCGCATTAACAATAATCCACGCCGCCCTTTTCTGAGGACTTTGCTTTCCATGATTCGGGCTTTCAATTATTTTCCACGCCAATTTGTAAGCGTCTACCTTCGGCTGGCGAAACCGCACATCCTTTTTTGCCAGCGCGGCACGTTCCTTTTCATACGCGATTTGGGCGTTGCCTAAGCGAATTCTTTGCCGCAGACCTTCAACATATTCCTTTGCGCGCCTTTTCGCTTCGTCCAAATTTGCCTGAGAAAAAATTTTTGCATACTCATTCAGCGGCCGCACAGGTTTTGAAACTTGCGAGACCTCTATCCCGAGCAGCATCTGCCCCTGAGAGTCTTTTTGCGGTTTTTTTCGCATGGTTTTTGTCTTCATAAAAAAGATTCCTCACAAGTAATATTTAATGGTTTCACTTTGTTAAAAAAAATTCAAAAAAACAAAAAAAACTAAACTTCGTCGATTGTGGAACGCACCGCCAAATGACGAATTTTTTCACTCGTTCAAAAAACTATTTATACTTCTTAATTCATGATAATAACAGCTGGCTAGGACAAATCGGTTGCCCTGAAAAGGGTGCGTCAAAGACCACCTCTTATAGCTGCTCGACCACTGGCACTGAGACTGGACTATAACTCTCTGTGCGAGACCTGCTGCCATTAAGTCGGCTTTTGGAGCGGAGAAGATCACCTTTATAGCAAGTTGATAGGTGAAGTTCGATTTCGACGTTTGCTTGAGGCACTTTTCCACCGAGTCCAGATGCCAGCTAAAATTCTTTTTTTGGAGAATGAAAAAAATGGCTAAAAAGAAAAAAATGAAAAGAAAGGTAAAAAAAGTTGGGAAGCGTTCAAAGAAAAAGCGCAAGCCCGCGAAAAAACACGGCAGACGCCCGAGCAAAAAAAGCAAGAAATCGAAAGTTGCGAAACTAAAAAAATTGGCGAAGCGAAAGTAAAATTGTGCAACTTAATTCTTTGAGTAAACTTTCTCAAGAATTTCTTTAATTTTTAGCAGCTCTTTTTTTGTGCTTTCTATTCCAAAGCTCCTCATATCCTCTTCAATCACGATAGGAACATCCAATTCTTTTAACGGCATTATAGATTTTATGAATTTTTCGCTTACTTTTGCAAATCCCACGTGGCATTTTTTATAACGACAGTTGCTGAAATGAACTTGTCTGATTTGAGGCTTCCATTTTTTTATTATTCGCGCAGTTTCGTTTGGCGACCACGAGTAAGCATGTGAAACGTCAAGGCACAGGCCAACCGAAGGATATTTTTTCAAAACCCTTTCAAAACTCAATCTGTTTTGCCATTTTCTATTTTCCATATTTTCAGTAACAATATTCATCCCTATTTTTTTCAATATTTTTTCAGAGGGCATTTCATAAGGGTGAACAATCAGACTCTTTGCATTGGCGCTAGCATAATCCTGCTTAATTTTCCTGAACATCAAAAGCAGCTCTTCTTCTGATTCGACAATTCGAACCATTTTGAAAGGCGAGTGAATGCTGACGTATCTTTTCTTTTTAATCCATTTGAAATTTTTTACCGGTGTTTCACGCTCGCCAAACCTCTTGCCAAGGGTTAATTCGATTCCTTCGAATCCAAACTGCCTTATCCTTTCAAAGAAATCCTTTCTATTCGCAAATCTCCAAAAGTTGCCAGTAGCAAAACAAACAAGCGGCATTCCCATTCAAGTATCAAAAAACTACGTTATTAAAATAATTGGCTTCGACTTCGCAACCGCGCAAAGTAGCAGATTTATATATTAATTTGGCGTTTATTTTGAAGTTATGGCAAAAAAGAAAGAGCGAAAAAATAGACTGAAAAAGGGAATGAAAAGGGCATCCGCAAGAGCGCAAGCGGTAAGAAAAAAGTATTCTTTGAAAGAAAGAGCTTTTGGGTTAATCGAATTGGCGAGGCCGCTCGAATGGAGCAAACCTCTCCTAAACATGACAATTGCGGCGCTGATCGCGTTTTATGTTTTCTCTGCACAATTCAGCTTAGAATTATTCGCAATAGGGTTTGTTTCGGTTGCAATGCTCTGGTCGGGGCTTTACGCATTAAATGATTTCACAGACACAAAATTGGATGCGGCGCACGCAGTGAAAAAAAACAGACCCATCCCAAGCGGAAAAATAAGTCCAAGACAAGCACTTTTTTTCTCATCTTTTTTAATAACTCTTTCACTTTTCATAGCTTTTAGTCTGATTGAGAACATCGCACTGACTATTTGCCTGTTAGCAATGCTTGCAAACCAGCTGTTTTACACTCTCGAACCATGGCGCCTAAAATCAAGAAAAATATTCGACATTATTTCAGGCTCTATGATAAACCCTCTTTTCAGATATCTCTCCGGGCTCGCATTGTTCATGCCGTTCCACGGACCAGCATCAGCAGCATTCCCGATACTGCCGATAATTTTTGTTATTGCAATGCAATTCAGCGGTTATTCTTTGTACAGGGCTTTTTCAAAAAGCCATGACATCAAAATGAAAATGAAAAGCACAATCGCCGCTTTCGGAGAAAAAAAAGTAAAACTCGCATCCTACATAGTCGCGGCAATAGGAATAATCGCTTACTTTGGAATGATAGCTAACGGAATAACCGTTATGGATCCGAATTTTGGATACCTCCCGTTTCAATACATTTGGTCAATAATCCCCGTTCTCTTTTTCCTTCCGATGCTAAAAGGCGCAATATTGAGTCCTGAAAAATCCGATTTGAAAGGCACTTACAGAATCTTTTACGCAATGACAATCGCATTCATAATAGGAAATGCCGCAGTGTTCGCCATACTTCCTTGAAGCCGAGAAAAAAAAACTTGAAAAAATAAATGTGCGGCGAAGAATTTTAGGTTCGTGCTCTCTGCCTTAAATACCTTTTTTTACGCTTTTTTCTGCGCATCTTCTTTTTCTTCCATTTCCAGCGCTCCCTGGATTTGGTTTTTTTGAAGCGACTAGTATCCTTTGCTCTCTTTGACATCAATACACCTTTCAAGAAATTTATTTCACAAGCATTTATAAACCAAATCTTCGGCAAAAAAACTAGTACTTTTTGCCCCTTGCTTTCTTCCATTCGGCAAAAAGGGCAAGACATTCCTCGCGAAGCAAATTTCCCTCTATTCGAACCGCACTTTTTCCCATTTTTTTCATTGTCTTATCGGGAATCATCATTTCGTTGAAGCAAACCGCTTCGCGTCCCTTATCCTAGTGCCAAAATAAACTTTTTTTATGCGCGCCCAGTGAATTGCCGAAAAACACATTGTGCAGGGCTCGGTCGTTGAATAAATTTCACAATTACTCAAATCCCACTTTTTCAATTTTCTACTGGCCTTTGCAATCGCCTCGATTTCCGCATGATTTATTGCACAATTACTCAGAAGAACATCGTTGTGCGCGCAAGCAATTATTTTTCCACCGCAAACAATGCAGGCCCCAAAAGGCCCGCCGTGTTTTTTACGCGCCCCTTTCATCGCTTCAGCCATCGCAATACGCATGAATTTTTCATTAACAGCATTTTTATTTTTCAAAACACTTTTTTTTGCACCCAATAAAACCACTTCATTTTTTTCCAACGAGCATTTGCGCAATTTCAAGTTTTTCCTTATCGGTGAGGGAATCAAAAATCCCTTTTATTATTTTTTTCCTTTCGGCCTTTGAAAGGCTCCTGAAATAATTAACTGCAATATCTTCGTACATAAAAACCACTTATTCTTTTTCGAGCTTAAAGTCCTTTCTGTGGTCTTCCCAGCTCCTGCTCTTTCCGAAAAAAACAAACTTTGTGCCGTTCAGAATGTATTGTATAGGCGAATCCTCTTTCAGGCGGCGCACGGAAGTTTTTACCGCCATTTTTTCCGAAAAAATTATTTTCCCCATTTTTCCAAGGCGGATTGAAAGGTCAAGGTCCTCCGAAGTAATATTTTTTTCTTGAAAACCGTCGATTTTTTTGAACGCGCCGGCCCTAACGCCAATATTGAAACCAGGAATCAGGGGATAATTAATAAGCACGGTGCTTTTCGTTTGAAAATCCCACATCTTGAAAAACAACTGCAGCCTGACGGAATCCTTTTCAAGCGCTTCGGCGGGGCCGGTGCAGGCGATTCCGCCGTCAAGCCCGTCAATCAAACCCTCAACCCAATTGCGCGAAACAATTGTGTCCGCATCAACAAAACCAAGATATTTTCCCTTCGCGAATTTTGCGCCGTAGTTCCTTCCGAAGCCCGCGGATTTTCTCTTGCAAATAGCCACCCTGTCGGCGAGCGCCTCCGCTATTTTAACGGTCGAATCGGAACTGCTGCTGTCGCTCACGATTATTTCGTATTTGTCCCGCGGAACGGTTTGATTGCGCAAGGCGACAAGGCAGCGGTCAACGAATTTTTCCTCATTTAGGGTTGGAACCACAACCGAAACAAGAATTTTTCCCATAACATCCACCAAACAAATTGTCCAATAGCAAATTCAAATTTTATTACAAACAAACTGCAAACCGGCTAAAAATATTAATATTGGAAAAAATCATTTTTTATTTTTGTTGCCCGCACCGGATTTGCCCGAATTGATTTCTTTGAACTGCAATGGGCTCCCGAAGGCAAAAACATTTGAAGGAATGTCCTTGTAAACCGTTGTTTGAGCGCTGACCATTGCGCCGTCGCCTATTGAAACACCTGGAAGGACAAAAGAGCGCGCACCGAGCAAAGAATTCTTTCCGATTGAAATGGGGCCGTACCTGAATTCAACCGGATTGAATTCGTGACACGCAAAAAAACAGTCAATTCCTATCACCGCGCCTTCGCCGATGGAAATAAGTTCCGGAAAAAAAATGTCCATCTCAACGGAAGGCATTATCTGCGCGTTTTTCCCGATTTTTACACCCATTAATCTGTAAAAAAACTGGTTGGAATTGCCGGGAGAAATTCTCGCGAGTTTGCAAAAGAACCAATTCTTCAAAACAACTGGAAGGGGCTTTACTTTCAACCAGGCTGACGCGCTCTTTCCGGGCTCGGCGGCGATTACTTTCACGTTCCGCATGAAGATAATAAGGCGCTTTTGTATAAAAGCTTTTTTAGAGGGCTTTGAAAGCGTTTGGGATTAATTTTAAAACCAATATACTTCTCTATATATGCATTCGCGCATAAGCGGTTTGTAATTGATATTCTGTTAGGGGTGGAAAGATGGCGCTTGGAAGCATTGCACAAAAAATAGTTGATGAACACAAGGAAAGGGAAAGGCAAAAGATGCTCGGCCAGACCGGCGAAGAAATTCGGCAGGAAAAAGCCTCGGAAATAATGGACGGCGAAAAAAAACTTTATTCCACGAAAAAAGGGGAAATAATCGACGGCGAAGAGGCAAAAATGGCGGAAGCGCTTTTGGGAGAAGCCGGCGATTCCGCAAAAAAAGGGGCCGAAGCGAAAGAACAGGGAATAAGCGTCATCGGAGAACAATTGAAAAAAGAGACTTGGGAAAGGTGCAAGTATTTCAAAAAAGAAGGCGGAAGGGATTTTTGCAAACAATTCATGTCATTCTGTGTTAAGGACAAATGCAGCCCGAAAATAATGAGGCACATTGACGACCCTGAGCTTAGAAAAAAATATTTGAAAGGCGACAAGAGACAGTAAATCAATTTCACAGTTTTTGATTTCAAAAGTCCAAAATTTTATTTGTCGATTTCCCACGGGAAAACAACCCAGTCGTTTCCGAGGACTTTATAGTAATAAACCTTGTATTTACTGAAATCGATTTTGGTTCTTTCTTTTTTATAAAATAAAACCGCAATATCGATTTTGCTGAACTTTTTTTCCAACGCGTTTATGACTTTCTCCATTGTGACGCCCTCATCAATAATATCATCCACCAAAAGAATGCTCGGTTTCTTTTTCCCGATTTCCTTGTTCCAGTGGACATGAGTGTTCGCGCTGGTATGCTCAACTTTGCCGCCTTTTTTCTTGTAGCGGCTAACGGAAACAATTCCAAGAGGAAGGTTGAACAAATCGGACAAAAGTTTTCCAAAAATAAGGCCGCCGGTTGCAATGCAAACTATTCCATCATAGTGCTTGTTTGGAATGTTTTTGTAAAGCAGTCTGCTGCCGTCTTCAATTTCTTTCCAGGAAATGCGCCTTTTTGGCATGGGCTCACCTAAACGAACTCTAAGTGGCACATAATGGCGCGCAGGGAATATTTAATCCTTCGTTTTTCAGAAAGAAAAGGCACAACAAATGAATATAAATTTTGGCGATGCAATATTACTACATGGCTCCGAGAAAGACACTATTGAGAAGAATCATAACCGGCGGCGCAATTACGGCCCTCGCGTTTCAGCTCGGCACCCACGCCGCGCACGCTAAACCCGTGCAGGCAAAGGGGGGACAAAAACCTGCAGCACATCAAATCGACCCTTCAAAACCAGTGAAATTGGAATTGGAATTATCACAGCGAGAACTTTTAAAATTTCACAGAGAAAGCGCTGTTTATAACCCGAACAAGAAGGGGCAATGCGCAGGATACGCAAGAAGGATTGCAGAAAAATACTTCGGCAAGAAATACAAAGGCGCAAACGCATGGGATTTTGCCAAGGCGAACAGGGTAACTTTTAGAAGAAACTTTGTCGGCGTAAGCGAGGCGTCCGGAATAAGTAAAGGCGAAATGCTCTCATTAATAAGAAAAGGAATAATTTCGCCCGGCACAATAATCGGCGCCCATTACCCTGAAAGTTTTCTACAGAAGTTACATCCTGAACGCGAATTCACGCATGTACTTGTTTTTGTCGGTTTTGCGGGCAAAAAACGCACCCCTATTTTTTGGGATGTTTGGGATAAAGATAATAAACCCCGTAAAATTTCATTAGAACAAATTTACTCTGGCAAAATAAAAGACAGAGTTATCTATCCGCTCACAGTAATCGAACCCGGAAAATAGATTCTTTTATACCTTTAGTTTCATTAGTTCAGTGCAAAAAAATTCGTTTGAAAAACGTAATTTTTCAAAAAGGGCTAATGCGAAGCATTTTCGCCGGCCTTTTTTAAAAGGCCGGGGTATTGGTCTAGTGGTAGGATCGGCGCTTCGGGGGCGTCAGGCGAGGGTTCAATTCCCTCATACCCCATCAGCCTTTTACCGAAAAGGCTGGCGAAAAAAAGTTGGCGAAAAGACCTTCGGCAAAACTTTTTGAAAAACGCCAATCAAAAAATTTAGTGCAGCAATTTACTTGCCCAAACCAAAAGGCGTTTGCTGGTAAACGTAATAATTCATCCAGTTGCAGAAAAGCAAATTTGCGTGCGCGCGCCAATTCACAACCGGTTCTCTCTTCGGATTATCATTTGGAAAATAGTTTTTTGGAACTGAAATCGGAAGACCTTTTGCAATGTCGCGGTCGTATTCTTTTTTCAAGGTTAACGGGTCGTATTCCGAGTGGCCGGTTGCAAAAATTTGCTTTCTGTCTTTGCTCGCAACCAAATAAACTCCTGATTCTTTTGATTCTGATAGAATTTCAAGTTCCTTGATTTTCAAAATATCTTCTCTGCGGACTTCGGTGTGGCGCGAATTCGGAACGTAAAAAACATCATCAAAGCCGCGCAGAAGTTTCACGTTCTTTTTCGCAATCGTGTGCGGAAAAACGCCGAACATTTTTTCCATCAAAGGATACTTTTTGATTCCATAATGGTGGTAGAGACCGGCTTGCGCGCCCCAACATATGTGAAGGGTGGAAGTCGCATTTTTTTTGCTCCAATTCATAAACTTCTGCAATTCTTTCCAGTAAAAAACTTCCTCAAATTCGAGATGCTCAATCGGCGCGCCGGTAATTATCAGGCCGTCGAATTTTTTTTCCTTAACATCGTCGAAATGCTTGTAGAAAGAAACCAAATGATCTTTCGATGTGTGCCTGCATTCGTAGGTTTTCGGATGCAGCAAAGTAATTTGAGTTTGAATAGGCGTGTTCCCAATCAACCTGAGAATCTGCGTTTCGGTCGTGATTTTGTCGGGCATCAAGTTCATTATCGCAATTTCCAACGGACGGATATCCTGATGAATCGCGCGCTTATGCGTCATTACAAAAATATTTTCCTCGTCAAGCACGCGTTTTGCAGGCAATTTGTCAGAAATATTAATCGGCATTTAGGCTCACCGTTCCAGTTAATTTAATCCAAAAGCGATTTAAACGAATCTAAAAGCAATTTTAGAAAAATACTTTTGAAAAACACTTCGACAAAATCAACTAATATGGCTTCCGTCGCAAAAAGGCTTGTTTCTTGATTTTCCGCGCCTGCACAAAGTACCGCGATTATTTAAATAAATTCTTATAGGTTACTCCCCCCACTTAACTAATAAACAAGCTGATATGGATGGGAACAACCAAAATTAAGGGACACAGCATAAATGTTGTGAATGCCAAGGACTCGTTCAACAGGCGCGCGCTTCAATACAAAAACAAGCTGATTTCAGCGCTCGAAAAGCTTGGCACAGTTAGGGACGATATTGAATTGGAAATTGGCGGAAACTGCGGAAGGGAAGTAAAGGCAACTGTTATATGGTACTACGGCGGGCACAGAATGCAGTACGAGAACGCAGGCCAGAAAAGGTTCGTGGATAATTTATGCGTTGTTTCGCAGGTCATTGAGAAAGAAGTGAAACTCGTGCTTTCAGAAAAAAAACCTCTTGAAGAATTTATTGAGGAATTTGCGGAAGACGAGGATGTTTATGACGAGCGCAAAGAGGCGAGAGAATTTTTCGGGCTTGAAGAGAACCACAAGGACATTAATGAGGTAAACAAAAAATACAAGGAAATGGCAAAAACGCTTCACCCTGACACGCCCACAGGAGATGTTGAAAAATTCAAAAAATTAAATCACGCGCACAAAATACTGAAAAGAGAACTTTCCTAGCGCGAAGCTAAACAATTCAAAATGATGCTTTATGAAAGGAACGAAAAGAAAACAAAGAAACCCGACGGTCGCGAGACGCAGCGGCACCGACTTCGAATCAATCTCCGAAATAAAAAACAATTCCGAACACGCGCTCCTGAGAAATAAAATGCGGCACTACACGCCGAAAAAGAAAGTTATTCTGCTGCCCGGCACAGTCCTTGACACAAGCGGCAAAAACGAATCAAAAGAAAAAGGCTGACACACGACCATTGCCGCCGCGCCATTCCAAAAAGAAAGCACAAAAAAAATTTTGCCGGATTGTCTTTCGAACAAACAAGGCACTAAATATTATAAACTCTAAAAACGTATTCAGTTTGTGCGATTTTTATGTTGGGGCTGAAAAAGGCAAACGAACAAATAAAGCGGGGCGAGGCTTTCTTAATCAGCGGCGAAGAAAAAGTAACGAACAAAATTTTGTCCCTGATTCATTTCAAGATTTTTTTCCGCTTCAAATACCCCAAGATTTTTTTGTTTGCACTATGCATTATCTTTTCATACTTTATTTTCAGCAACTATCCCCTGGATAATTTTCTCGCACACCTCGGAAACTGGAGTTATTTAGGAGTGTTGTTCGCAGGAGTTCTTTTCTCGTTCGGCTTCACCTCGCCTTTTTCAGCCGGCCTTCTGATAGTAATGCACCCTGAAAACATATTTTTGGCAGCAATAATCGGGGGATTCGGGTGCCTTCTCGGAGACATGGCAATCTTCAAGTTTGTGAAATTCTCTTTCAACCAGGAATTCTCCAGACTCAAAAGAGAAAAGCCTTTCCTGTTCATGAAGCGCATAACAAAAGGAATAATTAAACCGAAATTACAAAATTATCTTCTATTCGCCTTCGCCGGATTCTTTTTCGCGTCCCCGCTTATACCGGACGAAGCAGCCGTTACCTTACTTGCAGGGCTGTCCAGCATGAGCGCGAAAAAAATCGCGATAATAAGCTTTATTTGCAATACCACGGGAATATTCGCCCTGCTTCTCCTGTAAAAAAATAGTTCAAAAAAAACGCGCGCCCACAGACCAAAAGGCTTAATACTAACCTTGAACAAAATTAACTGATTATGAACAGGAATACCATATCGGCAAAATTAAAACCAATAGTTGAATCCAGAACTTTCAATTACACAGTTCTTTTCGTAATAATTTCTTCCGCGCTGCTCGTCGGTTTCAGCCTCAACCTTTCTGCCGATTCCCCGTGGTTCTCGATTGTAAACGCAATTGAATGGCTGATTCTTGCTTTTTTTTGCGTCGAAATAATTACAAGAATTTTCGCCGAAGAAAAACCCCTCAAATTTTTCAGGGACCCGTGGAACGTGTTCGATTTCATAATTGTTTTGGCCTGCTTCATCCCGCTGAAAGACAAAGCAATTTACGTTCTCCGGCTGGTCAGAGTGGTAAGAACATTCAGGCTTTTCAGAGCATTCCCTAACTTCCGCCCGGTGGTCAAGGGGCTGGTCGAAAGCATTTCTTCCGTAATATTCGTCGCGCTCCTGCTCCTAATGATACTTTACATTTACACGGTAATTGGAGTCTCACTATTTAGCGCGATTGATCCGGTAAACTTCGGTTCAATCTGGAAGGGACTGTTTACCCTGTTCCAAGTGCTCACCCTCGAAAACTGGAACACAATAATGCTGCCTGCAAACTCAGCATATCCCGTGGGCGGCCCGCTATACTTTATCTCATTCATAGTAATCGGCACAATGATAATTACTAATCTTTTCCTCGGAATAATAGTCGGCAACATGAGCAAAGCCATGGACAAACTGAACTCCCCTGAAAAAATGAAAGACTACCTGGATGAGGACGCGACCCGCGAAAAAGAACTCTCGACAAGGCTGAAAAAAATAGAAAAACAGCTATCACTACTCGTCAAAAAAAAGAAATAAGCCAAAATTTTACTGGCACTTTGCCCATTTATTTTTTTATACAGAAAAAAAATAATTTCCATTACGCTTTAATAATTCGTTAGAATTACAATTGCGTATGGCACTTTCCATCAAAAACATTTCAATCTCCATTGGCAAAAGAGAAATACTAATTGACGAAAGCGTAGGAATCGGAGACGGCGCAAAAGTAGGCCTCATCGGAAGAAACGGCGTCGGAAAAACAACTTTCCTCAAAGCAATTCTCGGGCAAGTGGATTACAACGGCCAGATTAAATTCAACGGCAAAGCGGCATATTTTTCACAGCACATCGATTTGGAATTCCACAAAACCGGGCACCAAATCATCGGAGAAACCGCGACAATCCACCACCAAAACCAATTTGAGAAAGAAATGCACGAAATTGAGAAACTTATTTCACTTCCCGAGGTTTATGAAGACCACGCCCAGCTAAACAAGTTAACCGGCCGCTATGTGGAACTCCAGACCGAACTCGCAAAGCACCAAAACACGCGCCCCACCAACAAAATAAAATCGGTTTTACGGACTCTTGAAATTAAAGAATCCTGGCTCGACCAAGAAATAGGCTCGCTTTCAACCGGGCAGCGCGCAATTATTGCCCTTGCCCAAATTTTATCATCGGATGCGGACCTTTTGCTTCTTGATGAACCTACAAATCACTTGGATTTCAAACGCTTAAACATTTTGGAAAAATATTTGCGCGAATTCAAAGGAACCGTGCTCATGGTAACACACGACAGATATTTTTTGGACAGGGTGTGCGACACAATCCTCAAAATAGAAAACGGAAAATGGACAAAAT
>JBAZFU010000012.1:0-17101 GCA_041653195.1 archaeon
CTTTCAGTAACCTGCTTTAGAGGCGACAACGATTGCCCAAAGGACAATGTCGCTTTTGAGGCTTGGAAAAAGCTTGAAATTTCAGAGCACAAGATTGTATTCTTGCCCAAAGCAAACAACTGGTGGGGTCCCGCTGGATTGACAGGGCCTTGCGGACCGTGCAGTGAAATATTTTATTATGTCGGCAATGGAAGCCCATCAAAAGAATCAAACCCAGAAACTGACGAGAAAAACTGGTGCGAAATCTGGAATGACGTCTTCATGCAGTACAACAAGAACAAGGAAGGAAAGTTTGAGGAATTAAAGCAAAAAAACATTGATACTGGCCTTGGTCTTGAACGTGTCACTGCAATAATGAACAATTACCCATCTGCTTTTGAAACAGACTTGCTAAAACCAATTTTTGATTGCGCAAAATCATTGACCAAAATGAGGTCAGAGCGTCCAGAAGTCCAAAAGTCCTTGCGCATAATAACTGACCATTTGCGCGCCGCCACTTTTATTTTAGGGGATGAAAAAGGGGTTGTGCCGAGCAATGTCGGACAAGGATACGTTCTGCGTAGGTTGATTAGAAAAAGCATCAGGCACGCGCGCTTGCTTGGAATCAACGGCAGTTTTTGCAAAGCAGTTGCGGAAACCGTGGTGCAGAGATTTGAAAAAATTTATCCGGAACTTGTAAAAAATAAACAGAAAATTTTTTCAGAATTGGACAAGGAAGAGCAGCGTTTTTCGGTTGCGCTTGAAAACGGAACGAAGCTTCTGGAAAAAGAACTTCAAAAACTTTCGGCGAAGAAAAAAAAACAGTTGGATTGCAAAACCGCTTTTGATTTGTACCAGAGTTACGGGTTTCCGCTTGAAATGATTTCTGAAATGTGCAAAGAAAAAGGATTTGAAATTGACGAGGCTGGTTTTGGAAAGTGCCTTCTTGAACACCAGGAAGTTTCTCGCAAGGGTGCGGAACAAACTTTCAAAGGCGGGCTCGCGGACTCGAAAGAGCAGACTACAAAACTGCACACTGCGACGCACCTTTTGCATGCAGCACTTATGGAATTGGTGAGCAAAAATATTATTCAAAAGGGTTCGAATATTACTGCGGAACGGCTGAGGTTCGATTTTAATTCGGACGAGAGATTGAGCGATGCGCAGCTGAAAGCAGTTGAGGATTGGGTTAACAAGGCGATTCAAGCTTGCGCCAATGTGAATGAAGAAATTCTTTCTGTTGATGAGGCGAAGAAAAAGGGCGCGCACGGAATTTTTGATTCGAAGTACGGCGAGAAAGTAAAAGTGTATACCGTAACGGACGGAAAAAATATTTATTCGAAGGAGATTTGCGGGGGCCCGCACGTGAAAACCGTTAAGGGGCTTGGGCATTTCAAAATCCTGAAACAGGAAAGTGTTGCCGCAGGCGTAAAAAGAATTAAGGCTGTTTTAGAGTAGGTGTTTTTTTGTTAAAGGTCGGCAATTTTAAGCGAAAAAAAACTTTTACCGAAAAAGGCGCCAAGAAATTAATTCAGGATCACATGCATCGAGCACTTCATGGTTATCGCAAAGCCGGAGAATCGGTGGAAATCGCGAGAATGATTAATCGGTTAAAACGAGATAAAAAGATTTCTAAGTTAATGAAACTGGCTTTGGTTGCGGAATTGCGCAGGGAGCTTTACGCGCATAAAAGAGTTGCTGAGAAGTGCATTAGGGAGCCTGGGCGTCATAGAGACACTCTTGAAAGATTGGAAAGAAAATTAAAGAATCGAGATTAATTTACACAACTTGCAGCTTTTCAAGTCACATTTCTTCCAGCGCATCTATTCCCAAAAGCCCCAAACCTTTTTTTAGAACAACGGCGGTGGCTTCAACCAGAACAATTCTGGCATTTTTTTCTTTTCCGCCGTCAAGAACCGAGAGATGCTGATAAAAAGAATTGAATTTTTCTGAAACTGCGAGAAGAGCGTGGGCGAGGTGGTGCGGTGAAAGTTCTAAAATGCTTCTTGACACGGCATCGTCAAAATTTGAAAGTGCAATTAATAGCTCTTTTTCCTTTTCGTGCGCAAGCAGCGCAAAATCTTTTTTTGTAATCCTTGTTTTTTTCTTTCCTGCTTTGCGCAAAATGCTTTTTGCCCGTGCATAGGAATACTGAATGTAGGGGCCGGTTTCTCCCTCGAAGGAAATGCTTTTTTCAGGCTCAAAAACCATGTCTTTTTTCGCATCATTTTTTAATAAATAAAATTTTATTGCGCCGAGGGCTATTGCCTTTGCTCTTTTATTTTTTTCTTTCGCAGAAATTTTTTTATAGCGTGATTCTATTTCTTCTTCCGCCAATTTTTTTATTTCTGAAATCAAATCATCTGCGTCAACTACGGTGCCTTCCCTTGATTTCATTCTTCCGCTCGGCAGAGAAACATATCCGTAACTCAAATGTCTGCATTTTTTCGCCCATTTTCTTTCTAATTTTTCAAATATTTTGAACAATTGCCTGAAATATAAATCCTGTTCATTTGCAACGACCCAAATGCTTTCATCTAATTCAAATTTCTCAAATTTTTCTTCTGTTAATCCTAAATCGTTTGTAACGTAAAGCGAAGTGCCGTCATTTCTCACCAGCACTTTATTTTGCATTTCGGGTTCAAGAACAGCAACGATGGCGCCGTCTTCTTCTTTTTCAAAAATTTCTTTCTCTAAGCCTTCTTCAACTATTTTTTTTCCGTTTCCTTTTCTAAATGTGTCAGATTCGAAGAACCACTGGTCAAACTCTGTTCCGAATTCTTTGTAAGTTTCTTTTATTCCGCTTAGCGCCCATGAATTCATTTTTTTCCAAAGCGCAACGGTTTTTTTGTCGCCTTTTTCCCATGCGCGAAGCATTTCCTGCGCATCTTCTTCAAGCTCGACTTTTTCTTTTTCTTTTTGACTGAACAAAACATACATGTCGCCGACAAAGTGATCGGATTTTTTGTGCTCGCTTTCAGGAGTTTTTCCTTGCGCAAACATTTCGTAAGCCACCATGGATTTGCAAATATGAACCCCGCGGTCATTTACGAGATTTGCTTTAATTACTTTTTGGCCTGACTCTTCGAGCAGGTTCGCGACTGCTGCGCCGATAGCATTATTTCTCAAGTGCCCGACATGAAGCGGTTTATTGGTATTTGGTGAACTGTATTCAAGCATTACTTTGCCCTTTTTTGTTTTGCTGAAAGCCCATTTTTTTGAAAGAATTTTTTTAATAGTTTCTGAAGAAAGGGAGCTTTTTGTCAGGAAAATGTTGAGATAAGGCCCTTTTGCTTCGACTTTTTCGATAAAATCGGCTGAAATTCCACTCTCAAGTGCCTTCGAAACCTCAACAGGGCTCTCTTTTCTGGTTTTCGCGAGCATAAAGCAGGGGAAAGCATAGTCTCCCATTCCCTGCGGCGGTTTCGCCAGCAAAGCCTCTATTTCGCCTTTTTCCAAGCCGGTTTCTTTGGCTAAAAGCTCGGCGATTTTTTCTTTGAAATTCATTTTATCACTTTGACCATCAGCCTTTTTTTAAAAAGACTGGCGAAAAAAATTTTGGCAAAAAAGCCGCATATGCGAAGCCTTTTTGTCGGCTTTAAAATGCACAGCCTTTTTGCTGGCTTTTTTTAAAAAGCCACGGGCCTGAAGGGAATCGAACCCTTGACCTACTGCTTAGAAGGCAGTCGCCCTATCCACTAGGCTACAGGCCCACAGCCTTTTTTATAAAAAGGCTGGCGAAAAACTATTTCGACTCAACCCGTTTCAAAGGCTAGCGAAAAATCTGCTTTGCAGGAATCGCCAAACAATAATTCTGAATCAATCTATTTAAAGGTATTTGAGCCAGGCTTTTTGAGTTTCGCTGGCCCTAGGAGTCGCGGGATAGGTTTTTATTTCGGAAAAGCGTTTTCCTTTCGATGGACAAAACTATTACTTATGCGGTTATTGCAGCAGTGTTTCTGCAAATAATCTTGCTTATTGCGGTTCCCAGCGAAGCTCTCGGGGAAATGAAAACTGTTTTGATGGCGCTTCCGATTATAACCATTCTTTTGGTAATTATTTTTGCAGCTCTTCTGGGCGGAAAGAAAAAGCGGGTTTCGGTAAAAGCGGGAAAATCTGAAAAATCTGTTTCGAGGGGGCGAAATTCTGAAAATAATTCTGAAGAAAAAGACGCGGGAAAGGGCGGAAAAGAAAAAAAGAAAGGTTTTTTCAGCAAATTTTTTTCTGGAAGTAACGGTGGCGGGATTCAAAAACTCGAAACTGAGAAAAAAACCGTTTTAGAGGAATTAAAACAGACAGAAAATCAGTTTTTGAAGCATCGAATTGACCAGGATACTTTTGATTCTTTGTCAAATGAAAAAAATACTCGACTGGTAAAACTTGAGGCTGAAATCGATTCAAAGAAAAATTCTGAGTTAAACGGGGAAGAGTTAAAAAAACTTGAGCAAATTTCTGCAAAGAAAAGGCGTGTTCTTGAAGAGTTATTAAAACAGAGACAGAAAAAAGTTGTGGAATTGAAGATTGCGGAAAAAGCCTATTTGAAAAGACGAATTTCCGAAGCTTCTTTCAAAAAAATGTCCTCTGAAATAAAAAGTGAATTGATTTCGGTGAATTCGAAAATAAGCCTTGTTCAGACCGAAGAAGAAGTAGGCAAGATAAAAGAGAATCTAAAAGCAGGGCTGCAGGAAATTGATTCTCAGAAAAAAATATCCAAGGGAAGAAAAATAGAGGAACTGGAAGATGATGTTTTCGAGCAGATAGAACAAAATGCTCCTAAGAGAAAATAAAAATTATTTTTTTAAATTTTTGCGGAAAATATTTCAAAAAACTTTTCGACTTCCACTAACTTTTTTGAATCGAATTCAAAAATGCTGGAAAAAGATTCGCTGGCAACTACTTTTCCCCCTTTCATTGAAAGCAGACTCTGCATTTTTTTTATTGTGGTACCGGAAAGCCCTATTCCTGTTGAAAACAAAACAAATTTTTTTCCCTCGCAATTCGGCAGGCTTTTGATGAAGAGGCTTACTGCCGGCGCCGGAGAAAATGAGAACACCGGCGTCCCTATTACAATCACATCATAATCGGCGATTGATTTTACGCCGCTTTTTAACTCCAAACCTTTTTCTTCGCAGGATTGTTTAGGCTGTTGACTCGATTTCTCAAGTTCTATAACTTTTTTTACGGTTTCAAAACCGTTTTTTCCAAAAAGTTCAAGCAGCCTTTCTGAAACTTTATGAGCCTCGCCGACGGAATAATAGGCTACAAGGGCTTTTTTCATGGAAAGACTTTAGTTTGAACCACTATTTAACTTTTTTTGTTTATGTTTACCGCAGTGATTTCATTTGTTTATGCTTACGACGGTGATTTCAAAGACAAGGGTTTTTCCGGCCATTTCGCTGTTAAAATTCATAGTAACGTTCTGGTCATTGAATTTTTCCACGCGACCCCTCATTCCGCTTTGAAATGTGACCATTGTTCCAACTTCAATTGAAGGAATTTTTGAAAACAAGTTTCTATCAATATCAACGATTTTATTAGGGTCAATTTGCCCGTATGCTAATTCAGGAGGCAATGTAACAGTTTTTGTTTCGCCGACTTTCATTCCAATTACCGCATCATCAAATCCTTTTATCATATTCCCGGCCCCGACTTGAAAAGTAAGCGGCTCTCTTCCCATGCTCGAATCAAAAACACTTCCATCTTCAAATCTTCCATTATAATCTACTGAAACCGTATCGCCTGTTTTAATTTTTACAAACTGATCCAAATTATTCACACTCCTTCCGTTAGAATCATTAAAACTATTCACATCATTAATTCCATTCGTATCTGCGGCGGAATTAATATCATTCGGTACTGCGCCCGTGCATCCTGCAAAAAGAATTATTGAAAACATCGCGCAAAATAAAACAATTTCAGTTCTCATATTGAAACTAATTTTAACAAAGAATTAAAAGCCTTATTTTATTCGTTTGAATGCCTCTGCTGCCAGATATTGTGCTTCTTTTTCCTTTGATTCTATTTTTTTCACTTTTTCAAATCCTGCCTCTTCCAAAAACTTTTCCAGAGTCTCAAAATTGTAGCCGAAATAGTGATGATCTTCCCCATATTTTTCGAAACCGTAAATTTTATTTAGCGACCATTCCTTTTCCTGCTCATTTCCTTCCAAGAAAAGCTTGCAAAAATATTCTAAGTTCGGAACAATTATTTCGACTCGCCCGCCCGGCGAGAGAACGCGGAGCATTTCTTTCAGTGCTTTTTTTGCGTCATTTCTGGGCAGATGCTCGAGGAAGAAGCGCGAATAAATTTCTTCGAAAGAATTGTTTTCGAAAGGAAGTTTTTTTGCGTCGCCGACAAAATCAACTCCTTTGAGCTTGCGCACATCGAAATGAATGTAGCCTTCGCGCGGCTTTTCCCCACAGCCTATTTCGAGTTTTTTCAATTCAGCCTTAGTGCTCATCACATCACTTTCTCCATATTTTTTAGAATCCATTTTATGTCTTGTTTTGCAAATTTAATGTTTGGTGTTCCTTGCCCGACCGGGTAAAAAACCGGGTAAACTCTGTATTGCTTATTTTCAATCTCTAACAATTCGTATCTCTTTCTGTACTTCGATACGCTAATCGGTTTGTTTAATATTATTGAACTTACCTGATTTCCAAATGAAATAATTATTTTTGGGTTTGTTAAACTAATCTCTTTTCTGAACAGCCCGAAATATTCTCTAAATATATTGTTTGTTAAAGGCCTTGCATCTATTTGAGTAGCTTTGGATAAATTTGTTATATAAACCGAATTAGACGCGATGTTTTCATATACTTTTTGTGCAAATTCTGCTGTCCATTCACTTGGTTTTTTTGAATTTATTTCTTCAACAATATTTGTATTGATTAAATTTAATTTTTCAAGTAAATTCCAAACTTGTTTTGTTCCAATCCAAGGCGCTCTAATCCCCTTCCACTTTTTTTCTGAAGAAACATTTCTCCCCGTGGGATTCATAAAAACCAAACACAGATCAGGATTATTTGTTTTACCGCCGCCATAAATAGCAGATAATCTTTTGTCGCCGTGTTTTTGCTGCAAATAATCAAAATCAGAAAATAAATCAACTAACTGCATACAACTGTATTGAGGCATAATATTTATTTAAACAATAATGCAGGGAAGGGGCATAAACCGAAAATAGTGTTACTGCGCCCCCCTGTGAGTAGCCTGTTTTTATATTCTAATTATTAACGCTGTTCTATTATATAAACTTTTTAGGCACTACACAAATTTTAGTTTTTTTTGTTTTATTTAGCAAAAAGTATTTTGCGTGCCTTTTTTGCTTCGACAGGTAATTCTTTAAAGGTTAGATTAAGTTTTTCTAATTCATCGAGTTTTGTCCATTTGTATTCTGCGACTTCTTCTTTCTGTAATACTACTTTTTCACTTTTGGTTGTGCAGGCGAAGCCAACAATAAAAGAATGGTTAATGTTTCTTGTGCCTATACAAATGACCTTGTCTAGCTTAATTTGTGCTTCTTCAAATGCTTCCCTGTTCATAGTGTGCTCGATTTCTTCGTTTTTTTCTAAATGGCCTCCAAGAATTCCCCAAGTGCCTTGATTATTTCAATCAAATCACCTTTTTTGTTGATAGCCATCGTCCAAGTTCGAGGTATCCTTTGTTCCAAATTTCAAATCTTTCCGAGGGTTCGTACTCTGCAAGCGTCTTTTTTGATTCGTTTATTTGGAATATTGAATCCCAACCTCTACCATTATTTCCCTTTTTCTTAGTTAATATTGTTCCATTAATTTTGGTTTCAAAAGTCTTATGAAACCCATCAGGTTCCGCGTACACTATTGTGCTTCTAAACATTGCTGATTTGTTTTTTTCGTCTTTCATCAGCAAAATAATTTTTTCTGACGTTAGTCTCGCTTGCGCAAACTTCATGTAAGTCCCTGGAAAATTTTTTAGAGCTTTGATGCAAAGTTCCGTGTCTTCACAAATGCACGGTTTACCTATTGTTTTGGCTGCAGACAGAGCTTTGGCTGTTGCCACTTCTTTCACTGTGTCGGCTTGTATTTCGTTTAGTTTCAAAGAAACCCTTTCAACACATAAATCAAACTGCGCAAACGCCTTTTTAACAAAATTATGTCTATCTTCATTTGATGTTACCAAACACACGGTCTTAGACGATATTTTCTTGTTTAGTATTTCAATTGCTTTTTTATCTACGCTGATATCAAGTTCTTTTGGTTTTTTTGAGTTAATCCAAAAGATTTTGTCTGCTTCTTTGTTTTTAATTTTTCCAATCCATTTTTCTATTAAAAAATAATTTATAACAAAGTCTACTTTTGTGTGTTGATAGGATAGTGTGCAAATGTAAGAATATTTTGTGGGCGTAATGTTTAATTCTTCCTTGGTTTCCCTGATTAGTGCGCTTTCAGGAGATTCATTTTCTTCAATACCTCCGCTAGGAATCGCTATTTTACCAGGATCTGTTCGCTTATCAAGTCGCCTTTTTTCAACGAGCATTTTGCCTTGTTTTCTTAGAACAAATGCGACACAATTAACACAAATTTTTTTATCCATGCAATAAAAAGTGTTCCAATCCAATTATAAATTTTATTTTGTGCAGTTCAGGGAGCAATCAAAAACATGGCAATACAGGTAGATGTACATAGACGGCACATTTACTTAGTAAACCCAATGAAAGAAGACTGTTCTTTTAAGGCAATTAACACTTGTTGATTTAGCAACGCTTGATTTTCAAATAAAACAGTTGTTAACCGTGCTAATGGCACATATAATCGAACACGGGATTTAATGTTTTTATCCGGAGAATGCTTGCAGTATTCACTCATAAAGATTTCAAAACGTTTCATAGGCAGATTGTTCTTTACATAAAATAGGGCAATGTCAAGAGCTGGGTCCCATGTTGCTGCACTCCCCCAATCAATAATTTTTGGGCCTCTTTTTGAAAAAATTAGGTTATTATTGTGCAAATCACGATGAATAAGAGAAAAAGAACTTTGGGTTAGTGATTTTTCCCTTTGCGCAATTTTTTTGCTATTAGAAATAATTTTTTGTATGCTGCCCCTAATTTGTGAATCAATTAGGTTAGTTTCAGCATTGCTGCTAATAAGTTGTAGATAGTGATTAAATGCATCATTGAATGTGCCTCTTTGGCGTGGCTGATCTTTTATTCCAATCCTGCCATATTTTGGAAATACTATTCCATGTAATTTCGCAATTTTTCTTGCCGTGGATCGTAGTTCTAAAGCAGTAAATTTGCGTGTTTTTTTTCCAAAAAAAGCTTTGCGAAAAAGCATTTTTCTTGTATAATCATATTCATAGCTTGCCCCAAATGCTGGCTTTTTTGATAAGAATCGTAGTAATGTTCGTTCTGTTTTAAATTGTCTTGGGGAAAGTATTGCTCCGTCTTTTTGAATAACTTTTTTGCCATTGTGGAGTGATAAGAATACGCCTGGCTTGAAAACTCTTTTTATTTGTGTTTTAGCACTTTTCATTTGGGCATCACCATCATCCTCTTTATATATTTTGGGTTAAGATAGGTTTGAATAATTTTCGCTTTTGAAGATGTTACGAGCGGTTTATTTAAAATTCTGTCAAAAATTTTTTGGTTTTGTTTGAAATAACTTTTCTTTTTTGTTAAATTGCTTGATTTAATTGAAATAACACTTGTGGAAAGGCAGGGAATTATGTAATTGCTTAAAATAATTATTTTTGCCCCAAAACAAAAATCTTCCCATTGAGTATATTTAAATTGAGGATCAAACCCGCCCGCCTGGTAAGCAATTTTACTTGGCAAAAACAGGTTATGGGTGGCAATAATCATTGGCAAAGTCCATAGTTCAAATATTTTGCCCTGACCAAAGTTCTTGAAGTTGTTTGTTAAGTCAAGTAATGACAAAAAAGTATTTTTTCTTAAATTTTTATTAATTAGAGTTAAAAGATTTTTTTTGTAACGGTAATCCGCCCAGTCACCAAATTTGATTTGTATTGTTTTAGTTTTAATTTTTTTATCAGAAATTGTTGGCGAATTTAGAGACACTTTTTTCCGAAAACTAAAGGACACTATGTTAGGGAGGATTTCGGCTCTTTGTAAATGTTGTGATATGTAATTAGGAGCTATTATCGTGTCGCTATCTAAAAAACACACAAATTTGTTTTTTGCGAGAGCTAATCCTATGTTCCTACTTATTGCAGCTCCAAAGTTTTTTCTGTTTGAAACAATCGTGGTAATAAATTTAGTTTTTGGAATAATATTTTCTAAATTATCATCCGGATAGTCGTTTATTAGTATTATTTCAATTTGTTCTTTAGAAATATTTTTTTGGGCATTTATTGCCAACAATACTTTTTTGATCATCATTTTTGATTTATAACAAGGTATTATGATTGAGACTTTTGAAGAGGTTTTTTTGTTACTTTTGTCAAAAACAAGCGATTTTTTGGTTTGCAAAAAAAACTTAGTCTCAAATTTAGAATAGTCATTTGGTTTTTTATTAAGAATAGAAATTAAAGTGTTCTTCATAACCACGACCTGTTTGTTTCGTCATTGTTTTTGTTAAAGGTGAAATCATGAATTTCGCTAAAAATTAATTTAATTGATTTTCTATCTTTGCGATCGTTGTTGTCGATTTTATAATTATAAATCATTTTATCAAATACTCCTCCCGAATAGGTTTCGGTTATATAATCAAGTTTTCGGAGATATTTTTTGGATTGTGTAAGGGAAATGCTTTGGCGTTTCATTGCATAAAATTCTCTCGTACATTTTTTTGCATCAACATAAATTGATACAATTCGCCCTGCACTATTATGGCGTATAAAATCAATTTCTTCCGCGCTAAATACGCCATCAATAACAAGGCTTCCTAAATCTTCTGGAATTGAATCCAGTAAGTTTGCTATTAGTTCGGCAACTGCTATTTGATTATTTTTTGATAATTTAAATAAGAATTTGTCCATATCTTGTTGATTCGCTTTGGCGACTGAACGAAGATAGTCATCAATGCTAACATATTTCAAGTTATATGTGTTAGAAAACTTTTTGGCAAGGGTTGTTTTTCCTGATGCTACTAACCCAGAAAACAAAAAAATTGTTCTGTTATATTTGTGTGATGCAAACATTAGGTTATGGATAAGGCTAAAACAAATTTCTTTTTTTGAACGATAAAAATTGTTTATAATATCTTGGATTGAGCTTATTCCAAATAAGTTATTGAAAAGATTTTCTTTTCGTCGAGGTATGAAATACTTTGCTCGCACATGGTTTAGTTCAGTGAATAAACCATTTGATTGCAATACAAGTTTGTTGAAATAATTTGTTGCTCCACACACTTGTTTGAATTTTGGAGCAAGATTATTATATTCAGAGAGCGAAATTATGCAAATAACTCCATTTTTTGAGAGTTTTTTTATGACTTTTTCAATAATTTCGTGATTTGCAGAGAAAGTTGTTCCTAACACATAGGAAAGCAGGATAAAGTCAAATTTTTCATTGTCTTTTTCGAGTTCGTTTGGAAATAAGAATTTAGCATTTTTTGCAGTTAAATATTTTTTTGATCTCTTTTTTTTATCGACGGCAACAACTTCTTGAAAGTTCTTTGCTAATCTATTAGTAAAATAGCAGGTGCCTGCTCCATAATCAAGGAATCTTTTCTTTGAGGGAAGATGGCTGATTTTTGATTTTATGGCGTTAAGCAATATTTCTTTTTCGTTAGTGAATGATAAGAATTCTTCAAATTCATTAAACCAAGTTTCTTTTTTCATAATATCACTTGTAGAGAAATACTGCTTTTTTGGTGAATTTAATGATTTCCTTATCAGACAGGTTTTTCTTTCTTTTTAGGAAGAGAAATCCCAGTGAAATCATGGGGGTTATGTGCCCAGAGCTTTTGCCAACATAAACAACTGGTTTTTTGAATGGTTGGATAGAATATCCTGAAAAATTTGCGATTAATGATACTTCTTTTACTAGTCCTGCAATAGAAATTAATCGTTCATAATTAGCTTCTAAATTATTTGTTGATGCAAAATTTGCAATTGAAGGCATTATTGATGGAAGAAGGGCTTTTCGCAAATCAAGTTCGTTCTTGCCATTTGCTATTATGTGATTTCTTCTTGGGAATATATCATCATAACTGTCAACAGTAAGCATTAAGCCAAAAGCCTTTTGTTTAGATTGCATCTTTAAGACATTTATTAGCAAGTCTGGTCTCCAAGACTTAGTTTCATCAAAAAATCTTCCCGGACCATAAAAGTCTAAATTAATAAAATCAAACCCGGTCGGGTATGAGTCTAGGAAATAATTATCTTTCATTAATTTGTCGAGTTTTTCCTCAAAAATACAAAACGAGTTTTGGCTGAGGTCTTGATCGCCGAATGTTACTCCAATTACCTCGCACCAAGGGTCAATTATTTTTAGTCTTCGTATTGATTCAAGGTCTTCATCGATAAGTTCTAGAATAGTTAAGCTTCTTTCAGCAATTTTGTGTATTTTTCTAAATAATGGGAATAAAAGAAAGTTTCTTACTTTTTCTTTCTCGCTCGAACTTGAATACTGCGATTCTTTTGTTTTTTTGATCATAGAGTCTCACTTTGTTTGATAAATTGATACCAAAAAGCGATGTTTGCTAGAATAAATTTTACTGGCATTAAAACCAATGATAACATTACAAACAATGGTTTTGGGCGTCGTTTCATATTAAGCATCATCGAAAGGGATGCAATTAAAACAACAAATAAGGCGTATATAAAATTAATTAAAAATACGACAATTGCTAAAACAAATGCTATTTGTTTAAGGGGCGAAACATAATTTCTTGAAAGCTTTCGCAAACCTATTTTATGATTATTAAACCTGACCCAGTTTGCATCCGACTTGCCCCCAATCCAAAACTTATTCAACACTCCGAGTAACCAAATAGGGTGCAAGTGCTTTGCACCCATGTTTTTCACAAAAAAAACTTTGTATTTTTGTTCAACAAAACGTATTTCTAAATCAAGGTCTTCACCAAGAAGATGATTAAACTTGGGATTATACCCTCCAACAGCAATAAATGAAGAACGTTTTACAGCAATATTTCGCCCGGCACAGGAAATGAAATTATTTGCACCTATTTGACAATTTTTTAAAAGAACATTTCTAGTTGAAAACACAGATTCATACTCATTGCGCCACCATTCAAGAATACTTGAACAGTTAGATATAATCATTGGGCCAAAAATAAAGTCAGCATTGCGCATTTTAAAATTATGTCTTACGGTATTCGCCCAGTTGTCAACAAGTATAGTATCTTCATCAGTTAGTGCAACTATTTCATTTTTTGCAAACGCGACTCCTTGATTTCGAGCATCAGCTAGCCCATTTGAGGTTGGTATTACAAAGCTTGCATTAACTGTTTTTGCAATTTTTATTAAGCCTCGAGGAACAATGTATTTAATAGCGTAATTAGTTTTTGCCCAGTTAAATGACACAGCTTTTTTTTCGGTTTTACGGTTTAAGACAAAAATTACCTCATCAGATGGCAACAATTGTTTTTTTAAAACAGCGATTTTTTGACTTAAAATGGAGTAGTTCTCATAGTATATTAAAGTAACGAAGGATATTGGGCACATTAGATAAAAGGTTTTGCTTTCTTTTTATATATTATTACGCCCCATAGTTCCTTATGGAAACGTTAAGTATAGGCCTTGTTTCCAGAGAATTTCCTAGCGAAACATACTATGGAGGAATTGCTGAACACAATTGGCTTTTGGCTAATGAGCTAGCTAACAAAGGGCATAGAATAGAGGTTATTTCAACAACAATAAAAAAGCAGCACTCTTACTCTATAAATGGTTTTAAAGTAACAAGAATTCCTGAGAAAAAAGACCAGTATTATTCTTTTATTCAACACGCAAACGCAGTTAGAAAATTATTACAAAAAAGAAGATTTGATGTAATTGAAGTACCTGAATGGAAAGCCGAGGCATTTTTCTTAACAGATTGCTTTTCAATTGTTACTAGATGTCATTCCCCCTTATTTATGATTAATAGATCTCAACCAAAAAACAGGTGGGATACCGATAAGCTTCAAGAAACTCTTGAAATGATTCAAACAAAATCAAGTATTGGGGTGATCAGTCCTTCACAGTCACTTGCTAGGGATATAAAGAAAGAATGGGGCGTTCAGTCAATAAAAGTCATACCCTCCGGAATCAAAAACATTGATGTTCAACCAAAAATTATTGATTCAAAAAGCAAGACAAGAATTTTGTATATTGGAAGAATAGAGTATAGAAAAGGTGTTTTAGATCTTGCCAAAGCAACAAAAGAGCTTTCAAAAACACATGATTTTGAAATAGTATTTATTGGAAAAGACACTGTTTATGCCGGCGTATCCATGATTAAATCAATAAAAGAGATTAATTCAAAAGCAATTATTTATCCTTCAGTTTCTAGAGAGTTAGTGTATGAAACAATGCAACAAGCGTCATTTATTGTGATTCCCGCGCATTGGGACAATCTACCTTTGACTTGTATGCAAACAATGAATTGCGAAGTGCCCGCAATAGTTTCAGATGCTGGAGGATTATCTGAATTAATTCAAAACAAAAAAAATGGGATAGTATTTAAGTCAATGAACATAGAATCATTAAAAGAAGCAATAGTATTTGCTATTGAAAATCCAGAACTTATGAGAAAATTTGCTTTGAACGCTAAAAAAGATATTAAGAATAACTATTCGATTGAAAAAAATACTCAGAAAACTGTTGAATTTTACAGGAGTTTGCTTAAATGAAAAAAAAGTTTTCAATGATTAAGATGATTGCCTTTGATATTGGGGACACTTTGTACCGAGTATCTCATCCGGAACTTTTACAAGCTTGTTGGAATGAAGAAATGCGCATAATGCGTGAGAAGGGATTAAAATTTTCTGATGAGGGATATAAGCTTGCTGCTGAAAGAGCATGGCGCGAATCTCAAAAAGTAGAATATAAATCAGATTCACTTAGCGTACCAAAACTTGTGCAACAATACTTGGGATTTAAAGTTAATGAAGAACTCGCAAAAAATATGAGTGCTGCTTTTTTGAAAGTAGCTCAAAAGTATAAAGTTGAAAAAAAACACATTATTGATGGCACAATAGAAACAATAACTTACTTGCACAAAAAAGGGTATTTACTCGGAATTATTAGCGATACTGAAACAGATTGGGCAAAAAACTGGGTCAAAGAGCTTGGAGTTAATTATTTTGAAATTTATTCGCTTTCATTTCAAGTCGGAGGCAAGAAAGCTTCACTAAAACCCTTTATTCACTTTCTTAATGAAGCAAAATCAAAATACTCGATAAATGCAGAAGAAATCGTTATGATTGGCGATTTGTCTGTTGATATGGACGCAAAAAAGCTTGGTATGAAAGCAATTCTGTTTAACCCAATTGAACAAGACACAAAACATTTCGAATACAAACCAGATGCAATTATCAAACATCTTTTAGATCTAAAATCAATTTTATAATATAATTAAGCAATTTCTTATTCCAGTTTAATGGCTTGTTTCAGTTCTTTATGATGACAATTGTTTTCTTACCCTCTGCAAAGTGAGTTTTCCTAACTAAAATAGTATGAAAACTTTTTAGGCACTACAAATAATTAAAATGTTTGATCAAATTCTCTTAGTAGTTGAATTTCTTTTTCTATTAGCGGAATTTTGTAAGGGTAAAAGTCGGACTCTATTACTTTTGGTTTTTTTAGCCTAAGAATTGGTTTAATTTTTTCTAGTTGTTCGTTTGTTCCTTCCGTTAGAAACCCGTGTTCCTTTAAGTTGCCCTTTTTTATCCACTGTCCGCTAACATGAATTGCATTAAGTTTGCTATTTAACTTCAGGAAATCGTTTAGATTTAAATTGTTTCCAAATACGTGCGCAATATCTAAAACAAACTCTAAGAACGCATGTTCTTTCAGGATTGTTTGTATTTCTTCTACTGTTTGATAACCGCTTTCTTTTTTGTTGAGGTTTTCAATGCAAACTTTTAGTGAATTATTCTTGATTGAATCAAAATCCTTAACTGTGTTAGGATGAAAAACCAAATACTGCGCATTAACTTGTTTAGCAATGCTGTTCGCTTTTGAGATTAATTGTTGAGTTTCTTGATTTTTATTGTAATTAATGTTTTCAAAGGGCATGTGAATCGAAACAAACTCCAATCTTTTTAGAAATGACAATGCTTTTTCGTCCAACTCAAAACCAGTTAATTGTTCCGGTGTCGCAAACAAAAGTTCGACTCCATCAATCGGATATTTCTCCAAAAAGTGAACGCTTTCCAACTTGCTGAGCTTCAGGTCATAACAACAACCGGTGGAAATTGCCACAACCATACAAAAATTAGTGCTAGAAAGGTTTTTTTAAGAGCTATTTTTTGCCAATCAAATCGACGTTATTTTTATTGCTTGAACCAGACTTGTCCTTGGTTGTTGAAGTGGGCGTGTTTTTCTAGCCATGTCCGAGTGTTTCCTATTCCTCCAAGTTTTTCTATACAGTAGAAGCAGCAGCGGGCCGAATTGCTATACTTGAATATTAGAGTATATTTGCGGATGGTTCCGTTTGCCCCGCAGAAAGCGCACTGTTTCTTATCATATGGTTGGGGTTCATTCATAACATTTCAACTCTCTGTGATAAATGGGCCTTTCTGGAGCTTTTTCAAAGATTGCTTTTAGCTCGTAATAAAATGCCCTGATTTCTGGATCAGAGGTAATCCTTTCTCTTGGAATATTTCTTAGAAAATTAATTGCTTGGTACAAGTTTTCACCTCAAACCTATTTTCTTGCTCGGTTGTTTTTATGGGTTTTGTCCACTTAGTTCAAAAAAAGTGAACTTTTTCCCAAAAAAACGTACTGGCTGGACAAACTCTTTATATACCTCCCAAGACAAAAGAGGAATCTTACTCTACAAGGAAACAACTATGACAAACACAATCCTAAACAAAGCCAAAATGTCAAATAATTGTATAATTCGGTGCAAACTTTTTCCTTATTTCAGGCTCCTTTCACCCAAAAGAAGCCTAATTCGCGCCCAGCACCAAATTCATTTGGTGGAAAAGGCTTGGTTTGTAGTGCCTAAATCTTA
>JBAZFU010000013.1:0-15366 GCA_041653195.1 archaeon
TTCTTTTTCTTTTTGGTCTTCGCCCTTTTTGCAAATGACAGTTACCTTGTGACCGAGTTCTTTCAGCGAATTTATAGTTTCCTGCACATGAGTGCTTCCCCCGTGGAACCCCGGAATGGAGATATCTTCCGCAATGTAAAGAATATTCACTTTATCATCTCCAAACTTTTTCTGAAAACAGTTTCGGGCGCTATTGAATCCATATAATTCTGATTTTGTTTTATTCCGAATGTGCCCCTCGTATACGAAGGCCATTCTTTGTTCTTCACCTGAAATGCAAATTCCTTCGTCTTGTCTGAATTTTTTGGGAAAAGTATTTTTGAATTTGTCGGCCCGAATACTGTTATTGTGGGACATTTGACTGCCAAAGAAATGTGCATTAATCCAGTGTCATTTCCAACAAAAAGTTTCGCCCTGCTCAAAAGGTACACGACCTCTCCGAGAGAAAGTTTTCCGGTCAGGTCAGTTACTTTTTCAGTTTTGTTTTTGCTTTTTATCAAATCGATTGTTTTTTTGCTTTCATGCTCGCCTTTTCCTCCGCAGAAAACTATTTTGACACCGTTTTCAATCAGTTTTTCCGCGAGTAAAGCATAATTTTTGTTTCCCCAATTTTTTGCCCCGGCGCCTTCTCGAGTGTTAGGATTCAGGACCGCGAAATTTGAAAGGCCTTTTTTCCTTATTATTTCAAAAACTTTTTTGCTTTTCTTTATTTTCAAAGAATATGCCTTGTTTTTTGCGCGAATTCCAATTGCTTTCGGTATCAAAAGGTAATTTTCGACCCAAGGCTTCTTTTCTCCTCCGCAAAATTTTTTGATTTTGAAATTTGCCTCGACATTTTCACCTTTCAAAAATCCTATTAGGTATTTCGGCCGCGATTTTAGGGCAATTATTGTTGATTCAACCGAATCGTTAAGCGAAACCGCCAAATCAGGTCGGCCTATTTTTTTTGAATCGGTTAGAATTTCATCGATTTTCGGATTGAGTTTTGCAATATCAGAAGAATGTTTTTTGCACAAAAGAATTTTTTTTGCTTTCGGAAATTCTTTCGCGATTGCTGAAATTGCCGGTGTCGACATCAAATAGTCGCCGATTCCGTAAAGCTGAATGAAGAGTATTGTTTTCACTTCAGATTTTTTAAAATTTTTGTTTTTCAGAGGTAGCGCCTTCACGGCAGTACGAGCCACTTTTCTTGCGGCCACGATGGAAACGTATTTCACTATTCCCTGTTTCGAAAGCTCCCTGTCAGCCATTTAGTTTCCCCCAAATGAGCCCGAGCCCGAAAACACCGCTCCTCAGAAAAAGAATTAACGGGCTCGCAAAAGCAACCTTAATATTTTTCTTGAGTGCAAATGCAAAGAATTTTGCGCCAAGAAGAAAGTGAGTAATCAGAATGCCCACGGCTATAAGAAACCACAAACTGTTCAGAACACTTAGAGCAAGCGACGCCAAAATCGCGTAAAAACAAATTATTTGCAGTTTCAGCGTTTGGGGCGTGTAAGAATCGCTGATCATTTTCAACTTGTGATTTTTGTACATCTGCGGCCTGTAATACGCTCTGAAGAATTTTGTTTTTAAATAATCTGCAAGAGTTTTTTGGTGGGAGTGATAAACTATCGCTTCTGTGTTGAAGAATATTTTGTGTCCGCTTTCCTGAAGCCGGTAGCTGAGTTCCGGGTCCTCACCGGAAGCAATCGGGAAGCTTTCATTAAACCCGCCAACCTCGAAGAAAATTTTTTTATCATATGCGGCGCTGTAGCTCCCGATCCAATCGATTTCTTTGGCTCTTTTCATCCTTTCATAGCGCTCCTCTATTTCAATCTGCGAAAACTTCGCCATGAATTCCTTTTGTTTCGTTTTATACGCGCCCTGCACCCCCGCAATGTCTTTTTTTTTGAAAGGCGCCATCATTTCCTCGAGCCAGTTTTTCTCCGCCATGCAATCCGAATCTATGAAAATTATTATTCTGCCAAAAGCTTTTTTCGCGCCGAAATTTCTCGCTTTTGCGGGGCCGGAATTTTTTTGGAAAAAATATTTTATTTTTCCACTTTTTATTTTTTTGATTTCACGCGCGGTTCCATCCGTGCTTCCGTCGTCAACAACTATTATTTCAAACTTTTTGCTACTGTTTTGATTTAGAACTGAATTGAGGCAGCCTGAAATTGTTTTTTCGGCGTTATGCGCAGGGATTATTATTGAAGCGAACATTTTTTTCACGATTATTTTTTTAACAAATACTTTGCAAAAGTAATGCTTCCCTTTGCGAGCCTTGGAATCTCTTTCGGGTTTTTTATTCCCTGAACAGCTTTCGAAATCACATACTTTGGTCTCGCATAAAAAGCTTTTCTCGATTCATCCGTTAATTGATTGAGTTCCTCTGCGCTCAGACCCGGTCTGCTAAGAAGGGTGCGGTGAGTTCCGTCTTTGTTCAGCCAATCGCCCCAATTTTTCGCCTTCAAATAACCTTTTTTTTTCGCCCATTCATAGGTTTCAGTTCCCGGATAAACCATTACCGGGAAAAATTGCGCAGTATCAGGCTCTATTTCTCTTGCAAACGCGGCGGTCTTTCTTATGGTTTCTTTCGTTTCGCCCTGATTTCCGAACATAAAACAGCCGTGAACGAGTATTCCCGCTTTTTTTGAATCTTTCATAAAGCGCCTTATTCCGTCGGGGGTGGTTCCCTTGTGTATATTATTCAATATTTTTTGCTCCGCACTCTCTACTCCTACGCACATTAATCTGCATTTTGCCTTTTTCATCCATTGGAGAACTTCAAGCGGCACGTCCGCGCGGGCGTTGCAACTCCAAGTAATATTTATTTTTCTTTCAATAAGCAACTTGCACAATTCAATTGTTCTGCGCTTGTCCTGCGTAAGCGTATCATCCTCAATCATCACTTCCTTTACGTTCGGCAAATTCTTTTTGATCCACTCGAATTCATCGGCCACGCTTTTCACGCTTCTCTTCCTGTAATTGTGCCCGCTGAATGTCTGCGGCCATTTGCAAAATGCACACCTGTTCGGGCAGCCGCGTCCGGTCAGAATAGTCACCTGTGGATACTGTACCGAAGGGTAAAAATAATTTTGAATTTTAAGGTGCTCGGAATAAACTTTGGAAACGAAAGGGAGCCAGTCCAGTTGCCGTGAAGTTGGCGGCTCCGCTTCATTATTCAAAATTATTTTTTTCCCCCTGCGCCATGCGATTCCATTCACCTTTGAAAGGTTTTTTCCTTTTTCAACCGCGTCGGCCAGTTCGAGTAAAATAAAATCGTATTCCCTTACCGCAACCGCATCCGCCTCGCTTTTTTTCAGGCTTTCTTTCGGGAGCACGCTCACATGGTCCCCGACAAGGATTACAAATGCGCCCGGAATAGTTTTTTTAATTTTTGAAACTACTTTCACATCATTCTCAAATGAGGGGGTTACTGTATCGACAACAATTATTTTTGGGTTGAATTTTTTTATTTTTTCGAGTGTTTCAGATAATGGAATATTTTCGCCGGATGCGTCCAACAACGTGATTTCGTGCCCCTTTTTTTCCAGCGCGCCCGCGGCGTAAGCAAGCCAAATCGGATAATAAACACAGCCTCCTTTTGAAACTCCCGGACTTCTTGAAGTCCTCGAAAACTTTTCGATAAATGGAGGATTTAACAGTAAAACTTTCATGTTTAAGCACGCCTCGAATTCATTAATTTATGAAAAAGTGATTTATAAACCGTGATGGTACATTTGTCGCAATTCTGCCCAAGGCGAGGTTAAATCAGCAGTTTTCCGTATTTTATGCTTCCGTAAATCCTTACAGTTTTCACGCAAATAACGTAAAATACTCCAAGGAATATTATAGCGATTTTTTTTGGAATTGAATCGCCGCGTATTAATACTACGCCTTGAGGCGAGCTAAAATCGAATTTTCCTTTCCACATTCCAGTTGCAACTTCAAAGTCTTTTATCGGATTCCTTATGAACCCGAATTTTACATCAAAAAATTTTTTTGCCCTTATAGGGTGCTTTTTGTAAAGCAGAGGGTCGAACCTGTGAATTTTCAGCCTCGACCAACCGTACCTGATTTTGCTTGACAAACTGTTTTCTTTGAGGGAATGTTCGTGCCTGAACTTTGCAGTTTTATAAGTAAATATTCCTTTGTATCCGCCATCAAATGCCCTGAAAGCCAAATCCGTGTCGTCCCTGAATCCGCTTCCTTTTTCGTTAAATTCTTCATCGAATCCGCCCAGTTCATCAAGCACCGTTTTTCTCCACACTGTTCCGTTTCCGCCCGTTTCTGAAAACGGCGAAACAAAAGCGATTTTTTTATCTTTGAAATATGAAAGGATTGTTTTTGCAAAATCTCTCTTGTAAAAAATATCTCCTGCAGAAAGGCAAATAAATTCAGTTTTTGACAAACTTATTGCTTTGTTCAATCCCTTTACTCTTCCTATTCCCATTACTTCAATTAGTTTGATTAATCTTTCTTGTTTCATTAAGTTTTTTGTATTTTTTACGGTCGCATCGGTGCTTCCGTCATCAACAACAATTACTTCAATTTTTTCTGAATAATTTTGCTTTAGGCATCCTTCGATTACTTGGGTTATTTCGTTGCCCTGGTTTTTTGTAGAGATTACAAAAGTTATTCCGTTCTTAATGAAATTCATCTTTTTCGCCCCGTTCAATTTTTGTTTGTTTGTTCCAAATTATTTTATCATTTATCAAATAATTTATTGCAGTAACAATTGCTATGGAGATTACATTGGATATTAAATAATATATTCCAATAAAGGAAGTCATTAGAAATAACAAAATTATATTTATGACCATGCTACAAATCATTGCAGAATTATATTTTGCAAGTCGCAAAAATGATTTTTTTTTGCCTTTTTCGCCAATTCCTTTCCAAGTCCAATTATCATTTAACAGAAAATTAGTAATTATTGATGTTTCTATTGCTAATGGTGCGGAATAAAGGTAATTATTGAAAACGAATTCGGTCAGTGTGAAAAGCATAAAAGTGTTTACTATTGTTCCGAATCCTCCGACTATAAGAAATTTTAAAAGCTTGTTTTCTTTTAAACCAATTTTTATTGCATTTAATAGAAATTCAATAATATCTTTGAATCCTAGTTTTGTCTTTCCATACTTCCTGTCAACGAAAATAATCGGGATTTCTTCTATTTTTGCGCCTTTTTTTTTGGCTAACAACAATATTTGAGTTAGAATAGAGTATCCTTTTGCATCCAGTTTTTCGAAATCAAAGTCTTCAAAAACACTTTTTTTTATAAGCCTGTAGCCAGAAGTGCAATCTTTTGGGCGAAGTCCGATTATGCTTCTTGCAAAAAAATTTCCCCCAAAGCTAATTAATTTTCTTAACGCGTTCCAACCAACAATTTTTCCCCCTGCGACATATCTTGAGCCTATTACAAAATCTGCTCCTTCAGAGGCCTTTTTAAAAAACACTTTCAAATATTTCGGATCATGACTCAGATCCGAATCCATTTGAATTATATAATCTGCATGATAATTATTTATTGCAATTCTAATCCCCGTGGCGTAAGCTTTTCCAAGGCCATTTTTTTTATTCCGTTCAATAATTTTTATTCTTTTGTCCACATTTGAAAATTTTTTTATTTCTTTCCCAGTGCCGTCAGGACTTCCGTCATCCACAAAAAGGGCGATTGGGTTCACATTTTTAGTGGAATCAAAAATTTTGATAAGCGAAGGGATTAGTTGTTTAACGTTTTCGGCTTCGTTGAATGTGGGGAGCACTAAACAGATTTTTTTCATTCTATCACACTCGACTTTAATATTATTACGCCATCAGAGTTTTTAATCTGTGTAAAGCAGGAAGGGTATTCCTTTTGATACACTATTCCATATTTATAAATGGCGCAAACATTTTTTGCAGATAAAATTTTTTCCTTAAAAAAATCTGAAAATCTTATTGGATGCATATAAGATGTGAATACATTTGACGAAATCCCGTTTTTTTCAATTCCATAGTATCCATTAAGCGCACTTTCATAAATTCCAAATCGCCCTATTAGCTCAGAAGAGGATAGATAAAGGAGGTTTTTATCAGGAATTTGCTCAAGCGCATTAACGTATTTTTTGGAGTTCAAATTGAATTCAGAATATGTTTGCGCTGTGAAAAAAACAGTTAAAATCGCTATTCCAACTAACGATGAAATGATTATTTTTTTTGTTTTCTTTGATATTTGAATGGTTGTTATCGCAAGCAATAAAAATGGAATAAAAAATATTGCGCGTTTGTCGGCTCTTATCCAGGTGCCTATCTTTTCCGGAGCCAGAATCCATATTATTACCATGCAAAGCAATACCCAAGATGAAGGGTTCTTTATAATTTCATTTATCTTTAAGTGTCTATTTTTGAACAGTACAATACAAAAAAGCATTAAAGTTACTAAGAGAAGCAGGAAATCGGTAGTAATTGAATATGTAATAAATGTTCCGGGCAAGTTCTTAATTTTTTCAAAAGGGCTGCTGTAAAAAATTATTTCCGAAATATCCGCTTTGTTCAATATGGTAAAAACTGCAATCATTGCCCACATAGGGGCCGCTAAAAATAGGTATTTGATACAAGATTTATCTTTGTTAAAAATAATTTTTCCCAGTGTTATAAAAACAATGGCGGCAGAAAGCATAATTGCCGCTCCAAAATGCGTAAGGAAAGTAATTATGCATAATGTCGAAAAAACAAGCATTTCACGTTTGGTTTTCATTGAAATAAAAATTCCAAGCGAAAAGAAGAACAGGATTATTCCAAAGTAATAGTTCAAAATGCCCAATACGAAGAATTGATTGAATATGAATGGCAAAGAAAATAATCCGAGCCATTTATTTGAGGGATTAAATTTTCCGATAAAATAAATTATGCTTTGGGGGAACAAAATTATGAAGATGCTTATAACTAATTTTCCTGCCAAATCGATGGGCACAATGTAGCTCAAAACCGCAATGATGTATACTGCTGCGGAGTTTGGAACAATTGTGGGGGCAATTAAAAATATTTGTTGAAAAAGTTGGTTTGTGCCGTAATTGACCAAAACTTTTGATGGAAAAAGAATTCCTTGGTAATAATCCATCAAGGGGAGCAATTTGAAAAGCCAAATCGGCAATAGCGACAATATTGAGACAAAAAGTGCCGTAATCTCAATTTTGCGATTTGAAAAAAAAATTTTCGTTGAAGCTGGGCGATGTCCTTTTCGCAAATTCATACATTTAGGTAATTACTAAAAGTTTAAATATTAAGATAGGATTCATTTTTTTTAATCTGAAAAATTTTTACTTTCGAATTTCTTTAGCAGAAGTATTATTTTTCCCGCATGCGCGGTCTTTTTCGGTTTTAATTTTTTTATTTCAACCAGCGCTCTTTCGATGCCCTCGGGGCCGCAGACTATTGCCCGGTTTTCTTTGCGCATTGCGTCGGCGAGTTCGAGCTGATGATCATTAGTATGCTCTCCAAATTTTTTCAAGCGCGGCACAACAATCATTCTTTTTTCATATTGAAGCCCCGTGCCTATGTTTCCCTCCCCCGCATGAGTTATGAATATTCCGCATTTTTTAACATTTTTATCGAATTCCTCAAGGCTTAGAAATTTTTTATACTTAAAATTTTTTGGGGTGTAATATGAACTGCCAATCTGTGCAAAAACCGTTCCTTTTATTTTTTTGTTTTCAATAAGTCCGTCGATTTCCTTAAGTAATCTATCAAATTGTTGTTTGTGTGTTCCAACGCTTACAAAAATCATTTTTTTCACCGTTCTTTTGTTAATTAAAAAATGCTTCCTCCGAATTTTCCTTTCGGATAGTGTTTGCCGACTTCTTTCCATTGATAAATAAAAAGATCTGCAAACGGGTAAACGAGTTTGCCTGTTATGCTCGGGTTTGAAGGTCTGCAAAAACTTTCTATATAAATAACTTTTTTCCCGCTCAATTTCGCAATTAAACAAGTTGCAAACGCCCCGTCTGCGCCTGTGGAAATAATGATGTCGGGTTTCTCTTTAAAAAATATTTTAAGGCTTTGTGAAAAATTTTTCAAAAATTTTGCAGGATTTCTTGAAGGGCATTCAACAAAATAAACCTTTTCTTTTTTTGCAAGGCTTATTCCATCAGCCCTTCTGAATGTTACAAAATAATGCTTTTTTTTAGAGTAGTATTTTTCAAGCTGCAGGATTTCTTTGAGATGGCCTCCTGCGCTTGCCGCTAAACAAACCTTTACCATTTCTAACACCTAAATTGGATTAAAGTATTAATAATTGTATTGAATTCAAGTAATACAAAATTAGAACGATTGCACAAATTATTGCCTGCAATAAAAGAATCTTTATCACAATCTGTTTTTCGGTGTATTTTCCGCTTCGCATGAACCAATGAGTAATAGAGTAAATTTTTGCGTATTTTGAAATTATTTTTTCGTTTTTTGTCGGCTTTCCAAAACTATCGGCTTGAAATTTAGACCTTGCTTTTAATACAAGCTCGACAAAAAATAGCGGCATTAAAAGAATTCCTATTTTTTCCATGTCGCCGAGAATTGCGACTACTGCAATGCTTGCGCCGGTCAAAAGCGTGAGTGAGTCTCCTCCGAAAATTTTTGCAGGCGCCCAATTGAATTTTATGAATGCTAAAAGGCTTGCCAAAATGCAAGCATCTAAAATGACCGCTTCCATGTTTCCCTGAATAAGCGCAAGCGGAAAAAGTGTTGCGAGAATCAAAATGCCTAGTCCCGCTTCCAAACCGTTTAAACCGGCAAGCATATTCGTCGCGTTACTTGCGCCGGTAACTCCTATTGGCACAAGAAAAAGACTGTATATTGCCCCAAAAGAAACCATTCCGATAAACGGAATAAAATATTCTGCAGGAACCATTCCTATTATTGGCAAAATTATCGGAGGGTTATTTACTGTCACAGCCATTAGAGGCAATGCAGCCATTATCGGAAACAATGCGTGTTGCCATTGTCTTATTCCGTGTTTCCAACCGATTACGTCGTCAATTATTCCAATGAACATTACAAGAAAAATTGTTGTAAAACCTGCTAGAAAAAGTTCCAAATTCAGATTTATCCACCCAAGATAATTTGCAAAAAATATTGAAAGCATTGTTCCAAGAGTAAAGCCTGAAAATATTGCTATTCCTCCAAGGCCAGCCACATCAGGTTGGCCTAATTTGTTCATGTCCGGAAGAGTTATTTTTCGCATTTTCATTCTGCGGATTATGAAAGGAGTTATAGTGTTGCATGCGATAAAAGAAGCTACAAAAGAGATGAAAATAGCCAAAAATGTCAATTCGATTTGCATTCACTAACCCCTTCTTTAACTTTATTAATAATTTTCGTTTGAGCGGTTTTAAAAGGATTGGTACAATCCTGCGATTATTCTTATTGTTGAAAGCATTATTTTATGATTTTAAATATTTTTACGCTCGTATTTGCAAAAACTTCAGTGTAATTATTTTTTGTTTCATCGCTGTTGAACCAAACCTTTGCAAGATTTGAATTATTTACTGTTTGATTAAGCACAACTAATGCAGATTGGTATTTGTAAATGTATAATGGTTCTTTTCCATTGTAAAACTGAGCGGGCGTAGAAGTCCACGTTTCAGGGAATTTATCAAATTCTGTTTTTGGAAGCGTGTTCCCGCCGCAATTCATATTTTCTCCATCCGCACTACAGGAAAGTACGTTTATCGGGGCATTTCCGTATCGTGCGTAATTTGCATCAGAATAATCTATTTTTCCGATTGTATAAAAATAAAATTGGGGTTCGGTCTGAAACATGCTCGTATCCAGAACTATGTAATCTGCGCCCACGCTGTAGTTTTCGCAAGTTGAATAAGTCGGCAGAATCTCGTTTTGAGTTGAAGCTATTTTGTACGCGAGCGCCGTATTGTCAGTGTCGACAAATTTCGCCATCGCATAATTTGCGCAAAACGAATAATTTCTGTTGTCTGTTGAAACTTTTCTGCCGGTAATAAATGAAAGTATGTGTCCCTGATTCCACCAATTGAAAAGTTTCGCGTCTTCAGAAGTGTTGTCAGATATCCAATTTGCGGCTTCTTTCCAATCAGGGTCGCTGTCGAGTGTTGGGACATAATCCGGAACAAACCTCGCAACCGCCCCAACTCCGAGCAATAACACAAAAAACAATGAAATTACAACAACCTTTGCTTCGATCCGTTTTATCGAGTCACTTCTTTCAAGCCAATCAAATACAAAGTAAGTTATGAATCCTGCTGCAGCCGCTATTGGAAGCCCGAAACTGTAAGTAAATTTAAGTTTGTAATAAGCCATTATCAGTGTTATCAAAACCCAGAAAAAAATTATTAGGGCGCCGTGACTAAAATGTTTTTTGTCGCGCGCGAACAGAATGCTTGCCGGCAGAAGTATTAGTGCAAGGATTGGCAGAATTATTAGTGAATTGAATTTTTGGCCGAAAGAATTTAATCCTACGCTCTCTTCTCCGACCATGCTTGAGATTGATGACCTGTTGGTAAGATCGTGAACGACCAAAAAAAGCATCAATGTGATTAAAAGCGATACCCAAAGAAGGGACACAAACACAATGGTCGCAATTTTTTTATTTTCTTCGCTTGTTTTTTGCAGCCAGTAAGCGAAAAGTATCGAACCTATTGAGATTACTGCGATTCCTATCCATATGAAAGGATCAAGAACATCGGGAGTGAATGCTGCGATGTAATTTATTCCGTTTTGAATCCAATTTCCGCCGATTAAAAGAATTAAGGCATTAAAAATAATGTAGCCTGCTCCGAAATTTGCAATGAACGCAGTAATTCTTTCCTTGGTTCCTCCCTTTGTTGCGATTATAAGAATAGACACTATAAAGTAAGGGGTTATCACGAGAGGGATCAGCAAGTAAAGGCTCCAAGTCAGTGCCATTGCGCTGAAAAAAATTCCTGCAAGTATTGAGTTCAGAATGCTTTGTTTTGTTATTTTTTCAGATTTTGTTGCCCGAAGCATGAAAACAAAACCGATTACCATCCACAAAAATCCGAGTGAATCATCTTCAAAAAAGCCGGCCATTGTTCGGTAAACGAATGCGGGCACCGTTGCAGCGATAAAAGCCATTGCGACCCCTGCTTTTTTATTGTAAATTTCTTTTCCAAGCCAGTACATTGCAATTGCAATTAGTGCCCCAAAAAGCGCCGGAAGTATTTTTGCGCACAACAACAAAATGTCCTTGCTAAACGGTTGTCCAAAACCGATTATTGCATAAAAAGCAGCGGCGATGGGCCATAATAGCGTGAAACCCGGAAGTGTTGAACCGCCTTCTTGATAGTACGCAAGCGGGTCTCTTGCCGGAAGTTGGCCATTTTGAACCAATTCCCCAACTATTCTTAAATGGTAATAAGAATCAAATTCGAATATTTGGTCATAGCGCATAAGGTGCGCCCTTATTGTGAATGCAAGAAGAAAAATGGCAAGAAGAATTATAATCATTTTTCTATTTTCGTAAATTTTTTGCAGCAATTTCCCGCCAAAATTATTTTGTGCGAATTTTTCAGTATCAGTTTTTGAATGATGTGCCAAAAAATCACTTCTTAAAAATTTTTTTCTTTTCCAAAATCTTTTGATATGAAAAGTATAAAAAGGTAGGTTCGCAACCCTTTAAAACAAAACCTTTCACCTAATTTATTAATGGAAAAGCTTCTTTTTGGTACCGCAGGAATCCCTATTTCAACCAAAAATGGCACCACTTCTAACGGAATAAGACAGATTCACAAGCTCGCATTGGGCGCCATGGAACTTGAATTTGTTCATTCAGTTAATTTGACTGAGGAAAAAGCCGTCGAAGTAAAAAAAGTTTCCGAAGCGGAAAATGTGCGGCTTACTTGTCACGGGCAGTACTATATTAACCTTAATGCTGTTGAAAAAGAAAAAGTTGAAGCGTCGATTGAAAGAGTTCTTCACGCTGCGCGCATCGCGGACCTTGCCGGCGCCAGTTCCATGGTTTTTCACGCCGGCTTTTATCTGAAAGATTCGCCGGCGCAAACTTATTCAAACATAAAAAAACAAATGGAAAGAATTGTTTCTGAGTTGAAAAGCGAGAGCAACAAAATTACGATACGCGCAGAAACCACGGGCAAAGGAAGTCAGTTCGGCTCACTTGACGAAATCCTTTCACTCTCTTCCGAAATCGAAAACGTCCTGCCGTGCATAGATTTTTCGCACCTCCATGCCCGCTCTAACGGAAAAATGAATTCAGAAGCCGAATTTAGACAAATTTTGGAAAAAAGCGAGAAAGTTTTGGGAAAAAGTTTTTTGAAAAATTTACACTGCCACGTTTCAGGAATAAATTACACGGCGAAAGGGGAGAGGAATCACATGGTTTTGGAAGAAAGTGATTTTAATTACAAAGCGCTACTTTTGGCGCTTAAAGAATTTAATTGCGCAGGAATAGTTATTTGCGAATCGCCGAATCTTGAGGGTGACGCGCTTCTTCTGAAAAAAACTTTTGAAAAAATCTGAAAAAAATAAAAAGCAGTTCAGATTTTTTTAATCGCAATGCATTTCACAGGACAAGAATCGGCAGCATCCTGATTAGCCCCTATTTCTTTAACGGTTTTTGTGCACAAATCGTTTGCACACTTTCCTCCAATTAGTTCCGCTTTGTCTCCTTCAAGTTTCCAATCTGCAGGATCTATTGCTGCGCAGGCCCCGCACCCGATGCATTCTGATTTCTTTTGTTCAATTTTGAATGGCATGAATATTCCTCCAATTTTTTTATTTCAAACTAATAATATTTTATTGCAGTAATTTTTTTAAACAAGCTTATTTTTTTCCGCCGCTATTCTTTGGGCGTTCAGTTTCGCTTGAGATTACACAGGCAACAATGTAAAGCCATACTGCATCGATTGTTGCGGCAAACGGCGCCGCAAAGGCCATATCAAAACCGCCCAAGGGTTCGGCAAGTACTGTTGCGGGGTTCATGATGAAGCCTATTAAGTTTCCCCATACGGACGGAACCTGGTTGAATATAAAATGAAAATAAATTTGCGCAACAAAATATGCAAGAAAGAACCAGCAAAGTTTTTTCCAATTTGGTTCAAAGAAATGCCCTATGACGCCCATAAAATCATCTGATAAGAAATTTTTCTGAATTTTTTTACAAAAAGTGAAGGCAGCTCTTGGTGGCTCCGCATGTGCGTAGTGCCAGGCCAAACCTTGCAAGGTTTAACTTCCGGGTTCGGAATGGGTCCGGGTGTTTCCCTTACAGTATGGCCGCCTTCAAACTAATCTGTGCAAAGAGAATTTATAAATCTAACTCCTCGCGTAATTCCCGCAGCATTTTTAAAAAAAATAAAAAAAGAAAAATGGACAAGCCCCCGTGGGGCTCATCCGGAATGCTGTTTGTATTCTTGCCTGCGCATTTTATTTAAGGCTCGTTTACATCCGAAGCATTTGTGTCAATTGGTGTGTTTTCGTCAACATTGATGAGAGTGTTTTCATCCACATCTACAATTGGCGTGTTTTCGTCAACATTGATGAGAGTGTTTTCATCCACGTTCACAACTGGCAAATTTTCATCGTTTGCTGGCGCATTAGTGTCTTCAATACATGATTCTTCCCAGGTTCTTAGGCATTTTTGTTTTTCTTCGCACCAAGTGTATCCTGCGGAGCCTATGCATCCGTGTTCATCTGCGTCGCCTCCGACAAGTTGATTAGTATCTGAAGCGTTGTTTGTATCGTTAGTATTTCCATTATTCTGTGTGCATCCCATTAGGATTGCGCCGAACAATACGGCCAATACAAGTACAGTCATAGTCATTACTTTTTTCATTCTTTCACCTCCGCAATTTTTAATCAAACTTTGTGATTTTTGAGAAGGGAAATGATTATAAAAGTTAGGATTTTTTTGCCGCAGCTTCGGCACGAGTAAAAAATTTGTTGTCGGAAAAAATTTTTGCGCATTTCTTCCGACGTGATGTTCAAAAAATTATTTTTTCGGCTTTCTTTTTTTCTTGCCCACAAGCGCTTCGACAATTTTGAGACCTTTCTTCAAATGCGCTTCTTTTTTTGCGCCTGCGCAAATCATTTTTCCGTTTTTGAAAAGCAAAAAAGTGAGTTTTGGCTCGTCAAGACGGAGAATTGCTCCGGGAAACTGTTCCGGTTCATACTCTACATTGTCAAGTTTCATTGCAACATCAAAAAGGTCAAGATTAACATCCAAGTTTGCGGTTGCAACGAAGTTCACTATTGTAAAATCAACTTTTCTTTTCACTTTTACTTCGGGCTGAAGTTCGTGAATCAACTGGCTCGCTTTTTTTATTCCCTGAATTATTTGTTTTTCGCTGTTCGCTCCAGAACAAATTACTTTTCCGTTTTTGAAAAGAAGCATCGAAACCTTCGGCTCCTTTATTTTGAGAATTGCTCCTGGAAATTGTTCAGGTTCATACTCTATATTCGGAATTCCGATTGCAAGAGAATATAGATCAAGCGTCTTGTCCAGCGCAGCCGACGCAACCATATTAACAATAGTGTATTTCATCCAAAAACCGCCCCCAGCTTTGAAATCCTTTCGGGCTTTAAAAAGCCCTAATTAATTTCCTCCGCATTAGGTTTATAAAGGAGGGGTTTATAAAGGGCTGAAACGCCTGATCGAAAATTTTTGATTTTTGTTTTTGAAAACCTTTAATTTTTTTATGAGTGATGAGCCCACTTTCCGCCGCTTTTTACTTCATGCTCAAAATCTCTTATCGTGTATGAAAAAAGTTTTTTCATGGCACTCATTGCCTTAGTAAAAGGCACTGCTGCAAAAAATGCAAATATTACGAATGAAGTTATTTGTCGGCTGTAAAGTAACGGCACTCCGAAACGCGGAATTTCCTCATAAAGAAGAATAGTCATCCATGCGAAACAAATCACTATGAAAATGTTGAAAGCAAATTTTTTTAAAAGTGAAATCGTGTAAGGTGTATGAGGGCGCGCAGAGCTTTTTCCTCCTTTCAATTTGAAAAATTCAGGAAGTTTATTTGTTATTTTTCGAATGTTTTCGATGTTGTCGTAAAGCGGCTGGAAAGCTATTACGCTGACTGCAATTACAAGGAACGCGATTACCGAAATAAGCCCGCTTTCAACAACGCCAAATATTCCTGAAGCGGCTGCAACGGTTGCAATAATTACAACAAATTCTCCGAGCGGGAGCAAAAGCGTCGCCGTAATGTTCGAATCATACCTCGATAAGCCGAATAAAGGTCCGAAGATTAAAGTAGAAAACGTGTGTGCAATGAAAGCTGCTAGGACAAGTAAAACTGCAAGGCCGCCAAGCATAATTAGCTGATTGAACGGGGGAAGCACAATCGATTCCGCTACATTGCTATAAAATATTGTCGTTCCGAAAGC
>JBAZFU010000014.1:0-14594 GCA_041653195.1 archaeon
TTTCCTTTTTCAACTTCAAAGCGCCTGTAACGGTTAGCGGGTTATAACAGTTTTTGCATTCGTTCGCAAGACTTTCGTTTATTTCCCCACATATTGAACAGGCAAGAAATTCTTGTTGGTGTTCTTCGGGCTTTTTTATGCCGTACACTTTTTCTTTTAGTTGACTTTGAACCTGTTGACCTGAAAGGTGAATATAGGTTCGGACTTGTTTGCTTCCTATTTGCCAGCCGAAAACACTACAAAGAACGCTTTCGTTCATTCCTTTAGAAGCCAAAAAAGAAGCGCGTGAGTGTCTAAACAAATGCGGGTGTACTTGTTTCTTTATGCCAGCGTCTTGTGTTGCGTGTTCAAGCATTCGTTTAACCGCTGAATAAGTTATTGGTTGGCCGTTGTTATTTTTCCCCAACAAGACAAAAACAAATTCGTCTTGGCTTTTAGCGTTCCGAACCTGCAAATAATTCTTTAAGTCCCGAACACTTTCAAGCAACAGCGCGACCCTTGAACCTGTTTTTCCATAAAGGTTGGCTTGACATTCGCCCTTGTTGAAATTCAAGTCCGCTATTTTTAGGTTAGCAACCTCGCCGACCCTCGCGCCAGTTTCCCAAAGTGTTGCCAAAAAAGCCCTGTCCCTAATGTTTTTTGTTGCGTCAATTAATTGCTTAGCTTCTTCAGGGCTTAGTAATTGGTTAGGCAACTTGAACAAACGGCTTTTCATAGTAGTTTTAACCCACTTAGTCAAAGCTGTGTATTCGTCCCCGCCGTTAACCCACTTGTCAAATCTTTTCAGTTTGTCCAAGTAGTCGCTTTTTGTGTGTTCTGAAAAATCGCTGTTTTTTTCCTTGCTAAAAAGCGTTCTGATTTTGTTAACCAGCGCTTTAATGTCGTCAACGCTGACTTGTTCCCAGTCCTTGCCTATCCATTCAAGTATTCGGCTGGTTTGTTCCATTAAGGCAAGTTTTCGGGGCGTGGTTAGTCCTTCGTTGGTAATGTCTAAGTAGTATTTTTCTAACAAGGCCACGTTGTTGGGTGTTAGTTTGAAGGCAATTCTTTTTCGCCCGCGTTTGCTTTCTTCAAAACCGTATTTGTCAGGGTTTATTCTTGAAAGAAGCAATTGCATTCTTTTTTCGTAGTTATGAAAATTTTTATTATCTGTCGTCATACAAATTTCACCTTTTTCCTGAACAGAACCCCGCTTCCGTTCTTTAAAAGGCAAATTAACGACATTATCCGTTTCTTATCTAACAACCCGACGCGGGGAAGGGGATTTGAACCCCCGCTCCCTTTCGAGAACACGCTTTCCAGGCGTGCGCATTAGACCGCTCTGCCATCCCCGCAGCCTTTTGATAAAAGGCTGGCGAAAAGCTGTTTCGTTTTAGCCAGCTTTTTGAAAAAAATCGCAAAAAAACCGTTCGCTTCGCAAACTCGTTTTCGGCAAATAACGATAACCGGTGGAATGCTTAATAATCATTTGCAGCACAAAAAATTGCATGAAACACCTGAAAAGAAAGGTGGATATTGCTGATTTGCGAGTAAAGCTCGACCAAATGACTGAGCAAATCGTTAGCGGTTTGAAAAACAGGTCAAGGTCCAAATTAAATGAAAAGGTGTTTGCCCAAAAATTTTTCGGAAACAAAAGCTGGTTTTTGTATAGGCTTGAAGCGGAACAAAACGTTGATGCTGAATTCGGCCGATACCTTTATTCTGACCAGCACCCTCTTGTTTTCTCCGCGGAACAGCTTTCAAAACCGAAAATAAAACGAAATGTTCCAGAATTGGGTTTGAAAAGAGTGCGCATCGATTTATCGAAAGACATAATAGGGGCTTATAGAAAAGTTTTGAAAAAAATTTGTGAGAAGGGCGAGGAAAGCGAGAATTACGGTGCAACCGTTAAGCTTGATGTAGAAAATATTCTTCTTTTTAACGAAAGGATTTTGGGAATAGGCGAGCAGGTCGCGGCTTACAAACTTCAAAAAAATCCTGGACTTTTAGGAACTAAAGAAAAAGAAAAAATAAGGCTTGCTCTTATCGCACCGAAACGAGAACGGGAAGTTATCGAGAATTCGAAAAAAATTGCTGCGCGTTACAAAATAAAGAATCCCGAAGCGGTTGCGGAGTTCATGAAAAAAATTATTGCGCTCACAACAAAGGCAGAAATTGTTTACATCCTGGAGGCTGGCAAACGGTGAGTACGGGAGTAAAAATTCTTATAATCGGCGGTGCGGGGGCATTCGGTTCTTTTTATGCAAAACAATTTTCAAAAGCAGGTTTCAATGTTTCAATCAGCGACATAGATTCAAATTTGGGAAAGGCGATTTGTGAAAAAAATCGTTTTGAATGGTTTGAAGGAAAAGATTTGAAGGATTTTGATATTGTTGCTATTTCTGTCCCGAATGATGCTGCGGTTGAAACAATTAGGCAGGCGGCGCCAAAAATGAAAAAAAGCGCGTTGCTTTTCGATTTTTGTTCAGTAAAAGGCATCGTAATTGGAGCGCTGAAAGAAATTAAAGAAACAGATTTGGAAGTTGCGTCCATTCACCCTATGCATGGGCCGCGACTGCAAAACATTACCGGTCAGCCGGTTGCGTGCATTTCAATAAAAAAAGGGCCTCTGCTTGAAAAAGTAGAACACTTTTTTAAAGAAAGCAAGGCTGATTTTTTTTATACAACCGCGGAAGAGCATGATGAAATGCTTTCTATTGTACAGGGTTTAACGCACTACTCTCAATTTGTTTCCGCCAATGTGATGAGGGAAATGAGCGTCGATTTGAAAAAAACGCTCAAATTTAAATCTCCAAATTACACCCTTTTCCTCGGTTTGATGGCGCGGGTTGTGGCGCAAAACCCTGAGCTTTACTGTCAGATTCAGCTTTCAAATCCCAATAACGAAAAAATGCGCGTGGCTTTTACAAAAAATGCCGTTGAACTGGAAAAGTTATGCTCGGGGGGAAATTTTGACGGGCTTAAGAAAAAAATGCTCGCAAACGCGCAGGTAATTAAAGATTCGGAAATTTTTTTGTTCGAAAGTGATCGCGCGGTAAATGCAATAAATTATGTTACTTCGCAGATAAAAGATGGAATCGGGAAAAAATTTTTATTTCAAAACATTGTGACCGGCGGTTTTCATTATGGGACAATAAAAGGAATTACAGGCAATGAATTAACCATAACCGAAGGAAAAAAAGAAATGTTCATCAGCATATCGAAGGTAAGAGTTTGTTCTAAAAAGGAATTGAAGGATTGGAGAAAGAAAAATCTTGCGCTGCGAGCACTTGACTATAGCATTCTTGTTCCTGCAGAATGCGCTTTGGAAACCGTTGCTTTTGCATTTAGCGGAATAAGGGAGTGCCGTTTTGAAATCGTTGGAGAATATTCTGGCGAAAAACTCCCTGCAGGTAAAAAAAGCATTACTTTAAGGGCGAATTTTTTTGAAGACGAAGACAAAAAATCGGTTGATGAGAAAATAAAAAAAGTTATAAAAGGCTTGGGGTTTTCAATGCGTTAATTTGTAAATTAAAATTTTATGAGTTGTTTTTATGATAATTAATTGCAAGAAATCGAGTTTGAACGGAGAAATAAAAATTCCCGGCTCGAAGAGTCATGTTGTCAGGGCACTTGTAATAGCTTCTCTTGCCGAAGGAACTTCAAAAATTTTGGACCCTCTTTATTCGGATGATTCAAGCGCGTGCATTTCCGCCTGCAGAGCCTTCGGTGCAAAAATAATTGAAAAAGATTCTTTGCTTGAAGTGCGCGGAATCGGAAAAAAACCGAGAACTCCTGTGAAGGAGGTTTATTTGGGAAACAGCGGTGTGAGCACTACTTACATTGCGGGTTTGGCGGCTCATGCGAGGGGCCCTTCAATTCTCACGGGCGGCGAATCTTTAAGCGCGAGGCCATTCGAACCCATCTGCAAAGGAATAAATAATTTGGGGGGAAAAGCAGAGTCTTTGGGTGGCAGTGGAAAATTACCTTTAAAAATTTCGGGTTTTCTTGAAGGAGGCTTTACTGAAATAGACGGCGTGAATTCTCAGCCGGTTTCAAGCCTGTTAGTGAATTGCGCAATAGCAAAAAATGATTCGGAAATAAAAGTGATTAATCCTCATGAAACTCCTTATGTGGAAATGACTATGCACTGGCTTGATGAACAAAAAATAAATTACAAAGCGTCAAAAAATTTTGACAAATTTGAAGTAAGCGGCGGACAGGAATTTAAGCCGTTTGAAAAATCGATTCCTGCGGATTGGTCAAGCGCCTGTTTTTCGCTGTGCGCCGGCGCAATAATTCCTAATTCAAAAATAGTTTTGAAAGGACTTGATTATGATGATTCTCAGGGCGACAAAGAAATTGTTAATGTTTTAAAAAAAATGGGCACTAATATTAAAATTGAAAAAGACGGAACGACCGTTGAAACGAGCGAATTGCGCGGAACAGAAATTGATTTGAACAAAATGCCGGACGCACTGCCGATACTTTCAGTTGTTGCGTGTTTTGCCGATGGAGAAACGCGAATAACTAATGTTGCACATTCAAGAATAAAGGAAACCGACAGAATAAGTGCAATGTATAACGAATTAAAAAAAATGGGCGCAAACATCGAGGAATTGCCCGACGGTTTGCTGATAAGAAAAAGCAAATTAAACGGCGCAGCTGTGAATGGGCATTCCGACCATAGAACGATAATGGCTCTTGCCATTGCAGGCTTAAATGCGGAAGGCTCCACAAAAATAAACACTGCCGAGGGAATAAGCAAAACTTATCCGACGTTTGTTGATACGATGAGAAAACTTGGCGCAAAAATGGAAATGGTTTGAATGGGAAAAAAATTTGCAGAAAACATAATATTAGCGGGTTTCAAGTCCTGCGGCAAGACAAGTACTGGAAAGGCGCTTGCGCAAAAAATCGGCAGAAAATTTGTTGAAACGGATTCAATACTTGAAGAACTTCACGCAAAAGACAAACGCGAGAAACTAAGTTTCCGTGAAATTTGGAAAAAATATGGCGCGGATTATTGGCGCGCCCTTGAAGCAAAAGCTGTTGTAATCGCTTGCGGTGAAAAAAACTCAATAATAGGCCTCGGGGGATCAACGCTAAAAAATAAATTAAATGCCGAACAATTGAAAAAATCGGGCAAAATAGTTTATTTGAAAAATTCGGCTGAAAATCTTTTATTCAACATAAAAGTAACCGGCATCCCTGCTTTTCTCGATCCAAGCGATTTAGAGGGCTCGATGCGAAGAGAACTTGCGCTTAGGGAACCGATTTACGAGGAAAACGCGGACATTATAATTGATTGCAGGGGATTATGCGCTGAACAAATGGCTGAAAAAATTATTGAAATGCTGAAGTTGAAACCGCTTGAGGAAGAAACATTCAAAAATGCTAACGCCCATAATCCATTGGAAAATGCGGGGGGAAGCGGGATGAACGGAAACACATTTGGAAAAATTTTCAAAGTGACTACTTTCGGCGAGAGCCACGGCGCCGCACTCGGCTGCATTGTTGACGGCTGCCCTTCGAAACTCGAATTGAGCGAATCGGATGTTCAGAAGGAATTGGATAGGCGAAAACCGGGCATTGGAATTGCTTCTACAAAAAGAAGTGAAAGTGATTCTGTAAAAATTCTTTCAGGAGTTTTTGAAGGAAAAACTACTGGCTCACCGATTTGCATGTTGGTTTTCAATGAAGACGCGAGACCCGAAGCATACGAGCAGGTAAAAAATGTTTTCAGACCGGGGCAGGCGGATTTTACTTATTTTAAAAAATTTGGTTTCAGGGATTACCGGGGCGGAGGAAGAGCGTCCGGAAGGGAAACGCTTGCGCGAGTTGCGGCGGGCGCGGTTGCAAAAAAAATTCTTTCAAAACAAGGAATCGAAATAAATGGCTATGTAAAATCAATCGGAAGCATTGAATGCAAAAATTTTACAAAAAGCGATTTGAAAAAAGTTTATGAAAATGAACTGCGATGTCCGGATAGAGAAGCGGCAAAAAAAATGGAAGAGCTTATAAAAAAAACCGCAGAACAAAAAGATTCTATCGGAGGAGTTGTTGAAGTAATTGCTAGCGGTGTTCCTGCCGGTTTGGGCGAACCAGTTTTTGACAAACTTGACGCAAAAATAGCGGGTGCTTTAATGAGCATTGGCGCAGTAAAAGGAGTCGAAATCGGAGCTGGCTTTGCCGCTTCAAAAATGAGCGGCTCGCAGAACAACGACCAAATGGAAATCAGGAACGGAAGGGAAACTTTTTTGTCGAACAATGCGGGCGGGATTCTCGGAGGAATAAGCACGGGCGAAGAAATTGTTGCACGGATCGCTGTAAAACCTACTCCGTCAATTTCAAAAAAACAAAAAACCGTTTCGCTTGAAATGAAAAATACTGAAATTGAAATTGCTGGAAGGCACGATGTTTGTATTTGCCCGCGGATAGTCCCTGTTGCAGAATCTATGCTTGCGCTTGTTCTTGTTGATGCGTTTTTTGAGCAGAAAGCGAAAAAATTATAGGGAAAAAAACCGCATATATAATGAAAATTCAGGGTTTTATTTAAGTTTTTTCACAATAGCTTCCAAGAATTTTAACAAATTTGCACAGTTTTTTGATTTCGGAAACTGCTTTTTTGCCCGCGCCTTCAAATGCGCTTCCTTCAAAATCAACGAAGAAAACAATTTCCCAATTTTTTTCCTTTGAGGGCCTGCTCTCAATTTTTGTCAGATTTATATTTGAATCCGCAAATACTTTTAGAACATTGAACAATGCGCCGGGAATGTTTTTTGTTCCAAATACTATTGATGTTTTTGATTTTCCTTTCGGTTCCGGCATTTTTTTGCCTATCACGAAAAACCTTGTTTGATTATTTTTTTCATCGTTGATTTCCTCTTCAAGTATTTTTATTGAAAACAATTTAGATGCAAGAGAGGAACCTATTGCTGCAGAGCCGGGCTTTTTTGAAGCAATAAGCGCTGCCTGCGCTGTTGAGGGCATGCCTATTAGTTCCGCATCGGGAAAATTTTTTCGCAGATATTTTTTGCATTGTGCAAAAACTGTTTCAATTGAAAGAATTTTTTTAACGGCTTCTTTTTTTGAATTGCTTAACAAACAATGATTAATCGGAATAATTATTTCAGAAATTATTGAAGTATTAAATTCAAGAAGAGAATCAAAAGTCGGCCTTATTGTTCCGTCCGTAGAATTTTCCGCAGGAACGACCCCAAAATCCGAAACGCCTTTTTCGACGGAATTAAACACATCGGGAATCGTTTTTACCGGAACAAATTCGTTTTTTTCATCGAAATGATTCAAAGCGGCAATATTAGAGAAAGTAGCTTCCGGTCCCAAAAAAGAAATTTTCATTTTTTCACCTGCTAATTTTAAAATTAAATTCTGCTGGAAAAGGATTAAAACAGCTATCTTTTGTTGTTTAATTAAACTTTTTTGGCTAACGAAAAGCTTATTTTAACTAGATTCGTTATTTTTGAATGGTTAATGAGAAAGCACTTCTCAACGGAAAAGAAATTTTAGAGGTCTTGAACACTTCTGAAGAGGGATTATCGACCTCGGAAGCCGAAAAAAGGCTCGTAGAATATGGTTTCAACGAGCTGAAAAAGAAGAGAGATTTTACTTTATTAAAAATTTTTATTTCCCAATTTACTTCTTTTCTTGTAATAATACTTGTAATCGCAGGGATAATTGCTTTTACTCTGGGGGATTACCTCGATTCTGCGGGAATATTTGCAATAATAATAATTAACGGAATAATCGGATTTTTTCAGGAATACAAGGCGGAACACGCCATAAAGGCCCTTAGAAAAATGATTTCCGAGAAGGCCGTTATTGTCAGGAATAAAAAAAGAATAGAAGTGTTTGCAAAAAATCTTGTGCCGGGAGACATCGTAGTAATAGAAGAGGGAATGCGCGTTCCGGCAGACATAAGAATCATGGAGAATTTTTCGATAAAGGCGGATGAATCTGTTTTAACCGGTGAAAGCGAATCAGTTTCAAAGAAAATAGGGCTTAAAATTACAAAAGAAAATTATTCGCAGTCAACCCTGTTTTCAAACACTTTGGTAGTTTCGGGGACGGGGCTGGGAGTAATTTATGCGACTGGGATGGACACTGAATTTGGAAAGATAGCGGAACTTGTAATGAAATCGGAGAAGGAGCAGACGCTTCTGGATAAACAAATAAATGACCTGGCAAAAAAATTTGGAATAGTAATACTCGCAATTGTCGCAGTGCTTTTTTTACTCGGAATATTCAGGCAAATTGATGTAGTTTCAATGTTTATGATTTCGGTTTCACTTGCAGTTGCTGCAATACCCGAAGGGCTTCCAATAGTAGTAACTCTTACCCTCGCACTCGGCGTTCAATCCATTGCAAAAAAACGCGCAATAGTTAGAAAAATGGCTGCCATAGAATCTCTCGGTGCAGCCACCGTAATATGCTCGGACAAAACAGGCACGCTGACTATGAATGAAATGACTGCAAAAAAAGTTTTTGCCGACGGAACAGAAATTAATGTTCCCGGAGCAGGATATTCGGCGGGCGAGTCGCTTAAAATAAATAATTCAAATAATTCTTTCAAAAAACTTTTTCAAATCTGCGCAAACTCGAATAATTCATTCATAGAATTCGACTCTAAAAAAAATGCGGAAGTGACAATAGGAGATCCGACGGAAATCGCGTTAAAAGTTCTTGCAAAAAAAGCCGATGGTGACGCTCATTTAAAAAAAATCCATGAAAACCCTTTTACTTCGAAAAGAAAAATGATGAGTACGGTTCATTTAGTCGGAAATATTGAAGAGCTTTTTTTGAAGGGCGCGCCTGAAGAAGTATTGAAACTGTGTTCGAAAAAATTATCAAACGGAAAGGAAACTTTTTTTACTGCAAAAGAAAAGGAAGAAATCCTTGAAAAAAGTTCAGAGTGGTGCGGCTCTTCGCTAAGAGTTCTTGCCTTTGCTTATCGTGAAGTCGGAAGAGCGGGAATTGAAAAAACAATTGATACCAGCGACGGCTATTATATGAAAAAATATGCCGAGGAAAATTTGGTTTTTGTAGGATTAGTCGGAATGCTTGACCCGCCGAGACCTGAAGCAAAGGAAGCACTTAGAGTGGCACAGCACGCCGGAATAAAAGTGAAAATAATAACCGGAGATAATCTAATCACAACAAAAGCGATTGCTAAAAGCATTGGGTTGCGCATCGAAAATTCTTTCGAGGGAAATGAAATAGATGCGATGAATGATAATGAACTGAAAGAGGCGCTTGAGAACGCAAATATTTTTGCAAGAGTTTCACCGAACCACAAGTATCGAATTGTTTCCATGCTTAAAGAAATGGGAGAGGTTGTTGCAGTTACTGGCGACGGGGTTAATGATGCCCCTGCACTCAAAAAAGCCGACATTGGAATTGCAATGGGAATAAAAGGGACTGATGTGAGCAAACAGGCTTCCGACGTTATCCTTCAGGACGATAATTTTGCGACAATTATTGCAATAATAAAAGAGGGGCGGCGCGTTTACACAAACATAATTTCGTTCGTAAAATTCATGGTTTCAACAAACTTTGTGCTTCTTGGCATAGTCGGGCTTGCTGCTTTGGTCGGCCTTCCGCTTCCATTGATTCCGCTTCAAATACTTTGGATTAACATTGCGACCGATTCTCTGCCCGCGCTCGCTCTTGGAACTGAGAAATCGGAAAAGGGAATTATGGAAAAACAACCGCATAAAAAGGGCGAAAATATTCTTAACAAATTTCTTCTTTTTATAGCAATCGCAACGATTCTTCAAACTGTAGGCTATATTTTCTTTTTTGAATACGGATTATCAAAGGACGCTTCGTTTGGAATAGATACTTTTGACCTTTCCGCACACAGCCATGCGCGGACAATAATCTTTACAGGAATAGTTCTTTTCGAAATAGTTTGCGTCTTCAACTGCCGAGGAATAAAAAAGAGCCTTCTAAACGGAGGATTTTTTGAAAATAAAAAGTTAATAGCAGCCGTAACGGTATCGTTTATTGCGCATTTGATAATTGTTTATTCGCCAATCATGCAAGCATTTTTCAAAACCGCTCCGCTCGGTTTAAACGAGTGGGCAATAATCATACTCGTGGTTTCACCAGTAGTAATTTTGCCGGAACTCACAGAGTTTGTTAAAAAAATATTACAAATAAAAAGTAGCGAATAAAAAACAATCGTTCTATAAAATTTTGTAATAGTGATTGAGATGACGCGAATTAACGAGTTTTATAAGTGCAGGATTTGCGGCAATCTGGTTAACGTGATTGAGGCGGGCGCGGGTGCGCTGGTATGCTGCGGAAAAGAAATGGAACTTTTAAAGGAACATACAATAATGCAGGAAGGGAAGGAAAAGCACGTTCCAATAATAAAAATGGACGGAAATAATTTGAAAGTAAAAGTGGGTTCAATCGAACATCCCATGTCGTCGGAACATTTCATCGAGCTTATTCAGGTGATTCAGAGGGGAAGGGTTGTTGCACAAAAACAGCTTATTCCGAACGAGAAGCCTGAAGCCGAATTCTGTCTTCAAAACGCAGGGGCTGTGAAAGTCAGAGCGTTGTGCAATATTCACGGTTTGTGGATGAATTAATCTTTTTTTATTGTCAGGTTTATAATTTTGTTCTTAAAATAACTTTTTTTATTTTGAATGTGCCAGTGAACTCGTTTCTCATAGTTTTCTCAGATTTTTCAATCCAAATTTTTTTCGAAAAATTCGGCGCACCAAGCACAAGAGATTCATATTCGCCGCCTTCTCCCGCAACATTTATTCTGAATCTTTTTTCGAGCAACTCAAGTTCGGCTATTGCGTCAGAATCTATTTTTCTGCCAAGCCAGTGTTCATTCAACCCATAGCATGCAATCTTTGTAATAATAATTTCAAACCCTGTTGCAATGATTTCCTTCAGGTACTCAAGCTGATTTTTATGCCATAACGGCGCAAGCGACCTTAGCTTCAATTTTGCGCAAATTTTTTCAACCCTTGATTTTTGGTACTCTGAAAAAAGCGCTCCCGAAGTTATTCCTTTTATTTTGTACTTTTTTTTTGCCAAAACAATTGCTTTTTCCAATTCCTTTAATTCTTTTTCTTTCTCCCCTTTGGTTTTAATAACAATCAACTTTTTGTCAAGGCCGAGTGCTTTGGCCTGAAGTTTCGCCAATTTCACTTCGGGCGCGTGGAACATGTAAGAATCTTTGTTATGCGAATCGATTGTTATTATGCAGGCTATTTCAAACCCCTGCTTTTGCATGCAATAGAGGGCGTAAATCGAATCTTTTCCAGTTGAAACCAGCGCACCGATTTTTGTTTTTGAATTTTTTTGAATCGATTTCAAGTATTCTGTTTTTGTTTTGAAACCGTTTTTGCGCGCGAGCTTTTCCAAGGCGCGGTCAAAGTTGCTTCCGTACTGTGCGGCTTTTTTTGGGCGCAACGCTATTTCCCTGCTCAATCCCGCATTAATTGCAAATTCACGAAGAATTTTTTTATTTTCTTCTCCGGAAATTTTTTGTATCGGTGCGAGATTAAGGGCAAAATTTGAAAGCCTCTTGCTCACATAGGGCGTTTTAAGTTTTAACCCGAAATTTTTCGCAATCGATTTTTCAAAGAGCAAATCGGTTTTTAGCATTTTTTTGTAAAGTTTTCTGCATTGCTCATTAGTATTTGCTGCTTTTCTGAAACTGTTGTACCCTGCAAAAAGTTCATCCGCCCCGGCGCCGGTAAAAACCGTGCTTCCTTTTTGAATTTTTTTTGATGCGAAATAAAAGGTCGCGGCAGCTCCGACGCTTACAGGGTTAGCAGTACCTATTATGCGAATTATTTTTGGCAGTTCAAATTCAAATTCTTCCATTGAAACCAAATTTATTTTTAATTCTCGCCGCATCTCACCGGCCGCTTTTATCGCAAACGCGAGGTCTTTGGGCTCGGAAAAATCTTTTATCCCCGCAAAACTGCATACGAACTCAATTCCTTCATTTGAAAGGATTTTTCCTATTACAGATGAATCAAGACCGCCGGAAAGCAAAAGCACTTTTTTCTCTTTTCCTATTTCCTGCTTTGTTGAACCAACAAGTATGCGCTCAAGACTCAAAGCATTTTTTTCTTCATTTTGCATAGTTTGCTATTGGGGAAAAAGAATTAAAAGAACAAGGAGAGAGCGTTTGTTTAACAAAACGGGAGGGATTTTAAACCACCTTGTTGTTAGTTGTAATATGAAAAAAGACGAACGAAATATACATAACAAGGTTGTTGTGAGGGACTGGGCAAATGGAAAAATAACTGTGGAAGATGATGGAAAAACCGAAATAACCAGAAATCAAAAAAATTCATTAATTGCAAAAAAAAAGAAAGAAGAACCGCAGTTTATATTTCACGAAATGGACGATAGCAAACAACCCATTGAAAAAACAAAATTAGAAAAAGAACTCAATGAAATAATTAACAAGAGCGAAATCAGCCTTATTCTCGACAATTATGACGATATTTTTTCCGATTTTGATCCGCGACCCTATTCAGTCAGGGGACTTTCGGACGATTTTATATTCGAAGCAAAAAAAGCCCTGAGAGAAACGAAACCCGGCGCATTCGAATTAAAATTTCTTATTCCAGAGTCTCAGAGAAAACCCGGCCAGGAACCCATAATAAAAAAAAGGCTCAAGGAGTATTCAAAAAAACAGTTAGCCGCACTTGAAAAAGAAACAAAGCAAATAAGGAGAAACGGTTTCAAGCGAGTTTTAATCGGAATGATTCTTATGATTTCGGCGGGAATGCTTTATATGTTTGACATCGGGCTTGGTGCATGGGTCCATTTGGCCGTAATACCTATAGAGCCTGCCGGCTGGTTTTTTGTCTGGGAAGGATTTGAAAGAATATTTGATTACACAAAAGAAAAAAAGCCGGAAATAGAATTCTATAAAAAAATGAGCAAAGTGGAAATAGGTTTCATAACATATTGATTCTCAAAATATTTGAAAAACGGATTTTGCCGCGAAACATGCCACGGATAGCATATAGAAAAATTAATTAACTACTTTGAACTTACAATCGAAAGGGATGAAATTATGAGTTATTTATTAGCTGTTTCAATTCTGCTCGAAGTAATTGTTGTTATTGCCTGCGTGCTTGCTTTTATTTTAAAGAAAAAAAAGTATTTGGCGCCGCTTGCACTGACTTTCGCAATATACGTTTTTTACGATTCTGCCAGGCTTTTCGGCGCAAGCATAGACCCAATAATAACTGAAGGTTCTTTCCTTATTGCCACTGTTGCGGCGCTTTGGGCCGTTTGGGGAATCTACAAAAGCAAATAATTTTTTCGAGAAATAATCCCCCATGCCAAATAAACCAATTTTTTGGCAGAGAAAAGGTTTAACAAAACTGTTTCTTAACTTTTTTTATGAAAGAAGGAACAATCCTGTCATTTTTCAGTGAAAAGACTAACAGATATTATAAACTAATGCGCACGGCCGACCTGCCATTTCTCGAATTTTCAGGAATAAGAATGCATTGCACAAAAATCGGCGTGAAAAAAAGCACGCAACTAATGGTTTCGGAACTTCACCCATTGCAGGGAATTTGCCTGGACGCCTGCGCGGGCCTTGGTTATACCTCCATAGAAATCGCCGCTAATCCCTCTGTAGAAAAGGTTTATTGCTTTGAAATTGATGAAAATGTAATAGAAATCGCAAAACAAAACCAGCCATCAAAAAAACTATTCAACAACAAAAAAATTGAACTAAGAAACGAAGATATTATTGAAGGAATAAAAGAATTCCCTGAAAATTTTTTTGACCGCATTCTTCATGATCCTCCAAGCATCAGTATTGCCGGCGAACTTTATAGCAGGAAATTTTATCAGGAGCTTTTCAGAGTTTTGAAACCCGATGGAATTTTGTTTCACCGCACCGGAAGCACGGGACAAAGGCACGGCGCCGACCTCATTGGAAGCACCGTAAAAAGATTAACTGACGTTGGTTTCAAAAAAGTTTTTAGACGCGAGGAATCGCACGGCGTTCGCGCGGAAAAATAAACGTTAATTTTTTAGCTGACCTTTTACCAAAAGGCTGATAAATGCTTCATATTGCAATTTATTCACTACAAAGAATAACAAATAAAAAATTAAGTTGATTATAAATGGGATTCACAAAACTCGGGCTTAACGAAAAACTTTTGAAAGCGCTCGAATTAATGCACTTTTCAGAACCGACGCCGATACAGGCGAGCTGCATTCCAAAAGTGCTTGCAGGCAAAGATGTTATTGGGCAATCTTTTACGGGTTCCGGAAAAACGGCCGCCTTCGGCCTTCCAATTCTTGGAAAGATAGTTCCCGGTTCGGGAATACAACTCCTCGTGCTTACCCCTACAAGAGAGCTTGCGGTGCAGGTGCGCGATCATCTCGACCAGATGGCAAAATTTTTGCCCGTAAATATTTACAGCATTTATGGCGGAACAGGTTTTTTCCAGCAGTATGAGGATATAAAAAACGCGGAAGCAATTGTTGCAACGCCTGGAAGGCTGCTCGATCATTTGCGAAGAGGAACAATAAAGCTGCATGATGTCAAGTTTGTAGTCCTTGATGAAGCGGATAAAATGCTT
>JBAZFU010000015.1:0-12831 GCA_041653195.1 archaeon
TTTTTTATTTCTGCAGCTGTCGAAACAAAAAAGCCGCTCTTATACATAAAAAACAGCTGTTTTTGCTCTCTTTCAAGGCGTTTTTGCCAGTTTTTATCATTTTTTTAACTTTGTATTTTTTGTTAATTTTTTGTATAAGTTTCTATTTGCACTTTTTTTTTAATTTTAAGCAGTTTTAACAGTTTTTGTTTTTTATTTTCTCAGTTAAGTCTCTTGTTGGTTAGGATTTCGGCGCATTTTTTTAAAAATGGTTCGGATTCGATAAAAAAGTGACGTAATTTCTCGCTTCAAAAATGACGTTCTTGATTTTTCTGCCCCATTTCAAATTTGGCGTGTTAAATGACCTTCTTTTTTAGCAAATGCTTATTAAGGAGTTAAGCACCATATAAGTCAGATTTTTTTCTCTAACTTGTTTAGGGATTGGGACGCATAATAGGGGTGATATCATGAAGTCCATAATTGAAAATGCAATCGGAGGAAAATCTCCCAAGGTATTTGAAGATAAATTGGAAGAATTTGGTACTCCAAAAATAATGGTAATAGGTGTAGGTGGAGCTGGCTGTAACGCGGTTAACAGAATCGCAGATATGGGAGTTTCAGGAGCACAATTAGTTGCTATAAACACTGATAAGCAACACTTGGCAATCGTAAACGACGACTTGACAAAAATCCTTATAGGAAAAAGTGTTACAAGAGGATTAGGTGCAGGCGGATACCCTGAAGTTGGTGCAAAATCTGCAGAAGTTTCAAGGAACGCTTTGGAAGAAATACTCTCGGGAGTAGACATGTTGTTTGTTTCCGCAGGTATGGGTGGAGGTACCGGAACTGGTGCTGCGCCTGTAGTTTCCGAAATCGCAAAAGCACAGGGTGCAATAGTAATAGCTATTGTTACTTACCCGTTCGCTCTTGAAAAAGCAAGATTAATTAAAGCGGAAGAAGGAATCGAAGCTTTGAGAAAAGTAACTGACACTGTAGTTGTAATAGACAACAACAGGTTGGTTGAATTGGTTCCTAACTTGCCGATACAGGACGCATTCAAAGTTGCTGATGAAGTAATCGCAAGAACTGTAAGAGGAATTACAGAAACAATTACTCAGCCATCTTTGATCAACTTGGATTACGCGGATGTTCGCTCCATAATGAGCAACAAAGGACTTTCAGTAATCGCTGTTGGTGAGTCAAAAAGCGTTGATAAGGTTAACGAAGTTGTTGAAGACACTTTGAAGAACGCGCTTTTGGACATTGATGTTAGGGGAGCGACAGGCTGCCTAATACACATCACAGGCGGACCTGACTTAACTCTCGGAGAAGCAAACACCGTTGGTGAAATGCTGACCGAAAAAATCGATCCTAAGGCAACTGTAATCTGGGGTGCAAGAGTAGACCCTTCCTTCGAAAACAGAATGGAAGTAATCTGCATCTTCACAGGAATACACAGCCCGTTCATTAGGGGCGCTGTTGGCGACACTGATAGAGGTTCTGGGAGCAGAATCGGCGGCGGAAGAAGCAGGGACAGAGACCTTGACATCGATTTCGTAAGGTAGAATCATAAAAACTTTTGAGGATTGGGGCTTTAACGCCCCAAATCCCCTCCTTTTTTAATTTCAATTTTTTTTTGTTTTATTTTCTTTTTTTCCGTAATTTTTCGGATTGGTTTAAATACAAGTTTAGATTTATGATATTTGATTCTTATGGTAGATTCGTTTAGAGATGTTTTTTCTTCTTCTGAGGGGGATGTTATTGTAACACTTGAACCGGCCACTTCGGAGTGGAAGTTTAAGGTGATAAGATCGGTTGATGGGATGCCCGTTTTTTCTGGAGATTATTTGCTTGAGGGAGGAGTTGCAAAAATTGTTTCAAAGCATGCAAGAAAAAAATGTGAATTGCCGTCCCTTTTAAAAATAGTAAGAGTCGCGGTTAGTAATCATCATAAATTAGCTATGGCAAATTGCTTTGCGGCAAATAAAAAGAAGATGAAAAAATCCTCCAGATGGCAGAAAATTGTTCAGAAAAAAAAACTTTCCCAAAAAAAAATTTTAATTTGATTTTGGATGGGCATTTCGGTTTCGCCCGCACCGATTAGTTTCGTTTATATTCTTTCTTGCCCCTATTTTTTAAATGAAAAGGAAAACTTTTATTGAGCGTTCGCGCAAAAGGCATGTCGAATTGAAAAAAAATCCAAAGCAGTCGCCAATTAACAAAAAAACCGGTTTCAGCCTTGTAATTATTTTCCTCGCGCTTGCTCTCTTTGAGTTTTATTCGAATAATTCCGTGATGACGACTTGGTTTTGGATTTATTTTGCGCTTGGCGCATTAATTTTTCTTCCAACGGTTTTGCTTTCTTTTTTCAAATTTTCAATCCCTGTAATTCCTTACTTTGCAACTATTGTTAAAACAAAAAAATTTATTGAATTAATAAAGCGCATTTCGCGTTTCGGAAAACTTTGGGAAAAAATTTGCATTCTCGGCGTTTTCATGGGTTTTGGTCTTGCCGGAGTGGATTATTGGTCTGCAAGAAAACTTTCTTTTTTGAAAAGAATTCTTGTTCTCGCGATTTCTGCAGGCATTCTTTATTTGTTTGGAAGTTTTGTCGCCTTCGCAATTTTCGGACCCATTTTTTCGATCGAAATTTTGAAGCCCCTCGCCCTTCCGATGGTTATCGGGTTTGTTTTGCTCGGTTTTGGAGGCTTTACTTTTGCAATACTTTTGGGTTACGGTTTCATTTCTCTGGGTTCGATTTTTACTGGGGTTCAGCTCTGTCCGAACGTTGCCCCCGTTCTCCCGGGCGTCCCAATTCCGGGATTAGGTGTTGTAATTCCTTTGGTTGGTTGGATTTCACTCGGAATAATTCTTGTAGTTCATGAGGCTAGTCACGGCCTGATGCTTTCATATTACATGCGCAAAATAAAATCGGTAGGGCTTTTTCTTGTGGGAATTTTTCCAATGGGCGCTTTTGTGGAAGAAAGCCAAAAAAGTTTCGAGTCTCTCCCTGACAGAAAAAAATTGTTAATTCTCAGCGCGGGTTCTGCTATGAACCTTGTGATTGTGCCTATCGCCTTTGTGGCGATGCTTCTTTTTTCAATTATTTTTGTTGCGCCTTTTTCTGCGCAATTGGGTGCGCTTCCGATTTCAATGAAAGTTTCCGCTGTCGACCAGAATGTGAGTTTTTGCGGCGTTACTAAACAAAGTCCTTCCTATGGAAAACTTTTGCCAGGGGACCAAATACTTTCTGTTAATGGTATTGAATTGAAAAAATATTCCGACCTTAACGAGGATTCATTCAAGGATAAAAATGTTTCACTTGGAATTTTGCGCGACGGAAACAATTTGGCAATCAATTTGTCGCCGATTGTTTTTGAAAATATTGGAATAAAAAAAATCGGTGCATCATTTGAAGTAACCGCTACCGGTGCGCCCCTTCCGTTCGGTTATTCTCTGCTTTCAAATTTTTATCAATCTATTTTGTGGATTCTTTTGCTTTTGTGGCTGCTTAGTTTTGCAGTCGGTTCTTTCAACTATATTCCGGTAAGTATTTTTGACGGCGGGCGAATGTCGAAAATAATTCTTTTGCCTTACTTTGGTTTCCTGAAAATGTCGAAGGATGATACGGAACGTTTTATTGGTCGCTTATTCCTGTGGCTTTTCATCGGCGCGCTTCTCTTGAACCTGATTCCTTACTTTACAATGGTTTTCTAAACTTTTTGTAGAACTGGTTTTTTATGGGAGTAAACCTTTCCGATTTGGTTGAAAAGGAGGAGATTTCGCTCGACTTTCTCTCGGGAAAACGCGTCGGCATTGATAGTTATAATATGCTTTATCAGTTTCTCGCCTCAATAAGGGGCGCGGACGGCCTTCCTCTTGCGGATTCTCACGGCAATACTACGAGTCATCTCGCGGGGCTGTTTTATCGCACGATAAATCTGATTGAAAAAGAAATTCATCCGATTTACATTTTTGACGGCAAACCTTCCGAATTGAAAAAAGAAACTTTGAAGAAGCGAACCGCGGTTAGAACAGATGCTGAACAAAAAGCCTCAACCGCTTTGAAAGAAGGGGACTTGGAAGAGGCGCGAAAAATGGGTTCGCGCGCACTACGCATGACTCCTGAAATGATTGAAGAAGCGAAGGAGCTTTTGCGTCTGATGGGCATTCCTGTTATTGAGGCTCCGCAGGAAGGAGAAGCACAAGCCTCTGTAATGTCTTCGCGCGGCCAGTTGTTCGGCGTCGTGAGTCAGGACTTTGATTGTCTTTTGTTCGGTGCGAATAATTTGTTCAGAAATGTCGGCATAACAGGTAAGCGCAAAGTTGCGGGAAAAAATTTTTATGTGGATATAAAGCCTCAGCGCATTGAATCGAACAAGGTTTTGAAACAACTCGCCATTAGTAGAAAAAAACTTATTTGGCTTGCGATTTTAATCGGAACTGATTTCAACGCGAAGTTTCCAAAAATCGGCCCGAAAACCGCTCTCAAATTGGTTCAGCAAAATAATTCTTTTGAGGAAATAATTAAGGTTTCAAAGTTCGAGCCCGAATTCGATTACAAGGAAATAGAGGAAGTTTTTATGAATCCTGTCAGCATTGAAGTGCCTGCGAAGGATTTGGAACCGCGCAAGCCCGACAAAGAGAAGATAATTGATTTTCTTGTGAGCAAGCATGATTTTTCGCCTGAAAGAATAGGCAACGCTCTTGATAGAATTATTTTGGCGCGCGAGGAAAAGGAAAAGCAACGCAGCATAAACCAGTGGTTTGGCTGATTATTTATTTCAAACTATTTTTTGTTTAATTCTTCTATTATTTGGATTAATTCGTCCGTGCTTTTTATTTCATAATCAGGTTTGTAATCGATTTTGTTTCGAGGGTCGTCCTTTTCATTGTTCATCCATGCGGTAACGAATCCGAATTCTTTCGCTTTTTCAAGGTAAAATTTTGTATCATCCACAAAAATTGCTTCCTGCGGCTTTATTCCTGTTTCACTGGTTATTTTTTCGAATAATTCTTTGCTTGGTTTCACAAGTTTTGTCTCGCAGCTTATGAATATTTTTTGGAAATACTTTTCAATTCCAAGATTGTCTATTTCGAGGCGACCGAATTTGTCGACGTGGTTTGAAACTATGAACATTGGTATTTTTTCTTTGAAATGCTCGAGAGTTTCTTTTGCGCCTTTGTGGAATTTTATTTCTTTGATGTATTTTTCAGCGGCTTCTTTCGGCAAGCCTTGGGTAAATTCGTAGAATCCCGTGTCGCCGTTTCTCGCTTTGAGGTATCTTTCGTTGAAGTCCTCTTTCGAAATGCTTTCTTTGACAAAATTGTAAAAAATTTCGTGCATTGTCGGCCCGTGGTGGGATATTACCCCGCACATGTCAAAAAAAATTCCTTTAATCACAGAATCCCTCCAATTGAATAAATTACTACTGATGCATAGGCTATGAGGCTAATAAGCATTCCTGTTTTTGAGAATCGCTGGCTTTTTTCATATTTTCCTTTAAACAGCATTGATGCTGAATAGCAGAAAAGAACTCCTGCAGCTACCACAAGTGCTGCGTAAATTGATCCGAGGTTAAATAATGCGAAAGCGAAAACCGAGAATACTATGGCTATTACGTAGTCAAGAAGTGCCATTAATTTTGCTGCAATGGGCCATTTCATTGGAAGACTTACCTTGAATCCCTTGTCTTTTTTTATGTCTTCAAAGTCCTTTGTTAGTTCCCTTGCAAGATTTGCAAACATGGCGCTTAAAGCGAATAAAATTATTAGAGGAGTTATTCCGTTGGAAGCGGATGCTGCGCCGAAAATAAAAGTAAAAGCGGTTCCTGCTGCTACAACAAAGTTTCCAAGATATTTTGCCCTGTAAAGCAGTGCCGAGTAAAGTATTAGCAGAAGTGAAAATCCCGAGGCGATTAAAAGGGCTGCAGGGTTAATAAGGCAGGATATCGCGATTCCGGCAGCAAACAGGAAAATAGAAAATATTAGTGCCTCTCTTTTCGATATTCTTTTGCTTGGAATCGGCTTGTGTTTTGATATTTTTGAGTCTATTTTGGCATCAAACACATCGTTTATCGCTTGTCCGCCGGCGCAGACAAGAAAAACGGCTGCCATGGCAACCAGAACAGTGAGTGAAATTTCTGGAAACGAAATGAGGTATCCGATTGCCGCGCCTATCGCCGCCATTGCACAATTTTTGAGCCGCATTAGTTCCAACATAGCACTGATTTTTCCCATAAAAATAACCATGAATACGTCAAGCGTAAAATTATTTCAAGGATTTTTTTGTTTTGGGTTATACGGACTTTCTTCTTTTCTTTTTCTGCCTGATTCTCTTTCCGTAACATTTTCTGCATTTTGGCGGTTTGCCCGTCCCGCATCTAAGCCTAGCATTGCATACCTGACAAACGTAGACATTTTTGAAATTTCTTTCTAATGCTTCTTTTATATCTGCCATTTTTTAGCTCACCGTTGTTTTATCATTAAAACTCTTAAATGAAAATTAACAAAAAGCTTTATAAAGCATTTTAGTCGAACTCTTTCTACGGATGCTTGCCAAAGGCGGGCTTTATGGAGCTGAGCGAAAATTTTTTCGCTATACTTTTGGAAAAGGGCAGAAACGAAATAATTTTTCGCCGGCCTTTTTCGGAAAAAGGGTTGCCCCGATAGTGCAGTGGTCAAGCACACGAGCCTTTCACAGCTTTTTTAAAAAAAGCTGGCAAAAAGTTTTTGCGAAAAAAGTGCAAAAAACTTTTGCTGAAAATTGCAAAAAACATTTGCAAAAAAATTGTGAAAATATTTTGCAAAAAAACTGAAGTTAGCTTGTAACCCGGGTTCGAATCCCGGTCGGGGTACTTTAAAGTGTTTCTTGTGAGAAACACTTTGTTCTTATTTTGTTTCCTGTGAGAAACGCTTTTAAATGGTTTGTTGGTTAATTTGTTCATGATGAAGGATATTTTCAAGACTTTGCTTGTTGAATGGTTTGATAGGGATTTGCCGGATTTAATTGAAAGGGAAACTAAAGTTGTCCCAAGCAAAGATACTATTACTGCGATAATTGGGCCTCGTAGGGTTGGAAAAACTTTTTTGATGTTTTCTATTGTTAAAGATTTGTTGAAAAAGCATTCTCGTGAAGAAGTTGTTTTTATTGATTTTGAAGATAATCGTTTGGATGGGATTAAACCGGATGAACTTGATGATTTATTTATTGCCCATAAAGAGTTGTCTGATAAGGAATTGAAATATTTGTTTTTTGATGAAATTCAACAAATGCCTCAATGGAGCAAGTTTTTGAGGCGCTTAAATAATTTAGGGAAGTATGTTATTGTTGTAAGCGGTTCTTCTTCAAAATTAGCGAGTAACGAAGTTGCTACTGAACTAAGGGGCAGGTACAAAAGCGTTTTGTTGTTGCCTTTTTCCTTTAAAGAATTTTTGAAATACAAGAATTTTGATTATGATGAAAAGACCGAGTTTTCTTCAAATAAAAAAGGTGTTTTGGGAAAATTGTTGGATGAATATTTGCGGTTTGGCGGGTATCCTCAAATTGTTAAGGCAGGCGCTGTTGAAGAAAAGCGTGAATTGGCAAAGACTTATTTTGAAACGATATTTTACAAAGATGTTCTTGACCGGTATGCGGTTAAGAATCGGGATATTATTGAGATGTTGATGAATTATTTGGTTAGTAATAATGCCTCCATGTTTTCTATAAGTTCTTTTGAAAAAATTCTTGTGGCTAATAAGATAAAAGCGAGTAAAAAAACAATTTCTTTGTATTTGAAGTATTTGGAGGAATCTTTTTTTATTTTAACTGCGCAAAAGTTTTCTTTCTCTGCAAAGATTAGGTTAATGAATCCTAAAAAAGTTTATTTAGTGGATAATTGTTTCCAAACATTTTTATCAACAAATGTTACTCCTGACAAAGGAAAGCTTCTTGAATCATTAGTGATGCAAAATGAAAAAAGGAAAAACCTCGAAATATACTACTTTAAAGACAAAAAAGAATGTGATTTTGTTTCAAAAGATGGGCAAAAAATCCTTAATTTACTTCAGGTAACCTATGAATTGACTCCTCAAAATTATTCAAGGGAAACCGAAGGATTAAAAGAAGCTGAAAATAGCCTGCATGTAAAAGGAAAAATAATAACCTATAATAAACAAATAATAGACAAAGTGGATACTAAATCAGTAACGCAACAAATCCTTTTTTTGTAATGCCTAAACTTTTTCTTTGATTTTATCGGTTCGAAAAGCTTATTATTATCTAAATATAATAAGTATCTCGTGGAAAAGAGGTTTCCTGCAAGAGCAGTTGTTTTTGTAGGAGTGGTGGTGGTAGTTGCTTTTTTTGTTTTGATAAACGGGTGTGTCAAGTCTTCTGTTTGTGGGGATGGAGTGTGTGATGGCAGTGAAACACCTTCTAATTGTTTTGGTGACTGCAATGGGTATTTAGCAAAATGTGGGAATAATATTGTTGAATCACCAGAACAATGCGATGGGGATGTAGGTTGTCAAATTACAGAAATTTGTGATTTGTGCAGGTGCGAGAGTGATTTAAATAAGGTATTTTTTGGAGATGGGGGTTATGATCTTAAAATTGGAGATACAGTAGTCTTTTCGAATGGAATCCGATTCAAGCTTACAAATTTTACTCCCAACTGGATTGAAGGCGAGCTATACGACTTAAATAAAAGTCTCGATATTTATTTAATCGAAAAAGATGAGACAGTGTTTAGCGCGCCATATGCGCGCGAGGTTTGTAGAGTGCATTTACCATCTTGTGAGGAAGGGCTATTGCCCCCTGATAGTTTAAGAAAGTTTATTTCAGTAACTATTAATTATAAATTCGATAATGCGTCACAGGCTAATATTGAGTTTAAGTCATGGCTTTGCTCGGTGCTGCAAAAAGCTGTTGAGAAAAAAGAAGTGTTAGTTATTCCGTTTTATTACCCTGCAAACAAGGATTCATTTGAACGCGAGTTTAATTTTTCTTTTTATTCAAACTATCTGGGAGTGTCAAGCGGGGAAATAAAGGCTTTTCTTGACAAGAAGCAAGAGGATTTAGTTGGCATGAAAATATTCTCCTTAGGCATTAATCTGGCAGAGCCTGTTTTGGCGGATAACAATTATCGCGAGTATTACGGGACAAATGTTGATTCCAAGAAAAAATATCTTGATGAGATTAGAAGGAAAACAAATTTGGACTTATCAGAGTATTCAATTATTATTATTGACAGTCTTGGGGATCATCAATGGGGAGACGGTCTTGCTAGCTATGCGGGAGAAAATTTTATTACTTTATCACCAAGGCTGCCCCCACAACAACTTACTGCAGAATATTGCTCTAACACAGAACAACAATTTGGGTATGACTATTGTAATGTCCTTGACCATCAAATTCGCGCAAGATACACTAATATGATGTTTCACGAGATTTTGCACATATTTGGAATGAGTGATGCCTGCTCTGCGTATACAAAAGAGAATCCGTCATTTATAAATTCTGGCGAATATTATTTTGGAAAAAGCCCATATGATGGCACACAAAAGTTATACCTTTTTAAAACGCACGAAGAAGAAATGTCAATTTTGAACGATGACAGCATTAGCAGATATGGACAAAGTTTTCAAAAGATAACGGCGTGCACTGCTGCAGAATTGGGTTGGTTAGATATTAATGATAATAACAAACTTGATTTGGAAGAATTTTACACAAAACAATAAACCCTGATTTTGAGTAAGTTTTGCCATATTTCTCTTGTACTTTGCGTGCTCCTGAGATTGTTTTTTAAATTAGTTGAGGTCTCATTAATAAGATTTTAATGAACAAATTAATATTAGTTTTTGGAGCAGTTTTTGTTACTTTACTTTTATTGGGGTGCACACAAAAAGTAGCGTTTGAAAAAACTAGTGCATACACAAATACAGAAAATGGCGCAAAAGTTACCACTGAATACTACGAATCTGAGGGGTGCGGATTTGGTTTGAGAATTGCTGAATATGACACTGATCAAGATGTGACAGAAGTGTTAAACTACCTTAAACAATACTTAATGACGAGTGGTGTTGGGGGATTAATGACGAGTGATGTTGGGGGATATCAGTTGTTGGAAGGAACATTGCAACATGCACCCTATGCCGACACTTCGCAATATTACTGGGTGAGTGGAAGAAATGTGATTACGGCCACCCAACCGGATTGGCACCCACCTTCAGAATTTACAACACCTTCAGGGTGCACAGACGAAAAAAGCGATAAATTATTTAACGAATTTACTTTGGAAACTTTGAAAAAGTACCCATGCACCCAAAGTTAAATTTACAGCTTAATTGCTCTTTGCCAATTGAGAGAGTACAACATTGTTAATCCTACTTTCATAAAATCAAAAATTTGTAGTGCCTAAAAGTCTTTTATACAAGGTCGCACTTATACATGAGTGGAGTTAGTTGGGTTCTTTGAAAAAGAACAAAAAAGCGGTGTAATTTTATTAGGATTTACCTTCACGGTCGGGGTATTTTTTTAGGAAAACTAATTTAGCAAGTTTAAAAAAATTGTGAATTCTTTTTTTTAAGTTTTATTTTATAATGCAGGTCCTTTGTAAGTTATTTTTTTTGTTGTGCCGTCATCGCCCCACATGTAGGTCATTTCCAGCGGTTTGTCTCTTTCGAGTATTATTTGATTGTCCCCGGGATTCACGGTTTTTAGAGTAAATAATTTTGAGTACTTTATTACTGCGCGGTCTCCCGCGTTTTTGAGTAATTGGTATACTGTTTCGTTGTTTCCGTTTGCAACCACTTTGTCAAATTGTTCGCCCTCTTCAACTTCATAAATTTCGTCGGTGACCTCTTTGTTGAAAGGAGGTCTCCAGGAGCTTTTTGTTGTTCGAACTTCGAATCTGCATTTCATAAAAATCATTTAAAATAAAAAAATTTCAAGTATAAAATGATTATTTTGTTTATAAATCTATGGTGATTGGGTTTTTTGTGAGTTGTGTTTGAACGAAACAGTTGTTTTTATATTTTGAATATTTGTTTTATTTTTCCGTCGCTTACTTTCAGTATTCTCTGTGCTATTTTTTCAATAAAGTATTTGTCGTGCGACACTGCAAAAATCGCTCCTTCGTAATTCAAAAACGCGTTTTCGATTATTTCGCATGCATCAAGGTCCAAGTGATTGGTCGGCTCGTCAAGCAGAAGCAAATTTGGTTTTGTGATGAGCACTTTGAGCAGATTAAGCCGCGATTTTTCTCCCATTGAAAGCTGTGAAATCGGCTTGAACACTTCTTCGTTTGAAACGAATCCTACCATGGACAATTGCTGGCGCGTTTTCGCCACATCTTCAACCATTGCGAATATTTCGTCGTACAATGTTGCGTTAACCGCAAGGTCTTTGAGTTCCTGGTCTACGTAGCCCAGCTTTGCCCTGTGATCCCAGATAATTTTTCCTGAAATTGGGGGAAGCCTTCCTTCAATTGTTTTGAAAAGCGTACTTTTTCCGATTCCGTTTTCGCCGATTAGAATAATTCTTTCGCCGGTGTTCACTTTCAGATTAATGTCGGAAATTAGCGGCTTGGAATATCCGACAGTCAAATCCGCCAGCTCCAAAATTACGTTTGCATTAATTGGAGTTGCCTCGAATGGTGTTTCAAATTTTGACTTGTCCATATCCGGCTTCTCAATAATTTCTCGTTTTTCCAGCATTTTTTCGCGGTATTTTCCCTGCTTTACTTTCAGCGGGCTTTTTCCTATGCGGGCTATTTTGTCTTTTTCGTTTGCGATATATTCTTTTTCAAGTTCGTACGCCGTTTGTTGTGCCGCGAATGTTGCTTCGCGTGTTTTTACATACGCCGAATAATTTCCGTTGTATTTTGTCCATTTCCCGTTTTCTATTTTGAGAATTGTGTCGCACACTCTGTCCAAAAAATATCTGTCGTGTGTTACCATGAGCACGGTTCCTTTGAATTCGCGCAAATATTTTTCCAAAATATTCAGGCGTTTGAAATCCAAGTGATTTGTGGGTTCATCAAGGAGCAAAAGGTCCGCATCCGATGATAAAATTTGTGCAAGGGCGATAATCGCGCGCTGCCCGGTTGAAAGAGAGCCTATTGTTTGGTCAAGCCAGGATTCTTTAATTTCAAGTGTCCGTAAAACCGATTTTATTTTGTTGGTTGGGCGCGTGTTTTGGTGCTTTGCGAGTTCGGTCTGGAGTTCTACATAGCGTCCGGTTAATTTGTTTAACTGCGCATGGTCTTCATAAACCTCGGGGAGTGAAATAAGTTTCTCAATTTCGTGCATTTCTTTTTCAAACTGGTTTTGGTGGTGGATTGTGGCGGTTTCTCCGATGATTTGGCGCCCTGTTTTTTGGAATTCCAAATCGATGTGCTGTGAAAAGTATGCCGCCTTCCCGTTGAATTTAATCTGGCCGTTGTAATCCACCTGCCCTAAAATTGCTTTGAGGAAAGTTGTTTTTCCGACTCCGTTTCTTCCGATGAGGCCGACTTTTGCGCCGTCCCCGATTCCTACGCTTTCGTCAATTAGTATTTCTCTTTTGCCGATGGAGATTGAAATGTTTTTTATGGAAAGTGCCATACGCAATTGTAATTCTAACGAATTATTAAAGCGTAATGGGAATTATTTTTTTTCTGTATAAAAAAATAAATGGGCAAAGTGCCGGTAAAATTTTGGCTTATTTCTTTTTTTTGACAAGTAATGACAGTTGTTTTTCTATTTTCTTTAGCCTTGTCGAGAGTTCTTTTTCGCGGGTCGCGTCTTCATCCAAGTAGTCTTTCATTTTTTCAGGAGAGTTCAGTTTGTCCATGGCTTTGCTCATGTTTCCCACTATTATTCCGAGGA
>JBAZFU010000016.1:0-12286 GCA_041653195.1 archaeon
TTAAGAGTTCTACGAAAGCCGAGGATGTTCATTTGCATGATTTGTCTTTCCAAAAGCATTGTTATGAAAGCGCGGGGCTGAGAATAAGAAAATGCTTTGTCTGCTACATAAATAAGGATTTTGTTAGGAACGGCGAAATAAACCCGCAAGAATTTTTTTGCGTAGAGGATTTCACTCCTGCGGTAAAAGTAATTGGAAGGGGGATTGAGGCGCGGATTGAAAGGATGCTGAAAATAATGTCGTTAAAAGAATGCCCGAAAATGATGATAGGCGAACATTGCAAAGCGCCTTACGAGTGCCCCATGGAAAACTGTTGGAGTTTTTTGCCGGAGGGAAACGTTTTTGACCTTCACAGGGGCGGGAAAAAGAGTTACGAGCTTTTTGAGAACGGGATTCATGAGATAGCTGATATTCCGAGCAAGTTTAAGCTGAGCGATAAGCAGGAAATCCAGAGAATGTGCCACGTTGAGGGAAAGCCTCATGTAAAAAAAGCGGAAATAAAAGAGTTTTTGAAGAAACTCGAAAAACCTGTTTGTTACATGGATTTTGAGACTTTCGGCACCGCGATTCCGTTTTTTGACGGAACAAAGCCGTACCAGCAGGTTCCTTTCCAATTCTCACTGCATATTGTCGGCGATAAGACAGAACACTTTTCTTTTCTCGCGGAGGGAAAGGGCGACCCGCGCCAAAAATTTACCGCAGAATTAAAAAAAGCGCTCGGAAGTGAAGGAAGCATTGTTGTTTATAACGAGAGTTTTGAAAAAAACATTTTGAAGCAGTTGGCACAAGCGCTTCCCGAAAACAGGGGGTGGATTGAAAGCGCAAATGAAAGGATAGTTGATTTGCTCGCTCCTTTCAGGGAATTTCATTATCATCACCCGAAGCAGAGGGGTAGTGCCTCTCTAAAAAAGGTTTTGCCCGCGCTCACGGGAAAAGGATACGCCGATTTGGAAATAGGAAACGGGGATGATGCGAGCACTTCTTTCATGAGAATAACTTTCGGCGACATAGACAAGGAAGAAGCGAAGAAGGTGCGCGAAAATTTAGAGAAGTATTGCGCCCTTGACACGGAAGGAATGATTTGGATTGTGGAAGAGCTGGAGAGGATTGTTGGGTGAAGCCCTAACCGGCATCCTTCCCTAGAAAGCTTTAAATATTTGGCTTTGCAATAGTTAGTTGTGGGTAAGTCCAAGGGGACAAGTGTACCTTGAGGTGCACGCAAAAAAATGCCTCTTGGGTCCACGGCTTTTTCTTAATCTTTCCAAAGTTTTTTCATTGTGCCTATCTTTGGCTCGATTATTTTGTAGTATAAATCCTCGTTGAAGGAGTATTTTCTGTGTGCTGCCCACGCGACAAAATCAACAACCTGAAGGGCTTTGCTTGCGTAAGACGGAACGTGGGTTATCCTGATGTGTTCGCTTTTCCCTATTTTTTTGAGAATGTATTGGTCCAAGTCCGCCCTAAGCAGCCTGTTGCTGTCCTTCTTGTCGATTATGATTTCTACTTTTGATTTTTTGAAGTCCATTTCCTCTACCAGTAAGCCGAAAACGTAGTTGTAGAGTTTGTTTTTGGCGCCGTATAGTTGTTCCGTTACCTGTTTCTTGTTTATTACTATCAGGTCGATTTTGCAGTCGCATCTTGAAAGCCGCTGCAATACGTCGATTCTTACTTCCTCGCTTGAAGAATTCGCTTTCAGTTCGGCCACTTCTCGCATTTTTCTTTTCAGCCTTCTTTCCCTTACCTTTTTTACTATTCGTTCAATCGGTTTAGGGTCGGCGGTTGAAAGGCAGGCGATTACGAAATAGCTGCTGCCGAGTTTTCCAAGGTCGCCGCTTTCATCAACAAAGATGTAAGTGACTATTTTTTCGAGTGACATTTTGACTGCTTCCTTTTTAGCACCATTTTTCTGCCTTTCTCCATCTCGGTTTTAGTCATCCAGAAAGAGTCGCATTTTCCATTTCTGCAGCTGAAATAAACTTCATCTGAATTCAAATCCAATAATATTTCGTACGGCTTTTTGCATTCGCATTTCTCAAATTCTATCGATTTTATTTCTTTCAAATCCATAAGCTCGCCAAGAGAAGGATTTTTTGCGAGTTTTTCTATTGCAGCCATTATTTTTTTCTTGTCTTTTTTATTCAATTTGCTTATTTGTTTTTTTACCTGTGGCGTAAATGTCACTTTGTATTTTTTGCCCATGATTAAACCTCCGAAAAAATTGCTTAGAAATTAGAATAAAAACATTCTCAGGCTTTCGTGCCGGTGATATGGGAAAAAATTGTCAGCGCGCATTCTCGAATTGAATTTGAACCGACTCGCATTGCGGTTTCAGGTAAACGCTTTGCCTTTCCTTGACCTTTTCAATCATGCCGTATTTTTCAAGTACTGCCGCGTCCCTGCTTATGGCTTCCCTTTTCCGCTTCAGCTTTTCCGCGAGCTCTCCGATTGTCATTTTTTTGGATTGGTCCTTAATTATTTGAATTAACAAATCTAATCTCTTGGGGGAAAGGAGCTCCTGCACTTCACCCGTATTTTTTAGGTAAAGCGTGTGCGTGCCCGGCTTGCCTTTGGAAGGGTCTTTGAAAACCGTTTTGACATCCGACTCCAGCGAGCCGCCGATTTTAATTATCAGCTTTTTCATATTTGTCAACCAACTAAAATATATAACCTCGAATGTTATATAAATGCTTTTGTTTCCGTAACCCCAAAAGTTACATACTCACTTTGAGAAATGCCTGCTTTTGAAATGCTTTTTAGAATATTCCTGCCAGTTATTTTTTATATCTGAAATGCATTTTTCAACGGCTTCCCATTCGGGCAAAGCGCTTAAAACCGCTTTTTCAGGCGGCTTTTTATAAAAACGGTGAATGTGCAAACGCTCATCCCTTGCACAGTCATACCTCACAATTTCGCAGTACAAATCAAACTCGATTTTTATCAGGCAAACCGCAAATTCGTCAACGCTTTTGGAATCCTCCGAAAGCACAAGCCTTACATATAATTTGTGCGACTTTTCCTTATCGAGAAATTCGCTGAAGCTGATTATTCTTGAATCTTCGACCAAAAAAATCACGGCTTATTGCAGATAAAAGAATTCGCTTGAGCGGATAAAAACCTTGGCAGAGTTTCGTGCCGGTGATTTTTCAGTTCTCCAAAATTTATGCCGCCGTTGGTTGCTTTGGCAAATTCGCTGCGGACAGGAAATGCAAGCATTAAAATACGTTTTCCATTTGAAATGAATTGATGGCAGAAAAAAAAGAACCAATAAAAATCGCTTTTTTCGATATTGATGGTGTGCTAACACCAACAGATGAGTTTATTCCTGGAACTTCGCCGGTAATAACGGAGGATTCCATAAGGGTTTTGAAGGAGTTTAAGAGAAAGGGGTTTACGCTGGTTTTTATTACGGCGAGGTCGGCACGCGAACTTAGAATGAAGAGCGGCTTTGAAAGCAAAATTTCAAAAAACGGTTTGTTAAAAGATTCATTGATTTATGCGTCAACCGGCCTTGATTACATAACATATGCGCATGAATTCAAAATAAAAAATGGGAAGCCTGTTTTCAGGAATGGAGATGCGATTATAATTCTGCGGCCGGTGGTGAAGAGGGAAACATTCGGGAGCATAGACCAATTCTTGTTATACAAAATGCTTCTCGGGAAAGAAATCAAGCAGCAATACAAATACGCCGGATTCAGAGTAGCACCCGCGGTTGCGAGCGACATTGTAGGCGATGCGAGAATATTTTTCGAATTCGTGCCGAACACGCCGAAAGAAAGGAGGCGCGCGGTCGCCGAAGGAAAAAGAATCGTCGAGGAACAGAGGAAAATATTCGGTCGCACGAAAAAATACGGCACTCCTGTCGATTTGAAGGTAAGGGACATAGTGGCGGGCGTTTCGATAGAGCCTAGGGAACTCGGAAAGCACTTCGGGGTGCTCAGGGCGCTCAAAGCATGCGGCGTAATGCCCTGCGACAGGCTGATTGCTTATGCTTTCGGGGACAGCAAATCCGACCGCCTGATGAAGATAAGGAAGGACATCACATTCTTCAGAGTGAAGCACGAACAGTTCATTGAAACGGCGGAAAAGTTGTTGAGAAAGGTTTGATTTGACCGGCACCGAACTCTAGAAGCTCTTTTAACCGAATGAATCGAATTATTCCTATGAATCATTTTTGCCGAATCGAAACGGGCCAAACTCCCACATGCACCGATTTGAATCATAATCGAAGCATATTTAAATCATTTTGGGCATATTTGGTTCGGTGGTCGAATGAACGTGATTTTGAGAGGCAAAACCAAGGAGATTGTTGAGAGCATGGTTTCGGAGGGTTACGCAAATTCCCAGTCGGAGGCGGTGAGGCTTGCGCTTGTTAATTTCGGCGAAAAGCATCTGAGCGAAACCGAGCTTGTAAACAAAAAGCTTGACAGGCTCGACAGGGAAATAAGTTCCGGAAAAAGAAAACTTCTTACCCCCAAAGAAGCTCTTGGCAAATACGCAAAACATTTGAAGTGATTAGCATTTACAAAGCGACCTTTGACGAGGATTGGCCGAAATACTTTGACCGTCTGGACGATGAAACCAAGGAACGCGTTTCAAAGAAAATAAAAAAAATTTTGGAATTTCCTGAGAAAAGGCACCTGAAAGGGAACGCAAAATTCTTTATTGATGAAATCGGGCAGAACAGAATAACATACAGAATATTCAAAGAAAACGAGGAGGCAAGGTTCTATTTCGTAGGAAACCACAAAGAATATGAAAAGTGGTACAGGCAATTTTTCTAAACTTTTTTGATTTGGTTTCGCCACTGGCATGGAACTCTGGAAACGCTTTTATTCTTAGAAACGCAATTTCCTTCAGCCAAAAGCAATAAATATACTTCGGTATACTAAGGTATTCGGTGGTTTTGTGGAAGCGACTACGGTAAAGATTTATTCGGGCACAAAGGCAGAGCTTGATTCCTTTCGGGAGTACAAGAACGAAAGCTACGATGAAGTGATTAGAAAGCTTTTGTTCATTGCAAAGAACTGCTCCAAAAAGCCGGAGCTCAGCAAACAAACCATTGAAGACATCGAAAAAGCCAGGAAGAGAATAAAAGCCGGCAATTACCTTACCGAAGCAGAGGCTCGGAAGGTTTTGCGCCTATGACTTACGAAATAATCTTTGACAAAGAAGCGGTAAAATTTTTGGAAAAACTTCCTCAGAATATTAGGGAAAGAATTTTCAACAAAATCATGCGGGCGAAGGAAAACCCGGAACTATTTTTTGAAAGGCTCAGCGGAAGGGATGATTACAAAATGCGAATCGGGCCTTACCGCGCCATAGCGGACATAATGCATTCACCGGACAGGATTTGCGTTACAAAAATCGGTCACAGAAGGAACGTGTATAAGTGAAATAAGGCGCTTACAAAAACAGGATTTTCAAATTTTATTCTCTTTCTTATATCTTTCTAAAAATTCAGGCATCGTTTTGTACAACCAAGCATTCAAGTGGATGAAAGATTTTGTTTCATCCTTAACATACTCAATAATTTTGTCATATTCTTTTCGGTTGTACCAGTTCGGAACTTCCTTTCCGCTTGTTTGTTTGCCGGAGATTTTGTCCAAACCCGAGCCCTTGAATTCGCCTTTGTTCATTATTATTCCAAATGCGCGCAGGTCGATGAACGGTTTGTTCAGAATGTCAATCGGGTTGAGGCTGTGCAAAGCGGTTCTTTCTTTCAAAAAGTTGTGTTCGAAATTCAAATTATAGCCGGTTGGAACGAAAGTGAAAGGGTAATCTTCCTGAATGCCGGATTTGCGGATGAACTCAGTCAAAATTTCCCTTTCGGACGATTCCCATTCTTTCAGAATTGTTAGTTCTCCGATTGCTTCGCCCGTGCTCCTGTTCAGCTCCTGAAATTGTATTGTAATAATTTTGCAGGTTTTCGGGTCTAACCCCGTGGTTTCTATGTCGAAGTAGAAATTGCCCATATAAGAAAATAGTTGAGCGTTAGGAATAAGAAACTTAGTCACGCCATTTCAGAATAATTTGTTCCGTTAAAGCGGGCTCTGTCGCTCGAATCTTCTTGCAGGTTTTGCTTTTCGCGCTTTCCGTGCCTGCGCCCTTCTTTTTCTTACTGCTGCAATATTGCTTAGTATCCTTCTTATTCCCATTGAAATCGCTCCGTTGGCGCACCATGGCGCCGCTAAGAGAAGTGTTTTTGTGTATTTAAACGTTGTTAATTTAGTCAGGGAAGCCTTGTGCGTGATTTGGCACCCGCATTTTTTATCTGCTCTTTCATTGAACCCTTGAAATTATACGTGCCGTCTTTGAGTTTTCTCTTTGCCTCTTCAAGTTCGAATTCGTAAAGTTTTCTTTGCCCGGAGCTCAAATTTTTCTTTTTGAGTTCGGTTTCAAAGAAAGTAATGTGTCGGCGGTTTACATCAATTAGTTCCCTTTCTAAATCCAATTCTGAAAGGGCATCTTTGCCCGTGTATTCCGTCAAATCTTTTTTGGCGCTTGTTCTTTCGTTGATGAGGTCTTGTAAAAGCGCTAACCTTTCTTCCTTGTTAGTTGCAACGGAAAGCCTTTTCCTTATGTCTCGTACGCGTTCCACATGCCGGTTGTATTTCATTCGGGCTTCCGGTATCTCGGACCTTTGTTTTCTTTGAGCCAGCGCTATTTTGCCCCATGCGCCGAGCCGATGCGCTTTTCTGTAGGCTTTGTTCTGTTTCATCAAATAAGATATTCTACTTTGAAAGTATTTAATCTTTCTGCCAAGCGAAAATGTATTTCCTAATCCCTTTATAGTTAGTTATTATCCTAATTATTTTGATTTTCCTGGTGCTTTTATGGTCTATTATTTCGCTTACGGGGGTAACCTTTCGTTGGAAGAACTGGGTGGGCGTGTCGGAAGAAAACTCAAACCGTTATTCGCGGCCTATTTGCCGGATTCAAAGCTCGCATTCCCGCGCGAATCAAAGTACCAGCGCGGCGGTGTCGCAGGTTTCGTTCCCGCAAAAGGAAAGAAATTATGGGGCGCGGTTTTTTTGCTTAGTATTGAAGAAATGGAAGAGAAGTTGGACATGCACGAGGGGCATTACAAGGACAACAAGAGAAGTTCCGCTTATCTGAAAGAGGAAGTAAAAATAATGCGCGAAGAGGGAAGGGAGCTAAGCGCAATAACTTATGTTGCCGCAAAAACCGGCGATTACTGCCCTTCAAAATATTATTTGGATAAAATGATTAAGGGCGCGGAAGAATGCATGCTTCCGAAGGAATATATTTCAGAATTGAAAAAAATTAAAGTATGCGAAGAAAAAAAATAATACTAAAAAAATTCTTCTTTTGATTCTAAACTTTTTTAAACGCTTACTCCGAGAACCTGCCTCAGCGCCAGCCCTATGATAAATGAAATCGCCGCAACTCCCAAACTTATTGCAGCCATTTCTAAAAATTTCCTTCCGAACGGTTTTTCGTTTATTGTTGAAACGAAATAAGTGAAAATAACAATTACAATTACTGCGTTAAAAAGAGTGGCGGCGAGCGCGACATAATAATCCTTGAAAATAAAATAAGGAACAACGAGAAATATCACAGTTGCAATGTATGTGATGCCTGTGTAAAACGCCGCTTTGAGAGGCGAATTTGTTTCTTCAGATTTTTTCGCCATATACTCGGAAGAAGCCATTGAAAGGGCCGCAGAAACGCCGGTGATAAGCGCGGCGAGGCTGACTATTTGGGTGTTTTGGAAAGCGAGCGTAAGCCCCGCTATTGTTCCGGTGAGTTCTACAAGCGCATCATTCAAGCCGAGAACCATCGCGCCGATGAATGCAAGTTTTTCTTCGTTGATTAGTTTTGTCATTTCTTTTTCGTGCGACGCTTCCTCGCGCATTATTCTCTTAACTTCGGGAATTTTTTTTACAAACGGAAGGTATTTCGCCTGAGCTTTTTTCTCGCCTTTCTCCATCAATTTTATTGCAAAGGTGAGGCCGGCAATTTTTGCGATGAGAGTGTACTTTAAAATTGTGAGGTGATTCGGGAGTGAACTTTTTTCTGAATATTTTCTCCAGAAGCGCGCGTGCGCCAGCTCGTCGTCCGCTATTCTCGAAAGCGTTTTCCTATTCTCGCCTTTTTCGAGCCGCGCGAGATTTTTGTAAACGCCGTGCTGCGTTATCTCATCTTTCTGAAAGTAATTCGCGGCATCTGAAATCTTTTCCATTAAAACCGAAACAGTATGCGTTTTGTGGTTAAATAGCTTTTCGGGGATTGGGGTTTGCTTTCGAGTGGGGGTAAAGGTTAAATTTCAAACCATTATTGATATTCCTATGAAATCTAAGCCAAAGAAGCGAAAAGCAACTAATTTTAAAATTGCTAAAATTTCCCAAACCCTGGTATCCCATAAAGAATTAGTTTTGCTTTCGTTAATTCTTATTTTCGCTCTTTTTTTGCGCGTTTATGCTCTGGAAAATGCTCCTTTCTGGGTGGATGAAAGCATTTCTTCGCTCGTTTCGAAAAACATTCTTCAAAGCGGTTTGCCTTTGCTCGGCTCTGGAGCGCTTTACGACAGGGCTTTTGTGTTCCATTATTCGCAGGCAATTTCCTTCGCAGTATTTGGAATAAGCGATTTCGCCGCGCGTTTTCCTTCCGTTCTTTTCGGTGTTCTCACTGTTCTTCTCGCATATCTTATTGGGAAAGAGTATTCAAAGAAAGCCGGTTTAATTGCTGCAATTTTTTGTGCAACCTTTTTCATTGAGGTGTTTTTCTCGCGCCAAGCCCGTTTTTACCAGCTCTTCCAGTTCGCCTTCTTTGCTTCTATATATCTTCTATATAGGTCGAAGAAGAATTACAAGTTCCTTTATCCTGCGCTTTTGTGCTTTTTGATTGCGGTTGATTCGCAGCCCGCAGGGCTGCTTCTCGTTCCTTTCTTTGTTTTGCACATTCTTTATTATAACAGAAAGAAGTGGCTTTTTTCGCTGGTTCCGATAATTGTTTTCTTCCAGCAGCAGCTCAGCGTTTTTGGAATATTTTCCAGAACAACAGCTGCGACCGTAATTGCCTCCGCCGACACCGCTGCGATCCAAATCCTTCCCGCGCTTTATTTGAGGGAATACCTCAATTTTGCAGTTAACATGAAGTATTTGCTTCTTTTTTTCGTTCCGGGCGCGATTTGGGCGTTTTTCAGAAACAAGCGCCTTACTCTTCTGCTTCTGATTCCGTCTTTTTTGCTTCTTTCTGGAATAATTTTTTTGGATATTTTCGCTTTGCGGTACGCTTACTTTTTCGCTTTTCCTTTAATTCTTTTTTCTTCGCTTCTTCTTTCCTTTTTGCTTGAAAAATACGGCAAAATTTTTGTTATAGTAATTCTTCTTGTTCTTTTAATTCCTTCAAACCTTTTTTTCCCTTTCAATTATGTTACTATGGTAAAGCCGACGCAGGGCAGTTTCAACGATTTTTCCGCTCCTGAAATTGATGTTAAAAATATTCCTCCTGAGCTTCTTTCCGAGCTTAAAGAGCCTTCTAGTGTAATCATAACGCATTATTCTCCGCCCGTCGAGTGGTACATTAAGAAGCCTTCTTTTGTGCTTGATTTTTCGATGAGCGGAAAAAGCAGTAGTTCAATTGATGTGAACGGCATTGATGTTTATTCCGGCGCGCCTGTTCTTGATTCGAATTCTGTTTCAAAGCCTTACTATTTCATTGAGCAGTTTTTCGCCACTTCGAAGCTTTCTTCGGGGCGGAGGGCGCTTTTCCAAAGCATCGTTTCCGGGTGTGAGAAAAAATTTTCTAATAATGATATTGTTGTTTATTACTGCAGCTAGGCGCGTTAGTTTTTCGAGGATAAGAATTTTTTTACTTTGATTTTTAGCTTTTTGTTTGTTGCTTCCAATTAACCGAAACTATACTAAAATATATGTTTGGTTAATCGATTGTTTGTGTGTTTTATAGTGCAAGGCTTATTTTTATTGCTTCATTTACTTCGTTCATTTTAGAATTTGTCAGTTTCCCGATTTTTTTTATCGCCCTGTCTTTTAGAGAAATTGTTCTTATTTGGTTTAATAGTATTGTGCTTTCTTTCAGCAAACAGGATTCTTTAGGGGCTATTTTTACTTCTGTAGGGTATTTTTTGTCTGAAAGAGCGCTTGTGATTGCCGCAACGATTGTTGTGGGGCTGTATTCGTTTGAAATATCGTTTTGAATAACTACGCAGGGCCTTATTTTACCCTGCTCGGATCCCTTGACAGGGTCTAAGTTTATTAGTAATATGTCTCCTCTTTTAATAGTCATCCAGCATCGCGTCCGTTTCTTTGTCTATTTGCTTCCAGTCTTCGCAAATTTCTAAATCCCTTTTGGCGTACTTCGAGTGGTATTCTTTCAGGCTTTTTTCAATTTCCTGCTTATTTTGCAATTTTTCGACAACCATTTTTTGGTTTTCCATTTTAACAACCAGTTTGTCCTTGCTTTTTATTCCGTTTATCTGCCTAATTACTTTTGGGAGGGTAATTTGCCCTCTTTCACCAACGACACAAATGCTTTCAAACAACCAAATCACCTCACATACTTAATACATACTTTTGCATACTAATGCATATTAATGTTTTGGTTGTGGCGAATGTTTCGAACTTACGATTTGTTTCGTTTCATTGGCAATCGCCATACTAACCATATTTTTATTCTTTTTAAATGCTTTGAGGGCGTTTTGCCGGTGGGACTGATTTTTCGTATTAAAGAGGAATCTAAATTTTTTTGATTGTTGCAGTCATCTGGTCGTAGGTTTTGCCTGCCTGTTCCAACATAAATTGATAATATTTTTTTGTTTTTCCCGTTTGTGCAGCGGTTATCGAGTTGAAGTAAGCTTGTTTGTTGTCCTTGAAGATAATTATCGGCGGGTAGTTGTTTTGCATTAATATTTTGTTCATAATTAAGCGGCCTGTTCTGCCATTGGCGTCCCGAAACGGATGAATAGTTTCATATCTTGCATGAAAATCAAGTGCTCTTTGTAGCGGGAACATTTTTTTCGCATTCGTCCTGTTCCAATTTAACAATTTGTCGAGTTCCTCGGATACAAGTGTTTAATTGTATGTTTTTGGGCGGCAAAAGTAATTATCAAAATTGCCAAATAACGCATTTTAACCGCAATATTTTGGCATTTAAATAAAATTGAATGTTTTTGGGCGGCAAAAATCTCGATTATAATCGCTTTTTGGGCGGCAAACCCAGGGATGTTGTTAATGAATTGGGTTTAAGCCTTTTGGCGAATTTCCCTCTCTTTTTTTAACTCTTCGTTGGGCTTTTTTATTTGAATGAGCAGCCATATCCCCAAAAAAGGTTCTTCGGTGAAGAATCTTGCGAGCAATTCAAAGAATTTTTTGTTTGAAAGGGTTTTTTCTTCCAAAGATTTTTTCTTAATAATTGCTTTTGCTCTGCTCGTTGTCTACGTTTATGCTTTAACAAAGCCTAAATTCACTTTTCCGGGCCTCGAAAACAGGATTTTTCCGTTTCTCCTCATTTTCTCAGTCATTTCTTTCATCCTTTACTTTCCCTGGGGCTTTCTCTCAAAAAAAATCGAATCAATCCGCCCCACTCACAAAACCAAGTCAAAAGTCACTGCATTTTTTTCGTCTTTGCACGACTTTCAGCAGAACTTTTCCCTCAGCACTGTCAAAAAAGCCTTAGAAAACGAAAAAACCAAAGCACTCACTAAATATTCTTTTTTGCTCTTTCTAACACTAACAATAATCTCGTCGTTAAAATTCGATTTCCTAACACCAGTAACAACCATATTTGCCCCTCACCAATCAATGCTTTTCATTCTTGCCATCTTAACCGGAATAATTACTTTCTGGCAAAACAAACAGGTAATAGAAAAAGTAGAGCAAGAGCAAAACGAGGAACAAAGAGCTGAACAAAAGAAAGCAGAAGAATTCGACAAAAGATATTCAAGGCTTTCCAAAGTGCCTGTGATAAATAGAATAGCAAAGTGGGCATACAAAGAAGGATTGACATTTTCAATAGGATTATTTGTTTTGGTTGTGCTTTATTTTATTTTTAATTTATCTATTGGACTTACTGCAAATGTTGATTTGGATGAAGGACAACTAATCTATGATGCCCACCTTTTAAATGGGGGAAATATGCCATTCATTGACTTCACAACTCGCGCCCCCATATTAGTTTATTCTTTGGCAACAATCGAGAATGTATTTGGAGGGCATAGTATATTTAATTCCAAATTATTGATTTCTTTACTCTTTACAGTTGGTTTAATATTTTTCTATTTGTGTGTGAAGGAATTAATAAA
>JBAZFU010000017.1:0-10890 GCA_041653195.1 archaeon
ATATCTGAATTCATAGGTTCCGTTGCTGTCACTTAACCCATTTTCAATTACTCCTGCGAATGAAGAAATTTTCAGCGAAACATTCGCCCCTTTTACAATTGTTCCTGTTTCGTCGAAAATATTTGCCTTTATTGTTCCTCCTCCGGAATTCAATGTTATTTCCTGAGGCTCCTCACTCTCTTTTTTCAAAATTATAGGAGTTATAGTTGCCTGATAACCTATTTTTTTCACTACTGCGGAATAATTCTTATCGATTAGCGCTCTTTGCAATATCCCGCCGGAATTCGCAGTATCTTCAATATAAAAATTTCCATCAGGCATCGTGAAAGTTGAAACTTTTGCGCCAGGAATTATGTTTCCGGCGTTGTCAATTATTTTTACATATAATTTTTTTACATTGCTCGGCGTACGCGCCCTTATTATTATTTGTTTTGTTTCATCCGCGGAGAGGCTAAAAGAATTTGCGTCGCTCGCCCCGCTTTTTGCAATCAAAACATAGCGGTAATCCCCTGCAGGCACGCCTGTTTTTTCAGCCGTTCCGCTTTCATCGGTTATAAGCGTTATTGTGGGGTAATCATCGCTCGTTATGCTAATCGTTGCATCCACAGCGGGCTTTCCGTCGACCTGCACATCAAATTCAAGGTTTCCGTTTAATGTTTCTTCCCTCATTTCAAAAGTGTAATTCTCTTCATCCTGATTTATCGTGTGCGTCGCAGAAGGATTTCCCTTTGAATCAGTATAACCCTGTGCGGTTGCAATTAATTGTATTTCTGAGCAGCCGCTTATCAAATCAAAATCAAATCCTCCGGCCGGCTGAACTTTTTGCGGCGATTCAGGAAATTCTCTCTTATTTATCGGATTATTCGCACAAACCATTTTCAAATTTGAATTTGTTATTATTTCTCCGCTTTCATCAACTATTTTTGCGTTAAAATTTTTAGCGGTTATTATTTTTTCAAGCGTAATAGGAACACTTTGCCCTTCGGTTATAGAAACCTCGCTTGAATTTTTTTTGTAACCATCTTTTGTGACATTGATTTTGAAAGAATCTGTTCCACAAATCGTTAAGGAGAGTTTTCCGTTCGAACCGGTTGTTCCGCTGTTTTTTAGTCCCTGGGCGGCAAAGCAATCGGCGCTAAGCGTTATTGTTGCGCCGGGAACAGGATTTCCTTCCAAATTCGAAAGAACCAGTATTTCGGCTTCAAAATTACGCGGGCCGGAAATCACAAAAGAGGTTATTAGAAATATTAAAATAATTGCAATTATTCCTATGAAAAGCATAAAACTCGGCACAACAGAATCTATTTTGTCAATTATTCCGCCCGCGCCGATACTATCGACTAAATCGTACCATTTATCCTCTAAATCAGTATACAAACCCATTCAACCGCACCAAAGAAAACGCATTTAAAGCGATTAAAATAATTGTTTTCCGTTTTAATAAATCTTCCCCTCAGCCTTTTTTTCGAAAAAAAGGCTGGCGAAAAAAATAATTTTGCCTTTTTGCGAAAAAGGCCCGCGAAAACTTAATGCTTTTTAGAGGTTATTTTTTTCCAAGAACAATGATTTCGTTTTCAAGAACAATAACGCTTTTCTCAGCCTGCGCAATTATTTTTCCCTTTTCTTCTTTTAGCCCCGGAAAAGTTTCGAAACAGTTATTTTTCATCAAATCTCTTAGAGCGATGCTTGCCTGAAACTCGCTGAGCCCGCTTTCTTTTCTAACCCATCTTTCCGCAAAAGGCAATCCTTCGTATTTTTTCACGAATTCAAGCAGTTTTCTCGCGTACGTGTTCCTTGTTTTCGCATTTTCCTTTGACGCAAAAATTTCTATTAAAGGGGTTTCCCCCACGAACCCCCTTCCTGTAGAAGAAAACGGTTCTATTGCGACTGCGCCTTCTTCAAATTTTGCATCGCTCCCGTTCGAATGGTTTGGTACGCTCGGTTCCGCATGAATATCAAATTGTGCGAGTCCGTGGCCGCCGAGATTGTAAACCGGGTTGAATCCTTTCGCTTTCAAAGTTTCTTCAATTTCTTTTCCAACCGCGTCAATGCTTTTCCCGAAACCGATTTTGCTTATCGCGTTCTCAAGCGCTAATTCCGTGGCTTCAATTTGTTTTGCATATTTGTTGTCAAGATTTATGGATATTGCGCCGTCGCAAATGAAGCCCTCAACACTTGTTCCAATATCAATCGATAAGAGGTCGCTTTCTTTCAGCGTTTCGGCATCGTTCCACTTCGGCGTAAAATGCGCGGCTTCCTCGTTCCTGCTCAGATTTACAGGGAATGCGGGTTTCGCACCTTCTTCTTTTATTGCAGCTTCAATTTCTTCCGCGAGTTCAAGCAAAAGCTTTCCTTCTTTCGCTTTTTTTCTCGCAACTGCAATTGCTTTGGCCCAAGCTTCACCGGCTTTTTTATATGCCTCGATTTCTTTTGTTTCCATAAGAAGAATGAAAATTGGAAGGATTAAAAAGGGTTAATGATTGGCAAATATTTTTTTTATTTGGTGAAGCTTTTTCAATATCATTTTGGGGCGACATCAAGGAATGGGTCGCCGAGGAGCATTTCTTGCATGTTTTCCTTTAAATTGTATGCACTAGTTGAGTCACCATATAAACGCTGCATCTGTTTGAGATGGGCTTTTCCAAGGTAATCCCTGTTATTTTTCATTGCATTAATTATTTCTTGATATTCTGGAAAGTGACCCCTGTTAAATGAGTCGCCGATCGCCGCCAAAAAGTTTGAATTGCCCCATAAATAGCTCATAAGCAGATTTTCGTGTGCGTAGTTGTACACATCAACGGATGAAACTGAGCCAGGCTGGTTGAAGCCGGAAATTGAACATCCGCCCCCAAGCATTATCATGCCTCCGTTCTCCAATTCTCGCGCTTCGCTTGAATCAATTATGCCCCAATCCTGCGAGCCATGCCATCCCGCCATAACAAACTCATAATTATTTGCTTCCATTTGTTTCGTATAGATGCTGTCAAGTATCCACTGACCATCCCATCGGTCACCTATTTTTGCACGATTATGGTATTCTGTTTTGAACGTGTTAAAATCCGGATAATTTTCGAGTGGTGCTCTAACATAGCATTCTTCCGCAGTCCTTGTTGCCCCTGTGGAAGGATTCATGCAGTCCGCGTCAGGATTTGTCGCGTCGTATTTGTCCGGATTTATTGAATAAAAATCCACTTTTGTTACGTTGTCATACAATTGCCAGAAATCAACTTTGTCTTCCATTAAGTCAGTTGACACGGCATACATCTTCTCGTTTGGGGCATACGTTCCGTCATAAAATTTCATTAGCTTTGCAAAATATGGTTTAAGCTGGTTCGCAAAATCATTGTAGGTAGTTGCGCCGAGTTTTCCAACTGGCATGTATGCGGTCCAAATATCCGGCTTGTTGTTGCATGTTTCTTTGCAGAGCAGATAATCAAAATCATGTTCAGGCACTGTTGTGCCGTTAATCAAAGTGTTTTCGCATGAATCTCCCGGAGCGCATACTGAGGGGGTTCTGGTGCTTCCCGAAGCATAAAATTTTCCAAGGTTCATGTCCAAATCTTCATAATATGCTGAAAAAAGCCTTGTCTGATAATTATCACTTCTCGGGCTATAAAATGATGGCAACTTAATGTTTCCTATAAATAATGCGCCCTCCATTTCAGGGTGGTCGTGCTTGTATTGCTTAAGAATTTCCCTAATGTGTACGAAATTATAATCATCCAATGATTCATCCGATTTCAGAAGCACATTGAAATCTCTTCTTTCATCAGCAACACTAATATAAGAATCAATTTCATTTTTTAGAAGCGCATAAAGCCTTTGGTCGACAAGCACGACAGCCTTTACGTTTCCGGTTGCGCAGTCCTTCCCACAGTTTGTTTCATTTTCACCATATTGCGGTTCGCACGACCCATTTCCGCACGAATCAGCCGGCGGAGTGTAGCAATCGTCCCTGCAGTTCAAACTGCTTTCGCCCATTTCATAATTACAAACACCATTTCCGCAGGAACCATTGATGACACAGGAGTCAGTTGTTATATCACAGTTTGTCCCATCCTCACAACCGCAATCCCTGCAACAGTTAGAGGAATTCTCGCCGGTCGAACAAATCATATCTCCACAGGTTGTGCATCCAAGTATTGAGATGAAAGCCAAAAAAACCAGAACAACAAAAATTGATTTCGCCCTAATAATTAACACCGTTAACAGAATTCATTTGACCTTTATATTTCTTTCCGAATCAGCCCCACGCGTCCAAACCCGTCTGCTTTCCGCCGTGAATCAAATCCTCTTCCGAATAACCGAGTTCCTGAATTATTTTTAAAACCGCGGGCAGCACCTGATTGTTAATGTAATAATCTGCGTCGTAATCCCCTTCTTTTACAAACTCTTCTAACTCGGCTTTATCAGAAATAGTTTTTCCATTCTTTGTAATTACATATGAAAGAACGGAACCGACACCGATATCAGCGCCCTTCTCAATAGCCTTTTTCGCCGCAAGCACATGCGGTTCCTTCGCATCGTACTTGTCCACTTTTCTTCGCAGAATTGTAACTATTGCCAAATCTTTTTTCGGAACCTTTCCTGCTTTCAATTTTTTTATCACTTCTTTTATGTAAGCCGCGGCTTTCGTCGGGTTTCCTTCTTTCAGCACAAGGTCGATTACTTCGCGCTGTGTTTCCTTCGCAATAGTGCACCAATCTCTTCTCACATACTCGAAACCGACTATCTTCAACTCATTCTTTTCATCGAGTAGCGCATACCTTTTTTTTGCCGCGCCGCCCTCCTTATTTCTTTTTGTGACAAAAAGCCCTCTTTTGTAGTAACCGTCAACTTCTAATTCCATATTTCCCGGTAGCGCCCCGTTCACTTTTTCAACAAAATCTTGAACATCTTTCTTGCCCTTTTTTCCCATTAATAAAAATGTGGAATCAGTGTCCCCGTAAAGTACCGAGAACCCTTCCTTCTCCGCTTTTGCAATCGTTTCATTTATGTACATGCGCGCCCACGCAGTTGTCGCCGCGGCGCATTCCCTCGAATACCATCTCGCCCTCGGATACGCCAAATAACCATATGCAGAATTCAAAACTATTTTCAACGCCCATTGGCTCGAGAACAAAGTTTTCGCCTCTTCTCCCCTCGCTTTTTTTCCGCCGTACTCTCTTTTCAATTTCATTCTTTCGTTTATTAGCCCTTCAAGTATTTCAGGAAACAATCCTTTTTTTGATTTGCAAAAACAGGTTCCTTCCGGAGAAACATTTTTTTTGCAATCTGCGTGTCCGCAATTCAAAGTATCAGGGCTGATGTTGTGCGAAACTATTATGCTTGGATACAGCGAAGCAAAATCAAGTACCGCAATATTCTCATGCAAGCCGACCATCGGTTCTTTTACAAAAGCGCCCTTAATCGGATTATCCACCCTGTCGCGCACCTCGAATTCGTTCGGCTTGTTCGGCGCCGCGAAGCCCTTGTGGTGCACTTCCTTCAGCAATAGGTCCTCAACCATTGAAGAGGTGGAATTTCTGGTTGTATCGAAAAGTGTTTGTGAAGTGAGTTTCGAAATTTCGATGAACAGCGGCAAATATTCTTTTGTAATTTTCATTGCGACAATTGAGTCCTTCAAATTGTAATCTACCATTCGCTCTAATCCTTTTCCGCTTTCCCAAGCCTCGTTCAATTCGAGCGGATAAACTTTCTCCTTCTTCTCGCCGAAAAGTTTTTCCGAAACATTTTCAATATCCAATTTCACAATATGTATTGACCCTGTGCGCTGGAGAAAACGCATAATTTGGTAGGAATCAATGTGCTGCACTCCGCTAAGCTTCGCAGCATTATCCAAACCCTTTCTTATGCTCCGCGGTTCAACTCCATTAATTTCAAATTTTTGTCCCAGTTTTTTCGCTCTTTCTTTCGTGTACTGAAAATCAAAATTATCGCCATTGTAAGTGACAATCAAATCCGCTCCGCTCAAACCATTTTCTATTTCTGAAATTACTTCTCCTTCCGACGCAACCAATTCGAGCCCTTTCACTTTTTTTGTTCGGTATGAGAGCACTCTTTCGGTTTTTCCATTCATGCTTACGAGCGACGCCATTATTATGGGTTCTTTGCCGATTGAAAAAACTTTTCCGCAGTAGGTTTCCAAATCGAAAGCAATCGCTTCAAAATCCTTTGACGGTTCGACTATTTCTTTTGAGGGAGAAATTTTTTTTATTTCATTTGACTCTTGCTCGAACTCAAGCTCAACAAAACCGCCGGGGTTCAGCTTCTTGTCCATCAAATATCTTTTTCCGAAAGGAATGTCATATTCGCATATCTCAAAACCGAGTTCTTTCAAGTGCTTTCTCGCCTGCACCAAGTGGCTGACTTTTTTGAACGAAACCTTGACCGCTTTTTTTCCATCAGTATTCCATGCATTAAGATGGGTTTTTTCCGCTTCAGAAATGCAGAATTTTTCTTCCTCGCCCATCTCAAGCCCCATCAGTTCTTTTATTGTTTTTTCCTCTTCCTTTTCGCTTGAAAGAACAAATAAGTATGGGTGAAAATTTTTCTCAAAGAACCAGTTCCGCTCGTTCCCGTTTTTTCTTTTTTCAGAAATGCAAAGCTTTATTTCGGATTTTCCCGTTTCTTCGTTGTCAAAATAGGTTGAGTCGAGCAGGACTCCGCACAATTTTTTGAATTTTTTTTCTTTGGCATGGCGCGCCCAACTTTTGCCATTATCGGCTCTAGAAGCACTGTAAACGGTTTTAGGCATACAATAACTTTTTAAGTATCAATACCTATTTAATAATAGCCAGCGCTTTTCCGCCGCTGAGCGGAAATGGTTTTCGAAAAAGTGATTTTTTATGCCGCGACCTGAAAGAGCGATGAGGCAACAACAGCAAACCGCTTCGCAGGGAATGGGAATGCAGGGGGCACCTCAGCCTTCAAATGCGGGCGCTATGCCTGCAGGCAGCATTCGCGATGATATTCGCGCACTAAACTCAAGCATTCTCCTTATTACACAAAAAATGAAATATTTAGTTAGAAATGAAAAAATCCTCGGCCGAAATCTCATAGTGCTGAACAAAAAAATAAAATCTCTCAGCGATAAGATTGTTGAAAACCAAATGCAGGGTCCGCAGGGCGCGGTTTCCTCCGCAGAATTGGCAGGGATTGGCGAAAAAGTTTCTGCGTTGGAAATGGCTCTGGAAGATTTCAGGAGCAGGGTTGCAACAAAGGAAGAAGTTAAAGAATTGAAATTTGTGATTGATTCGATTAATCCTCTGGAATTCGCAACTCTTTCGCAGGTTCGCGACCTCATTGATAAGAGAATGGAAGAGTTGAAAAGGAAAGAGCAGCAATCGTCGTCTTCGGATTTCTAAAATTCGTTTTTTTTATTTTCACAGTGGGGGTTTTTATGAAATTCAAGTGGCTCAGCGAATTCAAGTTTGAAGATTTGCTAATTCTTCTCCAAATAGTTTCGAACATGTTACGCGCGCTCGGGGTCCTAATAATTATTCCGATGCTTGTCGCGCTTTACTACAATGAAACAGAATACGTTTTTATTTTTGGAGTAATGGCTCTCGTTCTCATTTCGGTTTTTAGTGTTGTTCGTCGTTTTCTTCACGAAAAAGTCTGTGAGGTTAAACATGCAATTGCTTCAATCGCAGCAGTTTGGATAATAATTGCATTTGTTTCAACGATCCCATTCATGTTCGGAGGATTCTCTTTTGTTGATTCGCTATTTGAAAGTATTTCCGGTTGGTCAACCACAGGGCTGACAATGATTCCGTTTCCGGAGCATTTGTCAATGAGCCTTAATTTTTGGCGCGCTTTTATTCAGTGGGTTGGCGGATTTGGAGTAGTGGTAATGGCACTTATGTTTTATGAAAACCCACGGACGGCACAGGCGCTTTTTTTGGCGGAAGGCAGAAACGAAGATTTTTATGTCAGCGTTACAAAAATTGCACGAATCATTATAGGAATTTACGTTGCTTACACTATTCTTGGAACCGTTCTGTTAATGCTTATAGGAATGTCCTTTTATGACGCGATTTTTCACACATTCACGTGCCTTGCCACTGCGGGGTTTTCCAGCGTCTCTCAGGGGCAGGGTTTCTTCGGCACTAATGCGCTTATTGTAATGTCATTTTTGATGATTATCGGCGGAATAAGCTTTGTTTCTCACAAAGATTTGTTGAGTGGAAAAATAAAAAAATTTTTTATGAATCCAGAAATAATCGCGCTCTTTCTTTTTATTTTGGGAAGTTTCATTCTCATTTCAATAGACCTGCTGATTTTCAAAAGCAACATGTTTTTTGATGGAATATTTTACGCGATATCGGCAATTACGACCACTGGTGCTACAACTCTGAACGCGGTCAATTTGCTTCCAAATCTTTCAATAATAATTCTTATTCTCCTCATGGTTTCCGGAGCTTGTTATGGTTCAACCGCTGGTGCCCTGAAGCTATGGAGAATTTTAATTGTATTGAGAGTAATACGCAGAACTATTTTGAAGGCGCTTCTTCCCGAGCATGTAATAGTGCCGATAAAAATCGGCGATAAGGTTTTAACCAGGGAAGAGGCTCTTAGTGCCCTTTCCTATATATGTCTTTATCTTGGGATACTTTTAGTTGGAAGCATTATTTTCATGCTTGCGGGATTTGAAACGGTGGCGTCGGTTTTTACAGTTGCTTCCGCGCAAGGAAATGTCGGGTTAAGCATGATTGCGGGCGACGCATGGTACCTGATGAATCCTGTTTTAAAAATATTGCTAAGCATCCATATGTTGATAGGAAGGATGGAAATAATTCCCGTGTTGGTTCTGATAAGGGGTTTCCTTTCACCGATAAGCAGAATTTAATCAGCCTTTTAAAAAAGGCTGGCGAAAAGGCTTTGCTTGTGCCTTTTTGAAAAGAAATATTAAAAGTTTTTGTGTTTGGAAGTGGTTTGAATGAAGATTGTTATTGTTGGCGCAACTGAATTCGCGCTCGAACTCGGAAAAGTACTTTTGAAGCAGAGCAACAACAAGGTTACTTTTTTTATTGAAGAAAAAGAAATGGCGAGTGAAGTCAGCTCCGAAACCAATGCTATAGTGGTTAGCGCGGATTACGGGGACACGGAAGCGCTTGACGAGTTGAACTTGGACGAGTGCGAAGTGTTTGTTGCGGCAACGGATACTGAAGAAACCAATATTCTTGTCGCGCTTTACGCGCGCGACGCCGGCGTTAAACAAATTTTTGTGCGCACTTCTACGGAAAAAACTGTTCCAATTTTGAGAAAACTCGGAATGTTGCCAATAAATATGGAGAACCTCGCAATGAAGAACGCGGAACTAATGATAACCAGGCCGAGGGTTTATGAATTAATTAATCTTGACCAGGGCCAAATGGATATGATAGAAGTTTCCGCAAAAGAAACAAAGGTAATTGAAAAAAAAATCGAAGAGGTTCGAAGTGCAGATTATTTTGCGCTAGCCACTTTTTCCGAAGGAGCATATCACTTTGAATACGAAAGAAAAATTCAGGAAGACGACACGATAATACTTGTTTGCAAAGTCGGCAAAGCCAAGGAAGTACTGAAAAAACTGAAGTAGTAATTCTTCAAAACCGAAAAGCCCTCGCTTTTTAATTTCTTTTATTTCTGATTTTTTTGTTAAACTATATATAAGTGTTCCCGAAGGGAGCACTTTTTTCTCAGCCTTTAAAGTGCTTCTGCGAAGCAAAATCTATTGAGCATCAGCGAAGATAGATTTTTTCGCCAGCCTTTGAAAAAGGCTGTGCGGAGATGGCAGAGTGGTCAAATGCGCGCGCCTCGAAAGCGTGTTCTCGAAAGGGAACGTCGGTTCAAATCCGGCTCTCCGCGTCGGCTTTTTAATAAAAAGCCGGCAAAAACGAATGCTTCGCGTCGGCCTTTTTTCGAAAAAGGCCGGCGAAAAATTGATGCTTCGCGTCAGCCTTTTTATAAAAGGCTGGCGAAAATCAGGCTTTTAAAAAAGCCTGGGGAAAAGGCTTCGCAAAAAAAGTTTTTGAAAAAGGCCGGCGAAAAAATTGAAAAAGCTGTTGAAAAAATTCTTTGTAGCGGTTCGGAAAAACAATAAGTTTAAAATCCGCTCACTCAAAAAGTTGTGTTCACATGATAATAACAAAACAGGCAGAGGAACTTAACGACGAGCTTAAAGAGTGCAACGCTAGCGTTTTCGAAATGCTTTCCGAAAAAGGAAAAGCGATTTATTTTCCAAAGGAAGGAATTGTTGCGCAGGGCGCACAGGCTAAGGGAAAAAGGTTGAACGCGACAATAGGCGTTGCAGTTGAAGACGACGGCTCTCCGGCGCGATTGAATTGCATCGGCAGTAAAATCGGCATTGATCCGAAAGACGCTTTTCTTTACGCTCCGAGCCAAGGAAGAAACGACCTGCGCGAAGAATGGAAAAAACAAATTATCAAAAAAAATCCTTCTCTGCAATCTCAAATAAGCCTTCCGATGGTGACAAGCGCCCTAACTCACGGAATAAGCATTGCCGGTTACCTGTTCCTGAACGAAAACGATACTGTAATATTGCCAGATCTTTATTGGGGGAATTATAAATTGATTTTCACCAACTGGTTCGGCGCAAAAATCGAAACCTTCAACACTTTTTCAAACGGTGGCTTTGATGTGGCCGCGATGAAAAGCAAATTAATGGGCGGCGGAAAAAAAGTTTTGCTTTTGAATTTTCCAAACAATCCTTGCGGGCACACTCCCTCGAAAGAAGAAGCGGTTGCAATAATTGTCGCGGTGAAAGATGCGGCGGAAGCGGGGAGCAAAATTGTTGTAATAGTTGATGATGCTTATTTCGGATTATTTTATGAAAATGAAACAGAAAAAGAGTCTTTGTTCAGCAAGCTCGCGAATCTTCATGAG
>JBAZFU010000018.1:0-8994 GCA_041653195.1 archaeon
TGCTTTGAAGAAACCCATTCCGATTATGCGATACCACAAATCAAACGGAGAAACGAAAGCAAGAAGAAAAAGAAGAATTAAAAGTGCGAAAAAGGTCCTACGCATAAAAAATAAGAAAAGCAAAAGAAATAAAACAGAACATTAAGGGTTCGTGCAGAAAAAATACCGTTGTGCATTGTAATACCCCTTAGGAAATACTTGTGGATATCCGCCCCAATTTCCCGTGTAATAAAGCGCGATGTTCAAATCAGTCCTATTAGCCCAAGTAAGATCACAACTGGAAATAGAATAAACATCGGGAGCAGTATTTGCGACATTGAAATCAACAACTTGCTGAGGAGAAATCGTTGTAAGCGTGTAGGTTTGAATGTAATTATTATCCGCCTGATTTACTTTTGGACCACGAACCTTTATTCCATTAATGTCAACACTTGTGGCCGTACTCAAATTTTTTATGCGAAGTGTCACATAATTGCTTGTGTTCGGAGAGCCAACTGCGGCATGCATTCTCGAACCAGAATAATATGGATTACTTCCATTCAAAATTCCAAGTGGCCACCACGGAGCAGGAAACGCCCCTGTAGCAAAATCCAAACCAGGCACATAATCAAAAAGACCTACATAACCCACAAGACTCGCTTCTCTGCACGGAACAGTCAGACTGCTAAATGTTTGAGTTGCTCCACCGGAAAAATAAACCGTAACATCTAAAACTTTGCTGGCGGTGCCCCACGAGCCGACACACCAATCTGGCCAAACTTGATCCCCATTGACGCCGACTGTTTCACCAGGCGCAATTACTCTAAATTTTGATTGACTGCACTCCCAATAATAATTCACATCACCCCCGGTTATTATCGTTGTTTGGGGTGTTGAGCCTGCGCTAAATGTCGGATTATCTGCAAAATCAACGCCAAGGGCGCTTCCACCGCACCCACTAATTGTTGGAGACGAAACACTCCCAATATCAGTCACATAATTACTTGTTGTACGCGATACTTGCGAACAATCACAAGGGTCACAGCCATCACAACCCGTCGTGCCAGTTAAATTGATTCGAGTAATATTAACGTCTGCGTCCGAGTTGTTCCTAAAAACAAAATTTATCTCCCTGTCCCACGCCCCTTCAGTATCTGCAGCAGTAGCTGCAATATCCCCCCCCGTATTTGCAACTGAAAGTATTCCGAGCGGAGTCTTACACATTAAGTTTGAACTCGTACAATCGTCTGTATCGTCACAATCCGTTAACCCGTCACAATCATTGTCTATGTCATCATAACAAACTTCTGTGTCAGGAGTCTTTGAACAATCACCAAAAGAACCGACAGTGCAGACCCTAGTCGCGCCAGAACAATAACCCACTTGCGAACACCCACTTGCTGTTGAAAAACTATCTATTGTGCCATCGCAATTGTTATCCATATTATCGCAAACTTCTGTTGCCCCCGGATAACTTTGCGCATTGTTATCATTGCAATCAGTATTATCCGTAACATCATAGTTCCCAGATGGAGAACCTACGACATAAAGAGTTTCATTTCCAAATCCGTCTCTGTCCTCATCCAAATAATATTGTTCCCCTTCATCAATTTCTCCGTCACAATCATCATCAACCCCGTTTACGATTTCTGATGCGAGCGGATGAATGGCTGAATTTGAATCATTGCAATCAGTGTGGTTTGTGACATCATAATTGCCGTCCGGCGCTGAAAGGGTTTGAGAATGATTTACGTCGCCGTAATTGTCCCTGTCATAATCCAAGTAATACGTGTGAGTTTCAGGAGTTGTTGTTGAAGTGCATTCAACGTAAAGCGGAGTTGTGCCCGCAAAAGAATGAACTAATCCGTAAGAATCTGTGTAATTTATTGCAACATTGTATTCTGCGGAAACGCCTGTGCAAGGAATCAGGTTTGAAAAATTAATATCAGATTCTTCTCCGGGGTACAAAGTAATTGGCGTTGCAAGAGTGTAAGTGTTGTTATCGACAACAACCGAAGTAATAGTTATTCTGCTTCCTGTTTTGTTTTCAAATCTCAAAGTGCCCGCGCCATCGGCGTTTACGCTCGCGCCTTTTAACGCAACGCTTTGAACAGTCCAATAGGCTTCGCTCTGCGCTTTGGTAATTGTTGCGGCGGAACCGGAAAAACTGGAAATAATTGAAACAACGACAAGCCCTATTACAACGACAATCGCGAGAAGAACAATATATTCGATTGTTCCCTGCGCACGCCTGCCAATACAATACATAAAATAACCTTCAAAATAAATTTGGAAGTGTATTATTGAACGCAAAAATAGTATTTAATACTTACTTAATTGAGTTTGTTTCAAAAAAACACAAGTTTTAAAAAAAAATTAAGCAGGCGTTGTTGAAAACGGGCTGAAAATGTCGGAGTACTCTGAGCCCTGTGCTGCAACGCAGTTAACGTACAAATCTTTTGTTCCTGTGAGAGTTTGAGAAAAATTATTTGAGGTTGTGTAATTTATTGAAAGCGTCATTGTTGTTGTGGAGCCGGGATTGCATGCAGTAAGCGCGGTTGCATCGAAAAGCGACATTCCCGCAGTTTCGCCGATTTGAAGAGTGACTGCCGGAGCGACAGCAGAATCCCTGTTTGTTAAATCAATCAAGTATGTTCCGTTTGTTCCGCCTGAACCGGCTTTTAGGAAGTGCGTGTTCCAATCAGTTGCCGCGCCCGAATTATTTGCACTCGTTATTGCAGTGCCGCCGTCAAGAGACAGCGAAGTAATAGTTATTTTTTCAGAACCGTTATTTTTAATTATTATTCCAAAAGACCTTGGAGAAGATTCTGTTCCCCAATTCGCATCTTCAAATCCCGCGGACGCAATGTTCATTTGCGCGCCTAAAACGCCTATCGGATAATTCGATATCCAATACTGGGCGCTCGCATTCTGAGTTATTTGTGTTCCCGAACCGGAAAAACTTGCTATAATGGAAACGACTACTAGCGCGATAACAACGATTATTGCGAGTATTACTATGTACTCGATGGTTCCTTGACCGCGTTCGGAAAAATAAGCTTTCATAGTTAGAATAGGTAATTCAACCCAATATAAAAACGTTTCTGTAAAGGTCGAGAGAGAAATTCAAAAGAACAAAAGCAAGGGGATTTAATTTTATTCCAACGAATTTGTTTAGTGAATCGAATGAAGTGGGCGGAAGCTGCGGAAAAAAATTATTTGAAAAATTTCAGAATCGAGTCTGCAATAAGTTCGCCGAGAACCGGAAAAATAATTCTTTTTTTTGCGACAATTTTTTTTGTAATACTGCTTTTTTTTCTCACCAACGCGAATCTTCCGAAAATAACCTTTTTTGATTTAGGAGTTTTTGCACTGCTTTTCATCGTCTATTACGGAATAAAGGCTTTTGCGTTTCAGCAGACCTTTGCGGCATTGGCGCAAAAAATTTCTTTCATGGCGTCGCTTAAAAGTTTCTTCATAAGCGATTTTATTGAGTTAATAAGTTTTTCAGGAAAATTGGGCGGGGACGCCTCAAAATTCCTTATTTTTAAAAACAAGATTCCGAACAAAGAACTGCTTTTTTCAATAGTTTTGTTCAGGGCGATAGGAATCGCTTCGCTCGCGGCAACAGTCGCGTTATTTGTTTTGTGGGAAGCGAAATCTTTTGAGCTCATCACAATAATCGGCGCGATTTCTCTAACTGCAACAGCAATCTATTTCAAAATAATTGCAAAGAATGAGAAACATAATTATTTCAGGCTCGCAATTGCGTTTGCTGCGAATACCATTTGTCAGGCGCTTAGTGTTCTGACAATGCTCTTAGTAATAATAATTTTCGGAATTCCGATTACTTCGCTTTCGTGGCTCGTGGGCGCTTTCATTGTTTCGCGGAGCATAGGGATCGTAACGCTTTTGCCCTTCGGCTTTGTAACGCAGGACATTTCATTCAGCATTTATTTGTCGCAGTTTCTTGACGTGCAGGGGCTCATCTCGTTCAACGCGTTTTTGAGGATTGTGAGTGTTCTGCCTTCCACAATAATCGGCTGGTTTATTGTGAGCAAAAAAATTTCTGAAACAAGAAAACAAAAATAAAAAATTTGTTTTTTTGAAAACAAAAAAATTCTAAAAAACCCTTTCGTTTATACATAACTCATTAATGATTTTTAAACAAATTCGTGCAAAAATATTGTTGCAACGAAAGAAGAGTTTTTTTGAAGGGATTATTGTGGTTAAGATTTTGACTGAACTTTTTCCATTCAGGCTTATTTTGAAGAACCGAACGCCGGTTTCTTTGAGGCTTGAAATTGTGAATGATACTGATAAGCCCCAAATAATTTCTTACGAGGTTTTGCTCGCGGGCGAATTGAGCTTCGAAAAACAGGGGCTAAAAGGTTGCGAAACCGACCAAATTGAATCAATGAAACCGGGCGATAAAATAAGCAAGTACTACAAAATTTATCCAAAGGTGACTGTGCGAAAGGGCGAATACCCGATAACAATCACCGTCATAGAGCATTACAATAATTTCAATTACGTTTTGGGAAAGAAAGTAAAAAGGCTCGGGTTAATTGTCGAGTAATCGCGGAGCATGCTTTTTTCATAAGCAAAACTTTTTATTCAACCGAAGCGAAAATAAGTAAGGAGATTTACAAATGAGAACTGCCCACCATATGAGAAAAATTGCGCCACACGAACCGCTGGCGCATCACAAAATAAGACCGCGAGTCTTTTCGGCAACAGAAGCTAATTTCGTAAGAGGAAAAACACTGGTCAATCCGGGCGAATGCGGAAACAAGGTTTATTTAGACGCTTTGGAGAAAATTAAACGCGAGCTTGGAATTGAAAACGATCACATGGCAATAAGTATTCTGGCAGAAGGAGTAAGGCTGGGGCCTAAAGAAGTTTATAGGCAGCTTGCAAAAAAAATGCCGGGGCATTTAGCGCAGAAACCGTAAAAACCGCAAAATTGGCCTGTGCATTGGCAAATTTTAAAAAATTGCTTTTTCGCCTTTTAAAGCAACCGATATAAGAAAAGTCAAAAGAATAAGTTTTTATTCCCGCACAGGAAGAGGATATGTTGGTGAGAGAAATGGACGAAACCCAAATGCACGGAGTATTAAGGTCGGATGATACGAGAAGAAGAGTTCTGGGAAAGGGCCCTGACAAGAGAATGGAAGTTCTCAGAGAAGTCAGAAGAGTGGAAGAAACAAATCCTTCCTACCCGGAAAAATTGGTGGTAATGAGAGTTGCCGCTCTGCTCGGAATGACCCAAGACGAAGTGCGAAGACACATGCGAACAAGACGCGAATAATTTTTTGTAATCCAATTGCCTCTGCCAAAAAGTTAAAGCCTTCGGCAGGAATGCCAGAAAACGCCGTGAGAAATACGCGCATTGTTTTATTTTCTGTTTTTGCGCATTTCTTTAAGAAGCTCGATATAAGATAAAATTTTGAAGTCTGTTTGGTCAAATCCCTCTTCCCACCGATTAGAATCTTTTAATTTTTTTATTTGTTCTTTAATCACGCCTTCCCCAACAATCGCAGTATTTTTTAAATTAAAAAAATTTGTGCTCAAAAATGCGCTTCCATTATCGAATGGGTCCGCAATAAAAGGCTCCCCATTAATTTTGAACGATACAATAAAATGCTTGGCTCCCGAAGGGCTGCCAGTAGCGTCTTTTCCATGCAGAGAAATTGTTTCGACTAATTTTACGTTCGAAATTTTTCCGACTCGAGGAGTTGCTGCACGAAGGAGCGCTGCAAAAGTAATTGCCGCCTGATGGCAACCCATGACAGGCCTGCCTCCCGAATGCTTAGATGGAATTCTTCCGGTAAAAATAATATCGTCTGCAGATTGTTTATTGTAAAACTTTTTTCTGACTTCTTTACCGGCATCAACAAAATTTATTTTTGAAACAAATCTCAACAAGTTTTTTACCGCTTGAGTTGCTGTTCGACCTTGGCTGCATTTTCTTGCGGCAGAAATTACTGCGTGCGTAAGTCTTGTTCGGCTTTCCACTTTTTTTAAAATTCTTTCTGATTTTTGTGTCGGTAACAATTTGGCGCGTTCCGCTAATTTGTCTGCCCTTGCCCGCTCGGTTAAATTGAAATAATTTGATTCGTTAAGAGAATCTCGGCCGAGAAACCGGGGCCTTGGCAAACTCCTTTTATTTTTCATAAAAACGCCTACGAACGGATTCAGATTATTTGGTTCGCGGGATTATTTAAGCCTGCCTGCGAACCGCTTTATTCAAAACCATATTTTAACGGCTTGGATAAAAGAAACTAATAAAAGGGCGCGAGCAGTATTTTCCATATGAAAGAACGCACGGACGATATTGACTTTTTTTTTAACGAGCACGAAAACATTCGGGGAATATATGGCAGTGTAAGAGAACTAATGCCGGCTGCTGAGAGAATGATGGAATATATCCATCAGAACAGGTTCAGTTACGTTGTCGTTGGAGGATCATCTGCACAAATCGCTGCTTACATGGTAAAGGAAGCGTGGAAAAGGAAATATGCCGAGCCTATGCCAAAATTTATAGCAATTGGAAAACTAGGAACAGGACATAACCAGTATGCACACGGGACTAATCCAAGCACATACACTTCTCTTTTGAGGAAAAGATTTGAAAGACAGCAAAATCCTTTTGAAAAAAAAGTTTTCGTATTGGATGAACTTATTGATGAAGGAACAACTATGAAATTAATCCAAGGAGCGCTAAGAAAAATCGGTTTTAGAAATGTAAAGGGCGGAGTTCTGGTAGCGCCAATAGAACCAACCAGCAAGCCGCTAAAAGGAATTGATTTTGTCGGAGTATGGGGTGCTGGAAACTATCCGGGTTTCAAAGGGGCTGAAAGAGTTGCGATGAAACAAATACTTGCTTACAGGAGATTCAGAAAACAACACAAAGAACTCAAAGAACTTTTAGATTTTTTAAACATCGAAGCAAAGAAAAAGCGTAATTTAAGATCCGAAGAGCGACGCACTAAATTGTCAAACTGGACGTCAAGCGTTGGTGTTCAAACCAATAGGGCGGAAAGAAGATTAAAAACAAATTATGAAAGGGCGCAAGAAGGTTTATCCGGACTAAGAAAAATAAGGAAAATTGCTAGGCGGGGACATTAACTATTTATAAAAAAAATAAACGATTATGTTGCAATAATATACATAACTGTATTGTGCTTTTTGACCGGCATAAATCAAAATAAAAAACTCAAAAAAAAGCGCCATTTTAATAAAAAAACACAATTTCTTGGACAGCTTTCAATTCAAAAAAAAGGTTGCTTTTGTTAAGGGCATCTGGCTGACTTTTGTTTGGCCGGAACTGGCTTTCTTGGATCGTTTAAATTCAGTTCTGTTTGTTCGCCAATCCGTTGCCTTCGAGCTAGCTCTCGCTGCACCTCTGCAATAATTTCTATGCCCCCGCGCGTAAATCTTTTGCCAAAAAGAACCATCCTATCCGCGCGCATCGCCGGTTTCTTGGCCGCTCCCCGCACCTGCCCGGGCACAGTATTGTGCCCACTTCTAATTGTTCGCTTTCTTTCCATCACAAATACATTAGACGCGGCTAATATTTAAGCCTTTTTCATTCAACTTGCACAACTTTTATACATAACAATTTGTGGCTTTGTGCCACCTTCGATTTCTGCCCTTGGCGCCCTCACTTCCACTACTCTTTTTTTGTGGCACTTCTTCGTAAAAAGTTCCATATTTTGTGAAGGAATTTTAAAGCATAACGTGGATTATCTGGCTTCTCGTGAGCTGGTTTTGGGCGCCTTTTGGGCATCTAAAATGAACAGAACGCTTCAAATCGCCGAAATAATGCATTTTAACAAAAAAGGTGCAATTTAATGTGGCAAAAAATTATCCTTTATCGATTCACGAATTGATTTTGCTTCCTGTTTCCTTGCCTGGCGGCCAGCCACTCATTTAGATCAAATTTATCTCCGCTTTGGTTATGTAGTAAATCTTGCTGGTTTTCATCGAAATGCGCAGTAAAATGCAATGGTTTTTCATTCAAAATTCTTTCAACTTCTTCCGTTGTCCACTTGCATTTTGTTTTCCTAAAATTCATTTGGTCGCGAATTCTGCAAATCTCCAAAAGCCCTTCTTTTTCCAAATGTTTGCTTTGTTCCATTATTTCCAGGCATTTACACCAAAGCTTGAAATCTTCGCCTTTTGTAGTATTGAACGTGAGCGTTTTGAAGAATTCTCTTGCTTTAAGGCATTCTGAAAAGCTCTTAGTATAAAATTGGGCCGCGTTTTGTATCCTGTCATTTCCCCTTTTTTGGATATAAATTGAACCAAACCCGAGCACTTCTTTTATTTCTTCCAGAACTTGCTTGTTTGCCTCACAATTTGTTACTCTGAAACTCGGTTTAACTGCAAAAAGATAAGGGTTCTTTTTGTCGCATTTCCATTTTCCAATTCGCGGTTTGCGGTCAATGTTTTTTGAAAGCGCGACGCTGAAGCATCCTTCGCCCTCAACGAAACCCAAAATGTAATCTTTTGAAAGCATGAAAAAATTGGCGTTTTTCAGTTTAAACGCGTTTTGGGGGCAGCGTGCCGGTTGAAGAAAATCCGCAGATTAGATTACTTAAGTTTAAAATTGCATTTAATACTATTTCTAAAATGCCATTTAAGTCAGCAGTCACAGGTGAAAAAAACACTTTACACAGCATTTTAAGATTCAAACAAACAGCGATACAATTTTTGAAAAATACAATTAGACGACAACTTCTCAACCCAGAAAATGTTGCTGATTCGTTTTCTTTAATAGTGCTTTTAATTTTCATTGGAGGATTTGGAATATTAATTCCGGATTATCTTGCGCCAATTTCAGTTTTTTATTTCGCCATCATCATAATTCTCTTACTATTGTTAATGTCAAAACTATTTTACAACGCAATAAGCAAAAAAAAATTCTGGCCACCAAAAACATTTGTTATAATAGTGCTTCTTTTTGTCCTGTCGGAAATACTTTCATTTGGCGCAATTTACAACATTTCT
>JBAZFU010000018.1:9004-10230 GCA_041653195.1 archaeon
CACGAGATTAGGAATAAATTGTGGGAATGCGAGTACTTGGGGGCGTTTAGTTGAATTAAATTTAAATGAAACTGGACAAGGAGAATATTTGCAAATAATTAATGAAGCCGAGCCAAAGAATTCGACAAATAAATTTACTTCAATCTATTTTAGCGGGTGTGCTTTTTTTAATTCTTGCAATGGAGAAGTATTGCCAATCGGACAAATTCTTAGATTTGCCACATTGTTCGAATCAGCAATTGGTGTTTTCACCATCGCAATCTTTATAGGCGGGTTAATTAACCTGACAGAAAGAAAAAAAAGAAAAAGAATCATAAATAAAAAATAATGATCAAATACTATTTTTTTATTTAGAGCAAAACTAAAAAATTATTCGACTCTTGAACTATGCCACGTCCAAAAACCCCCCAACGAAGCGGTTGCAATTAGGCTGAGAAGAAACATAAAAAGTGAATTATTCATGACCGTTTGAGGGACTGTGTTACTACTCCAACTAGCAGTAACCAAAAAACCCCCTTGATAAAAGCAGACTGCCAAAGAAACTGAAAATAAAACGTAAATAGCCCTATCAATAACTTTTGTATTAAGCCTATTTTCCAAAATATTTGAAGATTCCCTAAGAGGTTCAAATTTTCTCCACATAAATCATTTCACCAAAAATTATATTCTTGAAAACTCTTTTTACACCTTTTCTTCACCCAGTTTTTTCTTTTCAAACTGAATTTTAAGCTTTTTCTCAAACAAACTATTGTATATGTCTGAATTTAAAATGCGAGAAATAAAAGGGCACAAAATAGGCCTCGGAGTAGACTTCCTTGTTAGTCAAATAAAAGACCGACAAAAAGACATTTTAAAAAAAAGGTATTATGCGCAAGCATTTGTAGAAATTGATGCAGCAATAGATGAAATTATGAGACGAATACTGGATGATACTTGCGCACACCTAGAAAGTTGCGGACTAATTCGTGAATTCACAAACCTCAGAATATTAGATGGAAATAAGCTATCGACGATACTTCTAAAAAGAAAACTCATTAAATCTAGGTTTCACGAAAAAATTAAGAAGTTTAAATCAAAACGAGCAACCTTAATTCACAACATTTATTGGGAAGAGAAATTTCTAAAAGAAAATGGTGAACAACCATCAAAACACACCTTCAAACCTGAGGAAAATTCAAGAGTGTATTTTGAAGAAAGAAAGAAGAAGACTGAAAAAATTGTTGAAA
>JBAZFU010000019.1:0-9404 GCA_041653195.1 archaeon
ACAAAAAATTAACAAAAAATACAAAGTTAAAAAAATGATAAAAACTGGCAAAAACGCCTTGAAAGAGAGCAAAAACAGCTGTTTTTTATGTATAAGAGCGGCTTTTTTGTTTCGACAGCTGCGGAATAAAAAAATGAAAAAACTTGGTTATGTATAAAGCGTTTTTCGCTGGAAAAAATTGAAAAAGGAAAAAAATTTCAAAAAGACGCTTATGTACAAGAGCAATTTTTTGCAACAAATAAAAAATCCTAAAAAAATAATGAACCTCTTTATCAGAAAAATTTTTTTTACAAAAAATAAAACTTTCAAAATCAGAAAAAGGCAGGGTTTTTATATTAGTTTATCGTAACTTTTCATGAATGGACTCCAACAGCCCAATTATTCAAGAACTTCTAAGACCTGAAAACTTCACTTACATAAACGACAAAATATTTGGTTTAATCGAAAGCGCTTTTCAAGGAAGTATGGAATCACTAATAATTGTCCTTGGAATACTGATAATTTCATTAATATTTTTGATGGGACTTTACCGCTTGTCAAAATCTCTCTTTGGATTGATAAAAAGACTCTTCATAGTAGTAATAATAATAGGATTCGTCGCAGCCTTTTTCATAAGTTTTTACGACAAAATATTTGTCCCGAACCCGGACCCCGTCTATATTATTGTTGGAATCTCCGGAATAATCTGCGCAATAATAGTATTACTAATTTCGCTTGCAGCACTTAAAACGCGAGCAAAAACGGCATTTGCAAGGCAGCAAATAATCTCGGTAAAAGATGAGCTTCGTGAAAAATTAATTAAAGAAGCAAAAGAAGAGACAATGCACCAAAGAGAATACACCTTATCAGCCCCCCGAGAAATTTCACCGACACAAGCACAGCAACCAAAAATGCTTACTCAAAGCGCGCTCACCACAAATAACCTGTTTTCTTCCGTAAGGGACAAAAGCATCCTCTCAGTAATCGCGTTCATAGTTGTTGCGGAATTCGGAGTATTTTCAAGCGTAACAATTGCGGCACCAACAGTAATGGCCGGCGCAGCGCTTTTCGTAGCTTTCATGTTCGCCGCATTCATTTTCATAAAATCATCCTACCACTCATATAAAACAGGAGTTTCACACCTATTCATAGGAACTATAATCGCACTTGCACTTTCATTAGTTCTTGGCGCCACTTGGGGAAACCCGCCGCTTCCAATTGAAACCCTTTTATCAATCGAATACTTCAAAACCAGCTCCCTCGTCGCAACAGTAACAGGGTTAGCAGTTTCACTATTCATGGGAAGCAAAGAATAATCCTTAAAAAAAAGAATTTTTTTCTCACAACAAAACTTTATAAAAGAATTCCAAGTCAAATGTTTATTCATTATTTTGCCGAACAAAGTGAGGCACGCCGGCTGAGCGAAGCGACAGCCGGCACGTTGCCAGCTGACGCGACAGCTGTGCCCGAGTAGCTCAGCAGGTAGAGCATTCGACTGTTAATCGAATGGTCGTAGGTTCAAGTCCTACCTCGGGCGTTATTCAACGCAATAATAAACCCAAGCGCATTTGGATGCAAGTTAAATGAAACTAAACAAAAATTTGGCATTAAAAATAATTTTAGTAATCTCAATCGCGGGAATTCTTTTCTCAAGATATCTCTCTCATACAAAGAAGTTTTTACCGGGCAAAGCTCGTTTTCCGCATCAGCTGCGGGAACAACCTGCGCGCTGTTCAACACGCCTGTTTGCGTATTCGAACTTATAGTGTGCCTGATAATATTCGGCGTAACGCTGTGCGGATTGAAAAGCAAGGAATAATTTCTGACCTGAAAAAATCGCGCAATTCAATCACCCAATAAAAAAGAAACTAACTTAAACAAAACTGCGCCCAATAATTTAATGAAAAAAATATTGTTCATGGCCATAGCCGCATTAGTTTCATTAATTCTTATTTTGCCAGGATGCACAACAGACACGGGCACAATCGAAAATCATTGCAAAACCAACTCTGACTGCAACTCGGTTTCATTCTGCAACTTTCCAAACTGCGACACGAATAATGGCGCCTGCGCTCAAAAGCCCGAAGTCTGCACAATGATATACGCGCCGGTTTGCGGCTGCGACGGAAAAACATACGCAAGTGATTGTACCGCACGGGGCGCGGGAGTTTCAATTTCATACAATGGCGAATGTAAAGCGGCTGATTACTTCAGTTGCGAAACCAACGCCGATTGCGCGTGCGGACTTGATAAAACAACCGGCAGTTGCGCCTATGGAAATTTGAAATATATTGATGCAAACAAACAATGCCCTGATTTTTGCAACGGACTTGCGGCAAACTTTGAAACAAAATGCGTGAACAAAAAATGCGAACACGTGAATATTGCAAATCAGGCGACGGAAAGAACAATCGAAATCATTGATGAAAATAAAAACCGGGAAACTGAAACGCCGAATGTGCTGGACGAAAACGAAACCATGAATGCGCCTTACGATATGCCAGTGCTTGCAATTATGCTTTTTCCTCTTACAGCAGACGGACTAAAAATTGACGCCGCGGGAAACTTAGAGGGCCAACCGAATCCGAACCTCGCACAACACAAACAAAATATTGAAACAAAAAATTCTGAACTGGTTCAATTGCTTATAAACGGAAGCAAATATCATCACTACAAAAACCCAAATGCGCCCGCATCGCTTAATTACAGAATTTTAGAAAAAAAAGAAATTTATTCTCCGATACCCGTAAGCACACAATTTCCCGAAACGATAGATCACCTGAAATTGCTTTCAAGCGACAACAATATTGACATCTGCGATTACGTGGAAAATAAAGGCGTGAAAGAAGTTTGGATTTGGACGTTTCACACAAACAAATTTGCGCCGATAGAATCAAACATGGCGGGACCGAACGGAGATATAAGCAACAGTTATAGACAATCAGATTTGCCCGTTTGCAAAAAAACTTACACAGCTTATAATTACAACTCATTTAGAAGCGTTTCAATGGCATTAGAAAACCACACGCACCAAATCGAATCAGTGTTTAATTACCTTGACCAGCAGTTCATGGAAGAAAAATTTTACGGAGTATCGTATGCGAGCAACAAAAACCTTGAATTTTACAGATGCGGATGGACGCATTACCCTCCGAATGCAATAACGGATTATGACTGGGAAAGCAGAACAACAGTATTATCGGATTGCATGGATTGGAAGCCTAACGGAAGCGGAGAGAAACTGCCCACAAACTGCACAACATGGTCCGGAAGCGCGTGTACGCAAGACGAAGGAAAAGCGTTCAAAATTTGGTGGATGCAAAGCATTCCCGGAAAAGATAACGAACTTACTTATAATGAAAATCGGCTGTTCAACTGGTGGGACTTCATAGCAGATTTTGACAAATCACTTAAAATACACGGAAAAGGCCTTTATTCCGGCGCCAATGCCAATGAAGAAACAAACGCAACACCAAATAACGAAACTAACATTATCCCTATTAGCGAAACCGGTGTTACCGGAACAACTGAAATTTGAAAAAAAATTTATCCCAAAAATCTTTGTCAACTTCAAAAAAATATGCAAATCAAAAACAAAAACTATAAAAAGAACAAACGCACTAATCCTAACAGAAAGAAAATCTCCTCTTTACCTGGTGAGGAATAAATGAGACGCACTTTAATCATAGCGAAGCCCGACGCAATAAATCGCTGCCTCCTCGGAAAAATAATTTCACGCTTTGAAGACAAAGGACTGAAAATAGTCGGCTTGAAAATGAACCACCTTAATGTTTATGCCCTGCGAGAACACTACAAACACCACAAAGACAAGCCTTTCTTTGAGGAAATGTTAGATTACATGTCGAGCATTCCATGCGTTTTAATGATTGTTGAAGGAAAAGATGCCGTAAGCGTTGTCAGAAAAATTGTCGGAGAAACCTGCGGAAGGGAAGCTGCCCCCGGAACAATACGCGGAGACTACTCGATGGGAACGCAGACAAACCTCGTGCATGCTTCGGAAAGCGATGAAGCGGCAAAAGAAGAAATCGCACGCTTTTTTAAAGAAGAAGAAATTTTTGATTACAACAAAATGAACTTTGACTGGATTTACTGCAGGTCCGAAAAAGGGCTTTATGCGCCCGCAAAAAAAGAAGGAAAAACGGTTGAAGAAAGCGGAAACGGAAAAACTTCAAACTAATTCAACAAACCAAAGGCGCCCTGGAAAGAAATAAAAACAAACGAAGCGAGTATTGTGCATGGGTTTCATTAATTCATTAAGGTACGCGATAGGTTGGCGAAGATCCGGAGAAAAAATAGGGCTAATATTAGAATACGGCCAAGGCAAAATCTCCAGCGGGCTGGATTTTTTTGAGATAAACATAAGCGTCGGCTACGGAAAACCTGGAAAAAAATTTATCACAAGCCCTGAAATAATGGAACTTCTCCAAAGAAGAGATTTAAAGGGAAAATACTCGAAAAGGTCATTTGGAAATATTTGGGTGACCTACAACAGGAAAACCGGCCAATTAAATTTTATAAATTACTACCCCGCCCCGGAAATGCACTCAAGAACCGCGCTTCCGGAAGTCTTTCGTGGAAAAGGAATCGCGGAAAGAATCGAGAGCCGCTTCGAAGAAGAAGCCAGAAAAAGATTTCCAAACGCCAAAAAAGTCAGTTACAACGGAACCGGCGACAGAATAACCCAGTTGGAAAAAAGAAAACTCTTGAAAGAAGAAATTTTGAAGGAAAGCTCTTATGAAAGGTACCGCACGACACTCCGAACAAAACTCGCCAATGATTTGAGAAAAGCGCGGACAAAAAGAAACTTAAAGCCGCGCCTACGCACCGCAAAAAAATAAAAAAATCAAAAAGAAAAAGCCGCCAACTATTTCTTCGCGACTTTTTCTTCCCCCATAATTATTTTCGCAATTATGAAAACCACGAAAGCAATTATTACAAAGTTCAGCAAATCACCAGCAAATGCCCCGACACCCAAAACAATCGGGCCGAGGACAATCGTTGCGGTTTTCCAGGCACCGCCCGGAATGAACGCCGTAATCGAAGGCATTACAATGTTATCAACCAGCGATTTTATGAGCGAAGTAGCGGCAACACCTATAATGAAGGCCACTGCCAAGCCGAGAATTTTGTATTCTTTCAAAAAATCGTTAAATTCTTGAAACACCCTACTATTCATAACAAATCCTCCTACAAAAAAATTAGACAAAGTATTTTTATTGGAGTGCGACGCGGAAGCCCTGAAGAAAAAATAAAAAAAATAAAAAATTAGAAAAAAATTTGAAAAACAATTAAGAGAGCGGACTGCCCGCCCTTCCATTCAATTAAGCGGGAATCAGAATTCTTCCGAACCTGAGTCCTCCGAACTGCCCTCTGAAGAGCCTGATCGGAAGCCTCCCCTTCTTCCATTGAATGGTTTCTTGTGTTTCATATAACAATCTCGGCAGTAAACCGGTCTATTGCCGTCCGGCTTGAAAGGCACTTCCGTTTCCTGTCCACACTCAGAACAGGTAACCTTGTGCATATCTCTGCCAAATTTATCTTGTCCCATTAATCAATCCACCTTTTTTTACAATTTTTTCCAAACAAATTTCAAGAATCTCAAAAAATCGGGTTAGTGAATTTTTTGAAAATGCCTGTCAATTGAATGGTAATTATCTAACTTACACATAGTTTTAAAAATGAAATTAGGGCGCTTTGCCGCCGAAAGAATTCGATTCAAAAACTGCTTTGAATTCAAATCCGGCACAAAGGCCTGCGTTTCTTTTTTAATTGTTTTGTGCCGCGAATAGTACAATTGGGGTGGGGATGATCAAATGCTGGTAAAAGATTTAAAACCTAGAATGAATGTAGATGAAATAACTTTGGAAATAGTTTCAAAGGAAGAACCTAGAGGATTTGCAAGTGCGAAAGGAAGCGGAAAGGTCTGCAACGCTGCTGCAAAAGATGAAGAAGGAAAAGAAGTTTCTTTGACTCTATGGAATGAGCAATGCGGACAGGTAAATGAAGGCGACAAAGTCAAAATAACTAACGGATGGACATCTGAATTCAGGGGCGCAATACAGGTAAGCACAGGAAGAAACGGAACAATCGAGAAAATTTAACTCAAACCAATCCTCCAAAAGGAAACATCGCCGCGCCAGCGCGCAAAGTACCCGAAAGAAATAATATAAAAAACGCGACTAACAAAATACTTCTTTATGCATGCCGAAGAAAAGCTCTGGAAAAAAGTAAATTCTGTTTACTTGCGAAACTTTTTAGAGCACTGGCGCGACCCTCTAACGAGCAAATATGTCGGAATTGGTTCCGGAAACTTTGAAGGAATCCTATTGTTGAAAAAAAACGGAAATCCTGTATGGATTTCACACCCTTTCAACTATTCACAAGCAAAAAAAGAATTTCCAAAAAATGTTTCTGTAAAAAAATTTGAAACTCAAAAAGAACTGCAAAAAATGCTTGAAAAAAACCTTGAAAAAAAAGCAGGATACAACGGAAAATATTTGAGTGCATCAGAACTTAAAAATTTACAAAAAAAATTTCCAAAAAAGAAATTCATCGACGTTTCCGAAGAACTAATTGAAACCAGACAAATAAAATCTGCCGCAGAAATAAAAAATATTTCCTTTGCGGCGAAGGAAACCGAAAGAATTTTTAAAAAAATAAAAAAAACGCTGAAAAAAGGAATTAGCGAAAAAGAGGTTGCCACAAAAATAAGAAACCGGGCAGCCGCATCAGGACTTGAAACCGCGTCATGCATCGTCGCATTCGGAAAAAACACTTCTCATATTCACCACGAGCCCAATAACACAAAACTTTTCTCCGGACCAGTAATGATTGATTTCGGACTCAAATACAACCATTATTGTTCCGACATAACGAAAACTTTTTGGTTCGGAAAAAAAATTAAAGGATTCAAAGAATTTGAAATGAAAAAAAAGCTGGTTGAAAACGCGTTAAAAGAAATAGAAACAAAACTTGCACCGGGAGTTCCCGCAAAAAAACTTGTTGAGAGAACAAAACTGCTTGGAAAAATTCCACACGCACTCGGCCACGGAATAGGGCTCGAAACGCACGACTGCTTGACAATAAGCGAGAAAAGTGTTTGGAAACTGGAAAAAGGAATGGTTCTCGCAATCGAACCCGCGATTTACACAAAAAAATTCGGCGTACGGATTGAAAACGATTATTTGATAACAAAAAAAGGATTCAAAAAGCTTTAAAGAAAAAAGCCAAGAAACGCGCAAAAATTATTTTATCAGATTTATCATTTCCATAGCGAGCGCAACATTTTTTTCTATAAATTCTTTGTTTCGCAAATCTGCCGCATATACTTTAAGCGCTTCAACAACCCTAATCAAACTTTCTTTTGTTGGCAAATTATAATTGCCTCCGGTAGAAGCAAAAAGCCCGCGTATGAAAACCGACACATACTGTTTTTTGAATTCCTCAAAAGCCTCATCAGAATCAAACTTTTGAAACCCTTTCATTCCTTCCAGAGTTTCGGCATGCGCACCAAGCATAAATGCTTCAATTGCATTCCTCACCATTAACGGCGTCACAGAATTTTCAGTATCGATTCCATAAACCATTGTCATAAAAATTTATACAAAAAATTTTCACAATTTTTTAACGAGCAACATTACTTCTGCAGCATGCCTATCAATTATGTCCTGGCCCCTAAAATCCGCCGAATATTCTTTCAGCTTTTCAATTACTTTTAATAAACTATTTTTTGTGGGGTTTTCATAAGTTCCATTGCCCGAACAAAATCCCGCAGCACAAAACATTCCTTTTATGAAAACCCTAACATACTGCATTTTGAAATCTTCAAAGTGCTCGTCCGATTCAAATTTTCTAAAAGACCGCATTCCATCGAGCTCCTTGGAGTGCGCTTCGGCAAAACACCTTATCATCGCGTCGCGAACCATAATCGAAGTAACAGGTTTTTCGGAATTAACACCGTAAATAATCGTCATCCACCAAACCCCCGGCTACCAAAAGTACACATTGATTAAATAGGAATTTAAAGTATAAATTCCTTTGCATTTAGTTTCAATCAAGGATACAATACTTCAACAGAAAAAGACAACCCTAACTGAAAGCCCTCTGCAGCTTTGCCAGAAACAAGCGTCCCGTTAATTGATTTCGCGCCCGCAGTAAGAATGCGCATGTTTCCCCACAAATCTCCGCCGCCAAACTTAAAAATGCCTGAAACGCCAACTATTTCCTTATTTTTCAAATCCATTTTTTTGTACCTGTTGCCCTCAAAACAATTAATGACCGCTTCCTTAAGATTTCCAGATACTTCAACAACTTTGCATTCCCTAAGATTATTTTCAGCCATAGCCTGTTTGATACACGAAACAACATCATCTCCGTCGGAAAAAACCAAACGAAGCACTTTTTTCTCCGCTTTTCCAGTATAAATCATTGATTCCACATTAGACAAGAATTACCACCCTGCGCCGACGCAAACAACGTTATTCCTAATACAATCATTTGATTTTTAAAGGATTTCATTGGGCAAGTCTTAGTAAGCCTATGAAAGAACAAAAACCCGAACTTATGCTGCCTGCAGGAAACATGGACATGCTGAAAGCGGCTGTAATAAACGGCGCGGATGCGGTTTATTTTGGCACAAAAAAATTTAATGCGAGAATGCCTGCACAAAACTTTTCAGGAGAAGAACTGAAAGATGCTATTGACTTCTGTCATTTCCACGAAAAAAAAGCTTATCTTACGCTGAATACACTCATAAAAGATTCTGAAATGGAAGAAGCGATTGAAGTTGCAAAACAGGCATATGAGTTAGGAATTGACGCGCTAATAATGCAAGACCTTGGATTAATAAAAGCGCTAAGAAAATTGTTGCCCGAATTGGAGCTTCATGCTTCAACACAAATGACCTGCCATAACAGCGCGGGCGCAAAATTTTTAGAAAATATCGGGATAAAAAAAATAGTGCTCGCACGCGAACTCGGCTTAGAAGAAATAAAAAAAATTCGCGAATCTACAAAAGCGAAAACGGAAGTGTTTGTGCACGGTGCGTTGTGTTTCTCTTATTCGGGGCAGTGCCTGATGAGCAGTTTTCTGTTCAACAAATCTGGAAACAGAGGAATGTGCCTCCAACCCTGCAGACTTCCATACACACTCTCAATTGGAGAAAAAAATGAAAAAAGAAACGGCTATTTGCTTTCAATGAAGGATTTGATGACAATAAACAATGTGAAAGAACTTGTGGACGCGGGAATTGATGCTTTCAAAATCGAAGGAAGATTGAAAGGAGTAGGTTACGCTGCCGCAACTGCGCGCGCATACAGACTAGCGATTGATTCGGCAGTTGGGAAAGGAAAACCGCCTTCAAAAGAAGAAATCAACATGATGAAGTGGCTTTCCTCAGAGAGGAT
>JBAZFU010000020.1:0-6806 GCA_041653195.1 archaeon
TGGGGTTTAATTCAAACGTAAAATCGATATTATCATCAATTTGTTGATATTGGGTGCCACCTTGAGTTTCGTCAGGGTATAAGTAATTTTCAGGAATTGTTGTAATCAATTTATTGCCACTGGTTATACGCATATTAAAGAATTCGTTTTTGTCTTTTGATTTGGAATAATGAACTAAATTAATGTCTTGGATTTTTGAAATTGTTAAGGGCATCGTGGAGTCAATCTTAATTTCTTTTTCTTTATTTGCGTCCATTATATCGAATTTCTTTGAATAAATCTTATTGCCATCAATGGTGGTGAATAAAATGTTCCAGTTTTTTGAAAAGTTATTTTCGTCTTCTTGAATTGCATTAATACATGTTTCTTGATTATCTGCTTGGTCAAATCTGAATAAGTCGTATTTTGATACTTTTGGAACAATTAACGAGTTGTTTGAAAAGTGTGTTGTTGGCTCTGCTGTTGGGTAAACTATAGTGGGGTCTCCATAAAGGATAGTGAATTGATTTTCTTCAGAAAATTGTTTGCCCTCGGTTATTGACGCGTTTATCAGGTTTTTTAGTGATTCTCCGACCCCAATTTTTTTGTCTATGTTTACAAATGAAAGAAATGAATAACCCGTGTGTGGTTCGTAAAAGCCTGAAAAAAGTGCTGCGCCTTTTTGGAGTGCTTCTTTTCCGGAGTCACTTGCCGCAGTGCATGCGTTCATTAAAAATAATTGGTTATCTTTTGCAATATTTAGCCTGTTGTAAACGCCGGTAAATAGATTAGCGAATCCGATTTGACAACCGTGGCTAAATAACGCAACGAGTTGGGTTTGTTGTGTGATTGTTTGAAATTTATCTGGATCAGCGTTTACGTATATTGGTATGTTTGTATTGTTACTACTTCGGTTTGTGTCATTGTGAATAAAATCTGGGGAATAACTTGAAAATGCAAATGACTTTGCTACAATGCTTTCAGATAACGCGCCGGTGTCATTAAATTTCATGTTGGTTTTCAAGTCGGTCAGGTGATTCTTTAAATTAGGCAGATCATTTTTCAATTGCGCAAGTTCTTCTTTTGACTGTGAGTCATTTTTTTCTTGAATCTCATTTATGCTATCATTAATTTTGTCAATTTTTTTTTGGGTATCTAAAATCGGGTCTGTGTCTGTATAAAGGAGATATGATACGTCTGGTTCTGAATATAAGTGATCTTTTTTTAAGTAATCAATAATATTTAGTGAATCGTTTAATGGAATTCTGCCAACTGCGAGATTTACGTACCCCGTGTTGTCTAATTGGCCATAGTAAAGATTATCTAAAATTGGTCGCGACAAAATTGGATTCGATCCATTAACAGGGTTAAATGGCGTGCTTTGGACCGGAGGCAGTATGCTTTCATCCTGTGTGGGTATAAAATAATCTCCATCATCTCCAAGGATTATCAAATATGTGAATTTATTTTTTTTATAGTAGTTGGTCAGGGCTTTTTTTGCATTCTGAGCAATTGTGCTTGGGGCTATTGGAACTCCAGTAGGGCTCATGGTGCTAATTAGGATTGAGTCAAACCCTTTTATTTGCGAAGCATAATCTGCGGCATGGGTAAGTGATAATGGCGCTAACACAACTCCGGGTTTGTTGAGGTTTATTTTAACTCGTATTGGGGGTGGGTAAGGTTGTAAGAAGTAATGTAAATAAATATTGAAGTCTAGAGTGTCTGGAAGTTCAGGATTAGTTTGTGTTAATTTGTCGTAATCTGCTTGGATTGTGAGTGTGTGCGGTTCTTCTCCATTCAAACCGGGCAAAACACTAATTTTTATTCCAGGAATTTCTTCTTCGGCATAAGGTATTCCCTGTGATATATCCACTCTGGGAACATCCATTGAGTAGTTTAATTCTTCATCAGACCTTAATGATACTGGATAATTAATGTCTGTTAAAACTATTTTTGTTGGATTAACACTTGTAACTCCCAGCTCAATTAGATAAGGCCATTCTGGATTAGTGTTTTCAATTTTTGATGAGTATCCTGTGCCACTATCTGTCACGGAAATTTTTAGCTGGTCAATTGGATTTCCGTTAAGCAAAAGTGGGAATTTTTTTTCACCAAGATAAAAATCGATATAGAAGGTACCTTCTCCAAAATTTGCAATAACAGTTTGGAGCACAAGTTCTGTAAAAGAGAGATTATTTCTCGTTGGGTCCAAAAGAATCTCGCCTGTTTTAACAAAAGATTGGTCCGACCGTTTATAGGTTACCTTCATAAAAAATTTGTCTTTAGTCAAATCAACGGCTTGACCTTGATAGGTAAATTCTATAAAATCTTGACCGACTGACAAGTTGCTCTTTTCAAGCACTGGTGTGCTTAAATGCACATTAATTGGCTGAAGATTTTCAATTTCTTTTGAGGGGTATGTTTTTACTGAATTTTTAATAGAATTAATCGCTCTGCTGAACAGGTTTAGTGTTCCTGCAAAGCTTGCTTTACTAATTTGTTCATTTAAATTTTTTTGACTAAGGGTTTCCTGCTTTAAGCCGTCGGCGTAGTTTTGCATTACTTTTTGGCTTTCGTTTATTTCGAAATTTGGTTCGCCTCTTGTTGAGACCTCAATTATCGTTTGCTTAAGAGAATCTTTTTCAGTTTGGGTAAGTTTGTTATATTCTGATAGGGGAAAAACAAATGCGATGGTGGTTTTGTTCGTATCACCTATTGGGCTCGTTATTTGGAGAACCTTTTCGCCTGGAGAATAATCTTTCGAAGTAAACAACAATATTGGGTCGGTCTGAATTAATTCTGAGGTAAAATCACCGGTTGATTTTATTTGTGAGGTGTTTGTGGCTACTGATTTAGGCACTACAATAAAAACAATTATAGGATTCGCTAAATCAAAGGAATATTCTTCCATTCTTTGGCTGCTGAAAGAAATCGTTTTTGTTATCGTCAAATCTGAATAATTTATGGTTTGGGTTATTGTCTTTGTTTGTGATGCTAAAAATTGTTGTGAGAGGAAAAAAGCCGCAAAAAATATTATTGCCAATATCAGTAATTTTGGAAGAATTCCCTTGCCGAGCGCCAATTGCATAGAATACCTTTGTTTTGGTTGTTTTTATTTGTTTCTCCCAGGGAGTTTTAGGCACTACAACCTTTTTCAGGTCGTGTTTGCTATTTGTTTTGTAGTGCCTAAAAACTTTATATACTTCAACAGCGTTATTAATTCAGATATAAAAATAGGCTACTGGAAAATAAAAGTATTGACACTATTTTAGGTAAATGTGCTCCCCCTACATGTGGTACACAAATAGTGCTTTTATGCGCCCATTTTGCACTATTTTGTGTAACAGGGCTTATAACAAAAAACAATACAAAAACGCACTCAAATTAAAACAATGAAACAATTCTGGTTCAAGCAATAAAAAAACACTAATTAGCCACATTTATATACAATAATAGCTCTATTAATAATTGTGATTCTGTGAAAAAAATTTTGATTGGCTTACTGTTGTTAATTGCTTTTTCTTTAATTTTCGGGTGTAATTCATCAACAGGATTGGCTGGTGTTGGTCAGAATGTTAACGCCCAAGTGGATTCTCCGCACCCCTACCCAAACAGTATTGGTGATAGAATACTTGCTTGGTCTGAAACCATAAGCTATCCAAATGCAACCTATTTGAGGTTACATTTCTCCAAAATCGAAGTCATAGGATCTCTGTCAATACCTACAGCACCCATAGATTATGGCCCCTGTGATTTGAATGCTCCTGAGGGATATACCAGGTTTAGAATAGGCCCAAATAGCATCGGTGAAGCCCCAACAAAAAATTTGCAAATCGATGATAACGGAAATATTGGAATAATTCCAAATCCTCCCACTTCATCAGAAGGGTCAGCAAGTACTGGTTCAAGCCCAGGTATAAATACAATAAAATGTGGTGTTATTCAAGAACCAATAAAACTAACGCCACAAGAAATGTTCTCTGACGCAGATAAATATATTCAAGGAGATTTTGTTGCAATAAAAGATAAAAATGGAAAAGTATTAGACATCATAACGGCTGAATATAACTACTTTTTTTCTCCAAAGTATGAAACTGGGTATGAAATAGATGACGCTTGGAGCCAGACATACAGCAAAGTTGATACAGTCACAATAGAATTGTATACAGATAAAAATGAAAATGGATATGGCGTATCAATAGACAAATTCACTAGAGGAACCTCATAACAAAAGGATTAATTCGATTAGTGCGTTTAGCGCAGAGTGAGCATAAATTCTCTTTTGTCTAAGTTTTTCTTTTAAACAATTAAACACTTTAGGTGCAAAGCCGTAGTGCCTAAAAAGTTTAAATACTTCAACAGCGTTACTAATTCAGATATAAAAATAGGCTATTAAAAAAGAAAAGTATCAATACTATTTTAGGTAAATGTCCTCCCCCTGCACTTTTTTTCATTTAGTAACTAGTGTCTCTGTGGTCAAGCTGAGCCCATTCGGTTTCAAGAAAGTCCCTATTGGAGCCTTCCTTCCATTTAACCATATTGTAACTCCTTGCAATCATGTACGCTAAAAACATCGGGATAATAATTAGCGAAGACCCGTTAAGTATAACTGTTCCGGTGACAAAAGCGCCGGAAAAAAGAACGAGCTTTGCCTTGTGCCCGAATATTTCAAATTGTCTTTTCTCCGCCTCTGCAACGAGACTGGAAAGTCCTTTCTTATGAATGTTATCAAACTTCAGCTCTATCTGGTACTTTGAACCCTCAACGGGAAGCCTACTTTTTGCATGGCCTTCTTCAGACATAATAAATATATATTCAAGAAGATTATTTTTCTTGTGTTATCCCAAGGTAACAACAAATTAATATATTAAACAAAGCCGTCATAATCTGGGTGATGCAAATGCGAAACAGATCTGAAAACCTGGAAACATTATTCAAAACAACGGCAGAAATTTTTGATTTAAACGGGACTGAAGCAAAAATAATTTCTTTTTTAATAAAAAGCAACACTTTGACAGTCGGAAAGCTGGGCGCACTAAGCGACATTCCCAGAAATAAAATATATGAATCTGCAAGAGGTTTGCAAAAAAAGGGATTGATAGAGATAGTTGTTTCAAAACCGTTGACCTTACATTCCTTGCTAACCCGTGACATGGTCAAAAACAAAATACGGGAAAAAATTTTGGAGATAAACGAATTTGAAAAAGAATTGAGCGCTGAAAATAACTACTCGGAAACTTGTGTTTTGATTAAAAATTATTACGCAAACGACCAAAAATTAGTTTCGGCACTTTCAAACGCAAAAAAAGAAAATTTTGCCAAGATAAGCATGTGGATTGCGACACCCGAATCATGCGTAAATATACAAGAGGCCGTCAAAAGGAATGTAAATGTCGAAATAATCGGCCCGAAGCCTGAAAAAGATGACTTGCTCCCTATCAAAAGATTAAAACAGGCCGGCGCCAAAATCGGCTTCATAAACGACGACCCTTCTATCAGGTTCTCGATTTTTGACTCTTCCCAGATGCGCCTTACTTTGTCGACGCCTTCGAAAACCAGGTTTAACCATCAGCACATAGAATTATGGATAACCAATTCAGAATTAATAAAAATAATGAAAGATTACTTTGAAAAACTCCGAAAAAAATCAGAAAAATTTTTTTGATTAAAATTCATTTTTTATGGCGCGTTAAAAATATTTATTTTTTTTCTTAAGAAACGCGGCCACTTTTTTCCTTTAAGCATTATCGCACCCGCATCGTTGGAAAGTTCTCTGACCGCTGTAGGGGCGTTGGTTAAATCGATTCCCTCCGAACCCCTGATGCCCGAAGAAAAACTCAATCCGAATTTTTTTGTTTTTTTCAAAGCAGTTTTCAAATCCTGAGCCAAAACTTCCTTGTTCGCAGGGGAAATTATTCTGAATTCATCTCCGCCAAACCGCCCTATTTGCCCGCCGCGCTTTTCCGTTATTTTTGAAAGAAGCCAAAGCATGTACGAAATTCTTCTATCGACTTCATGATGTTTTAATTTGGAGTTCAACCTGTGCATATTATCAATGTCTATTGCCGCAAAAGAAAAAGTGCTTCCGGCATCGCGCGTCCTAAGAAATTTGAAAAGCTTTTCATTGAACGCTTCATTATTCAAAACATTAAATTTTTTGTCAAGCAAAAGAACATCCCGGTGTCTAATCTGCGCTTTGACCGAATTTACAGCCAATTTGAAAAGTCCCATTCGCGTATTTGCACTGTCCATTCCGGCATATTCTGTGTATCTATGATCTTCAACAGCAGTGTCAAGCCTTGCTCGCGCCTGGCGCATTTCCTCAAGAGAACCAGAAGGGTTTCTTCTGGTACTTCTTCTAGTAAGGCTTCTGTTTTTTATCATTTATCCACCTTTTTTAAAAAAATTATTTTTTTCTGTTAGGCCACTTTTTGCTTTCTTTTTTTTGCCCCAAAATTTTTTCCCAATCAAGCACAAAAAAAGCTATTATTGAAGCAAACCCAATAATTTCAATCATACCCGTCCAAATAGTGGCATTTCCTGCAAGAGTAGTTTCTAGGGCCGAAAAAACTTTTTGCGTTACAAAAACAAGAAGCAAATAACTTATAGTGCGTCCAACAAAAAAACCTGCTAATACTTCGCGCAGCCTAACCCTTGTTGCGCCGGCCGCAATGAATAATGCATTTGAAGGCAAAGGACTAAGAGAAAAAACTAATGTGAAAAAGAATTTTTCCCAGGGTTTGTAATTCAATTCGTGGCGTAATTCCTCAAGCCCTTTTTTTTTGCGGGTACTCGCATATTTCTGGGTAATTAATTCGGAACCTTTT
>JBAZFU010000021.1:0-6632 GCA_041653195.1 archaeon
TAAACTCAACAAATCCTCCATGAGTGTGCCGAATGTTGTTCTCGCTGGAATTGTAGGTGGTCTCGGCGCTATGGTTGGCGATTTGTTCATATTTAGTTTTATTAAGTTTTCTTTTGAGGATGAGTTTGTTAGGTTAAGGGGAACAAAGTTTGTTTGTGCGGCGGGCAAAGTTATAGAAAGTGTTGTTGGGAAAGAAAATGTAGTTGCTTTGAGGTGGGCTTTTGCGGCTTTTGTAATCGGTTCTCCGCTGCCTGATGAAGCCGGGCTTATTCTTGTCGCAGGATTTACCCGCATGACTAAGAAGCAGATTGCAATAATGAGTTTTTTGTTTAACACTATTGGAATAACTTTTCTTTTGCTTTTGCGGGCATAGAAGTGTGAGAAACTTTTGCGGAAAGCTTTGATGCGAATTTTTATTCTTGTAAATATCCGCCTTTCTGTAACTGCCAAAGCTCTCTGTATATTCCTTTTTGTTTGATTAAGTTTTTGTGTTTTCCTTCCTGAACTATTTCTCCTTTGTTCATTACTATTATTCTGTCGGCGTTCATTATTGTTGAGAGCCTGTGGGCTATGATGAGCGCCGTTTTTCCTTTCATTAATTCTTCCAACGCAGTTTGTATTGCGTTTTCTGTTTTCGAATCGAGAGAGGACGTCGCTTCATCAAGTATTAATATTTTTTTGTTTGCAAGTATTGCGCGTGCGATGGAAAGCCTTTGTTTTTCTCCGCCCGATAGTTTTATTCCTCTTTCCCCAACAAGCGTTTTTTCTTTATTTGGCAGGCTCTGCACGAATTTGTCGAATTGCGCCATTTTCATTGCTCTGAACACTTCTTTTCTCGTGGCTTTCGGGTTTGAAAATCTCAAATTGTTGTATATTGTGTCGTTGAACAGTATTCCTTCTTGTGGTACGATGCTTAACTCGCTTCTTAGCGAGTCCTGTTTCACATTCGTGATGTTTGTCCCGTCTATTAGTATGTCTCCGCTTTGTATGTCGTAAAGTCTGTACAGTAGTTTTACTGTTGTCGTTTTTCCCGAACCGGAGTGGCCTACCAGCGCAACTTTTTCTCCCGGCGCTATTTTGAGGTTAAAATTCTTGATTACTTTTCTTTTGTCGTAGCTAAAATTTACGTTTCTGAATTCTGTTTTTCCTTCTTTTATTTTTATTTCTTTCGCGTTCTCTTTGTCTTTTATTTCGTTTTCGAATTCGGCGTATTCAGCCAAACTTTGAAAGTCCGCTATGGCTGTGTAAAATCGTCTTAGTTGCCATGAGAATCCCGCGAGTGAGCCTGCCAAACCCAAATAGGCAGTGTAAATGAATGCGATTGTTCCGATGGATATTTCTTTGTTCAATAACCGTATTATCGGAAAGTATAGGAGTGCTAGCAGTGTTGTCGCAAGTATTATTATTTGTCCTGCAGATATCCAGCGTTCGTAGTTCCAGAATGTGAGTTGGCTTCTTTTTGTGGCGTCGCTTGCCTGCAAGTATTTTTTTTCTATTCTGTCTTCTTTTCCGAAGTGTTTTATTATTTCTATGTTCGTGAAACTGTCGCCTATGTGTGCCTTTTCTTTATCTTCGCAAATATTGTTTTTCAAGTTTGCTCCCTGTCTTTTTTGGAGTATGTATATGCTGTACCAAATGTATGAAATCGAGAATGCTGCGAGTATTATTCCCGAGGTTACGTCAAGGTATATGAGTGTCGCGAATACTACGAGGAATTCAAATGTTATGTTCAATCCGTCAAATACGAAGAAGTCAGTCATTCCTTCTATGGCCCTTCCTCCTCTCGTCATTCTCGCTATGAGGCTTCCTGTCCTGTGGCTGGCGTGAAAGTTGTGCGAGAGATTAATTATGTGTGTGAAGAATTTTTTTTTCAGGTCGTAAATTAGTTTCGATTCCATTTTGTTTACGAGGTGTATTCTAAGCCAATCGCTTACCGCCCTAAGCGCCATCGCTCCGCCGAATACTATTGCGAGTATTATGATTATTTGCATGAATGCCGCCTGGCTTATGATGTCGCCCGCAAAGTCTCCTCCGCGGTCGATTAATTCCTTAAGTATTAATTTTTCCGCGACTTTCGACACGTTTATCAGTAGCACAAGCCCTGCTATCAGAACGAAGTACTTATAGTATTTCCTTGCCAGTTCGGAGTAAATCCTCAAATTTTTCCCAAAATTTACATTCATGTTTTTGCGCATAAAAATTCCTCCGGCTCCGCCGCCGTACGAGATTTTTAGAAACCGCCGAAAAAGAGTTAGTTTCTTTACCAGGCGATTCTGACGGCTAGTGTCGAATTAGAAAAAAACTTGTTCACCATCATTTTCACCTTTTTGAATGCCAATAAGCGTTTCCTAATTATACTTATGTCTGGGTTTTAAAAAACCTTCCAAATTTTCGTTTGCGCCAGAGCCGTCTTCTGCAAAGGACGAAATTTTTTCCTTGAGGGGGCTAAAATTTTTTCCACAGATTTTTTTTATTCGTTTATTGCTTCCAAAATTTTTTTTGTGTCGCTGAAATCTTTGAACAAATAATCAGGTTTTTCTTTTGCGAGCGTTTCGATTGTTTCGGTTCCTGTCGCTACTGCAATTATTTTTACGCCGCCTTCTTTTGCGCATTGTATATCTCTGATAGTGTCTCCGACCAAGTAAACATCTTTTTTCTTGAAGCTAATTCCTGTTTTTTCTTTTGCGTCTTTGATTGCAATCGGCACCAGTTCGCTTCTGACTTTTGTTTCATGTCCATAAGCCCCTATTTTGAAGTATTTCCACAGCCCTGCGTTTTCGAGTTTTATTCGTGTTTTTTTCGGGCCGTTGCCGGTCAGGACGCCTATTGTGTGGTTTTCTTTTATCAGCGCTTTTATCAGTTTTTCAACGTTTTCGACTTGTTCAAGTTTTGTGTCTTTTATTATTTCTGAGAGTATTTCCGCAGTGTCTTTAAGAGCAGTGTCAAATCGCTCGTCTTTTTCAGGGTCTTTGATTCCTTTTAGTTTCAAATGTTCGAAAAATATTTGTCGTTCTGTTTTTCCGAGTCCGTAAACATTGTGTTTGCTCACTTCCAGATTGAAGTGTTTTTTTGCGGCGATTTTCCAATAGTCTCCTTTTAGTTCGAATAATTTGATTAGTATTCCGTCTACATCGAACAGTATTAGTTTCATTTTTGTTTCACTTTTTTAATTTTTGTAATCATTAGCTGATTAAATAGTATTGTTCTTTTCTTCTTTCGAGCAGTTCGCCTCTTTCTTTCAAAAACTCGCATATCGCTTTTGCAATTACTTTCGAAGTGTTAATGTTTTGCGCAATCTCTTCAAGCCGCTGGTTAGGGTTCTTCTTGAACGCTTCAAGTGCTTTGTTCATTCCTTTTTCGAGCAGCCATCCTTCTATAATGTAGTAATTTCCGTCGAAGCTTTTTATTCCCCTCAGTTTTCCTTCTTTTATTTCTCTTTCGTTCTGGTAGCAGAATTGTTTTACGGTTTCTTCTCCTCTCACAACCATTAATCCGTCTCTTTCAAGGGAGTACTCGTCCGGCGCTTTTTCTATTTTTGCTCTTTCCATGACTTCTAATCTTGCTTTGGATATTTCTTCAGTGATCCCTTTCCCTTCTCCCGCACCCTCATCCTTAACCCTGTAAACGCCTTTTTTGTAGCTTTCATTCAGTTTGAATAGGACAACTTTTCCGTCCGTGACCAGTTGTAGCAGCGCTTTTTTTTGTTTTTGATTTAGTTTTTGTTCAAATTTTCCTTCCACTAATTCGGCCAAGTTTTTTTCTTTTTTTATTAGCCCTATTATTTGTTGTTTTTCTTCAAATAGTTCGTCTTTTTCTGTTTTTTTGTTTTTTTCCTTTCCTTCTATTTCTTTGTCTATTAGTAGGAAGATTCCTTCGTTGTTCGGCACAATGGAGTATTCTTTTCCTTCGGTAAGTAATTCGGTTTCTTCTTCGTTTAGATGCAGTTTTTTTCCTTCCATTTTTGCCATGTTCTCGCCTTTTTCTCAATAAATGAAGTAGTTGAAGAGGTTATTTAAATATCTCCGCCTTTTTTCGTCGCTCGTTGATTTGGCTAAATTTCGTCGGCGAAACCATTAAATACTTGCTTCGGTTTAATTGTTATTAGCGGTTTTTATGTCGGTTGATAAGAGGCTTGTTTTTGCGCTTGTTGTTGTTTTGGCGCTTTCTGTTTTTGTTTATGCTGCTTCTGTTTCGTCGCCCGCGTCAGGTGCTTCTGTTGAGAAGTGGTTTGCTTTTTTGAATGCGAAAATTGTTTCTGCCGATGGAGTTATTAAAACCAGTGAGGAAATAAATGCGGCAAATGGGCCTAATTCTAGTGCTGATGGGACTATTCAACTTCATAATCCCGGGATTAAAGTTGAGTATGATAATGATGAGGGGATAAAATCTTACAAAGTTACTTGTACTAAGTGGGTAAATTTGGCTTCGCCGGGGTTTTCAATTAATGTTAATGAAGCTGTTCCGAATGTAGATGAGGCGGGGAAGCCAATAATTCACGGAGAATATTCTTTCTATTGCGGGTGGATATATTCAACTCGTGCGCCAGCGCTCGTTGTTTATAGAAAAGGAGTTGAGGCAGGCGCTTCTCCTGCGATGCTTGATTGTTTTGGAGGCATTAAACAGTATATTTCCACAGGGATGTTGGTTGGAGGCGTTGCTGGATCTTTTGTGCCATTTATTGGCAGTTGGACAGTTGGGGCTATTGGGGCTGGTGTAGGAGGTGTGGTGGGGGTTGTTGGTTCGCAGTATATATATGGTTTGCAATTGGCAACTCAGGTTGTTGGAAGTGGAATCGGTGAGGGAACATATTCTTGTAGTCTTGAATCGGCTCTTTCTGCGGGGCAGGGAAGTATTCATTCGAATCTTGTAAAAATAAAGTTTGTGAAGCCGACTGAACTTGAGTTTGCAAGGTGGTATGAAGAATCAATAACGAGTGGAACTTTTTATATACAGGTAATTCCGGAAGGGGTTTCTGATGATGCTGCATATCCAAGAGCGCCTTTTGATGGGCCGCTTTATGGTTCAGTTTCAGAAACTGCGTCCGTGGCAAGTACTGTGTCTCCGAGTGGATCTGGCAATGCTCCTCCAAGCGGGCCTGGTGCTCCGCCGCACAAATAATAGATGCTTTTTTCTCCAATAGTAACCTTTATAAACTCCGACCGCACCAATATATGTGCAAAATAACTTTGGTTAATTATAAAGTTAATTAGCCTGTGTGAATTTGGGCTTCCAAAGTTTTTGTATTTAGAAAGCGTGTGGGTTGGAACTTTGCGAGTGCAAAGTTATTTTTTTAGTGTGGGAATTAGGGGCTTTGATATTATGAAAAAAGTTTTTGCTGCATTGCTTTGCGCAATTCTTTTGGCGGGCACAGCCTGTGCTTTTCCTGTTAAAGCACCTGCTTCAATTGATGTTGCAGACCAAGCAGTCCTTCATATTGATGTGATTAACGATTCTAATGTTTCAAAAGATTTGTCGGTTTATTTTTTCGCAACCGGCTTGAAATCGAATGATATTGAAATAAGCGCGCCTCTTTCAGTCGCGCCAAAAGGAACCGCGACAGTTTATGTGCGCGTTTCAAACCCGCTTAACACTTATGGCACTATTTCCGAGAAAGTTGTTTCAAGGCTCGAAGTGCATTTAGGAAGCGACGTGGAAAAAAGAGACATTGCGCTTAATTTTTCTCAAAAACAAAAAGGGGGCAGTACTCCCGGCGCGGGGCTTTTCGCTCTTTTCGGCGGCGGAGTTTTGGAATCGGGAGCAAGTTTGATTTTGATTATTTTGATAATTTTGCTTTTAGTTGCTGTCGTTTTTAAAACGACTGAGAAAAAAAAGGTTGGTTGGTGTTAAGGAGTTGTCTTTATGAAAGGAAAAAACTTTTTTAGATTAGGGTTTTTGCTTTTAGTCTTTATTGCGTCACTTAGCTTTGCAAGCGCCGCCTGCACCAACATGGCGTGCAGTCAAATCAATCAGAGTGAATGCGGAAACCCTTATTCATGGGAAAGTCAGGATTGTACAAGAGAATTAAACTCTACTCACTGGTGTTGGCAGGACAATGTTGTTGATCACACAGTAATTACTGATAATTGTGCCGACCACGGTTTAGTCGGCGGTCCGCCTTATGTTTGCACTGATTCGTGTTACAAAGAATTGCGCTGTCACACGCGTGCCGATACTGTTAGTGCTATTTGCACAGTAAGAAGTTCTTCGTGTACTCAGAATTGTGCATGCACTCCTTCACAAACCCAATCACAATTTTGTGGTTTTGGCGGCACTCAATCAAGACAATGTGATTATTGGGGTGCTTTTTGGGGTCCGTGGGGCACTTGCCTAGATAGCGGTGTTTGTACTCCCGGAAATGTTGAAACAAGAAATTGTTTAGTCGGCACAGGAATCCAATCAAGAATTTGTAATTCTTCTTATCAGTGGGGTTCCTGGACTGGAACTTGCACTCAACCGGTTTGCACTCCCGGAAATACAGAAACAAGGAACTGCGCGATTGGTGTCGGAACCCAATCGAGAACATGCAATTCTTCTTCCCAGTGGGGTTCGTGGGCAGGTTATTGTAATACAGATATTTGTGTCTTCGGGCAGGCACAAACAGTTTCCTGTGAAGGCGATGGTTTAAAATCAAG
>JBAZFU010000022.1:0-3126 GCA_041653195.1 archaeon
ATATCGGGCAGGGGCCTTCTTCCGTGGCCGGACCTGTTTTATTACAGATTTGAACTTTTAGGGCGAAAAAGGCAATGACTTTTAAGTCTCCTCACAGAAAAAGGCTCGACTCCATAGTAATTCCGATTTTAAAATCGAATTCAAATTTAAGGTCTCTTGACGTCGGTTCAGGAAAAAAAGAAACTTCTTACGGCGCAGGGTTCATAAAAAATTGCACCACTGTTGACATTAATGAAGGCGCGGACATCAGGGCCGATGCGGCAAGAATGCCTTCAATTTCCAATGGTTCTTTTGAATTTGTTTTTTCTATTGAAGCTTTTTTTTCTTTTAAGGAACCCGTGCTCGCGCTTGGGGAGATGAACAGAGTCCTGAAGAAGGGCGGAAAAATTTTGTTTACTTCGGAGTACGCTTTTTGCGGGCTCCAAGATTCCAGCGTTTTTGGTTTTTACTCAAAAGAGGCTCTCATTTATATGGTTGAAAAAGCAGGGTTCTCCGAAATTCAAATAATTCCAATGACGGGTTTTATGGGTTCATTTGGAAATCTGCTGTACAGAAAATTGAATTATTTGAACAAAAAGAAGTTTTTTGTTTTTCCGCTTTTAATAGCGCCTTATTTTTTTTATGCCCTGGATATTTTCAGAAATGAAAAATTTTCTTCAGGGTTTGTGGTTTTGGCGAAGAAGAACAAAAATGTTTAGAGACACCTTGCAGTGCCGTCTTCTTACTTTTCTTTTTCATTATTTCGATTTTAATCTGTCCCTGAGGAAATTGAACATGAATAATAGGTCAGATTTGCCCGGCAGGATGCTCAAATAAACGCCCTCCTTACGCAAAATAAGTATTGTTGCAATATACCTAAGTTCTGTCGCAATTATTGTCGAAACAAGAAAACCCGTAATGCCAAATGCGAATGTTGAAGGTACAACAAAAATTATTGTTAAAAAAAGGAAAAGGGAATTGAGTTTGAAATTATTCTTTGTTTCATTTATTGAATTGAACACGGTCGTCATCGGGCTTTGGACTTGAACTGCTTGATAAATTATAATCAGCGGCAGGAAATACAGCAGCCCCAAATACTTCGGAAATGCTATTGACAAAAGAAGCGGCGCGAAAAACAGGAGAAGTGCGCCGATAATAATGCTTATGACCAGACTTGTTTTAATCGCGAGGCTTGTCTGCCTCCCTATGAGCTTTTTGTTTTTGTAGTCCCCGCTGTTTTTTGAAAAGATTGTTTCCGTTATCGCGTTGCTCGGGCTGTTCATTATAGTGCCCGCGATTTTGTCCCCGAGGTAATAAAGCCCAAGCGTTTGTGCGTTAATAAAAATTCCGATTGAGATTGTGTAAATTTGGTTGCTGGATTCCCTGACAAAACTGGCGGCCGCGTTCCAAACACAAAATTTTTTTATTGCTGCCAAATCGATTTTTTTTGCGGAGAATTTTATTTGCTTCAACTGAATGTAATAATATGCCGTCGAAGCTATTATTGCAGCAAATCTTGCTATGAAGGCGCCCGTAAGCCCGAATCCAAGAAATATTATGAGTATTACGGATAAAGCCAGTGTTGTGATGTTTTCGATGAGCGCGGCTTTGAGTACTTTTCCAAACCTGCTGAACCCCTTAAACAGGGTCATAAAAATGGTGTTTACAGGAGTTAACAGCAAAAAAATGCTTGCAATAGGGACAAGTTCTTCATAACTCACTCCGATAAGCCTCATAATCGCAGGTCCAAAAATATTTACGGCAACAAAAAAGGTCGCCACGATTCCGAGCTGGATAAGGAGTATTTTTTTGAATAAATCAATAGATTTTTCCCGGGCAGTAAATGTCCAGAGAAGGTTGCTAAGAAAATCGCCTCCGAATAATGTGACAAAACCAACGAACACCGCCGGCAAGTAGTTGTATATTCCGTAATTTGCAGGGCCTAAATAATTTGAAATTATTAATGTAAAAATGAATGATGCTCCCGCCGGGATGATTTTGCTCAAATAGTTGAATAGCGTGTTTTTTGCGAATGTTTTTGCCTCACTCATCTGCGCCACTTCCTTTCAAGTTGTTCAATATTTTTTTAGTAACATTTTTCCAGTTGTATTCTTTCTCCACCTTTTCAGTATTTAACTTTGAAATAATTTCTTTTTCTTTTTTTGAGAGCCTGAAAACCTTTAACATCGCATCAGATATTTCTGAAACTGTTTGCTCATTCACCAAGAAACCGTTTTTTCCGTTTTTTATTACTTCTTTAATATTTCCAATTCCGCTCGCAATAACCGGCTTTCCGCATGCCATCGCATCAAAAACTTTTATCGGCGAATAAAAATAATCGAACTTTTTTATCGGAGGATAATTTCTATCGTACAGGGCCGCACAAACATCGCTTGCATTAATGTAGTGAGGCATCTTTTTGTAATCCACGTTACCCACAAAAAACACCCTTCTGATTCCCTGTGCCTTTGCAAATTCTTTTAATTCATCTTTTCTCCCCCCTTCGCCGGTAAGGATAAATGCGGCTTCCGGAAATTCTTTTTGAACTTCCGCAAATGCTAGCAATGCTTTTTTGACGCAGTGCCATTCCTGGAGGCTTGTGCCGAAAAAAAGCGTTTTTCCTTTTAATCCATATTTTTTTGCAGTTGCTCCGTCAGTGTTTTTTGGATTGAATATTTTCGGGTTCGAGCCGTAATGGATCAGCACTTGCTTCTTTATCGGAATTCCCTTAAACATCCTCGCGTGCGTTCCGGTTACCTTGTCCGCAAATTTTGCCGAGTAAAAGAACCAATTTTTTATAAGCGGAAAAAAAACGCTCCGTTCCGACATTTCAACAGGCTCGTTCATTTCGAGCAGGGTTTTCACGCCCACTTTCCTTCCCGCAATTATTCCCTGACTTCCGAAGATTCTGTTCCTCTGCCAAACCAAATCGATTCCTTTTTCGATTATGATTTTTGATGTGATTTTTTCAAGATGTAAAAGCAGCCAAATGTTTTTTTCAATTGAATTTTTCGGAAGGTTGAGCCTTAAGTAAGCAATTTTGTTTAATGTTTCTTTTTCTTTTTGGTCTTCGCCCTTTTTGCAAATGACAGTTACCTTGTGACCGAGTTCTTTCAGCGAATTTACAGTTTCCTGCACATGAGTGCT
>JBAZFU010000023.1:0-1005 GCA_041653195.1 archaeon
CCAGGCCCCGTAAACGGTGAAAAAGCGCAAACCCGTGCAATTCAATCCATACAAATTTGAATAGCAAGCCGCCATTAGTTCGTTGTATTTCTTTGTGGTAGCGTAAAGCGAAACGGGATCATCTACTCGGTCTTCTTCGGAAAAAGGCAGTTTCTTGTTTCCACCATAAACGCTTGAAGAAGAAGCATAAACAACATTCTTAACATTAAATTTTTTGCAGCATTCAAGGATATTAAGAAATCCCAAATTATTGGTTTTTTCGTAAATGAAAGGGTTTGTTAGAGAATATCTTACCCCGGCTTGCGCCGCCAAATTTACAACACAATCAAATTTGTTTTCTTCAAATATTTTTTCAAGAGAAGCATAATCCGAAATATCTGTTACATATTCTTTAAAGGCTGAAAATTTCTTTAAAATTTTTGTTCGGTTCTTTTTCAATTCAATATCGTAATAGGGGGAATAGTTGTCTATTCCTGTAATGGTGTTGCCTTCCTCTAAGAGCCTTTTTGAGAGGTGGAAGCCGATGAAGCCGGCCGAGCCCGTTACGAGAATTTTCTGTTTCATTCTGGTTTCACTGACTATTTTTGCAACAAATTATTTTTTTAAGGAAGAATAATTTTTTGAGCAAACGAATTCTTCATTCATAAATTTTTTTTATGTTGTAGCTTTTTTTGTGCTCGACGCTGAAATAAATTTTCATTAAAATATCTGCGATTAAGCCGAAGCAGAAAAATATTATTCCGATAATAAAGAGGAAAGCGACGAAAAGTGGGAGAACGGAATTGACCAGACTTAGTTTTCCTTCCAAACGCAATGAAACCAGCACAATTCCCATCAGAGCGCTTAACCCTGCCAAAAACAATCCGATGCCGCCGAAAATATGGAGGGGCCGGTTGCTGTATTTTTGCCAGAACCAAACGTTAATCAAATCCAAAAATCCTTTGTACAATCTTCCCAAGCCGTATTTTGAGGCGCCGTGCTTTCTCTCCCTGTGAGAAATTTTTA
>JBAZFU010000023.1:1015-2826 GCA_041653195.1 archaeon
CCACCTTATTAGTGCAGGCAAGTAGCGGTGCATTTCGCCGTAAAGCTCCAGCCCTTCAAGACATTCTTTTCTAAATAATTTAAACGGGCAACTGGAATCGTGCAAAACGCCGCCAATGAGGGCGCTTCTCATTTTTCTCGCAAGCCCTGAGAAAAATCTTTTTTGAAAAGTGTCTTTTCTTTTCCAACGCCACCCAACAACGAAATCAAAACCTTTATCAATTTTTTCTAAAAAAATAGGAAGGTCGTTGAAATCGGTTTGCAAATCGCCGTCAATATAACAAACCAATTCTTTTTTTGCGTGCTCGAAGCCGGCTTGTATCGCGGCGGATTGGCCGAAGTTTTTGTAGAACTCTATTACTTTCACTTTCGAATCTTTTTTTTGCACTGAAACCATTTCGCGCAATGAATCATCCGTCGAGCCGTCGTTTACAAAAATGATTTCGTAATCCATTCCGAGTTTTTTTAGAACCGAGGAGACTTCGGCATAAACCTGCGGAATGTTGCCTGCCTCGTTCATTACAGGCACCACAACAGAAATAGATTTGCGCACCATGAGACCAAAATAATAGTCTTTTATAAAACATATATAAAGGTTAGGCATGGGGCAGCAAAAAGCCGGGCAAAGGGCGGGCTTAGCCGAGTGTTCTTAGGCGCCTGAATAGAATAATACACCCAAAAAATCGTTTTTCGACTCAAAAACCGCTAAAAACCAGTTTGAACTGTCAAAAAAAGCAACCGAAAACATTTAAATACTTTTTCCCTCTAATTATCGCAGTTGGTACAAAATTAGTGGGTTGAAAAAATTGAAAAGTTCTTCTACTAGCGTAAGGAATGGTCGCTTATTTTCCGTGACTGCGGCGTTGGCAATCATTCTAATCGTTTTTTTCGCGGGGCCGGCAGCGGCTTTCACAGTTGCAAGTTGGACTGTAGATAATGATGTGGTGCAAACCGGAACAGCAAATCCAATAACAATAAGGATTCAAAAGAATTCTACTGAAGTTTATTCCAGTGTATCACTTAGAATTTTACGCCCTGATGGAAACACAGAAGTTGTTACCGGCCCAAGTTGCACTCCTAGCTTGAGCGGTATCGGAGGTTACGGATACGGAATATTAGGATATAGTTATGCCAATATTTATGGATACGGATACGGTTATGGGTATGGGTACGGTTATGGAGCGCCTGGAACTTATTTAACTTGCGTTTTCCCTTACGAACCACAGCTAAACGGAACTTACGGCGCGACTTTATTGATAAACGATTATGCAGTGGGCGACACCAATACAGAATTATTTATTGCTGATGGTGAAGCGCCTGTTGTTACTTTGACTGCTCCTACAAATGGTTTGATTACGAACGATGTGAATAACGTGATGTACATCACAGTAACTGACAATGTAAGTGGGCATGTTGATTGTAACCTTTCTTGGAACACCGGTAGTCAGTTGATTTCTGGAGTTCCTGCAAATGGAAACCCCCAGAGCATGGGTTATTTGTCAGATGTAGAAGGAACGGTTAACTGGAATGTTGGATGCACAGACGAAGCAGGCAACAGAGAATTAAGCACCAATGGCCCTTGGAGTTACACTGTAGATACAACAGCACCAATCATAACGAGTGGCATTGTAACAATTGACCCTGACACATTTTACGGATTCGATCAGAATGTAAGAATACAAGTGTCTTCTACGGACGGCGCCGGTTCCGGAATAGCTTCTCTTGATGTTAATTTTTATGATATTAACGGAGACTCTTCATGGGTAAGAGCTACAACAGTCGACGCAAGCACTTACGATATAAATACGGGCA
>JBAZFU010000024.1:0-2810 GCA_041653195.1 archaeon
CGCCTTCAAAAGAAGAAGTCGTTGCAATAGTTTCTGCAGTGAAAGATGCGGCGGAAGCGGGGAGCAAAATTGTTGTAATAGTTGATGATGCTTATTTCGGATTATTTTATGAAAATGAAACAGAAAAAGAGTCTTTGTTCAGCAAGCTCGCGAATCTTCATGAGAACATTCTTGCAGTAAAAATTGATGGCGCGACAAAAGAATACTTTGCGTGGGGATTGAGAGTAGGCTTCATTACTTTTGGTTTCAAAGGCGCAACACCAGAAGCTTATTCGGCTCTCGAATACAAAACGGCGGGCGCAATAAGAGGGAACATTTCAAACACTTCGAATCTTTCGCAGAGCCTTATTTTTGGCGCGCTGAAATCTTCTGAATGCGATGCCGAAAAAACCGAGAAATTTGATTTGTTGAAAGAAAGGTATCTCGCGACAAAAGAAGCGGTTCGAAACGAAAAATACGCAGATGCGTTTGAAGCGCTGCCTTTTAATTCAGGCTATTTTATGTGCATAAAACTAAAGAAAGCGGACGCTGAAAAGGTTCGCCTAAAGCTCTTAGAAAAATACGATACGGGAGTGATTTCAACAAGCGGCTTGCTGAGAGTTTCTTTCTCCAGCGTTCCAGCGAAAAGTATTCCTGAATTATTTGATAATATTTATTCGGCTTGTAAGGAGTGTGAAAACATATGAATTGGAAAGAATTAACTGATAGTAAGAGTATTGCAAAACTTGAAGCAATTGGCAACAAGCACGTTGAAGAAATCGTTGCAAAATATTCGGAGCTCTGCATGCCGGAAAAAATAATTATTTTTGACGATTCTAAGGAAGATATGGAGAAAGTTCGAAAATTAGATGTTGAAAAAAAAGAAGAAATGCCCTTGACAATCAAAGGGCACACAATCCACTATGACGGCTATTATGATCAGGGCCGCGATGCGGCGAACACAAAAATACTTTTGAAGAAAGGCGTTCACATAAGCAAAAAATTAGTTACAGGTGAAAGAGAAGAATGTCTTGAAGAGGTTTATAAAATTCTTGAAGGAATAATGAAAGGAAAAGAAATGTTTGTCAGGTTTTACTGTCTCGGCCCGCAAAAATCAAAATTTTCTTTGTGCGCGCTCCAAATAACCGATTCTGCTTACGTTTCGCACAGTGAAGATATTCTTTACAGGCAGGGCTACGAAGAATTCAAGCGTCTCAATGGAGGAAAAAACTTTTTTTATTTTATTCACTCCGCAGGCGAGCTTAATGAAGACGGTACCTCGAAAAATGTTGATAAAAGAAGAATCTACATTGACCTCGAAGGTAACAGAGTTTATACTGTGAATAATCAGTACGCAGGAAACAGTGTCGGGCTAAAAAAACTCGCCCTCCGCCTGGCAATAAAAAAATCCCATGAAGAGGATTGGCTCTGCGAGCACATGTTTGTTTTGGGCGCGCAAAGGCCCGGCAAAGGAAGAACAACTTATTTCTCCGGAGCATTCCCAAGTGCCTGCGGAAAAACCTCCACAGCAATGATTCCCGGGCAAAAAATTATCGGCGATGATATTGCGTACATTAGAATAGGGGATGATGGCACGGCGTATGCGGTTAATGTTGAACAAGGCATCTTCGGAATAATAGAGGATGTTAATGCAAACGACGACCCTTTGATTTATCACACTCTCACAACTCCGCGAGAGCTCATATTTTCAAATATTTTAACGAACAACGGGAAACCTTACTGGCTCGGAATGAAAAGCGAAACTCCTCTTGAGGGGCGCAATCATTCCGGACAATGGTCGGTTGGAAAGAAAGATGCTGCGGGAAAAGAAATTGCTCTTGCACACAAGAACGCGCGTTACACAATGAGAATTAAAGAATTACCGAATGCGGATTCAAAAATTGACGATCCTAACGGCGTCCCGATTTCTGGAATAATTTATGGTGGCAGGGACTCGGACACTTCTCCGCCGGTTGTTGAATCACTCGGCTGGGCGCACGGAGTATTCATCGGCGCAGCAGTAGAATCAGAAACAACTGCTGCAAAAGTCGGCGGTGTTCTCGGAACAAGAACTCATGACCCGATGGCTAATTTGGATTTTTTGGTTGTGCCGCTCGGCACTTACATAAAGAATCATTTGCGCTTCGGTGAAAACCTTTCACTGCCGCCGAAAATATTCGCGACAAATTATTTTTTGAAAGAAGAAGGCAATTATTTGAACGACAAGGTGGACAAAAAAGTGTGGCTCTACTGGATGGAAGGAAGAATTCATGGAGAGTACAAAGCAATAAACACTCCAATCGGATTAATTCCTTATTACGAGGATTTGAAAGAGATTTACAGAGAATCTTTCGGAAAGGATTTTTCAAAAGAAGCTTACGAGAAATTGTTTTCTATTCGCGTTCACAAACTAGTCGAGCGTCTTGACAGAATCGAGGCTATTTACGCGCAGGAACAAAGCATTCCGCAGGCTTTCAAGCACCAGCTTTCACAGCAGCATCACAGGCTCGAAGAAGCAAAGAAGCAGTATGGAAAAGAAACCATTTCGCCTTTTGATTTTTAACGAATTTTTTTCTCGGCGAAATTAGAGTTTCATCTTCTTGAAAGCGTAAGTTCCTATCCAAATCATTATCAGCGAGAAAGCACTGATTACAGCGAGGTCGGTAGCGAGCGGGAATGTCGAAGCTCCTAAAAGCGTCCATCTCAAGCCATCAACTGCGTAAGTTATCGGATTCACGAAAACAATCGGCCCGAGCCACGCTGGCAAATTATCTATTGGAAAAAGCGCGCCTGAAAGTAAAAAAAGCGGGAACACAAGGAAACTCATTATC
>JBAZFU010000025.1:0-2691 GCA_041653195.1 archaeon
TTATTGTTTCACGAAATTAGCCTAACTGGAATACTAAATCTATGATATTTGTCATGTTTCGATTAAATGTAGAGGGTGCGGGTCTGGTTAACCCGATTCACCCCCTACTAATTTTATAAAGATTAAAATTTTGATCGGTAATTTTTTACAGGGTCGGGGATAAAATCGTTTTCCTCACCACTGCTAAAATTTTCAGAATAAAACATTTGCAAATTCTCATAATAATGCATCGCATCTGTTGTTTTCATTTTGGTAGATGTTAGCCTAAATGGCTCTTTGTAACTTTCGAAAGACTTATAGTTAATAACTGGTTCTATTTTTTGCCACTCTTCAAAAATCCGCTGCTTATAATCGCATGGAAGGCATTGAACCATGCACCAAATATGAACGTCTTGTTTTGATGGGTTTTTGAATATGCCGGCATCAATTAAAGCCTTTTCAAAGTAAGAATAAGGAATAGCCCACATTGCGTTATTTTGTTCTCGAGAGCGAATATTTTCAATCTTTTCGATTAAAACAAAATATCGGCCGTTTGGCAAATTTGAAAGAGACTTTTTATAGTTTTCAATTTCATTCCAAATTTTAACCCCGTTTTGGACTTCGAACCAGTTTTCGATTTTCATGATCAGAAGGGTAAATCCGAGCAACTATCATCAATTGTCTCATTTTCTGGTGTAGGTGCAATTTCTTGCTTTGGCTTAACAGCACTATTTGTGTTCATTGCGCCTACTGATTCAATTTTCCAAATCAATAATGAGTTGTACATTTTTCCGTTGTACTCGTTTGCTTTTCCGTTGTAGTCTACATCAACAACCATTCCCTCTGCTAAATTGTCGATGTTTTTATTGAAAGCATCAAAAACCAAACTATTTGGGTATTGTGTGCTGATTTCTTCAACTAATATTGGTGTTTTACTCCATTCGCCTTTTTGGCCTTGACCTGTGATAGTTTCGCCAATTTTTCTAATTACTCCTTTGAATTGCATGTCTTTTATTTTAAAAGTGTTATCACTGTTGATGTTGATGTTTTTGCGGGTGGAAATAATTGAATGCCATTTTCATCAAAACAAGCAACACCCGGATTAATTGTTTTTAAAAACTCTTTTCTTGCTTTTATTTCATCGTTTAATTTTTCGCTTGTTTTTTCTAAGTGTTCTAAAACTTGATCATCGCACCCTGAAAAATCATACTTAACTCCGACTTCCTTTTTTTGAAATGAAAAACGGCCATAGTCAAATGATTTTTCTTTGTATTTGTCGGCCTCGGTTAATAACCCCTCTTTCATTTCTTCTGATTTTCGCACCATCGACACCACTTCTTCAAGTGCCTTTAATTGTCCGTCTAAATACAGTGGGTTTATTTCGCCCCACTGTATTGAGTTAATTAGATTTTCAGCAAACAATTTTACCTCTTTTTTTGATTGAGGCATTTTTTCTAATATGGCTAAATTTTCACTCATTTTACTAATTTTTGAAGTTCGTTTAAGTATTCTTTTTTCATTCCGAATGGCGCAACCTGAAAAGCAGTAAAGTTTTTCATTGCTTTTTCTCTTACAATCAAATCTTCTGATTTTAACCCGGCCGCAATTGATTTATATTGAGTTTCAGTCATCCATGTTTCAATCTTAGGGGCTGGTTGCTTTGGAGGTTCAGAAGCTTTATTTCCGTCGTCGTCTTCGTCAATATTTAAGCCTAAAATTGCACCTAAAGCATATCTTCTTTGATATGTTATTGCAGAACCCAACCCTTGAGGATCGTTTTTTGATGGGGTCATAAAATATGATTCACTCATCCATTCACCAGATACATGCATCAGCATCGTCTCAAGTTCGTGTTCACCTTTTGGAAATTGAACAAATGAAAGTCCACTTTCTGAAAGTGGGGTTCTTATTACATCTAATATGCTCGATAAATCAGCATATTTGGATTTAAAAAAAGGGTTTGTATTTTCTTTTTTTATCGTTTCAACAGCCCCTTGAAACTTGCAAAGAGCAATTGATAATTCTTTGATTGATTCTGATTTTTGCATGATTTTATTCTTTTATTCGATTAATAATGTAACTTTCAACATCTTGTATCTTACCGTCATTTACGACCTCAAAATTTACGTCAACACCTTGAAAAACTGCGTTAATTTCAAAGCTTTCAAGTGATCGAGATTTAATAACGAAACTATTTGTTTCTTCTTCATAAAATCCATGTGTGTAGACTGTTCCAGATAGGTATAAAAATAGTTCGGCATCTTCTGTTTCAAATTCAATGTCGAACCCGAAAACAAGCGGGCTTTCGTCTATTTCGTCTACAATTCTTGTGACTATTGATTCAAGAAACTTATTTCCAGAGTCGATAATGTCGATTGATTTTAATTGTACGTGCATCGTTTTTGATTTAATTGTTTCCGCAAAGTTGAGGTAAAAGAAATTAACAAAGCATGATAAATGTCATAGTTTGTGAATGTTTCTCAAAATGAATGGAGCTATAAATAAGACTTCTGCAAAGAAGCACAAAGCTGTGAAATCCGAAGCCCATCCCATCGCCTTTGGCGTGGGTGGGTAGTTCACTTCGCGTTATAGCAAATTAAACAAGATGATTGCGTTTATCACTGCATTTTGCATATATTCCGTATGTTTTACAATCTCCGTTTTCTTGCCACATTTCCGCCTCCCGTTTTGCATTTTCATAAGTTGAAAATG